>NZ_RQHT01000014.1:0-600000 GCF_004770905.1 Leptospira bandrabouensis | reverse complement strand
GTAATTTTATTACTCCCAAAAAAGAAAAATGAAAAGCAATTAGATAAAGAAAACAAATCCAATGAGAAATTCTAAAAGTAAATGTTCCATTCGGGTATGAATCATTTACTTTTCATTTTTAATTCCTTCATAGAAAATAGAAAAAATAGTTTCCATTTCTTTTTCTGGATCAATTGGATATTTGGGTGCTAATACAAATTTAGTAATTAAAAAACTAGCGGCCAAACTAAAAGAAGCCCTTACAATTTGATTCGGATCTAAATTCTTTCTGATCTCACCCGTTTGCTGGAAATACTCAATGGCTTCTACTGAAGTATCGTATAAATTGATTTTCCAAAGATTCCCAAAGATCTCTGCAAATTCTTTTGAGAAAAGAAGGGCACCGAGAAGAAGTTTTAATTTTTTAGGTTCTTTTGCGACAGCAGTATACCTTGCTTTTAAAATGGAAAGATACCATTCTTTAAAGTTTGGTTTGAGAGTTTGTAATCTTTCTTTGAGGTCTGACATGTGACCAGGAACAATCGTTGATAATAGTAATCCTGATAAAACTCGTCTGTATAAATCATTCTTTGAGGGAAAATATTTAAAGAGAGTTCTTTCTGTAACGTTTGCCTGTTTTGCAAGTTCCGCTGTGGTAGCTCCATCAAATCCTAATTCTGAAAAAACATTTTCAGCCGCTTCTACAATGTCTTTTTCCTTTGTTGAACTCGGATTTTGATACGAATCAAATTCGTTCTGTAATAACTTTAGGGTCAGTTTCATGGGCTCAGCCAGTCTCCGTTTGGATTCATTTTTTATCGCCTGCAGAATTTTTCGATTGATTTTTTGTATAGTATTTACTTTACATTGAAATAGTTGATGTATAGTATTTACTATACATGGAGGCTAGTATGAAAAAAGTTAAATTGGGTTTATTACCAAAATTAGAAATTCGCTGGAATCGGAAGTCTGTAGATTCAGCAGAATCGGGAAGAGAGATACTGGCCGATGGACGGGTCAAATACTGGATTAAACATGATACTATTAGGGGTGTGTATCCCAAAATGTTGGTTTGGTGGTTCCAACATTTAGAAGGTGATATCGAATATGAAGGAAAGATTTACAATCGTTACCATGTTTGGCATCCCGAAGACCATGTACATGTCAGTTATGAAAAAAGAAAACCAGATGGTAGTGTTGGGCCAGGTGCGGAACTTCGAATCGTGGAATACTTGGGAAGGAATAAAAACTATTTAGTGAATGTAGTCAGTCCCATCGAAAAATTAGATGAGGAAGGTTTCATACATAATCCGAAACTTAATGGGTTTTTACCCATAGCAAGAATGGAATATTCTTTTAAAGAATGTCCAGAAGGAACTCGTTATGAAAATTGTTTGATTGTTGGTTGGAAGGGAATTAGTTTTAAGTTTTTACGACCTATCTTTGAGTTTTTGTTTTTTGATAAAAATCACGGTTTTTTTTGGATCAAACATAACATCGAAGAAGTGGGTCAGTTCGAAAGTTTTTTGCCAGATCTTTATAAGAAAGAAAATGAAAATACCATTTAATAGAATATTTATTTAGTATGTAATTCACATTGTTCGGCGTCTGTTTCTAATTCAATGGTTGTATGGATGATATCAAATTCTAATGCAACCATTCGAATTTTTTCTTTGATCTTTGAGAATTCGTTTAGTTTTACATTTTTGTTAATTAACACGTGTAAGGAGGCAACATGATGGTTTCCGTCCAAACTCCAAATTTTGATATCATGTACTGATTGAATTCCTTTAATTTTTTCCCAATGTTCGATAAGATGATTCCGATCGACCGATTCAGGAACTGCTTGTAACATTACAGTCATAACTTGTTTGATGTTACCATAGGCATTCCATAAAATCCATAAAGCGATCGCAAGCGAAAGCAAAGGATCAAACCAAGGCAATTGAAAATACATCATAACAACACTTCCGATAAGGACAGCTATCCATCCGAGTATATCTTCCATAAAATGGAGAAACACCGCCTTTTCGGTGAGTGATTTGCCGTGGTTGAGTCGAATCATGGCAGCACCGTTTACTACCACTCCAATAATAGCTAATACAAACATAATATTTGCTTTTGTCTCTTCTGGAGTGATGAATCTTTTGATAGACTCAATGATCATAAAAATGGAACCAACAGATAGAATGACAGAGATTATCAGGGCTCCGAGAATGGAGAATCGCTTGTAACCATAATCAAAATAATTGTCTTTTGGTTTTGTAGAGATTTTTTGCAAGTACCAAACTAGAGCCAGAGATAGGGCATCGCCAAAGTCATGGAAGGCATCGGAGATAATCGCAATACTATTGGAATAAATTCCACCAACTAATTCTAAGAGAGAAAAACTTAAGTTAAGTGCAAATGCCCACGCCAAATTTTTAGAAGAAGAAGTAGAATGTAGATGGTTATGATTGTGTGAGTGGTGGTCGTGATTAGAATGATTATGACCTTGTCCCATAGGGGATATATTTTTAGATTCGTTTTTTCTCTGCAACTAAAGAAAGAGCAGAAAACAAAGCCAAATAGAAGTTTTGTTATCTTCAATCAAATAGAATTTGAGGTTTTGAATACAGGTAACCTTGTACCACATGGCAAGTAGTTTGCTTTAGGCGGAGTAGTTGTTCTTCGCTTTCGATCCCTTCTGCGATAGTTTTGAGTCCTAAAGAATCGGCTAAATGACAAATAGATTCTAAAAGTAGAAAATTTCGATCCGAACAGGCGATGTCATCTAAAAAAGATTTATCAATTTTTAATTCATCAAATTGTATTTTTTGCATGTAATGCAGGGATGAATAACCTTTTCCAAAATCATCTAAAGAAACGGAAATTCCTTTGGATCTAAGTTCGAATACAATTTTTTGAATCGTTTCTATTTCATCTAAGAATACATCTTCTGTAATTTCAAAGATTAGATTTTTAGGATCAATTTTATGATCCATCAAATAATGAATGATGTATTCATTGAAGTTGGGATATAAAAAAAAAATTGGAGAGATGTTAATCGAGATTTTAATTTGTTTTCCATATAAATCCAATAACCTTGGGATATGAGAAATTACCTTTTCGAAAATACATTTTCCAAATGGAACAATTAAGTCAGAATTGGTGATGATGGGTATAAACTCCTCAGGAGAAACCTCTCCAAATTCAGGTAAACTCCACCTGGCAAGTGCTTCCAGACCAACTGTCTCTTTGGAAGTGATATCCACTTTTTCCTGGTAAGCGATTTTGAAGTTACTGTGATTGACTGCTTTCTCTAAATAGTTTTTTAATTTTTGTTCTCTTTCTATTTTAAGTTCCATCCCTGCTTGGAACCAAACTAACTTTGTTAAGTGTCCCTCTCTTGCTACGTTCATTGTAATCGATAGTTTTCGAATCATTTCATCTAAATTGGTTGCGTCATTTGGAAATTGGAGTCCAGAAACTCGGTATTGTAATCTATGCCCTAAACGATCAGGAGTCAGCAACTCATTGTTATTGAGATCAAAATTTACAATCGCGGTTTCAATTTTTAATTTTGTAGAATTTTCAATCCAAATGATAAATTCATCACCGCCCAAACTGGCAACTAAAATGTCCTGTTTTTCATCCGTATATAACTTTAAAACACATCCAGTTAAGGTTAAAATTTGGTCACCAAATTCGATTCCATGTAACGCGTTGATTACTTTTAATCCTTTTAAGTTGATTAAAAGAAGTAAGGATTCTGATACACCAGAGCTGATTCTATTTTGAATTAATTTGTCGAATAAATGTCTATTTGGTAAATGTGTTAATGAATCGTAAAATGCTAGTTTGTCGATATGTTTTTGAGATTTTAAAATTTTGCTTCTCGATTCTTTGAGATAAACTATATTTTTAATTAGTTTGGAACGAAGTCTTTGGATCAAAAATCCAGTTAAAACAGAAAACAAAATTAAACTGATCGAATTAAAAATCCATTCTCTTGGATTATTGTTTCTGATACCAAGGGAATCAGGAAAACGTATGAATGAAAAATAAATGAGACCACCGAATAATGCGGGTAATAGCGATATGGTTAGTGAAGAAACTAAACTTACTATTGGAGGAAGAAATACATAAAAAGAAACAATGATAAACGCTAAGGATATTTCTGCACTTCCGAGAAGTCCACTTCTTACATAAGAAAATACTGAAATAAACACCGTAGTGCAGATCAAACTAAAAACACGAATGATTAATGGTACTTTGTTCTTTAATAAATATTCTAAAAACAAAATTACTGAGAAACTAAGATCGACGGCAAAGAAAAGATAATCTACTTCACCTTGTCTTGTAAGTAGGGGAAGAAGGTGCAAACCAGAGGCTATGGCAAATAAACCAGAGGCTGCTAAAAGAAATCGGCGCAGTAAAGGACTTGTATCTTTTTGGAATTTGGTCCAATAAACATATTTATTTTTGTCTGCTACCATTGTTATTATGAGACGACAAGAACTCCTCCGGTATACTTAAAAAAGCCTTTTCTTGGCAATTGGTCAAGAGGAAGATATCCTTATTGTGACGAGTCCTAATTCATTACCAGCAAAGTCCCCCCAGGAATCAGCAGTAGAAACGCGGCATATTGTACTTCCCAATGATGCCAATCATTACGGAACAGCGTTTGGTGGTGCTATCATGAGTTGGATCGATTTAATTGCCGCTATGTCAGCCCAGAGGCATTCTGGTCGTGTGGCTGTAACAGTTAGTATCGATCGAATCAATTTTATTACTCCAATTCAAATCGGTGATCATGTAAATTTAAAAGCTATGGTAAATTATGTCGGAACCACTTCCATGGAAGTTGGTGTACAAGTGAACCGTGAGAATCCATATACTGGTGAGATGGTTCGTGCGACTACCGCCTATTTGTCGTTTGTTGCTTTAGATGAAAATAAAAAACCTTGTGTTGTTCCTCCTTTGCAATTAGAAACTGAGTTAGAGAAACGTAGGTTTGCGGAAGGAAAACTCCGGATTGAAATGGCAAAGGAATTTGCTGCCAAAATCAAAGCCGGTAGGAAAATCATTTAGAAGATAGATTTTTTTCTGGAACAAATTTTAATTAATTATTGTTAGTCGGAGCACTCGCAATCATGATTCATTAGTTTGAATCTAAAAATCTTTCATATTCGGCAATTTGGGTCGTACTTTCAACGGAAGGAACAAAATACGTTTCTCTTATTTTTTTGTATTCAGGATCTGCAAAAAAACTAAGTTTCCTTTCTTTA
The DNA here is from genome assembly GCF_004770905.1 of Leptospira bandrabouensis. Lineage (NCBI taxonomy): Bacteria > Pseudomonadati > Spirochaetota > Leptospiria > Leptospirales > Leptospiraceae > Leptospira > Leptospira bandrabouensis. The sequence continues at coordinate 594,751 of NZ_RQHT01000014.1, read as the reverse complement.
TTTTTGAAATATATTAAAAAGACTCGGTTTATAGAATTATCTGTTTCCGATTTTAAAGTTTCTTGGATTTTAAAATCATACCGAAATCCACCTTCATATTTTTCTAATAAATATTTCATTTCAGATCTATACTTTGAATAAAGTTCATCGTCTTTTACTTGAAGACCTACTATGGTTTCTAGTGATAATACTTCTTTTTTCATAATTTATTTTTTAATTCCTTCTATATTATTGTTTTAAAAATTCTAAATACTAAATTTTGCATTGTAACGAATGACGTTTGGTTACTTTCTCTGCTGTTTGGTTTGTATGTAATACATTGTAAAAATAGCAACTAATACCAAAAATGGGATACTCACTAAATTGAGAGATAACCAACCTATTTTATGCTCCAAATAACCTGCGCTATAGGTAGAGAGGATCGCAAACGAATATACAATGGTATCATTGACGGCTTGGATTGTGTTTTTTTCTGAAGGATGGTATTGTTCTACAAGTAAGTTTGTTCCACCTACATACATGAAATTCCAACCGATTCCAAGTAAAATCAGTGCCAGAGCAAAGGGTAAAAAGTCTGTACCTTGTAAGGCGGCAAAACTTTCGAGTCCCATCACCAAGATTCCTAAAAGAATCAAATAAGGAGCTGTCATTTTACGAACCAATTGACCTGAGAAAAAAGAAGGAATGTACATTCCTAACACATGCCATTGTAAAACCTTTGTTGAAGCATGCATTTCGTGGCCATGTGATTTCATTGCCACGGGAACTGCAGACATGAGCATAGCCATCAGTCCAAAACTAAAAGCAGTTGCTAAAATAGATACCCAGAGTCCTAAATTTTGGATATGGTAAGAAAAAGGCCGAGCAACTAATCTTGGTGAAAGATCTAAATTGTCTTTTGAAGAATTCGATATTTCTTTGTTAGGTGTTGGTAAAAATAAAATAAAGAAAAACTGTAAACACAAACTAGAGATTAAAATTAAATAACATCCTAAATATAAAGAGTTTGGAAAAAGTTCTTTTCCTTGGAGTCCAGCCAGTGGACCCAAAAAAGCCGCAGGAATTCCTGCAACCAATATCCATGAAAGAGCATTTGCCCTATCATGCGTAGGTACTGATTCCATAGCTACGAAACGTAGGTATTGGACAAATGCTTGATGAAAACCATATAACAAATGTGCAATGGAAAAAAGGATAAAGTTTTTTTCATACATGGAATAGGAGGCTAGGATTGCACCAAAAATTCCAATGAGGGTTCCTGTGAGTAAACCGAATTTGCTACCTTTCCATTTCATCAATCGAGAAGCAGGCACAAGACCAATGAGTGTTCCTAAAACAACAAAAGAAATTGGCAAGGAAGCAGATTCGGGGGAAGGTGCAATGGTTTGTCCGGCGAGAGCCGAAACTGCCATAATCATTACGGTTCCAATTTGAAATACAGTTTGTGTGATGGAAAAAATCCCAAGAACTTGCAGTTTATTTATAATTTTTTTCATAAAAGGATTCAGGTTTAGGCAATAAGAATTGTTTGTTTCAAAAGTTAGATACCTAACTTTTCTATAATTTCTTTGGCTTGGTTTACAAAATGAACTTCTTCTTCCTTTTGAAAGGGGACAAAAATATTTTTTTCAAAACGAACCGATAAATGTGCGTATTCAATGCAGCCAGCTACGGTTAGTTCTGGTTTCGCTTTGCCAGGAAAAATTTTAATATCAGAACCATTGGGAACTACAAGAGAACGTGGAGGAATTTTTTTCCCACCACGAATCATACAACCAGCTGCGATTTGAGACCCATCACCAATTTCTGCATTGTCGAGAACGATAGAACCAATTCCAACAAGAACTCCTTTTCCAATTTTACAACCGTGAATCATTACATTATGACCAACTAATGTCCATTCGCCGATAGAGATGGGGCTTGTGCTATCGGTATGTAAAGTGGAATTGTCCTGGATATTGACGTAATTTCCTAATTTAATGGTATTCATATCGGCTCGGACTACAGCTCCAGGCCATAAGGAAACAGAAGTTCCATATTCGATCATACCAAAGGCTGTGGCGGCAGGGTGAATGAATGGTTTTGCGAAAACGGGAATTTCGGAATAGGACATGGTATCAAAGTCAACTTAGACTTTGAATTTCGCAACCGATAAATGTGATGTCGTCTTGTTTTGCAGCACCTTCTGTAAACGATGTTAGTTCACTTAGTACTTTTGCCATTGTATGATCCAAACTCATCTTTAAGTTCTCTTTTAAAATTTCATACAGACGATCTTCACCAAAAAGTTCTTTTTCTTCGTTAAATTGTTCAAAAATTCCATCAGTAAAAAGAAAAATACGATCACCTTCTTCAATTTGATGTTCAATGAGTCGGTATTGGGTATGATCCATAAGTCCGATAATTTTTCCAGTTCTTGGAAGGAGTTTTATATCATAAATTCGTTGATGAATTTGGTCTGGATGTCCTGCCGAAGCATAAAAGAGCATTTTGTTTTTTAAATCAATATCACAAACGGAACAAGTAAATATAGTTTGAATATTACTATATTTATTGATAAATATTTGGTTCATGTGAAAGACTAAATCATCAGGATGATCATAAATCATTTTGAGTGATTCGTATTCTGCTTTAATTGCCATTGTGATAAGAGCCGCTTGGATTCCATGACCTGTGGCATCTGCTACAAAAATCCGATAATAGTCAGGTTTTACTTGTGTTAGGTCGTAAAAATCGCCACCAACTTCTGACATTGACTGGTAGAACGAATGAAAGTGAATTCTTGGATCACTTGTTTTAATATCTGAGAATAAAGTTTTTTGAATTTTTTTTGCAACATTCAAATCTTTTTTAATCAAATTTAAAGATTCATCTAAAGTTTTGGTTCTTTCTCTTACTTTCTCTTCAAGTGTAACGAGAGCTTCTGCTTGTGTTTTGGATTTTTCTTCTTTTAATTCATTAATTTTGTTGGCAAGGGCTAACGAAAGAATGGCCGCTTCTAATGTAGAACCAATTTGGTTTCCGTAGATTGTAAATACATTCACTGGTAGAATTCCATTTTGCATCAAAGTATACATTAGAATTCCAAAAAGTAATGTACCCCATCCTATGAGAAACAACCTAGCTTGTTTATTTCCAGTGCTATAATTTACAATGGCTACAAGAAGCACCGATACCACAAATACTTGAGCAATCAAATTTCCCAAACGAACCGCAATGTCAATGGGTAAATAAGAATAAGGAATTAAAATATAAAACAGAACTATAACTTTTAAGGATTGGATCAAACGATGCGACCAAGGATTTAACTCTCTAAGGTTTAAAGTTTGTTGTGCAAATGTCCAACCCGAAAGAGCCGAACAAGTTACAATAATACTTCCAATCCGATTGTGAATTTCTGGGTGATCTAAAGTGAATATTTGGTTTAAAATTCCATTTAAATACATCTGTAACATAAGGTTAAAAAAAATAGAAATGGAATAGGTGATATATGCTTTTTCTTTCAGTATAAAAAAGATAAATAAATTGTAAATGACCATTATAAATATGGTCCCATAGAAAAAACCTAGTATGGTATTTTCTAAATTTTCTTTTAAGTAAAATGTTTCCTTTGAATAAAAACGGATTAAGTAACTAATGTTGGATGATGATTTCGTTTCTAAAATCAATGTTTTGGTTTCATTCTCTTTCCAATCTAATTCGAAGGCAATTGATTTGGAAAAAGCATCCCAATGCGAATGTGCTATAAAATCTCCGCCTTCTTTTAACGGTTCTGGATTCCCTTCCTCATATACACGAACCATATCAAGATGTGGATTTCCTAAATCGAGTATGAGTTTATTAACTGGTGTTGGGTTGATTGCCTTGATTCGTAGGTAAACATGTTCCGATTGAAAACCTAAACTTAAGTTATTTTTAAAGATAGGTGTCCATCTAAGTTTTTGAAAATTAGTTTCTAAGTTTGTCGCAATGGCATAATCAATTTTTTGCGGAACAAAACTGTCATCCGTAATGGATTTTTGAATTTCCAATCGTGAACAAGAAAGAAGTAGGCCCGACAAAATGACTGTTAGGAGTATCCGCATAAACTCGGATGATTACCCGATAAAAATCGGGTTTTGTCAAAGCAATTTTATCTTAAGTTGTATCCGTTCACTTTGGCCGCTTCGACAAGCGAATCGGAAAGTTCTTTAAACCTTTCTTGCGTAAAGGTTTTATCATAGGACATAAGTTGAAATCGATAGGTGACAGATTTTTTTCCTTCTCCTACAGATTCTCCTCTGAAGATGGTCTGAACAAAAACGGATTCAAGTTCTGGAATATTCATTGTTTTGACTAAGTTCGCAAAAGGTTCCGTTGCCTCTTTTTCGTTCATAAGTAAAGAAAGATCAAGTTGGCCTTGAGGGAAGTTAGATGGTGGAATAAAATGTGAATTTCTTCCCCATTTTTCCCAAATTTCTACTAATAATTCCATATTGATTTTGGATAAAATGGCCCTACGTTTTAAGTCATATTCATCCGCATAACGCGTGTGAAGAATCCCTAATTCTGCAATTTCGTTGCCTTCATAAGAAAGAACAAGTGCTGCATTCGGATGGAAATAATTTCTGGTAGTTTTAGACCATTGGAATTTTGGAAGGTTCAGATATTGAAAAAGTTCGGAGATGGTTTCTCTTAATTGTAGAAACTCCAGTTCCACCGCTGTTAGGTCATTGGGTTTATTTTTGGAGAGGGAAAGAATAGACATCCAACGTTTTTCTTCTGCTAATTCTGAACCTTTTCCCTCTTTATGATAAGTTCTTCCCAATTCAAATAGATTAATGGAATCAAATCGGTCTTGGTTGAGTTTCGCTTGTTTAATTAAACCTGGATATAAACTATTTCGCAGTAATGAGTGTTCGTCGGGCATTTCATTTGCAATTTTTAGTGAAGAACTTTCTAAAGTTGCTTCTAATTTTGCATCTGTAGGTGAAGCAAAAGAATAGTTATATACTTCGTTAAATCCAATTTCTAATGCCAGGAAGTTTTTAACTCTTCTTTCTAATTCACGTAATGGATTTCGAATCGGTGTTTCCACTGCCATGGAAAGTGCTTGTGTTTGGATGGATGCATATCCAATAGTCCTTCCAATTTCTTCCACAAGGTCTTCAGGAATGGTGACATCATAGTTTTGTCTGTATTTAGGAACAAGAACTGTTAACTCTTCACCTTCGTTTGTAACAGTAAATCCAAGTCGTTTTAAGATTTCTGTAACTTCACTTTGTGAAATATTTTTTCCTAATTTATGACGTAGGAAACTAAGATTGGTTTTGATCGTAACTGATTTTGATTCAGTATGGTTGAATCCTTGCGGTGAAAATACTTTAATTTTTGGATTTCCATTTTCTTTTAAAAGTTGCACGGCACGTTTAATGACAGGCAAACAAGTATAACTATCTAATCCTTTTTCGTAACGAACCGCAGATTCAGTGCGGATATTGGTTTTGCGAATGGTGTAACGAACATCTTCTCTTTTGAAAACTGCCGATTCCATTACTATATTTTTTGTAGAATCGATAACAGCAGAATCTTTTCCTCCCATAACCCCCGCTAAAGCAACAGGATCTTTTCCATTTTGAATGAGTAGGAGATCTTTTTGTAATTTAGGCGATGTATCATCTAACAGAGGAAATGTGTCACCATCTTTAGATTTTATCACAGAGAAGGTTGTAGATTGTAATCTTTCACGATCAAAAAAATGGGTGGGTTGTCCAAGTTCCAATAAAAGATAATTGGAAACATCTACAACATTGTTAATTGAACGAATACCGCATTTTTCAAGTCTTGATTTGATTTTAGGATTGGACGGGGTTATGTTTACATCTTGAATGGAACAAACGTAATATGCATGTGCATGTTCTGAATCTGTAACCGTAAGTCCGTCATTTCCTGATTCTAATTTTATATCTGCTTGGAAAGGAAAATCGTTTAAAGGCAATTGGAGTTGGGAGGCAAGTTCACGAGCAAATCCAAAATGATTCCAAAGATCGGGTCTATGTGTAATGGATTTATTATCGATTGTGAGAATGGTATCTTCCCATAAAAAAAGTTTGCGAACAGAAATTCCGAGAGTTGTATCTGCAGGAAAAATTAAAACTCCAGAGGATTCGAGAGCCAGTCCCAATTCTTTTTCAGAACAATACATGCCTTGCGAACGGACCCCTCTTAGTTCCGAATCTAAAATTTCTTTTCCATCTAATTTGGTTCCTGGTAGAGCCAAAGGAACGATGTCTCCGGCTTTTACATTCGTTGCTGCAGTGACAATTTGGTAATCTTTAGAACCATCTGTAGCAATGGTGGTTTGCAGTTTTTCTGCATTCGGATGTTTTTCCAGTGATTTGATTTTGACTGTGATAACTGAAGATAGGTGGACTTTAAATTCTTCCACATCATCAATTTCGCAAATGGATGTATTAATTTTTTCCAGAACCTTTTCGAATGGGACCTGGGAGAGCGGGGTAAATTCGTTTAACCAATCAACTGAAAGTTTCAAGTGAAATCCTTAATTGATAGAAACGGTGGGAAACCGAACGGGTCAATCCGAAATTCCAAGTTCTGTCTTCAGAAAATGAAGGCAATCCTCGGAAGTCATCGGTTTAGCAAAGAAAAACCCCTGAATCAGATCCACACCACTTTCTGCAAGTAAACTTACTTGTTCCTCCGTTTCCGCCCCTTCGGCGACTACAATTAAACCAAGGTTATGCGCTAGGTTGGAAACTGCATGAATGATGGTTTTTGAATCTTTGTCGGAAGTGATTTCAGACACAAACGAGCGGTCAATTTTTAAGGAAGAGATAGGTAGTTTTTTCAAATAACCCAAACTACTGTAGCCAGTTCCAAAGTCATCAATGGCAATTTTCGCACCTAGTTTCCGAATTTCTTGCATGGTCCGAACCGCTTCGTCAGCGTTTTCCATTACCGAACTTTCAGTAAGTTCCACTTCCAAGTCGTGTGGATCCACTTTAAAAAGTTTTAAATTTTCTGCGATGGTAGAAATCAATTTCTCGTGTTTGAACTGTTTGGTGGAGATATTTACAGCCATAGAAACATCGTTTATCCCTGCATCTTTCCAAATTCGCATAGTTTGGATGGCAGATTTAATCACCCATTCCCCGATGGCTAAAATCATTCCTGTTTCTTCAGAGATAGGAATAAATACGTTAGGAGAAATAAGTCCTCGTTCTGGATGACGCCAACGTATCAGAGCCTCAACACCCACTGGTTTTTTTGTATAAAGATCTATTTTAGGTTGGTACATCAAAGTAAATTGATTTTCGATGATGGCAATTCGCATTCGGTTTTCGATTTCTAATCGTTCCGCCACAACGGTTTGCAGTTCTTCCGTAAAAAATACATAACAGTTTTTACCTTGGGATTTAGCCAAGTTCAGTGCACTGTCTGCATTTTTGAAAAGTGTGTTGGAGTCTTTTCCATCTGTTGGATAAAGTGCGATCCCGATGGATATGTTTACAAAAATTCTTTCCCCATCAATCACAAAGGGATGTGTCATCGCATCTAAAATTGATTCAGAAATTACCGCAGCATCTCTTTCGTTTGATAAATCGGGTAATACAACGGTGAATTCATCTCCACCTTGTCTACTAATCAAATCATAAACGCGAATGCTTTCTCTAATTCGGTAGGCAACTAATTTGATAATTTTATCACCGAAGTCATGGCCTCGAGAATCATTGATGATTTTGAAGTTATCCAAATCAATCGCAAGAATTCCAACTAGATTTCCGTGTCTTCTTGCTTCTTCAAAAATAGGAAATAGTTTGTCGATAAGGGAATTACGATTTGGTAAGTTTGTTAGTTGGTCAAAAAAAGCCATATAGGCAATTTTTTCTTCTGCATGTCTTCTTTGTGTGATGTCGAGGAAGGCAACGGCAAGTCCAAAGTTTTCAAGTGGAATTGGAGTCGCTAAAATATCAAACCAAGTAATTTTATCTTCTTTGATGAGACCAATTTCCATATTTCGAATGACTTCTTTGTGACGAAGTGCACGCATAAGACTTGATTTACGTGGATAAATTTTATTTCCATTGGGTTGGATAAGAGTATACTTTCGAATGTTTAAAGTTCTGTTTAAAAGTTCTCCATCTTGAATGTTAAAATAATTTCTGGCTGTTTTGTTTGTTTCTACAATTTTACCTTTTTCATCGGTGATGGCAATGCCCATAGGTAAGTTATCAAAAATAGATTTGTACTTTTGTTGTTGGAGAAGGAACTCAAAAGATATATCTTTTTGAATGGTCACATCCCGATCAAAAGCCAAAATGATTTTTGATTCTCGTAATGGGATGAGTAACCAAATGATCCAAACTTCTTCCTTGGATTTTGTAACGAGCCTGTTTTCGAAATTTAAAATATTCGGATTCTCACCCAAACTATCAAAAGTATATTTTGTATTTTCTTTATCGTCTTCTTGTGTAAAATCAAGAATTGACTTACCGGCAATCTCTTTTGGAGAAAATTCAAGAAACTTGGCAAATCTTTCGGTAACGGAAATAAAAGTTCCCTCCCAATCCATGACTTGAAAACTGTTTGGATATTCGGCGAGGAGCGATTTAACTGTGAGTCCGGAGAGAATATTACTGCCTAATGGCTCATTTTGCATGTATTTCTTTGCCTAAAAAGTAAACTGCTTCGATAGATCCAGGAAATTGGAATCCTTCAAAGGGTGACCAACCGGACTTACTTTTAACCATTGATTTTTTAAATTCAACTGGTTTTTTTAAATTTAAGACAGAAAAATTCGCCGCATAACCTTGATTAATAATTCCAACACCCTTCCCAAATTTGTCGGGTAAGTAAGGTGCTACGAACTCTCCCGGATTTTTGGCGCAAATTTTTGCTACAGTAGTCATCGGAATGTTTAGTTTGAGTATCATATAGGTTACAAATAACCCATACGTATCCAGTTGGGAGATTCCACTTGTCCCTTTTTGTTTTTCTTCAATGGAATGCGGGGCATGGTCTGTTGCTAAGTAGTCGATATGTCCATTTAAAATTCCTTGGACCATTGCTTCACGGTCTTCTTTACCACGAAGTGGTGGGTTCATTTGAAACCATTTGTGATTGGTTTCTGTTAACATATCTGTATCAAACATCAAATGAGTGGGTGTCACTTCACAAGTCACATTCACTCCTCTTTTTTTAGCTGCGACGATTTTTGAAAGACCATCCTTTGTAGAATAATGACAGAGTTTTCCTTTCAAATTGTATTTTTCGATTAAATACAAAGCAAAATCAGTAGCTACGGTTTCTGCTTCTTTGGGACGTCTTTTTTCATGTGTGGGTTGTGATTGGTTGGCCACGAGAATCTCTGGATCTTCACAATGAAAACTAATGTCTTGGCCTTCGTAGTGTTTGATCACTTCTTCTAAAGAAGCATTGTCATGAAAAAATAATTCTCCAATGGATGGGCCCATAAACACTTTATAGGGAACTTTTTTTTCCAAAGGTTTGGTATGAGGGCCAATGCCTGCATACAAGGTGATATGAATAGGAGCTTTTTTGGTGAGCGCTTGTTTGGCGGAGTATGACTCATCATCAATGGGAGGAACAGGATTGTTTGGCATATCAGCCACATGAATCACACCGCCGTTGATGGCAGCATTCCCCGCTGAAACAAAATCTTCTTTGTAAGTATGTTTTCCACTTACATCTTCTCTTGCATGGATGTGAATATCACCAAAACCGGGAAAAATCACCGAACCTTCAGAAAACTGATGTGCATCAGGATCAATACCTTCTCTCACTCCTGTGATGAGTCCAGTACTTGAATCAAATTCAATTGTACCTTCAAATTCCCTTTCATGAGTGACGATCTTTCCTGCAATTTTTTCCATTTTGCCCCTATGAATCTGCAGATTCTAAGAGTCATGGAAAGTTTCAAGGGAATTTACTTAGTTCTCAAGTGGGTTTAGAACTTTGTTCATAAATTCTAACACAGTTAGGAAAAAATGTTAATTAGTCCCACTTGGATAAGATTTCAATGATATCATTTCCGAAGCGTTCTACTTTTGCCGGTCCTACACCTTTTGTGGCTTCCAGTTCCGAAAGAGTTCTTGGTTTTCTTTCTGCAATTCGTTTGAGGACAGGATTTTGAAACACCATAAACTTTTTCCATTTGAGTTGTCTTGCTTTCCTGTCTCGGTAATTCATAAGTTCTCTTAAAATTTGAGAATTGAGTGTAGGTGGTTTTTTTAATTTCGATGGTGAAGAATTCGTATCATCAGAGTTAGATGATGTAGTTCGAGATTTAGTTTTTACAAAATTGGGTAAATAGAGTTTGGGGTATTTGGCTCCGGCCACCAAAACTTTTTTTTCTTCCACCCAAGTTTCTAATTTTGCGATCACTGCTTCTTCTGGAATTCCATCCAATTTTCCGTGGAAAGGATTTCTTTCCATCCTGTATCTTAGGACATCTTTTGTACGTTTGCCTACAAGAGTTTTGGCGATGATGGTTTTTCCAAATACGGCAGGATGTTCTTTTAAAAAATTCTGAATGGTTTCTTCTTCCCAATCAGAGAGAGGATAATCTCTTTTTTCATTTTTCTTTTGGACTTTGGCCGCTTCTGATTTTAAAAAATGAGAACGATGGAGGTTGGTTCCCACCTCAGTACAAATATCACAACTTCCACAAGGAGAAATGGTTTCACCAAAGTAGGAACAAAGTTGAACCTGCCTACATTCTTCTTTGTTTGCATATTCCTTAATGTATTTGAGAAGAGTATCTCCCCCTTTGAAGTTTGTTTCTTTGGATAACATAAAGGCTTGTGTGGCCACATCACCCGCTTTAAAAAACAAAACACATTCCGAATCCAATCCATCTCTTCCAGCACGACCAGCTTCTTGGTAATAGGCTTCTAAAGATGCAGGAACTTGGTAATGCACCACCAAACGAACATCAGGTTGATCCATCCCCATCCCAAAAGCATTGGTAGCCACAAGGATGGGTACTTTTCCAGAAGTATATGCATTTTGAGTTCGTTCCCTGATTCCATCTGTTCTGCCGGCATGATATTTTCCCACAGAGAAACCAAAGTCTTTTAGTAGATCATACACTTCGTCAGTTTTTTTCCGAGTGGCACAGTAAACAATCGCACGACCCGGAAATTTTCTTCCATCTTTCCAGGGTTCTAATAGTTCGATGAGTCTATCGGCTTTGTCCCTTTCGGCTGCAGGATATTCCACACTGAATTTTAAATTGGGTCTATAAAAAGTAGAAAGAACCACGTTAGGAGATTTCATCCCCAGTGCTGCTTGCACATCGGATTGCACTTTTGTAGTGGCTGTGGCTGTTAGCGCCAGGATAGGGAAATGGGGACGAGGGTGACGCTCCCGCAAAACGTGTATTTGGCGGTATTCGGGACGAAAGTCATGGCCCCATTGCGAAACACAGTGGGCTTCATCCACAACAAGAGCAAATAAATTTAGTTCTCGAAAGATACGAAGAAATCCATTGGAAAGTGCTCTTTCTGGAGAAACAAGAAGGACTCGAATTTCTCCTTTCACCGATTTAGCAAGGATGGTCATTTGTTCCACTTCATCTTGAGTGGAATTACAAAAAGCAGCAGGAATTCCTTTGGCAAGTAAACTCTCTGTTTGGTCTTTCATTAAGGCAATGAGTGGGGAAATAACTAGCGTTAGTTTGTCTTTTTGGATAGCAGCAGGAAGTTGGTAGATAAGAGATTTTCCAGCACCTGTAGGCAAAATTGCTAAAGTGTCTTCGCCATTCAAAACGGAACGAATGGCCTCTTCTTGGCCTGGGCGAAATTCCGAAAAACCGAATTTGGCTTTGAGTTCCGAATGTAGATCCAAGGTAACTCTCAAGATTTCTGCAAATCCGAACGGGTCAACGATAAGATTCCCCATTTTACCCTCATTTTTTCAATTTTACAGAATCAGCGTTCTGGAAATACTTACGAAGACCGATGCTTTTTAATACCTTTGTCTTTTTGTTATTCTTTGTGGTCGTGTATGCGATCTTCTTGGGATTCGGATGGTTTGCCGGAAAACAGAAATGGGCATACCGCGCACAAAACCTATGGTTACTTCTTGCATCGTATTTTTTTTATGGATGGTGGGAATGGTTTTTTCTCACACTCATTCTCATTAGCACCATCATTGATTATTGTGCGGCCATTCTCATCGAAGGTTCAGAAAACCAAATTCGTCGCCGTCTCTATCTATCAGTTTCCATCATAGCCAACTTGGGCCTACTCTTTACCATGAAGTACTACGATTTTTTCGCAGTGAACCTCATTGATTCATGGAACCAATTAGCATTATGGTTGGGATCTACGGAAGCCACCAATTCCAATACCTATTTACTTAGAAATATCATCCTTCCTGTGGGAATTAGTTTTTATACCTTCCAAACCATGTCCTATACGATCGATGTGTTTCGCAGACAAATCAAAGCAGAAAGAGACTTTTTTGATTTTGCATTGTTTGTGAATTATTTTCCACAACTGGTGGCAGGACCGATCGAAAGAGCACAGGACCTTCTGCCTCAATTAAAAAAACCAAAGTTTCCTACTTTAGACGGAGTTCAGAAAGGACTATATGACATCTTGCTAGGTTACTTTATGAAGGTGTATGTTGCTGATAATTTAGCAACTTATGTAGACCAAGTATTCCTTGCAGGTAAATCTTTATACACTCAAAATCCAGAAATCATTCAAACCTTAGATGGATCCCAAATTTTTGCTGGGGCCGTTTTATTTTTGCCTCAGATTTATTGTGACTTTGCAGGGTATTCCTTTATTGCTCTTGGGATCTCTCGACTTCTTGGTGTCACACTCACTGTAAATTTTGAAACTCCCGAATTTTCTAAAACGCCAACGGAATTTTGGAATCGATGGCATGTAACACTGAATAGGTGGTTTAGGGATTATATTTATATTTCCTTAGGGGGAAGTAAATATGGAAAATTTGCACAATATAGAAACTTGTTTATTATCTTTTTCTTATCGGGACTTTGGCACGGAGCCAATTGGACCTTTATCGCTTGGGGATGTTTGCAAGGTGTGTATACCATTGTCTATTTAGTAGGATTTGCTAAAAAGAAAGAAGAAAAAACAGAACCAGTATCTACTGAATCACCAACCTTAACAGATAAACTTTTCAGTATTCTTTCGGGGACATCTAGCCGGGTTTTGATTTATATGTTGGTTGCCTTTAGTGGAATTGCATTCCGTTCTTATGATGCACAAATGATGTTTCTTTATATGAAAAAATTTCTTTCTTTTTGGAATTGGGATCTTCATCCAAATAACAATATCAAAGATATGGTTGGAATTTTAGGTGAATACTTCCGTATCTTTATACCACTTTTGATTTTAGATGGGATTACCTATTTTAAAAAAGAAAGATATTGGATTTTTCAAATACATCCTTTGTTTCAAGCTTTCCTCTTGTCATTTATGGGTTTTCTCATTCTCACTCGTGGGATTTTTGGAAAGGAGGTAATTTACTTTGCGTTCTAAATTTTTAGGAATTGGTATTTCCCTCTTATTTTTTTTGATTTTGGAACTTGTGGTGCGATTTTTTGGAATCCATTATTTAGAACAACCCGAAATCTTTTTTGTAAACTTAAAGAAAAATTTTGTCGAATCGGGAAAGGGTAATGCCGACATCATCGTGTTAGGTGATTCCAGATCAATGGCCCTTGCTGGGTATCCAAAAGATTCCGAGACGGAATATTCTGTTTATAATCATAGTTTGCCTGCAATGGGCCCAAAATACTATCGTTTCTTTTTGGACAAATATTTAAAAAAGGGAAATACCAAACCAAAAATGGTTTTGTTTGCCGCATCGCCTAAGTTATATTCTACGGGATATGGCCCTCCCCTTTATGATCCCGATGCTAAGTCGGTAAAAGAAAACGAATCCATTTCTGCTTATATGAATCGCCGGTGGAACGAAGGAATCGAAAAGAATTTTTTTCGGACACCCACTCCTAACAATATCATTAGTTACAGTGGAAAACAGGAAGATGCAAACCAAATCCTTTGGGAATTTTTTGGTCACAGATACCTCCACCAATTTACCTTTGCAGAACTTTCCGAACAATATTCTGGTGTGGAAAGGTTGTTTATTCTTTCCAAAGCAGCACCATTGTTATACCAATCTTACAGGTTTCATGGAGCCATTCGCAACGCTCTAAGCCAAACCAATTGGAAAGTAGATAAAAGCTATAAAGAAAAATCTCTCTTTTGTGAGTCTTGTGAAAATGTAGAAGCGGGACTTTGTAAACCTGCTTCTTCACAATTAGAGGACAATCTTACGATCGAGGACCAAATCACTCGTCATTTCGGAAAGTATAATATTTCCAATCGATTGAAACCAGAACTTGTTTTATTTTCCAAAGATATGATTCGAAAAGAATTGGATGAGGAATTAAAAAATCCAAAACCTTATGTCTATGAAAAACCTGACTTTATCGTTTTGAAAGAATTGATCGAATACACAAAAGCACAAGGGATTGAATTTGGATTGGTTTATATGCCTTGGATTTTGGAAAAACAAGAGTCCCAGGAATCTAAGGACCTACTTGCCGATTTAAAACTTTTTTTTAGAGAAAATCCAGAGGCCAAACTCTTTTTCTTTCCCGAATCTTCCTACCCGAGTGACCGGTTTGTAGATAATATTCATTACGACTGCCGGGGAGAAAAACGAGTAAACGAAGAATTTCGCAATTCGGTTCTTCCTCAGGTGTTTCGTTTTTTGCATTCGAAAGAAAAATCCAATTGATTTCCGATTTCTGGTGAGGGAGAATAAGGCACTTCATCCGGATAAGAGGAAACCCAATCATGTTTTCGTTTCGAAACATATTTGTTTGTATTCTAACGGCCTATCTCATCGGATTACCGGTGTTTGGGCAGAACCGCTATGCGTTGTTTATTGGAACTAACTACAAAGGGAACAAGGCAAAAATCCCTGAGTTAAATCTTTGTGAAGCAGACGCAAATTTCTTAAAAGATAAAATCCAAAAAAAAGGAAACTTCAAGGATATCAAAGTCCTGTTAGGTTCTATGGTCACTCGCGACAACGTAAAAAATGCGATTTCCCAATTGGGTAAAGTTGTCGGAAAAGAAGATTCTGTATTTTTATATTTCTCCGGCCACGGAATGTATATGAAAGATGCGAAGGCAAAAAATGGAATGCGTAACTACCTCATTTGTTATGATCGCCCACATATTTCCGATGAAGAACTAAATGAATTTTTAACAGATATCAAATCCCAAAAAACCGTCCTTGTGATGGACTGCTGTTATTCAGGTGGGATTGCTAAAAAAGGAAAAAATACCCGAGGTGCAGCAGAGATTCCAATTGCCCAAGGAAATGACGGGGTGGTGCGTCAAAATGCGGAAGATTATTTTTTCCAAGACAAAGCGGTCATTTCTTCCTCCGATGATGACCAAACTTCCATTGAAGTAGGGGGGACCATCAACCACGGTATTTTTACTTATAACTTTGGAAATGCCTTAGAAAAAGCGGATCTCAATAACGATAGTGTTGTGACGGCTCTCGAAGCCTTCTTTGTGGCAAAAGAAGAAACCGTTAAAATGGCACGTCAGTTCAACCATGAGCAGACTCCCCAAGTTTCCGGGAATGCGGCGGGGATCTTTTTGTCTGGTTCTCCAAAACCACAAAATCCTCCACCAAAACCACCGAATGTTGTGATTAACGTTCCGATCACACCTGTGGAAACAACAACACCGAATAATAACAATACAACTCCCCCACCTGTAGCTCCTGAGCCGGAACCCACTCCTGCCAACGATACTACTGTGGTCATTCCCCCCATCACAGAAGTGGAACCACCGGCACCTCCTTCTATCACAACAGGAAGTATCCTCATTCGTACTTCTATCATCAAAGATAAATCTTATGGGGGAGCGGCCACCAAGTCGCCTTACGACCTTCTCAACAAACAGGGAAAACTAAAATCATCCCCTGCAGAAGACAAAGTCAGATCGATCAAAGTCCTTGTGGATGACCAGGAATATGTATCCCAAGTCACAACTGAGAAATCAAAAATTTGGGGATCCATTTCCAAAAACGGAACCTTAGTTCCGGGTGATATTTATAATGTGAAAATCGATAACCTACCAGCCGGTGTTCACCAAATCGAGATTCGGGCAGATAAATATCCCATTTACAAAACAGCAGCGGCTGTGATTCCGAAACAAACAGTCACAGTAGATGCAATCAATTCCATGGACGGATTTGGTGCCATTCGAGGACGAGTGTTTTACAAAACCTTAGACAACCCGATTGAAAAACACCCGATCTATATGCCGACTGTGGTTTCCACAAACCAAATCTTCAAAGTCACTACAGACAAAGATGGATACTTTTGGTTCACCAACTTAAAACCAGGAAAATATGAAATCCGGGCTAGTTTCATGGAAGAAATGAAATTAGAAAATTCGGAAATCCATGTGAAACCGGGGGAAGTGACCAATGTGGACATCATCCTCAATAAAAAATTGAGTTATACAAAGACCAAATACTAACCAAAAACCTTTCTTCTCCTCTGGGAAAGGTGGAAAAACCCTCTACGGAGGGTTTTTTTATTTTGGGAGAACCGTCTGAATTCCTGTTTCGAACCTGATTATGGGCCCAAAAGATTAAATTTAATCAAGTTTTGATTAAATTTAATCCAAATTTCTCTTTTTTTCCTTTTTTACGGCCTCATTGGGGAAATTCTTGGTAATTTCCGATTGAATTTAATCCCATTCAGAAGATTTTTAGAGTCATAGAATACAAATAGGGAATCGGAAAAAGAGGTTCCCACTCTAGAGAGGATCACATGAAAACAACAAAGATAATCGCAACAGGGATCTTGGCAATGGGACTTGCAACAGCAAACCTACACGCTTTGGATACAAGCGAAAGATTGGAGCTTTTGGAGTCTGCTATGATTGAACAGGCAACCACTCCTGCGCAAAAATCTGCCGTTTCGGAATACCTTGCGAACATCGCAAAAGAAAAAGTAGAGATGGCTCAGGCACTTCGTGACAGAGCAGGATCTACTCGAGGTGGTAAGGCTCTTAGCCAAATGAACGAGAAGAAAGAACTTCTTCGCCGTGCAGAAGCTCTTGAAAAAGACGCCAAAAAATACCAAACTATCTCTATGGATCTCCACGCAGCATCCATGCAGGTAGCACAAAACTAAGCAGCTCAAACTACAGTTTGAGATTCGCGAGAAAGGTCAGGTTCGCCTGGCCTTTTTTTGTACCTTCCTGATAAATGCTTTCCAAACAACCTAACTATGTGACATAATCAATATATGGTTGACACCCCCCAAGAAATCAAAGAAAAACGATTTGGGCGTGTGGTTCCGATTCTTTTAGTCTTTGTGGGCCTTTTGGCTTTGGGACTAATCTATCGTTGGGCAAGACCAGTGAAACCGGTGGAGCGTGTGGAGTGGCAAGGTCTTGTGGCTCTGTCTCCTCCTCTGGTCTTTCAGTTTTTGGGAGTGGATCCAAAAGCTCCAAACATTGGGAATTGGAAGGATTGGGAGAAACAACTTTCGAATCATCCGAGGATTCGTAAGGTAAGAATCACCCGTGATCCCGACGGTTTTTTGATGATCAACATACAGGAGAAAGTCGCCGAATTTGTCATACATGTAGGAAGTTCTCTGTATGAAGTGGATGAAAATCTGGAAATTCTTTCCAGAGACCGAGTATTAGCCGATCATTTAATTGTGATTAGTGGACAGTTCACTGTTGGGGAAAACAAACTAGAAGGCAGACAGATTTTTGATATCACCAAAGAAATGCGACAGGCTCTTTCCTTATACCCAACACTCAAATCAAGAATTTCAGAACTTGTCTCTGAAAGTGATGGAAATTATACCTTGTATTTAAAATCACCTAACTCCATAAAAGTATACTTAGGTGATAAGTTAGAATTAAATATATTTCGTAAATTATATGCGTCCCTCGCATATATGGAATCGGAAGCTGTCAAAGCTGTTTCTATAGATTTACGAGGTGAGGACGCCGTTTACCATTAATATGAGTTATGATGACGCACCAATTATAACAGCTTTGGATTTAGGATCCTCACTTGTAAAAGTTGTCATTGGGCGGCTTCTCGGGGAACATGAAATCGAAATTATTGGTACCGGAGTGTATCCATCTGCTGGTATCAAAAATGGTTCTATCGTCAATATAGAAACTACCACAAAGTCCATCATAGAAGCGTTTGGTGATGCCGAACTTATGGCCGGCCAAGAAGTAAATACGGTTGTAGTGAATGTTTCCGGAAAATCCGTACATGGATTTAATGAAAAAGGAATTATTGCTGTGACTAACCGTGAACGGATTGTATCGGAAACAGATATTATGCGAGTCGTGGAAGCAGCACAAGCAGTTCATGTACCAAACGACCAACAAGTTATCCATGTCTTAACAAAAGAATTCAAAGTAGATGACCAAGTAAACATCAAAGATCCTATTGGGATGACGGGAGTTCGTTTAGAAGCAGAAGTACATATTGTATCTTGCGGAAACACTGCACTCAATAATATTGATCGTTGTGTAGAACAAGCAGGTCTTTTGCAAATGGATCGCGTTTTATCTAGCCTTGCTTCATCAGAAGCCATACTCACATCAGGTGAAAAAGATTTAGGAACCGCTGTTGTTGATATTGGGGCAGGAATCTGCGATATCATCATTTATGTGGATGGAGGAATCGCTTTTTCTTCCGTAGTTCCTTTTGGTGGGTTCCATATCACAAGTGATATTTCTATTGGTTTAAAAACCACGGTGGAAACGGCCGAAGTTATCAAAAAACGTTATGGCCACACAAGAATTGATATGGTAGATCCTACCGAAAAATTCGAAATTCCATCCATTTCAGGAAGACCATCCCGATCTGTTTTTCGTCAGGAACTCGTAGAAATTTTAGAGCCTAGGGTTCGCGAAATTTTAGAAATGATTGATCATGAACTGGTGCGATCAGGATTTAAGTCTAGTTTGGCGGGAGGAGTCATCCTTACCGGTGGTACTTCGTTGTTACAAGGGATTGAAGCTACTGCTGAAGAAGTATTACGCCTGTCAGTGGGTCGTGCCAAACCTGCAGGGCTCAGTGGACTTGTCGATAAAATCTCTTCCCCTGAATATGCAACTGCTGTTGGTCTTATTAAATATAGTTCAAAAATACAAAACTTAGAACAAAGAAACATGCACTCCGGATCTGATTCAGACGGTTGGATGAAGAAGGTTCGTCGTTGGATGGAGAATAATCTCTGAGGATATGTCCATGTTATACCTAGAAGAAGAAAAAACAAGCCCTGCCATTATCAAAGTTGTGGGTGTAGGTGGAGGCGGAATGAATGCCGTCACCCGTATGGTTCATTCCAAAATGACAGGTGTTGACTTTATCGTCATGAACACCGACGAACAAGTATTATTAAAATCTCCTGTAGATGTAAAAATCCAATTAGGTAACAAAGTCACTCGTGGGATGGGTGCTGGTGGAGATCCAGAACTAGGAGAAAAGGCCGCTTTAGAAGACAAAGATCGGATTGTCTCTGCCTTAAAAGGTGCAGATATGGTTTTTGTTACTGCTGGTATGGGTGGGGGAACTGGAACAGGTGCTGCTCCCATTATTGCAGCCATTGCCAAAGAAATGAAATGTTTGGTAGTGGGTGTCGTTACTGTACCTTTTTCCTTTGAAGGGAAACGTAGAGCAGAACTTGCAAAACTTGGTATTGACCAACTCCGTGCAAATGTAGACACACTCATCACCATTCGCAACGACTCTATCTTTCAAGTTGTGGATAAAAATACTCCTGTGGATATGGCGTTTCGAGTAATCGACGATATTCTGTTAAACGGTGTTCGTGGAATTAGTGATATCATCAACCATCCTGGTATCATCAATGTGGATTTTGCTGATGTAAAAACCATTATGAAGGACACTGGGGATGCGATTTTGGGAGTAGGGGAAGGTCGCGGCGAAACCCGGGTGAGTGAAGCTGTGGAACAAGCCATCAACAATACCTTGTTAGAAGATTCCAGCATCCAAGGGGCAAAATCTCTTCTGATCAACGTCACTGGGGGAAATGATCTTACCATTCATGAATGGAATGAAGTTTCTCAAATCATTACGGCCCAAGCAGATCCTGATGCGAATATCATCATTGGACTGAACGAAGACCAGTCTCTATCTGACCAAATCCGAGTCACTGTGATTGCGACTGGATTTAATAAAAAAGGAAAACAATACCAAAGAGAACAAAAGGCTGTAGGTTCAGAAGAATCTGTTTCTCCTATGGTATACATCCGAAAGTCGGAAGAAAAAGATTCTGGATTTGGA
This sequence comes from Leptospira bandrabouensis, assembly GCF_004770905.1. Taxonomy (NCBI): domain Bacteria; kingdom Pseudomonadati; phylum Spirochaetota; class Leptospiria; order Leptospirales; family Leptospiraceae; genus Leptospira; species Leptospira bandrabouensis. Next base: position 574,360 of record NZ_RQHT01000014.1, on the reverse strand, counting down.
AAAGAACAAGATTCGGTTAGAAGCATTCGCCAATCCAATCGCGGATTTTCATCTCAGAAACAATCTTCCCCGTTTCAAAACTACGGAGAAGACTACGACATCCCTGCTTTTTTAAGAAGAAAGAACGACTAAACCAAGTTTTTTAAATTCCTAAACTTGGTTTTTGTTCGTTAGTTTGTATAGGAGCGCACGGAAACAAACAATGGTTTGTCGGCTTCGACAAGTAGTTTTTTAGGTGCTGCCGTGACCACAGAACCAGGAGATTCGACCTTAAAGTCATATTCTCCTGGGGCCAAAAGGATTCGTTTGATTTGGAAGTTTGCGGGGATGGTTCTCCAACAACGTAGGTCCGGAGCAATGGTTTGTGAAACCGCAAGGCCTGCAGCGGCACCCGCAGCCACTCGAATGAGTCCTGAAACTAAATCGTTATTTTTGTTTTTCCCACCAGATTCAATGGCACGGGCCATCGCTTCCGAGGCAATCACTGCTGCCACAACTTTTAAAGCCAAAGAGGATAAGTTCTTGGTAATGAGAGTTTTATAACTTTCATTAAAGTTATTCATGGCTGTTTCAGAATAGTTATTCATGATATCCGAATAACCAACATCTACACCATTGATATAATATTTTTTAGGAAGAGAACCATTCGGATCTCTTTCTTTGTAAATAGGAATAGGATTTTCTGCAATGGAAAGTGCAGCAATAGCTCCCGCGAGAGAAGCACCTGCACCTTTTGCAGTTAAACCAATTTCAACGGCACCTCGTAAAGCAACAGCAAAGTATTCATCTTCCATGAGTTTTCCTCTGGACATTTTGATTGCTGACTTACCTGCTTCGTGGATGATGATTACCTCAGAGAGTTTTTCATTCTCTGGAGATGTTTTTTGCATAGAACGATTGTATGCTTGTAAACTAGATCTACCTGCTGCATACCTTGATTGATCACCGGAATCTCCTTCTCTAACAGCTAACAAATATCTGTCGGCAATTAGGTTTTGGCTTTTTCCAATGATTTGTTCCATATTTTTATATTGAACCCTTGCGTCATTGTAACGGCCCAATTTTTCGGAAACATAGGCATCAATTAGGCGAGCCGCATTGTTTTGTCTATACTCTGGTGCTAAAAAACGCATTTCTTTTAATTCAAAGTCTAATCTTCGAAAATAAATTTTAGCGTTATTCATGTCGCCTTGGAGAAGGTAATTGTTCGCAATATAGAACTTAATCATTACCCTTTCAAAGTCTTCTCCGGTATAATTAGATTCGTTATCAGACAAAATAAACGAAAGTCCAGACCGAGTCATACTGACTTTAATGTTGTCTGCAATGTCTTCTGCTTCTTTGAAAACTTTATTGGAAGTTACGTAATCCCCCTTGGTATGGAAAATCATACCGGCTTCCATTAAAAAAAGTAATTTATCTTTATTGGAAGAACCTTCATAAAGTTCTCTAATTTTGGGAATGGCAGAGTCATAATCTTGTCCATAATACGCGGACTCGGTTGCTTTGATGATTTTGTTATAATCACTGGCACAACCGAGAATGAAAAGAGAAAGAAAGAGAAATGTTTTTTTCATGAAATGACGGTTAGGGGGTTACCAACTAACCCCTTTATTTCCTCGAACAGCTAATTTACGATAGGATACTTTTTCAGACCAAACTGCGATTGTAGTTTCTACTTCTACAAGTTCGATGTTGATGGACTGCTCTACAATTTTTTCTCCGTTGGAAGTGAACATGTTTTCATTAATGTCACAACGAACAAAGAAGTTGGGAGACTTAAGTTTTCCAATGGAAAGTCTGTTGGAAGTGAGTCCGGACAAACTGAACTGAATTTCGTTGAGGGATTGTTCTCTTGTTTTGGTTCGAACTGTATAAATTTTACTTTTGATGAGTTTGGAAACAAAGGCATTGTCAAAAAGTTCTGTTTGGATTTGTTCCGAAGTATCGTTACGGGTAGGGAAGTGAGCAACAAAGACACCTTCTTCGTGTGGGTTCTCTTTGAAGTATTCCCCAATTTGACCTGCAAGTTTGTCTGCAGCTTTTACTAATTCCTGGCTAGTTAGCCCACCTGAGTCGGAAATATAATCATCAGCATTGTCGAGTCGTTTGGGACTGCTACTGCATTGGAATAAGAATCCTACTAAGAGAAAGGAGAAAAGAATTTGTTTCATAACCCCATTTATATGGGGGATACAATTAGGTCTTGTCAATTCCAAAAATCGGCTTTCAGTTCCTCTAATTTTGCATTGCGGTAAGAAGTTTTTTCCTCTTCGGACATTTCTAAAATTTCCCTGGAGTAAATTAGTTCTATTACTTGGCGAAGAAACGTAGGGCTTTCCCAAGATTGGATTTCCCATTTTTCACTTTGATAGAGTTCCTTCTTTTTTTTTAGAAAGATTCGTTTTCTTTCCCTGGAATAACTGTAGGGATTTTTCTGAACATAATCTTCCAGATAGGAGAGGAGGAAAACCGGAGGAGTGGTGGGATGTTTGGGAAAAATGAGATTGCGAATCATAAGAGGAAAAATTTGTTCGGACAAACGATTCACGGCTGTTAGTTTTTCGTAGGAAGTTAGATCCTCACTTTGTTCCAACTCCAAACTTTTTTCCTTCCAATTCATAAAAGCAACGTACAAAGCGTAAAGAACATGGGCTCTTTCGTCGGGATAGGTTTCGAGCAAATACTCGTAGGTTCTATCTCTGTCTCCCTTCCAAAGATAGGATTCTTTTCCCCGAAGTGTTTCTAAAAAATCACGTAAATCTTGTGGGTAACCGGGACCAATGAGAACCTCGGGACGATTTTGTAACCTCTGCCAGTAGACCTCAGATCGGGAGTCATAGGAGGATTGTTTGGGGTCCTCGTTGGTTTTTTTCAGAAAAAGGATATAGACAAGTCCACTCAAAAAGAGGGAAAGTAGAATCAGTATGAAAAGGAAAGTAATGGTTTTCTTTTTGTTAACAGGCATTGTCTTTGGGGCAAGCAGTTGTACAAAAAAATCGAAAAAAGATTCTAATGCGGAACTGTTAGCTTCGATCTTATCGCAAGGGACAGCTATTGATTCGGCTTGTCAAAGGTTTATTTCATCAGAAGCAAATTGTGTGGCAGCTCCAGATTCTAGTGCTGCCGTTTGTTCTGGACTTATTTCTAAAGTTAAGGGAGCGATCCTTCCGCAAGAATTAAATACAGACGCCGTAGCGATTTTATACTTCGATTGTTTTACAAAAATAAACTTAACTTATAATATAACAAAGGGCTGTAACAAGAATTCTTTTAATTCCAATTCGGATTATCGCAAAGTCCAAAGAACAGGGAGTTCTCAAGCTGAAATTACATTCAGAGAAAATGTCAACAAATGTGGGTCTTTAGAAAATGAAGTTCCCCCTGCCGATTCCGGACTCAGTGAAACCAATACCATACTTAGTTCTGACCCGTTTCAATAAATTCATTTAGGAGTGCAATATGTCACTAGTAACTAAAGACCAATTGGTCCAAAAATTAAACCCCATTTATCTTCCTCATGAAATTGAAGAACGTATTCTTCCGTTAGCCGAAGAAATCAATAAACTCAAAAAAGAAAAAAATGCTGTAATTTTAGGTCACAACTATATGACTCCCGATGTGTTTTGGGGAGTGTCCGATATCATTGGGGATTCTTTATATCTTTCGAAAATGGCGAAAGAAACAAAGGCGGCCATGATCCTTTTTAATGGAGTTCATTTTATGGCAGAAACTGCCAAAATTTTATCTCCAGAAAAGAAAGTCCTGATTGCAGATCCCAAAGCAGGTTGTTCGTTAGCAGAGTCCATCACTCGAGATGACGTTAAAGCCCTAAAAGCCAAATACCCAGGGGTTCCTGTTGTAACTTATGTTAACTGTTCTGCGGAAGTAAAAGCAGAAACAGATGTTTGTTGTACTTCTGCAAATGCTTTACAAATTGTAAATGCTGTGGAAGGAGATACCGTCATTTTTTTACCAGATGAATATTTGGCAGGAAATGTAAAAAACCAAACTTCCAAAACCATTATCTCACATCCTGGTCGTTGTATGGTGCATGAAATGTACACACCTGAAGATATCAAGTCCGCCAAGCGGTTGTTCAGTGATGGGCTTACTGTAATCACTCATCCAGAGTGTCATGAAGATGTGGTGAAAGAAGCCGATTTTTCAGGATCTACCTCGCAGATGGTTGATTTTATTAGACAAAGCAAAACAAATAAAATTATGCTTGTGACAGAGTGTTCGATGGGAGATAACCTTCGTGCTGAATTTCCTGAAAAGGAATTTGTATCTACATGTCAAACCTGCCCTCACATGAAAAAAATTACTTTGGAAAAAGTAAGAGATGCACTATTAAAGGAACAATTTGAAATCTTTTTAGATGAAGAAGTGATTCGTCTTGCACAAAAATCAGTCAATCGTATGTTAGAATTGAGTTATAAAAAGTAGGATCTATGTTTAGAATTGGAAACGGAATCGATTTTCATAAATTAATCCATGAACCATTTCGGCCTTTAGTTTTGGCTGGTGTTGAGGTAAAGTCGGAGTTTGCACTTCTTGGTCATAGTGATGCCGACGTAGTTTTACATGCTGTGGCTGATGCAATTCTTGGTGCTTTGGCTCTTGGCGACATCGGAGTTCATTTTCCTGATACAGATCCACAGTATCACAACATGAAATCCACACGGATCATCGATAAATGTTTAGAATTAATTGCCGAGAAAAAATTCAAGTTAGTGAACGTAGATTGTACTTATGTGGGAGATCATCCCAAAATCAATCCGATTCGGGCAGAGCTGAATGCGTCTTTGGCAAGTATCACAAAACTACCATTAGATTGTGTTTCCATTAAAGCAACTACCTCCGAAGGAATGGGTTCCTTGGGACGCAGTGAAGGTGTGATGGTGATGGCTTCGGTTTTACTCGAAAGTATGAAGTAAATTTCTTAAAATAGTTTTTGTTTTCCAGAAGCGATATGGTCTAGGTCAGCATCGCTAAAAAATAGAAAAAGAAGTTTGGAAACTAGATTGGGATTGGTTTCGATTTCCCATTTCCCATGGATGCGAACGCCGTTCTGAATCGTTTCCAACCGGTAGGATTCCTTTAGGATCCGGTAGTGTTTGAAACCTTCTGCCGCAATTTGAAACTCTGGTTGTCCTTGTGTATTGGAGGAGATTGTAGTGCATTTTACCATTTCTCCCATAATTTTGGATTCCCAACTTTCACCTACTACAGGCAATCGAGAAACCTTGGGTTGGAAAGAGTCATAAAGAACTTTTTGTACAAGTTCCTGTTTGTTTGTGACGTCCCATGTCCTTTCTACTTGAGTTCCACTTTGTCGCAAGATTGCCACGGCAAAAACTAAAACAAATACACCAAAAACACGAAGATACCAAATCATATCTCCATAGAAAAATCTATTGCCTAGGGATCGATTGAAATTTATTTTTCTCATACCGAAAGGAAACTTGAGGGAGGGTTTTGCCACTGCACGCAGGAAGAGAAATATCATCGAAACGTGTTTCAGGACTTGTGCAGGTATATCAACGTGAATATCATCTACCAAGACATACCAACCCGTTTCCAGAAATTTTAAATGATACCATCTACAATCGAATTCTAAAAGATCCTAACTATTGGATCTCACAAGAATTAGAAGATAAAATCATTCAAACTGTCTCCCAGTCCCTCGATATATCTGGGATTTTATACCATTTAGGCACAGAAAGTCTCATCACCAATGCTTATGAATTGCTTCCTTTAGATGATTCTAGGATTGATTTGGGGGAGATGATCGAAAGACTCCCTATTTTAATTGGTCGCCTAACGAGGGTAGTTTATTTGACTGTAAAACCAACTTCAAATCAAAAAGTAATATTTGTATTTAAGTACCTACCGGAATACCAAGAAAAATGGTATGACGCTGTCTTTTTTCAAGGTATGTTAAACGGCCTTGCCGTACTTTTTGAACTAAAAACTTTTACGATCCGAATGACCAAAACTAGACTTTTTGGAATCCATGTTTCACACAAAGAGTTAGGAGAAGATATTCTTTTCGGAGCTGAGTCCAATGAATATGAAATGGAATGGGAAGAGGATAGTTTGTTTTTATCTCGTTCTCGTTTGACCAAGGATGATGTGAATCATCGGCATAGAGTTATGGTCACCTCCCGTATGGATTCCCAGTTGGAAGAAATTTCGATTGTGGATGTCAAAGATGTTGTTGGAAAGTCCCGTGAGTTAGCGATTGAAAATCGTGATTTGGAAGCTGCTGTAGAAGTATTAAAATCTTTCAAACAAGAGTTGGAGAAAAAACAACTTTCAATGGCAAAGGACTTAAAACTTGCCAAAAACATCCAGAAAGGTCTTATCCCAGAAATCATTCCGGACTGGAATGGAATCCAATTTTGGACTGCCTTTACTCCTATGCAAGAGGTAAGTGGCGATTATTATGATTATTTTCCATATAATATGGATAAGTTGGGAGTTGCGGTTTGCGATGTTTCAGGGCATGGAGTCCCTGCTGCTTTTATCACCGCCTTATCTAAGTTATTATTTTCCAATTTTAAAAAACCAAAACCTTCAGAAACTTTCAAATTAATCAATCGGGAACTTTTGGATTTGGTGAAACAACAAGGGTATACAACTTGTGTTTATGTTTTGATTCACGATGACTATAAGGTTTTGTATTCTGTTGCAGGCCATCCAAGACCTATTCTTTACCGAGCGAAAACCAAACGAGCTGAGATCTGCGAAGGAGATGGAACATTTCTTGGAATGTTTCCCGATGCCGGTGATACGTTCCGAGACCTTCAGATCCAACTAGAACCTGGTGATAAATTATTTTTATACACGGATGGCCTCACGGAAGCAGAAAATGATAAGGGAAAAGCTTTTGGAGAAGAGAAACTCATTCATATCATTGAATCTTGTGCAGAGAAATCCATTCAGGAAACTGTGGAAACCATTCTAACCAATCACAAAGAATTTACAATGGGCACAGACCCAATGGATGATATCACTTTACTTGGACTTCAACTTTCACCTATGCTTCCCGAATTTAATTTGATTAAGGCCAAGGGTGATGAGGCTTACCATAAAAAACAATTCTCGGAAGCTGTCGATTTTTATGAACAAGCTCACCAGATTTTGCCACGAGAATTAGACACACAACTTTCTTACGGGAAAGCTCTTGCGTATAGTGGAAACTTTGAAAAAGCCATTAGTTTGTTGGAATCATACAATAAATTCAAAACCAATCATTTTAAATCACATTCCGTTCTTGGTTATTGTTACTACCAAGTCGAAATGTATGAAAAAGCAGAAATCGAATGGAAAAAAGCACATTCCATTAATGACTCTAACCTATCTAATTTATATAACCTGGCTCAGTTGTATCGAAAGTTAAATCAAAAGAAAAAAATGAAAGATGTAATTGAAAAAATGAAACGAATTGAAGAAACATATCTTCATATCCTACCACTTGAGAAGAAGTGGGAATCTTTACCTGATGAATAGAGTAAAAATTTTAATCCTTTCTTTTTGTTTTTTTCATTTTACCTTCCCAAAAGACCATAGTTTTCATTCTGAATTCGGATTGGAATGGTGTTACTTTGTTGGTTTTCTGGAGTCTGCTACCGGGAATCAATATGGATATGAATTGTCTTTTTTTCGTTTAAAACTTTCTGATGATTCGGATTGGGAAGCCGAAATTTTTCCTGTTCATTTTGCAATTTCTGATTTTTCAAATAAAAAACACAAAACATCGCAGACCATCAAACGAAGTATAGGTGATCTTTCTGGTTATTCAGATCAATTCATTTATAGTGGAGACTATCATTTAAATATTATTTCCAAAGATAAATTTCATTTAACAGCTGGGTCAAAATCAAAAAATTTGAGTATCGATTTGGACTTAAAAGGCAGCGGAAAGATTTTAGTTCATGGTAAAGATGGTATTTCCATTAAGTCGAACAGAAACCCCAATATCTTTTCGTATTATTATAGTTATCCGAGACTTATCACAACAGGACATTTAGTTCTGAACGGAAAACAGGAAACCATTGTTTCTGGAACTTCTTGGATGGACCACGAATGGAGCGAAAAAAAATCAAAGTCCTTACCTACACTTGCTACAGGCGAAACGGGTTGGGATTGGATTTGTCTTTCGGACAGTCTCGGTGGAGATTATGTTTTTTTTCGGTTTCGAGAATCTAACTCAGCTTTTCCTGAAATTTTTGGAACCTATCGAAATCCTGAAGGAAAAACCACTTACTGGAAAGAACCTGGGCAAATCCAAATGGAACCCATTGGACATTACTGGAAAAGTCCTGTTACAAAAATAGAATACCCACTCCACTGGAAAATCAAGTTTCCTGGTGGGGAATGGAAGGTTTCTCCCATTTTCAATGAACAAGAGTTTGATGGAAGTAAAACCACATCCACAATCTATTGGGAAGGTGGAGTGGAGGCCGAAGATCTAAGTCAAAAAAAATCAGCCAAAGGATATTTAGAATTGAAAGGTTACAAAAAGTCAAAAGACTGGTGGGAGTTTTAAGACATGTGGAAATATTTTCTAAAACGTTTTTTGCTTATCTTTCCTACTTTACTTGGAATCACTTTCCTTGTATTTTTGATCTCCCATTTTGCACCGGGTGGCCCACTCAATAGCGAAATTGCAAAACTAAAAGGTTCTGGGAATTTAGCTGGTGCTTCTACCAAACAAATTTCGCAGGAAGAAATTGAACTCATCAAACAAAGACTTCATTTAGACAAACCAGCACCAGTTGCCTATTTACTTTGGCTTAAACAAATTGTTCAATTTGATTTGGGTGAGTCAAGATTACACTCACGTAAAGTATCCGACCTCATAGTAGAAAAACTTCCCATTTCATTATTCTTTGGTTTATCAGGTTTCTTTCTGACTTATTTAATTTGTATTCCTCTTGGAATTCAAAAAGCATTAAAGGAAGGGAGTCGATTTGATTTTATTTCTAGTTTTATAATCTTTTTCACATATTCACTTCCTGTTTTTGCTTTTGCGATGTTACTTTTGTATTTATTTGCATCGGGAGAAGTTTTTTCCTTTTTCCCATTGGGCCACGAAGTTTCAGACTTTTACGAAGAATTGAGTTTTTGGGGAAAGGTAAAAGACCGCTTAATGCATATGTTTTTACCTGTGATTTGTTATGTGGTTGGAAGTTTTGCTGTTCTTACACTACTCATGAAAAACAGTCTACTCGATCAAATTGCTAAAGAATATGTTAGGACTGCGGTTTCGAAGGGACTAAGTTTTTCGGATTCCATTTTTCATCATGCTTTTCGTAATTCACTCATTCCTATCGCCACAGGTTTCGGAAGTAATTTAACTTTAATTTTCTCTGGATCGTTGTTCATTGAGTTGGTTTTTAATATCGATGGGATGGGTCTTTTAAGTTTTGAAGCTGTAAGAGAAAGGGATACAGATCTTATGATGGGTTTACTTTTAACTCAAAGTTTTCTCGGCCTAATTGGAAAGATAGTCTCTGACTTTTGTTATATACTCATTGATCCGAGGATTGACTTCGAATGAACTTTATTTCAAATCCGGCAAACGTTCGTAAGTGGGAGAAGTTTAAAAAAAATAAACGAGCTTATTACTCGATGTTAATACTTTTTTACACTTATATTTTGTCTTTGTTTTCTCCATTACTCATAAACAACAAACCACTTTTTGTGGTATTTGAAGGAAGTGTTTCTTTTCCTATTTTTAGTTTTTATCCAGAAACAAAATTTGGCGGAAATAATTTAACAGAGCCAAATTATAAAAAATTAAACAGACAAGAACAATTTACAAACTCTTCAAACTATATGATATTCCCTCCCATTCCTTTTGGAGTCAATGAAGACAATTTAGATAGTTTAGAAGAAGGAACCAATCCTCCATCAAAACCAAACTTACGCCATTGGATGGGTACAGATGATAGGGGTAGGGATGTTTTTACTCGAATCATCTATGGATATAGAATTGCGATGACATTTAGTTTAATTTTGATCATTGTTGAGATTCTTTTAGCTTCCATTATCGGAGGGATCCAAGGATATTTTATGGGCAGATTGGATTTATTTTTACAACGAATCATCGAAATACTTTCTGCGATTCCATTTTTATATCTGATTCTAATCATGGGTTCTTTTTTTGGAAGAGGGTTTATGGTCCTTATTGTTACCTATGGTTCGTTGAGTTGGATAGGGTTAAGTTATTATATGAGAGGTGAGTTTTTAAAACTTCGCAACCAGCAGTTTGTTGATGCAGCAAAAACTTTAGGTGCCTCTTCGTTTTCCATCATTATGCGACATTTGTTGCCAAATTCGATTACACCACTTGTCACCTTCTTACCTTTTATTCTAATCTCTGCCATTTCCGTTCTTTCTGCTTTGGACTTTTTGGGATATGGTATTCCCGCACCGAATCCTTCCTGGGGTGAGCTGATCGGGCAAGGAAGAGAGAGGTTAACGGCATGGTGGTTGATTACCTTTCCTTCTGTGGCATTATTTTTAACGATTTTGTTTTCAGCATTTGTTGGGGAAGGACTCCGTGATGCATTTGATCCCAAAGACAAGGTGGCTTACGAATGAAAGAAATTGATAAAGCCATCCAAGTAAATGACCTTACCATCCAAATCAAAACTGACGATGGAATTTTACCTATAGTTGATAATGTTAATTTTTATCTGGCAAAGGGCGAAACCTTAGCTCTTGTCGGCGAATCTGGTTGCGGAAAATCGATTACAAGTTTGGCACTCACAAAGTTGTTGCCATCTAATACCACATTGTATCCTACCGGATCAATTTTATTTGAAGAACATGATTTACTCAAAATGTCTTCCGAGCACCTAATGTCTGTCAGAGGAAAAAAGATTTCTTATGTATTTCAGGAACCTTTTTCTGCCTTAAATCCTCTTCATAAAATTGGGGCTCAACTCACTGAAGGTTTTTTATTACATGGTCTTGGTTCCAAAAAAGAGGCAGAAGAAAAGGCAATTTACTTATTGGAAAGAGTAGGGATTACCGATGCCAAACTTAGGTTAGGGCAGTATCCGAATCAATTTTCGGGTGGTATGTTACAAAGAGTTTGTATTGCAATGGCACTTATGTGTGATCCTAAAGTTTTAATCGCAGATGAACCAACAAGCGCCATTGATGTTACCATCCAATTACAATTGATAGAACTTCTAAAAGACTTACGAAAAGAAAATGGGATGTCAGTACTGTTTATTTCCCATGACATTGGACTTGTTAGTCATATAGCAGATCGGATTGCCGTGATGTATGCAGGACGGATCATTGAACAAGGAAGTGTAGGTCAAATCATTGATACCCCAAAACATCCTTATACACAAGCATTAATCGCTGCTTACCCAACACATGAAAACATTGGCAAAAAACTTGTGACCATTGAAGGAATTGTTCCTTCTCCAAAATCTTACCCAACTGGTTGTCGATTCCATACTCGCTGTAATGATAAACTACCTATTTGTAGTGAGTCGATTCCGAAGGTTATTTCTTTATCTGATAACCAGTCAGTAGAATGTTTTTTATATGGAGGAAAGGAAAGTGCTTAATGTAAAAGATTTGGTAGTTTCTTATAAACAATCCCAATCACTTTCTTTTTCTACTAAGCGTCTTGTTGCTGTGGAAGGAGTCAGTTTTACAATCCCAGAAGGAAAAATTCTAGGCCTCGTTGGTGAATCGGGTTGTGGTAAATCTACGATAGGAAGGGCCATTTTGTCCTTATTACCTTTTGATTCAGGATCCATCCAATTTGAGAATCAGGAAATTAAAAACATTCCCAAAGAAAAATTAAAAGCACTAAAAAGGAAAATCCAAGTTGTCTTTCAGGATCCATATTCTTCGCTAAACCCTCGTTTTACGATCGAAGAAATTATTACGGAAGGTCTCCAAATTCATTTTTCCAATCATTCTGCTGCGGATAAAAAAGAAAAAGCAATAAAGGCACTTGCGGAAGTCAATTTGCCTGCAGATATTTTACATCGTTATCCTCATGAGTTTAGTGGTGGGCAGAGACAAAGGATTGCCATTGCTCGCGCTTTAATTTTAGAACCAAGTCTGGTTGTTTGCGATGAAGCAGTTTCTGCTTTAGATATTTCTACCCAAGCACAAGTAATTAATAATATTTTGTTATTACGTGAGAAATTTGGTCTATCTTATTTGTTTATATCTCATGACTTGAACATAGTAAAACATGTATCGGATCGAATCGCTGTCATGTATTTAGGACAAATTGTAGAGGAATGTAGTCGTGACGAGATCTCACAAAAACCATTACATCCTTATACAAAGGCATTGTTCTCAGCTAGTTTTGATCTTAAAGATAGAACCAAAATTTCACATCCTTTAGTTGGTGAAATTCCTAGTTTGATGAACAAACCACGTGGTTGTAGATTCCATACAAGATGTCCTATGGTTCAAGATATTTGTAAAATGGAAGAACCTGTGGAAACATTTCCTACACCAACACGTAGAGTAAAATGCCATTTCCCCTTGTTATAGAATTCTAATGAAATTAAGCATTCGTGACAAAATCAAAGGCGTTGTCGGTAAAATTTTGCTGACTTCTATTTTTGTAGTTTCGATGACTATGTTTTTTATTCTGTATCCACTGATAGCAGATGCAGACTATTATAAAAATTTAATTCTAGAGACAACAAACCAACTAACAGGCCTTGAGGTGAACTACCAAACTTCAGAACCTGTTTTTTTTCCTTTTCCTGGTATTGAACTCTCAGGGGTTACGGTTTCCAAAAATAACGATGAGTTGATTCAAGTCCACAAACTTAGGATCGAAGTTTATTATGGTGTCTTTATTGGTAAACCTCTAGAAATAAAAAAGATTTATCTCAATACAGGGACAGTTGAAATTGTGCGCGAAAAGGACGAATCTTTTCCACTTTTTGAACGAATCCTTTCGCCATCGGAACCACCCAAAATAGAATCCCCAAATCCTACTGAAGAAGTAACAGAATCAGAAACAAAGTATTATTTCTCAAAAGTTTTTGCAAACTTTGTAAACCAAATCGAAATCAAAAACATCACAATCCTCTTTGAAGACAAACTATACTCTCGTAATATCAAATTGTATCTCTGGGAAACTAGTTTTCAATTAGATCGAAAGATTAGAAATTTGGATGTTTATATCTATGGCAAGTTAAATGACGAACCAATTTCATTCAGTACAAATATGACTTTTGTAACTGAAGAAATGAGTTATGAATCATCAAGACTAGAGGGTGAGTTCTCATTTCAAAATTTAAAAGGAATCGATCTTCATGATATATTGATTATATTTACGTATGGGGATTTAAGATTTCTAAAAACAACTGGGAATATTCCCTTTTATAAAAGGGACGATACAAAAATTTATGCAGTTGTCGATCGATTGCATATTCGTGATTTAGCATTGCGAGATGGTAAAACCTTTGCTGATGGTCAAGTTTCAACAATCATGAACTATGATATTCGCGAAGATAAGTTGTCATTTGCTAATATCGTTGTAGATTGGAAAGGAAAATCCAAGTTAAATGGTTCGGGATATGTAAACTTTTTAAAACCTCCATTATCTCCAACAATTTCATTTGAAGGAACTTCCGATTATTTGGATGTTCCAAGCATCATTAAAGTAATAAAAATTTGGATCGATCCAGATTTTGAAAAATCCATTTTAACAAGAGACATTCCTAGCACTGGTTATGTGAATCGAATGAATATGTATTTGAATTTAAATTTAAGAAATCTAAATGCTGGAGACTTTCATGCTGATTCTTTGAAATTAAATGTTCATTATGCAAAAAGAAAATTAAATATCACAAAATATGAATTAAGGGCTTATGAAGGAATGGCTCTTGGAACAGGGCATTATTTATGGGGAAATAACGCTGGCCTCGAAATCAAAGGGAATGTTAAAAATTTAGCGATAGCACCGATTTTATCCGATCTTTTTAAAATTTCTCCCATAACAGGAAAGTTAGATTCTGAATTTGTTTTGAATTCGCCTGCTGATACAGAAGAAACACTTGTTAATAACTTACAAATCACTGGTAATATCAATGCAAAGAATGGTGAATTGTTAAGTTATACAAATATTTTAAAACCAATCAGTTCGATTGGAAGTGTAATCAATTTAAAAAAAGTGGATTTTAGTCGAGCAACACCGTATAACGAACTCAAGTTTGATTTCCGTTACGCAAAAGAAACCATTGAAGTTACAAATTTTAATCTAAAAGCAGATGGAATTGCGGGTTCTGGCGGTGGCAAAATTGCTTTCAATAAGAACATCGATATGAAATTCACTGTAGGTTTTCCTGGAGTTGCCGGAAGAGCCTTAAAACTTCCTATTATTTATCGAGGAACATACGGAGTTTCAACGCCATTTATCGATCCTATTTGGCTTGGTTCTGTTTATGCAGGAACAATTTTTTTAGCAAGTCCTGCTGGTGCTGCAGTTGGTGGAATTGCAGGATCTGCCATGTCTGAATATGTAAACAAAGCCGTGGATAATGTTACAGGCGGAGTACAAAAAGGTTGGAGAGGAATTAAATCTCTGTTTGGTGGAAAAGATGAGGAAGGGAAAACGGACGAATAATCTAGTTTAGTAAAGTTTCTTTGGTTGATAGTTTTTAAACCAAAACCTTTACTCCTCTTCGTTTCGAATCGGAATCCCTTCTTTTTTTAGAATTTTTAGTGCGTTTGTGGAACCGGAGACCCCATTTCGAATTTTGTAATCAAAATCCATTTGGCCACCTACTTCTAATTCAGTGAAATGAAATCTTTTGGCCCAAGAAATTTCTGCCAGTTTCAAATCATGTGTAGTTAAAAATACAATGGTTTGTTTTTCCCTTAAGACAGAAAGTATCTCTCTCGTTGCAATATAACGTTCTTTAGAATTGGTTCCTTTTAGAATTTCATCTAAAAATAAAACGGGGACTTGGTCGGAATGTTCTGCTGTTTGGATGATCGAAGACAATCTTCTTACTTCGCTGTAAAAAAAAGAAACTCCGTCCTCCATTGAATCTTGAGAACGAATCAATGTATGAATTTTAAATTTTGGAAATTTAAAATTAGAGCCGAGCACTGGCGCTCCAGAACCTGCAAGTAACAAAGACATGGCTATAGATCTAAGGTAAGTAGTTTTACCACTCATATTAGACCCAGTAACAATCATTAGATCTCCCGGTTCCATTGGGGTGAGAGGATTAAACACTCGGCTTGACTTTGGAAGGAGAGGATGGACTAAACTATCGGCACTAATAGTTCCTTGTGGAGCGAGTTCTGCAAAACGAGCTTCTGGAAACAAAAAACCAAAATTCACAAAAGGAAGTAAGGAATCTGTTTTTAAAATTTGAATTTGAAGATCATTCCAAAGATTTGCAAATTTATTTTTCCATTTTTCTAGGGATTTTATTTTCCAAAGATCCCACAAACATAAAAGATTTAATATCAGATGGGGTAAGGGAGAAATGAGTAACTCGGAGGAATCACCGAGTGAGGAAATTTGACCTATCATTTGTTTGGTGGTTTTTCTTTCTTTTGCCAAATAAATAAAAGTTTTTTGAAACCGGGTAGCACCAGAAGATAGTGCCTTAATCTCTTTCCATTGTTTTAAGGAATCACGGCGATAACTCACAAACAAAATTCCATTCCCAAGTAGAAAGAGTGGGAGGAGGGGTAAGTCAAATAACAATCCGAGAACCAAATAAATCGGAGAAAATACTCCCCAAATAGGGAAAAAAACCTTTAAAAACCTTCTTTTTTTCCAAAAGGAATCTTCCTTCTGTACTGGCGGTAATGATACTTTTTCGTTAGGTTCTGTATCCGGTACTAAAAACTTACGCAGGAGATGGTAGGCATAAGTGGAATTTTTATTTAGAATGTCTCGAACTTCCTCGGCACGGGATTGGAGTTTTGGATCTTCGATGGGTTCTTGTAAAAAACGTTTGAGGTAGGTCTGAAATCCCACTTCCGTGATGGTAGTATCATAAATCCCCAAAAATCCTTGTTTGGTGCAAAGATCCAAATCAATCGAAAGGGGATGGTTTCTGACACTTTCAGGATACTCCCAAATTTCTCGTGTTTTGATTTTTTTAAACTCACCACGGAGTTTTGCCAGCTCTTCTAAAATCAATGAGTTTGTTTTTTTGGCATATTGGATTTGAATTTTGCGTTTAGAATATAACTGAACTAAATATAGAAAAGGCAAAAGAATGAAAAGTGAATATACATACTCTTTCCAAGTTTGGTGGCTCAGATAACAAAATAGAAGTGCTGCTACAAAAGAGAAAAAAGTGATAAACCTAAATACAGAAACTTTTTTAAGTTTTTGCGAAAGGAATTGGATTTTGTTTTGGTAACGTTTCTCCCTTTGGGTTAGGAACAGATAAGTTGGATTAGTGGAAAAGAGGTCGTTCGTAATTTTCTTCTTCCCTGCGAGAAATCTCAGTGTCAAGAACACGGATGAGACTTCCTAAGTCATTTAATCTCCATTTGTCGATGAGACGACCTTTTTCCCGACCGGAAAATTTGTTTAAATACAGAGTGCCAAATAGGTCTTCCCCGTACTCATAAGCCACGAAACGCCCGCTTCGTCTGCCAGTAGAATTTTCCAATCGAATCGTCATGAACGAATACCAAAAATCAGAGAAAAAAAAATAGTACAAGCAAAATTTTTTACTTCAGGATATTCATTTTCCGGCGATACATATATTGGGGAAAGGCTACTTACCACGGATGGTGAGAAACCTTAAAAGACAGATACCCCGGAAACCGGAAAGCACGGAGGCTTGTATGGATTTCTATCCCGATATGAATTTGGAGTTTAAAAGCTCCTTTACGAAGACCAACCAGTTTTTAGCCAACACACAAGACGAAACCCTGCTCCCACAAATGGGACTTGCAGCTCGCAACCTACTCAATCTCGAACAAATGACCAAACTCCGCGAAATTCGCAAACGCCATTTGAAAAAAGGACACCAACGCGAAGGATTCCACTGGGACTAATTGCCTAAATTTCTCTTGACCATCTGAAAGTAGGGCCTATCATAAAGACCGCTTTTAGATGGAGAGATATGGCAAATAACCTAGCAGAAGTTTATAAGGAATCCGCAGAAAAATTCGGTCCAAGACCCGCATTCTGGTACAAGAATGCCCAAAAGGATTACCAAGCCCTCACTTACAAGGAACTTTACGAAGACGGGCTCGCATTGGCAGAAGCCCTCATTGAATTAGGGGTTAAGGCTAGAGAACACATTGGAGTTCTTGCTGACAACCGTAAGGAATGGATCATCGCCGATTGTGCGGTGTTAACTGCAGGAGCTGCAAACGTTCCACGTGGATCTGATATTACTGATTCTGAAATCGTTTATATTTTGAATCATTCCGAAGCGAAAATTGTTTTCGTAGAAAATGATAAAGTTTATGAAAAATATAAAAATAACAAATCGCAACTCAAATCAGTAAAAACTGTTATCATTATGGATAAAGATACCAAACTCAAATCAGGTTCTGGTATCCTTCATTTTTATGATCTCCTAGAACAAGGGAGAGATTTGCGTGCCAAAGGGAAACGCGAAGCAGAAAAACGAATGGCCGGTATCAAGCCGGACGATTTGTACACCCTCATTTACACTTCAGGAACAACAGGAATGCCGAAAGGGGTTATGCTCATGCATTCCAATATGATCCACCAAATGCATTATGTGGTTCCGCGTGTTGCTAAAGTATCACCTGATGATCGTTTGTTGTCCATCCTTCCTGTTTGGCATATTTTTGAACGAGTTGTGGAATACTTTGCCATCATCAACGGTGGTTCTACTTACTACACAAAAGTAACCGAACTGCGTAACGATATTCAAAAAGCAAGACCAACTTTTATGGCATCCGCACCACGTGTTTGGGAGAGTATTTATAACGGAATTTACACCCGAATCAATGACCCAAAACAAACTCCTCCTGTAAGAAGAGTTTTGTTTAAAGTTGCCTACTTCTTTTCTAAACATTACCATGCGGCAATTCGTTTCTTAAAAGGATGGGAAGTGGATTATGTAGGAAGAAACATCATTCAGTCCCTGGCTTTGTCTGTGGTTTCTATCATAAAGCTTTTGTTAACTGGTCCATTTACGGTAACGATCCTTACCATCCTTGCGGCACAGTTTGGTTTGCCTGAGGAAAGTCCTCTGAAAACTCCATTGTATGTGATTGCAGGGTTAGGGGTTTTATTTAATTCCTTTACTTTGGATCGCATTGTCCTAGCAAAAATTCGCCAAGCAACAGGCGGACATTTGCGTGCGACACTTTCCGGTGGTGGAGCACTTCAAAAACATGTGGATGCTTTCTTTATGGATATCGGAATCACTGTTCTTGAAGGTTACGGTATGACAGAAACTGGTCCTGTGATTTCCGCAAGAACCTTTGACCGTCCGATTATGGGTTCTGTGGGTGATATTGTACCCCTTAGCCAAGTCCAAATTCGCGACGATGCGGGAAATGTCCTTTGCCATATTGATGACAAAAAGAATATCATCTTTGGTAAGTTAGGTGTGAAAGGTGTGGTTCATATCAAAGGACCTCAAGTAATGAAAGGATATTACAAAAATCCTGAAACTACTAAAAAAACCATAGTGGACAATTGGATGAACACCGGTGATATCGGGATGATTAACTTCAAAAAAACACTGACTCTTACTGGTCGTGCGAAGGATACAATCGTTCTACTCGGTGGAGAAAACGTAGAACCGGTTCCAATTGAAAACAAAATTGATGAATCACCTTACATCAAACAGTCGATGATTGTGGGCCAAGACCAAAAAGTTCTCGGAGCTATCATTGTTCCTGACTTTGATGCACTCATTCCTTGGGCGGAAGAAAACGGAATTTCAGAAAAAAATCCTGAGAAACTAATTACTAATCCAAAGGTTGTAGATTTCTACAAAAAGGAAGTTCGTAATTTTAACAGTGTTAAAACTGGATTCAAAAACTTCGAACAAGTGCAGTATGTAACACTCATTACAAAACCATTTGAGGTTGGAGATGAACTTACTAACTTAATGAAGATGAAACGACACGTAATTACGGAAAAATACAAAGACAGAATTTTGGAACTCTACAAAAACAGTTAATATGACTCCTTTTGCAGAGATCTTTCATGGAGACCGCATCTTGGAAATCAAGATGCAGTCGAATGAAAAGAACACTTTCGATTTCGAAGCCTTTGTATTATTCGAACAAATCTTAAACAAACACGCAAAAAATCCCAATTTGCGTGTTTTGCTTTTTACATCCGCACAAACACAGTTTTTTTCCAATGGGATTGAACCCACTCTCATGTATGGAAAAACAGAATCCGATGTTCGTAAATCCGTTGAACAGTTGTTAAGAACCGCGCAAACTTATTTTCACTTTCCTGTTCCTACGATTGCTGTAGTCAACGGACATTGTATGGCGGCGGGAGCAGTGTTTGCATTGTTCTCTGATTACCGGTTCATGGTGGACAAAGGGGCAAGGATTGGTTTTTCCGAAGCTATTGTGGGACTCAACTTTCCATCAATACCTACCATTGTTTTACAAGACTTGGTGGGTGTAAAAGTTACACGTGATCTTTTATTCACAGGCAAACAAATCAAAGGTCCTGAAGCCAAAGAAATTGGTCTAGTGGATGAATTGTTTAGCGCCGAAACATTGTTTGGTGAATCGTTGAAATTTGCCGAATCTCTTTCCAAACTCACAAACAATTCCAGCCGTGGGATGAAAACTGCCTTACGCGAACCGTATAGAAAAACAATGGAATCTTTATTCCAAATTGATGCTGACCTATTTACAAAAGTCATTTTGTCTCCTGATGGACAGGAAGGATTTTTATCACTGATCGAAAAACGCCGGCCTAAGTTCAGTACTTGAATTTAGGTTCGTACTTTGTTTGATTGTTTCGACATTTTGAGTAAAATTCTGTGTTGGACGTAAGTTTCCTAAAACTAGCCCGTTGACTCTATCATCACATTCAAAAGTCTAACGATAAGGAGTTTATTTATGTCAGAAAATCATTATTACAACGCAAAAGATCTAGGAAAGTTTGGAGAAATTGGAAGAACCAATCCTGCTCTTGCGGATAAATTTTTCGGATATTACAATGCAGTGATGGCGGAAGGTGCACTGACCGAAAGAGAAAAAGCCCTGATTGCTCTGGCTGTGGCTCATGCGCTCAAATGCCCGTACTGTATTGATGCCTATACCACCACTTCACTCCAAAAAGGTGCCGATGAAGCACAGATGAATGAAGCCGTTCATGTCGCAGCAGCAATGGCTGCTGGAATCAATTTGGTTCATAGTGTCCAAATGCAAAACAAAATTGATGAACTTTCTTTTTAGTTTATGAATGTAACGGAACAACAGACCACCTTACGTTCGTATAGTGGGAAACCATTTCATGAAACTGTTGGGAAATCCATCCCTGCAAGATCTCTAAAGGTTTTCCAAATCAATGTGGGACGTTGGTGTAACCAGGCCTGTCGACATTGCCATGTGGATGCATCACCTATCCGCACCGAGGTGATGGACCGGGCCACAGTAGATCTATGTTTGGAATTAATTTCAAAAATCCCAGAAATAGAAACCGTTGATATAACAGGTGGTGCACCCGAAGGAAATCCGAATTTTAAATACCTTGTCGAAGAGGTACGTAAATTAGGAAAACGGGTGATGGATCGTTGTAATTTAACGATTTTAGAAGAGCCAGGTTACGAGTGGTTGTATGATTTTTTAGTGACTCATAAGGTTGAACTTGTATCTTCTCTTCCTTCTGTTTTGGAAAATACCACAGACAACCAAAGAGGAAAAGGTGTATTTCAAAAGTCTATCACCGCCTTAAAGAAGTTAAATGCACTCGGTTATGGGACCACACTTCCAATCAACTTAGTGTATAATCCCAATGGACTTTTTTTAAGTTCGGGACAAGTGCAGTTGGAAAAAGAATATAAGGATACTTTATTTAAAAAGTATGGAATTGTTTTTAACAAATTGTTTTGTATCAATAATCTTCCCATCAATCGGTTCCTTGGATCTTTGGTAAGAGCCGGAAAATTTGAAATGTATATGGAAACTTTAGTCAATGCATACAATCCCGCCACTGTGGCAGGGCTTATGTGTTTGGACCAAATTTCCGTAGGATATGATGGTTCTGTGTATGATTGTGACTTCAATCAAATGTTAGATTTGAAATCGAGAGAAGTAAAACATATCAAGGATTTCGATTTGCCAACTTACCTGAGCCGAGAAATCGTAGTAGCAAATCATTGTTACGGATGTACTGCTGGTGCAGGATCTAGTTGTGGTGGGGAGATTGTTTAGATGTCGATTCAAAATGAAAAAGACCTTCAGGGAATTTTAAAAGCAGGTAAGTTTGTCGCAAAGGTTCGCGAACTTTTAAAACTACTCGCTAAACCAGGAGTCTCCACTTTGGAACTAGACAACATTGCCAAACTGGAATTTGAAAAAGCCGGTGCCTTTTCTGCTCCTAAGTATGATTACAAATTTCCCGGATTTACCTGTATCAGTACCAATTTTGAAATTGCCCATGGAATTCCTAAACAAGATACCATCTTAAAAAATGGAGATTTAATCAATATTGACGTTTCTGCCAAACTGGATGGTTATTATGCAGACACAGGAATTTCTTTTGTTGTGGGAAATGCAAACGAAACACTTCATAAGTTGTGTGAAACAGCGATTGAAGGAACGATGCGAGCCACAAAACAGGCGTTTACCGGAAATTATTTGCGAAACATTGGAAGAGAAATTCATTCCGCTGCCGTGGAAAATGGATTTACTGTGATTAAAAATTTAGCAGGTCACGGTACGGGAAAAAAACTCCATGAAGAACCACAAGTTTTGGTTTATGAAGAAAAACGTGACCAAAGAAAATTGGGGAACGGCCTTGTCCTTGCCATCGAATCTTTTATATCTACAGGAAGCCAAACCGCTTACGAAGAAGAAGATGGTTGGACACTCGTGGCAAGTAACCGTCGCGGGGAACTCAGTTATGTGGCACAATGTGAACATACTGTCATTGTCCAAAATGGAAAACCCATCATCGCCACACTTTGACTTTAGAAATCATCGAATCAGGTGCTTCTGAGGAAAATGTTAGAGGTGTCCTTGTCCTTTGGCCGAGTACTGGTGGCAATGCTAGATCTTTTCGGATTCGCGATGGTGAACTGGAGACATTGGGCCTTCGGCTGATCAAGTTCAATCCTCCTTCCCATGGAAATTCCCAAGGGAATTATGACCCCAAAACAGCCATACAATTGTTAGATGCCTATTTAACAAAATCTGGATACAAAAACAAAGAATTGTATGGAATTGGGCATAGTGGGGGCGGGGCAGCCCTGATGATGTATGCCAAAGAAGTTCCTTTTCAAAAATTATTTTTACTATCTCCCATTTTGGATAGTGTTCTTAGCCTTCGATATTTGTACGAATCAGGTTCTATCGAAGAGTTTAGTCGTCTCCTTCTTTTACCGGAACTGTCCGATGATTTGTCTCCCAACAAACAAATATTAGAGACTCTATCAAAATCTGATTGGTTAGATACGGGAGAGGTCGACCATCTGAATGTTCCCGTTCAAAACTCTCGGATCCGATTAGATGATTTATCTCTATTTTTAAAGAATCTTTTTTTACCTGGATTTGTGGTAGATCCAACTCTACTTCAAAAACGAACTAACTACAATATCTTCTTACCGAGAGAGGACAAGTGGTTCCCCAAAGAATTCACAACTTGTTTTGCAAAAGAGAACGGATTAAACTGTTTCGAAATCCCAGAAGCTCCCGACCATTTTTTTTCTACTTCCTGGCTTACCGTCTGGAAACAAATCCAAAAGATTGGATTTTAAAAGAAAGCATTCAGATCCATCCAAGAATTTCATTTAATTCGTTTACAAATGAACTAGAGTCATTTAGAATTTCCACCTGTATCTTTAGAGCTAAGATGATTTGGTTCTGATACAAAAGGAGGATTTGTGGAAACTATTTACTATACACTCATTGGATTTGCGTTATGGACTTTGGGACTTGGTGTCTTTTTGACTACGTATCGAAGTATTTTGGTATTACTTGGAAAAAAGAAATCAAATGAATTTCCAGCTGGGATCCAACATGGTTCCGATTTTAATTGGAGATTGAACCGCGCCCATCTCAACAGTTTGGAAAATCTTCCACTTTTTTTAACGGTTGTATTTTTAACGGCAAGTTTCGGAAAAATTGATAGTTTTGCCAACCAAGCCGGCCTTGTGATTTTAGGAGCAAGGATATTACAATCCCTCACTCATCTAACATCAACTAGCGTATTGGCTGTTAATACCAGATTTACATTTTATATGATTCAAATTGTAACCTATATCGTTCTTCTGGTTCGCCTTGTTTAGACACCTTCCCGTTTGAGGTCGCGACTCATAAGCGCTTTGACTACTTCTTTCGGATCTTTATCTTCGTATAACATTCGATAGACTTCTTGGGTGATGGCCATTTCCACACCCAGTTTGTCAGAAAGATTTTTTGCAGAAAGTGTGGTTTTGACACCTTCTGCAACTTCGTTCATAGAAGCTAAAATATCTTTTAGTTTTTCACCTTTACCCAAACGAAAGCCAACTGTCCGATTTCTGGATCCTTCCCCACAACAGGTGAGAACCAAATCTCCCATTCCCGATGGCCCAAGGAAAGTCATGGGATCAGCTCCCATTTTGATTCCCATCCTTGTGATCTCGTTTAACCCGCGTGTGATGAGAGCAGCTCTTGTATTTTGGCCAAACCCAAGTCCGTCGGCAACACCTGCAGCAATCGCGATGACGTTTTTTAAAGCACCACCCACTTCAACTCCAACCACATCGGGGGTCCAATAAGTTCGGAAGTAAGTAAAACTAAAGATCTCTTGCACTCGTTTGGCGGTGGCTTCGTTTTTGGACGCAATGGAAACAATGGTGGGAACTCGTTTCACCATTTCTTTGGCAAAGCTGGGTCCAGAGAGATAAGAAAGCTGCGAGTGGAATTGTCCAGGAAGTTCGGATTCAAAAATTTCGGAAACAAGCCGTAGGCTTTCGTTTTCGATCCCCTTGGAGGCAGACACAATCGGCACTTTGGGTGGAATATGGTCTTTAATTTCTTTCAGAATCCCCGAGAGTGCATGGCTTGGGGGAGCCGAAACAATCATATCTTTGTCTTTGACAACATGGACAAGATTGGTATCCGCTTTTAATTTCTCTGGGAGTACCAAATCGGGCATATGTTTGGTATTCATATGATTTTCAGTTATGGATCTTGCTTGATCCTTACTTCGAGTCCAAAGGGTCACGTCATAACCCTTGTCCGCTAAAATACTACCTAGTGCAGTGCCAAAACTTCCGGCGCCTATGATACCAATCTTCATGAGGTCTGTATTTTAAATCTGCTTTCCAAAAAGGCAATAGAAAATAAAAATTAAAATATGCTTTTAACGGATCTTCTCCGTTTCAATCCACTGAATCTCTTTTTGCCACCCAAAGTGGTCCCAAAGAGTAATTATAAGGTTACCTTACTTTTAGGTAGCTTACGAAAGGTCATAGCCACCGAGATCATTGCTGAGGATCCAGACTTAGAGAGTTTGGATGTCTCTTCTGCCAAGGGTGAAGTCATACTGACCGGAGTTTACCGAATGGGATGGTTATGGATTGCTCGTTTTTTGAAAGTAGAATCCATTCACTACCGGGTACGTTTGAAACCAGTATCGGTCAAAGACAACAAAGCTCGGTTAAAGATTGTTGGATATCGAGTTTGGGATACAAAACCGAGACGTTTTGACTTTGTTAGGTGGTTTGGAAAAGTAGATCCTTTTCACAAAAAAAAGGTATTTGAATCCATCTTAAATGCTGCCCCTCATATTTTATCAATTACAGGCCTACAATGGGAAATTCTTTTTGATTTGAATTATTTTTTGAATTTGGTTCCTTCCATTGCTGGTAAAATTGATATCCAATACATCATTGGTGACAACAACGAATTGTATATATTTGTAAGATCATCCACCATTCTAAAACCTCTTGTTGATTTTTTTGGACCTGAATATTTAAAGATCGATTATATCGAAGAGGATCGAGATATTCAGATGTTACTATGGGAAAATGAATAAATGAAAATCATTTATCTAACGGATATCCATGATGGACTTCATGGTCTAAAACGAATTCTGCAAACCACTGCGGCAGATTTGTATATGTTTTCCGGAGATATTATTTATAAGGCTTTTTTTTCTTTTGATCGTATCATCGATTTTTGTGGAGTCCAAGAAGAGTTATATTATTTGTTAACGGAACGAAAAGACGATTCCACTCCTTTTGATTTTACAACACATGCCATTCGTTTTCCAGAAAAGTATTCGACGGCCATTGTAGAAAAATCGCAAAAGTATCGTGACTTGTATAAACTCGCTGCCAAAACGATGAAAGAAAAATATGAGATCATCGAAAAACTAATCATTAAATACGCAAAGTCGCCTGTTTACTGTTTGCCGGGAAATTATGATTTAGATTTACAATATACCGAATTATACCAACGCGAAGTTCATAGAAAAAGTTTTGAATTTGCAAATTTAAAAGTGTCAGGTTATGGGGGAGCTCCCATTTGGACTTCTGGAATCCCTGAGAAACTAACTGTTGTTTTTCATGAGTACACAAAGAACGGAAAAAACTATAGTGAACCAGAAGATTTTTTTCGAGAAGAACTCCCCGACATTTGTTGGATTCATAATCCTGCTTATGGTTATTTCGATAACATTCCTGGAGTTGGGAAATGTGGAAGCCAAGGGATTCGTCGTTATTTGGATGATGAGTCTCCTTCTCTTGTGGTTTCCGGTCATGTACACGAAGACCAAGGAATCAAAAAAACAAGAAATACTGTTTTTATCAACCCATCTAACTTTGGTGCTGTGGACTCTTTACATGGATTTCAAGAAGGTGGATATTTTGCCGAAATTCTTATGGAAGGGAAAAAAGTAGTTCAATCTAATCTTTGTCAATTGCGAGGAGAAAATTGGCATACTCTGATTGAAGTGGATTGTTCTGAAAAAGAATTGAAGTTAATTTCACAAAACCCGATTTCCACAGTGAGTTCCGAAGATTATATCCGAGGTAATTAGATGGTCACCTTTCTAACGATCTGTGGTGTCCTATTTACGGTTGCATTTTTTTTGTATGCTCTCTCTGCGGTTGACAACCAAAGTTTAGATAAAAAAGAAAAGGAACGTCTCGCAAGAGAAGGTAACTTACGAGTTGGGGATCCAAGAAAAGTATACGGAAAAGAAAAAGATCCGAATTTACCCAGGCTTCGCCTATGTCCTGTTTGTGGAACAGTACTCAACAAAAACGAATTTTTATACGCTGCTATTTCTGCTTATACAAATAGTGAGGGGAAAAAACAGGCACAAATTTACGGATGTAAATACTGTTATTTGATTTTGGATTCTGAAAAAAATAAAACAGATTCTTCTTCTAGTGACAATGGATTTGGGCCACCGACCCCCACGGATGAATTATGAAACCGGGACTTGATTTATCACAAAGTTTATCTTCTCTTAAAGGAATTGGACCTAAACGAAGAACCATTCTTTTGGAACATGGAATCTCAACTTTTTTTGAACTCCTTACTTATTTTCCACGTCGTTATTTGGATCGTAACTTTACAAAAGATATTATTTTAAAACAAGGGGATGTGGTCACTCTCCTTGGAACCATCGCTGATAGTTATATTGTTCATGGAAAAAAAAGTAGGTTACACGTTGGATTTAGAACCTTAAACAATGAACGTATCAATTTAGTATTTTTTCGTGGTGTGAATTTTTTTCATAAGATCTTTGCCGTTGATAGAAAGGTTGTGATCTCAGGAAAACTAGAATACTTCAAAGGTTACCAAATCGTTCATCCTGAGTATGAATTTTTATCTGATAAAGATGATCCAGAAGATTCCATCCATGCAGGTCGTATCATTCCCCTTTATCCGTCCACAGAAGCACTGAAAGAAGAGGGCCTTGATTCCAAGGGATTACGTAAATTGATACATCAGGTTTTGGAAGGTGGAAGTATCACGGAAAACCTACCACAGAAACTTGTCAAAAAACGAGAGTTACTTGGTCGAGATAAAGCCTTCCATGAAATTCATTTCCCTGAGACAATGGAAGCCGTACAAATTGCACGGAAACGATTTGCTTACGAAGAGTTTTTTTATTTTCAAAGACTCCTTCTTTACAAACAAAGAGAAAGGCAAAAAATTAAACGTATGCTTTGGCCACTTCCAAAATCTCCTTCCAGGGAAAATTTGGAAAAAAATCTTCCCTTCGAATTGACGGAAGATCAAAAAATTGCCGTAAATACCATTTTATCTCAAACTAGTTCGGATTCTCCCTCCGCTTTTTTATTACAAGGGGATGTGGGCTCTGGAAAAACCATAACAGCCTTACTCATTGGTCTTCATTATATCGATAACCATATCCAAGTGGTTTTTTTAGCACCAACGGAAATTTTGGCCCGCCAACATTACCAAACCATTTATAAATTTATGGGGAATATGCCTTTTCTTGGCATTGAACTACTGCTTGGTGGTGAGAATAAAAAAATTCGATTGGAAAAATTGGCAAGAATCAAAGCTGGTGAATCCAATATCATCATTGGAACTCATTCTTTATTACAAGAAGATGTAGTTTTTTCTGATCTTGGACTTGTTGTGATTGATGAACAACATAAGTTCGGTGTCGACCAAAGAGAAACCATTCGATCCAAAGGGAAAAATCCTGATATTTTGGCGATGACGGCCACACCAATTCCTCGAACACTTTGTCTTACTTTGTATGGAGATTTAACTTTAGTTAATATCAAAACTAAACCCAAAGGGCGTAAACCCATTGACACTCGTTGGTACAAGGAAGATCGAAGGACTGGCGTTTACAATTCGATTCGTAAATATGTAAGTTCAGGTAGACAATGTTATATTGTTTATCCGTTAGTGGAAGAATCGGAAAAGGTAGATTTAGAATCTTGTACAGTTGCTTATGAAAACTTAAGAACGAATGTATTTCCTGATTTGAAAATTGGTTTGTTACATGGGAAAATGAAAAGTGCCGAAAAAGAATTGGTGATGGAAAAATTCAAATCGGGAGAAATCCAAATCCTTGTCACAACCACTGTGGTGGAAGTGGGAGTGGATGTTCCCAATGCTACCATTTTAGTAGTCGAACATGCGGATCGGTTTGGAATTTCCCAATTACACCAGTTACGTGGTCGCGTAGGAAGAAGTGATATTGAAAGTTTTTGTATATTGATGACGGGTGATTTTATCAGTGACGAAGGAAGGGATCGTTTGGAAGCACTTGTCACTTCCAATGATGGCTATTATTTAGCCGAAAAGGATTTGGCGATTCGGGGACCAGGGGAACTTCTTGGAGTTAAACAAAGTGGTTTACCTGAGTTTAAAATTGCCGATTTAGTGACCGATCGTAGTTTACTTGATGAAGCCAAAGAAGATGCTTCTTCCTTTCCTTTGGATGATCCGAGTGAAATCGCAGAATTGAGTACAAGATTCAGTGAAGGCAAATTTTTATTTGCGAATTAGTCCTTAATTTTTTAATGAACCTAATTATGTTACGAACTAAATACATAACCTTGTTATTTGTTTCTTTATTTTTAGTTTGCGGTGAAAAACCAGTTAAAACAACCGAACCTGATTTGTATTTGGGTATAGAAAAAAAATCCTACTTAACAGGGAAATTCAATTCTCCAGGGCCACTAGCGCCAGTTATACTGGAAGAAAATGGAAAAGATCATTTCCTTCGACCAGATGTGAAAAAAGCACTTCACCAAATGATTAACGATTTTGAAGATTCAAAACCATCTTCATACAAACAACATATTTTTTTAGTATCTTCTTTTCGTAATTTTAATCATCAAAAAGGAATTTGGGAATCTAAATTCACGGGTAAAAAAGTAATGCGTTCGCCGATTAAAGGAAAAACGCCAGAAGAAATTACCAATTTGATTTTAGAATTTTCTAGTGCACCAGGAACTTCTCGCCACCACTGGGGAACTGATTTTGATATCAATGCTTTGGATAATGCCTATTTTGAAGAAAATGGAAAAGGTAAAATTCTTTATGATTGGCTAAAACAAAATGCTGCAAAATATGGATTCTGTCAACCTTACAGTAGTTTATCGACAAGAAATAATAAAGGTTACCAAGAAGAAAAATGGCACTGGTCTTATGCTCCGGTTTCCAATAAACTCACTAAAGAATGGATCAAAGGATTTACAACCGGAGAAATTCAATTAACTGGAAGTTTTTTAGGGGCTGAGGTTCTCGGAGACCGGGCTTTGGATTATGTAAGTTCCATAAACCCGGATTGCGAAAAAATTAAAATCCCTTCTTTATAAGTTTTTATACAGATTCCACATGCTCGAAAGTAGAGTTTCTGCATCACTATAAACAGGTTTCCAATGGAGAAGTTCTCTAGCTTTTGCGGAAGATGCTAAAAGTTTTGCAGGATCTCCTGCTCGCCTAGGGCCCGTTTTGTGAGGAATGGTTTTTCCAACTACTTTTTCTGAAAGGTCAGCCATTTCTTTCACTGAATATCCAGATTCCGAACCTAAATTTACCGTCAAACTTTCATTTTTCGACATGATGTAGTTTAGTGCCAAAACATGGGCTTTTGCTAAATCAGAAACATGGATGTAATCACGAACACAAGTTCCATCTTCTGTATCATAATCTGTCCCAAAAATTTCGTAACCATTACGAATCCCTGAAGCAACTTCCATGATGATCGGTAACAAATTGGCAGGCGTTTTTTCAATTCCATTGATTCTACCTTTGGG
The DNA here is from genome assembly GCF_004770905.1 of Leptospira bandrabouensis. Lineage (NCBI taxonomy): Bacteria > Pseudomonadati > Spirochaetota > Leptospiria > Leptospirales > Leptospiraceae > Leptospira > Leptospira bandrabouensis. The sequence goes on along the minus strand of NZ_RQHT01000014.1, from coordinate 544,430 downwards.
ATCATAACCTGCTGCATTGAAATAACGCAATCGAGCTGATTTTAAACCTTTTAGTTTATCAAACCATTCCAAGTTTTCTTCAATACATAACTTTGTATATCCGTAGTAGTTTTCAGGATTTAGTGGATGTTTTTCATCGATAGGAAGGTATTTTGGTGCTCCATAAACGGCCGCAGAAGAGGAAAATACAAAATACTGACATCCGTATTTTACCATTGCATCTAACAAAGTAAAGGTTCCATTTAAGTTATTCATTGTATACTTAAGTGGGTCTGTCATGGATTCACCTGCAGCTTTCCAAGCGGCAAAGTGAAAAACAGCATCTACTTTTTTTGCAAATGCTTGTTTTAAAATATCTGGATTTTGGATTTCCCCTTTGATGAATTCATTTCCAGGAAACAAATTGGCTTCGTTTCCTTTTTGCATGTCATCTACAATAAGAATCTCATGGCCAAGTTCCATGAGCTCTAATACAATATGGCTTCCAATATAACCGGCTCCCCCGGTGACGAGAATTCTCATTCTTCGTCAGATCCACCTGAAACAAATCGGTGATCGACTACTCCACGTTTGCTAGTTTCAAAGAATTCGATAATTTTTTGAACTTCCGGTGCTGGGTTTGGATCTTTTTTAAGTTCGGTAAGCGCTTGTTTGGTGTTGAGCCCACTATGGTAAATGGTTTTATATACCCGTTTAATGGCCAAACGAACGTCCGCTGAAATTCCTGCACGTTTCATTCCCACTACGTTTAAACTCACTACGGCACCTGGGTGTCCATCTACTGTAGCATAAGGAGGGACATCTTTCACAACTTTGGTAAGACCAGCTAACATTGCATAATCAGAAACTCGTACAAATTGGTGAACCCCAACGGATCCGGAAATAAAAACTTTATGACCGATGACCACGTGGCCTGCAAGCATTGTGTTTTGGACCATAATGTTGTGGTCACCTACAATCACATCATGGGCAATATGAACGTTACCCATAAGATAGTTATGGTTACCAATGACTGTAGCTTTTCCTTCTACAGTTCCTCGGTGGAAAATGACGTTTTCACGCATGTGGTTGTGGTCACCAATCTCTAAGTAGGTTTTGGTTTCCGGTTTGAAGGCTAAATCTTGTGGTAATCCGCCGTAACTTCCCCCAGAAGATAGTTTATTGAACTTACCAATGCGAGTTCCAGATAGGATCTTAACGTGGGATTCAATGACGGTTCCTTCGCCGATTTTGACATCTTTTTCAATGATACAAAAAGGTCCAACTTCTACGGACTCATGGAGTTCCGCCTTCGGATCGATGATGGCAGTGGGGTGAATTTTCATAGTGTTTTACAAAAAAAACCGATTCCGAAGACCTGCAAATGATTTTTTAAAATGTAATTTACACGCTTTTCTTAGTCTGTTTACTTTTGATTGGGTGGTGTAACTTGCTTATAGATTGGTCACGTATAGAATCTTTAGTGGATATGAACGATCCGGAGGATCAGGCCTGGTTAAAAGAGATGATCGTATCTCTTTTGGAAAATATGGCAACTCGGGTTGAAAATTTAGGTAGGCTTTTGGTATCAAAAGAACCTAAGGATTTGCAGGCGGAGTTACACCAAATCAAAGGAGTGGCTGCCAATTTTGGTTTGGCCGCACTTTCAGAAGTGGTGATCAAAGCGGAAGGTTTTGCAAAAACCGGCGAAATTGATTCTTCTGTAGAAGAAGGAAAAAAGATCGCTGCCATTTGGGAATCCACCAGACAAGAATTAGAAAAAAAGTTTTCTACTTAAAAACTCTACTTCAGTTCCTTCGTTTAGTTTGCGGCTGACATTTCAACTGCCGCCTTACTTCCATTATAGACTCCTTCGATTGTATTTCGAATCACAGACTCGTTCATTCTGAGTAATAAATCATCTGATTCTGTAAAAATATGGATGAGTTCTTTAGCGTGAGTAACTTCCCTGCATTCCACTGTACCTTCCCCAAGTTCTAAGGAGCGTACCACAGAGGCTGCTTCATGGTCACCCACTCGGCGAATAAAAAGTTTGGGGACTGGATAAAAAGCAAGTTCTGATGGTTTAGTCACAAGGACATCTGTAATACGAATGAGTTTATCGGTAGCAGAAAAAGCTTCTGTATGAGATGGAAAATGAAACAAAACTACAGGTGGATTGTTTTCATGATCTTCAGAACGTAATGGATGACGTTCGATAAAATGAATTAGATCATCCCAATTATCGATCGATAAATAAGGAATTTTTTGAACGATAAGAAATGATTCTATAGATTTTAATACTTTGGGGTGATCACCAGTGTTGATCCAAAACACTGCTTTTTTATTCTGTAGAAGTTTTTTGGAAAGTCGAATTAAATCTAAGATGTAACCTTTCTGAGCACCAGCTCCGCCGATCGGTATCAGATACCTCCTGCATTTTTTCGAATCAATCCTTCGCACACGATTTTCACAATCAGTTACAGCATTGGAAACAACATCTTCCGATACCCAATGACCTGCAACGGCAAGATTTTCTTTAGGAACACCCATCTGGATAAACTTTGTATAGGCGGAAGGCGATTGCACTAAGTTAAGTGCACCTGGTACAAGTAAATAATATTGCGGATAGTTATCACAAATGAGATGGATTGTTTTTTGAAATCCGGAAGCCACTGCTATTTGACCATTTAACGGGTATGTGGTGATGATCGGAGAGTCTTTCGGAATTCCATTCATAAGCCCTTTGTATAATTCTGCTAACTGGCAAGAGAGTTCTAAAGAAGTTAGGTTTCCTTGGGACATAAGTGCACCCCAAAGCCATTCCACAGGCCCACCAATTTCGGCACTCAGTCTAGAAAAATAGCTATAACCAGAATCAATGTCTGCGATTGCTTTTGCTTCTGGAGAGTCTATCGCAAGTAGGTCATGTAAGTACGTAGGAATTTGTTTTTTTAAGGAATGTGAATATACAGCGAGGGCCATGCGGTGGTGGCCGTAACCCATACGAATACTTCCCACAACCAATCGTTTTTGGATGGGATTTGGTCCCTTGTCAGAGATAAGTTCCAAACCTGGATACAGAGGCGATGGGGAGGAAAACAAAGAAACTGAAGTGTTACCGATAGAATACCGTTTTTGAAGGATTCCTCGAATGAGACCTGCGGTTTGTTTCGATAAAAAGCCGGTTTCCAGGCCGAACATGGGTTCTCGATTCATGTGGGAAGTCTATCGATCTTGGAATCTCTTTCAAGTGAAATTTCAATTCTTAGCTGACAGGTGACTAAATTTGCCTATTTCTGGTATCTATGGAACAAGTTTATATATTGGGCGGACTTAGATCTGCATTCGGTAGTTTTGGCGGAACTCTCAAAGATATGAGTGCCGTGGATCTTGGAGTAGAAGTCTCCAAAGCAGCACTTCAAAAAACTGGAGTGGACCCATCTCTCATAGAAGAAAGTATTTTTGGCAATGTCATTCCCACAGGCAAAGATGGAATTTATTTAGCACGACATATTGGTTTAAAATCTGGAGTTCCGATTGCAAGCCCCGCACTCACACTGAATCGACTTTGCGGTTCTGGAATGGAAGCCGTCATCCAAGCTGCCAAAAAAATTATGTTGGGAGAAGCACATACCGTTCTTGCTGGTGGTGTTGAATCCATGAGTAACGCGCCTTATGTGGTTCGTAATGCAAGATTTGGTGTTCGTTATGGAAATTCCGAATTTGAAGATTCATTGGCCACTGGTTTAACAGATATTTATGTAGAACTTCCAATGGGTATGACTGCTGAGAACTTAAGTGACCAATACAAAATCTCAAGAGAAGAACAAGATCTTTGGGCGGCAACTTCTCAAGAAAGAGCAGAAGAAGCAACGAACAAAGGTATCTTAAAAGAAGAGATTCATGCCATTACAATCAATGGGAAAAATCCAATTGTATTTGATAAAGATGAGTTCATCAAAGGAAAAGCTGGTGCTACAAAATTAGCAACATTGAAACCTGCGTTCAAAAAAGATGGAACTGTCACTGCAGGAAACGCATCCGGTATCAATGATGGTGCTTCTGCAATGATCATAGCTTCTGCTTCTCAAGCAAAAAAATTAGGAAAAGAACCTTTGGCGATTGTGAAGTCTTGGGGACATGCAGGTTGTGATCCTGCTAAGATGGGAATTGGTCCTGCCGTTGCGATCCCAGCTGCTTTACAAAAAGCTGGAATTAGTTTGAAAGACGTTGGTCTTGTGGAAGTAAACGAAGCGTTTGCCGCACAGTATTTAGCCGTTCAAAAAGAACTAGGACTAGATCCAAAAATTACCAATGTCAATGGGGGAGCCGTTGCGATCGGACATCCACTCGGAGCTTCTGGAAACCGTGTGACCTTAACACTTGCATTAGAGATGCAAAGACGAGGAGTAAAATACGGAGTAGCTTCCCTTTGTATTGGCGGTGGCCAAGGGATTGCTATTGTTCTAGAAAACCCAAAAGCTTAAATCCACAAGTTTAGAAATCTTTCGAGTTGTCAGTGTCTCACCTTCCCTAATGCGGATTTGCCTTGGGGAGGTTTGAGGACTTCTCGAAAGTAAAAAACCAATATCCGCTTAGGACTCAGTCGATTTACGTCGATGTTAATAGTAGCGCATGGATCCAAATATCTTTTGGATATGGACCTTCCCTGTGCTTCGAATCCTAATGATAGCGGATAAATAAATGCATTCTGAAGTTAGGCGAAATCTTGAAAAAATCCGCACCGTATTTCGCAGTAATTACTTACTTGCGGAATTAGACGAAGCAGAACGGGAAAGCCTACTCCCATTTATCGAAGTACGTTTTGTTCGATTGGGACAACATTTAATCAAAGCCAATGAATTACCTGAATACATACATTTTGTATTAACTGGTCGATTTGGAATGAAACAAAACAAACAAGACCTAAGTTTAGGGAGGTATGCATTTGTTGAAGTTGGCGAATCGATAGGAGAAAGAATTACACTCACCAAAACCCCTTCTAAACATGATTATTATGCACTAGAGCCTTCTATCGTTTTATTACTCCCGGCCTCTCGTTTTTTAAAGTTAGTTGAATCTCATCCAGAAATTGCGGAAAAAGCAAAACATAGAGAAGAAGAACAAGAAAAGTTTCATTATGTTCGTAAACTTAGTTTTTTTGAGGAACTTTCTCCTGAAGAGATTAAACTTATACTTAAGTCCATTCAGTTAGTAAAAGTAACTCAAGGGGATTTTATTTTTGCAGAAGGTGAAGAGGGAGATGCCGCTTATATTGTTCGATCTGGAAAAATTCAGATCAGAACAGAAAATCCAAGGAAAATAATCTCCATTATGCGGTCGGGAGATATTCTAGGTGAAATTGCTATATTCAAACAACAGAAACGATTGGCGAGTGCTGTTGCTTCAGAAGATTCCGATTTATATAAAATTCCTGGTTCTATTTTCCGTAAGGTAATTGGAGTTGAAAAAGGGAACAAGTTAGAAGAAATTGTTCAATCACGTTTACTGCGTTATTCGACATACAAGGCAAAAGAAAAAGAAGAGAACACAATCCGACCCTTTGTTTCGAAGCGATTCGAAATTAGAAAGGGAACTAAAAAAAAATATATTGAACAGGTTACAACTGACCAACTCACCTTAGTGGGACTTGTATGTAGCGAACTTTCCCTTCGAACCTATGATAAATCTCTTCCTAACAATTGGAAAATAAGAATTAAAAATGAATTAAATCGAAATATTGTTCCCGGAATTTTTGAATTAGCAATTGAATTAGAGAAGTTAGGATTCTTAACCAAACAACAACATTTGTCACAAGAACAATTGATCGAATTAGAAAATCCTGTTTTTATTACCGATGACGAAAGTGTTCCTTGTTTGTTGTATTTGTATGACTCGGAATTAGATGCAGTCCTTATCTCGCATCCTATCAAGGGCGTTTACGAACTTCCCATTTCAGAGTTTCTGCAAATATGGGATGGAGTTGTATTACAATTTTCTCCGGCACCGGCAACAATGTCTGCTGATGTCAGTTTGATTAGTTTTTTTAAAGAACTCCGAACTTTGTTTAGCCCGAAACGTACTGAAATTCGTTGGATTTTGGTGGCAACGATACTTTCTGCCATCTTAACTTTATCATTGCCGTATCTGATTCGTCAGGTGGTGGACCAAGTATTGGTTTTTTCAGACAGAAATTTTTTGTTCACCTTAGTGACTGGAGTCGGTATTTCTATCTTTTTTCAAACATTATTCTCTTTATTTAAAAACCTGATTTCAATCGGACTTATGCAAAGTCTGGAGTATAACTATTTTGTTAGATTTTTCCAACATATACTCAATCTTACCTTACCCGAATTTAGAAAATTTGAAACTGGTGATTTTACGCAAAGGTTAAAAGAAAACCAGAAGATCTTAGAAATTACGCAAAGGTCTGGTTTGTTTTTGATTTTAGATTTGGTGACTTTGCCAATTTATCTTTTTATTTTATTTCGTTTAGATAGTAGCTTATCTTTTATAGGCATACTGTTTGTAATCGTTTATTCGTTGTTCGTTGTAAGGTCTGGGGCAAAAATCAAAAAATTACAAAAACATAGTTTTGAATCTAAAAAGAAAACAACTACCTTTTTCTTGTCATTGTTTGCTGGAATGCCACTCATAAAATCGTCAGCAATGGAAAGTCGATATCTTTCTAAAGGACTCAATGAAATTGCAAGAACCATCCTTACCAATCTGCGAGTGGGAAAACGGGTTCATGTTTTGCAATTGATGAGTAAGTTTTTTGAACAAATTGGACTTATCGCCGTGATTACCTTTGGTGTTAGCGATGTTCTGGATGAATCACTTTCACTTGGAAGTTTTTTAGCTTTTTTAGTATTATACTCTCTTCTTATGGAGCCGATTGTTCGGTTTTGTCATTTGTATGAAGATCTAAGTGAACTAAGAGAGTCACGGATGCGGTTAACAGAAATATATTCATTACCAGGGGAAATTGTCAGCCAACGTCCGTTTGGTGAACTACCAAGGTTATCTGGAAAAATTACTTTAGATCATATTAGTTTTAAATATTCAGAAACGAGTCCTGAAATTCTATCAGATATCCATTTAGAAATCGAAGCTGGTGAAAAGATAGCGATTGTAGGGCGAAGTGGTTGCGGTAAATCCACTTTAATGAGAATTATGATGGGAACGTTAACTCCGACCAAAGGAAAAGTATTTTTTGATTCTTTTGATTTATCCACATTGGATCCTGAAGAAGTTAGAATCCAATTTGGTGCGGTAGAACAACACCCAATCCTTTTTTCTGGGAGTATTTCAGAAAATTTATCTAAAAAAAATCCATCCTTGAATAAAGAATCTTTGTTAGCTGGTGCAAAGTTAGCATCGGTTGACCATTTTGTTGAAAGGTTTCCAATGAAATATGAAACAAAAATTGGAGAATCAGGAATAGGACTTTCTGGAGGTCAGAAGCAGCGTTTGGCAATTGCAAGAGCTCTTGTAACAAATCCGAGCATTTTATTTTTGGATGAACCAACTTCTGCTTTAGATTCTGAAACAGAATCACATATCCAATCACAATGGGAAACAGTATTTCAAGATAGAACTGTGATTCAAATCTCACATAGACTACATAGTACAGTCAGTGCTGACAAAATAATAGTGTTGGATGAAGGGCGGATTGTCGAGATGGGAACTCATGCTGAATTAATTACAACAAAAGGATTTTATTATCACTTATTCCCAACTTTAAGTGAAGGGGAAAAAGATGTTTAAAAAATTTAAAAATATAAAAGAGACTGATTCTAATTGGGAATCAAGACATTCTGCATCTTATTATGATGAATTATTAAAACATCCTGCACCAAACTGGGAGAGGAAGGGGATCTATTTAATTTCTGCTTTTTTTGTTTGTTTTGTATTGTTCTTAGTTTTTGGAAAGGTTGATGTTGTTGTACAAGCTACAGGATCAATTCGACCGAAAGGAAACTATCATGTGGTGGAAGCTTTAGAAACTGGAACACTCACAAATTTATATGTAAAATCAGGGGATTTTCTTAAAAAAGGAGATCCCATTATGGAGTTAGAATTTTCAGAACAACAAATTGAGTTATCGAAAGATACGAATAACTTGGATTATGAGGAAAAAAAATTACAACGTTTAGTTAGAAATAAAAAAGAAGCAGAAAAAATTTTAAAAAACTTAGCTTATAATTTAGAAAATAATTCTGGTTCTGCGTTGTCAGGTGGAGTCCTAAACAAATTTGTTAGTTTAAAAAAAGCATATATGGACTTTCAAAATGGAGTTGGAGCCAAGTTTATATATGACCAAAGTTTATTAGAGTTTAATGAAGAGTTTGGAAATTTAAAAGACGAAATTCAAAGAGAAGAAAACACAATCTCTAGTCTTAGAGGTGATACAAAATTAAAAAGAGAAAGAGTAGCAAATGCAATTATTCGAATGCCTTTTTCCGGTATCATTGGTGAACTTTCTGTAAATAACGTAGGGCAAAATATTATTCGTGGACAGACAGTGGCATCTTTAATGGAAGAAGGCCAACCATTAGAAGCGATTGTGGAAGTTAGTAGTAAAGATATTGGTGCGGTTCGAGTAGGTTTATCATCAGTAATTAAAGTAAAAGCATTCCATCAAAACGATTTTGGCGTAGTGGAAGGAACTGTTTCACAAATTATTCCTAATACAAAGGAAAAGGATTCTTTTTCTGTAATTTTAATATTAGGAACACAAGATTTGAATCAAGATGGAAAAGAATTCAAATTGTTTCCTGGTTTGAAGGTCGTTGCAGATATCGTAATAGATAGAAAAAGTATATATCAAATATTATTTCGTTTTGCTGATCCTAGGAATTAGAATTGAAAAATAAGATACAAGAAATACCTAAATCATTTACTGAGGATGAGTTTTTATCCAAACTCAGTTCGAATGATTTAAAAAAAATTCTAAGTTTATTTGAATTTAGATCTCTTGTTGCAAATGATAGAATAGGTGGTAATGAATTCGAACCTACTCCACTCTTAATTGTAGAAACGGGAAGAGTTCAGGTAAAATTAAAGATAAATCAAAAAGAACTTTTAATAAAGACCTTAACGGAAGGGGCATTTTATGGAATCAGTGAGTTCTCTTCGGATTCGTTAAAAAAACAAATTTTTCAAGTAGAAGAAAGTTCTAGAGTTCGGGTATTACCTCAACTTCAATTCTTAAAATTCATTGAGTCGGATTCCATCAGAAAAAAAATATGGAATGAATACAAGGAAAACGTCCAACTTCGTGATGAATTAAGAATTCATCCCTATTTCAGAAAACTTTCTCATTCCGAAATTCAAGAATTATGTAAAATACTTATAAAGCGGAAGATTCCATCGGGTCAAATTTTGATAAAGGAAGGAACTAAAAGTTCTTCATTATTTTTTATTCGTTCTGGAAGATTCAAAGTCACCAAATCTACTTGGCAAAAAGATTATTTTTCATTTGTTGAAGCAGGCTCCGTATTAGGTGAAATGGGGGTATTGGAAAAAAAAGCAAGAAATGCAACTGTTACAGCAGTTGAGGATAGTTTTGTATATGAACTTTCCTCAAAAGATGCAGTGGAATTCTTTGAAAAATCAGAAAGTTTATTGATTACCATTCGTTCGATTATGAGCGAAAGAAAACTAAACTTAGGTGATGGTTCTGAAGAAGATACTATTGAAACTTTATTAATTTATGAAGCAGACAAGTTTCATTTTTTACCGAAACAAAAATTTCAACCACCAATTAGAAATCAGATTCGATTTCCATTTTTGTTTCAAGACGGTAAAGCTCAGTCTGGTGATGCCTGTCGCAAAATGATTCTTCGATATTGGGGATATTCGTTTGCCGATTATGATGCAGATCCTACTTTTCCTGACTTTGATCCGGATATTAGACCAAACCATTGGAAAAGTAGTTTTGGAGAAAATAAAGGAGAATGTTATTTTGTTAACTGGAGAGATCATGAATCTGAACTAAATAATATTCCAACGATTGGGTTTATTGAAAATTCAAGATACGTAATATTAAAATCCTTTGAGAAAAAAAGAGTCCTTATTTTTGATCCAGAATATGGAGAGGTAAATCTTTCCCGTGAGGAATGGGAGCAGAAATCTTCCGATATCGTTATTTATTTTATTCCCAAAATTAAACCTGAATCTAAATGGGAACTTAAAAATCGGTTCTTTTCTGGACTCGCAGAGTATTTTCTACCAGCTAGCAAATATTTAAAAGCAGGTATCGTTGCAAGTTTTGTGATTAAAGGATTAGAAATTTTTATTCCTTTAGTAAATTTATATCTGATCGATGCAGTTTTGTTGCAAGAGAACAAAGAATTTTTTATTCCAGTAATTTTTGCTGTAGTTTTACTTAGTTTTTCTCAATCCTTTCTTGCTTATTTCAGATCGAATGTAATTTTTTTTACAAGCAATCGAGTCAATCAAACCATTGCTATTCGGTTTTTAGTAAAATTAATATCTTTACCTATTTCTTTCTTTGAGAGGAACAGGAAAGGGGAAATTTTAAATCGTTGGGAGGAAATTGAATCTGTTATTTCTTTTTTTTCTGACCAAGGAGCAATGAAATTCTTTGATTTACTTTTTAGCTCTATTGTCTTTGTAATTTTTCTTTTTCTATCTCCATTATTACTTGTGATTATAGTTTTGTTAATTCTTCCAGAGATTTTGGTTTTACGTGCATTAACGCCTAAGATAGTCGAAGAAACAAAGAAAGAATCGTTGAAGAAATCGGAAACGCTAAGTTATTTTATCGAAACTATAAATGGATTTGAGACTATCAAAAATTTGGGTGCAACTTATTCACATCGTTGGGATTTTGAAAAACGACTTACCTCTCAATTGAATTCGGAAGGGAAAAAATTATTTTATTCCAATTTACTTTTTACGAATACAGAATTTTTCAAACAGATAACGGTTGTGATCGTTATGTTAGTTGGTAGTATTTTAATTCTTAAAGATCAAATGACACTTGGCACTTTATATGCGATCGTAGGTTTAGTTGCATATATTCGTAATCCAATTGTTTCTTTGTATGATGACTTTTTGAAATTTCAAAAGGCAAATATATCTTGGAATCGGCTTAGAAGCTTTGAATCTCTGGATAGTGAAATCACCGATAAGGATAATCTATTTAAGGTGGATCTTCCAGAAGTTAAAGGTAACATCGAATTTAAGAATTTGAGTTTTTCTTATGATACTCTTAAACCTGAATCTGGTATCCGTAATTTATCATTAACAATAAAGGCTGGTAAAAAAGTTGCTTTTGTTGGTCGAAGTGGAAGTGGTAAATCCACTATTTTAAAATTAATATTAGGATTGTATCAACCGAAAGATGGTGAGGTTATTATTGATGAAGTCTCATTGAATGAGATTTGGCTTCCCAGTTTGCGAACTAAAATTGGAGTTATCTTTCAAGAGAATCCTTTAATTTCAGGAACGGTTCGTGAAAATATTTCGATCACCAAACCAGATGCAACTCTTAGTGAAGTAGTGGAAGCCGCAAAACTTGCCTGTATACATGATGATATCGTTAAACTCCCGCTTGGTTATGATACCGAAATATCCGAAAAAGGATTCGTATTTTCTGGAGGTCAAAAACAAAGGTTATCGTTGGCTCGGTTATTTTTGCAAAAACCAAGTCTTTTGTTGTTGGACGAACCTACAGCTTCTTTGGATAAGGAAACGGAAGCAAGAATTCTGTCTCATATAAATACTGTTTTTGCTGGTGCGACTATCATCACTGTCGCACATAGATTAGATACAATCCGCAATTACGATCAAATTTTTGTATTGGAACGTGGTAAATTGGAAAGTAAAGGAACTCATCGCGACTTACTTTCTAAGAGAGGAATTTACCAATTACTTCATTCTAAACAGGAAGCGATCCGATAATTGACATAGTGGTTCGTTTTTATCTATATATAATTTTTAATTTTTTATTATGTTCTTTAGTTTCCGGTTTGTATTCGGAAACTGTAGATTTTTACGACTTGCCTAAGTTAGTTGGTGAGAAGTCGTACGAATTAAAATTGAAAGAAATGGAAATTGAACGTAAAAAAGTGGATATTGATTCCAAAAATTTACGTTATTTACCATCTGTTAATTTAGAACATTCTCCTTTTTTTGAAGCTTTGCGTGGAGATGGATATAATAGAAAAGGCTGGAATACTAGTTTAAATTTAAATTGGAACTTTCAAGACCAAGGAAACACAGTCCTTACCAATATGATATTAGAATTGGAGTATGAGCGATTGTTGTTAGAATACCGCGCTTTATACCAAAAAGAAATATTTGATCAAGCATTTCAATATGCTGAAACTTTGAAACTATTGGCATTTTATGATTATGATTTTTCTAATGAATCAGATGCGGACAAACAATTCCAGACGGTGCAAAAACTATATAAACAAGGAATTGAATCTTACTTAGTAACACAAAACTCAAAAGTAGATTATTTTTTCTATAAATACAATGCTATTAAATCAAAATTAGACCAACAAAAGAGCCAATCTATATTCAGAAGAAAGTTTCTATTAAAAGATGTTGCCTTAAAACAAATTCCTGAACGAGACTATAAAATTCTCCCTTTGGAAACAACTCTTGCTGAATACGAGAAAAATCTAACCGATCTAAACTTTGATATTATTTTAACCATAAACCAAGTGAAGATTTTAGAAATCCAAAAGATGGTTCGGTTTAATGAGTTATGGGTACCTGATTTTTTTGTGAATGTATACAATCAAACTAGCCGTGAATCTTTTTCTGGTTTGAGTGGAACTTGGGCAAACTCAATGGAAGTTTACGATTATAGTAGGAATGATTTTAGTCGCTATGCTAGGTCCTCGGATGCGGATTATAATGTGGGTGGAAATTTCGGATTTCGTTTTCCATTATTCAATCGATGGTTGTCAAAAAATGAATTTGATAAATCAAAAATAGAAATCAAGTTAGCCAAATCCCAATCGCAGTTTTTAAGAGAAAACACTGGATTGTATCTTTTTGAATTAATCCAACAACATAACAATTTAGTGGAACTTTATGATATTTCGAGAGAAAGCAAACGTATTGCCGAAGAAAACTATCAAATTATGGAAAAAGCATACAAAACTGGTTCTGCTTCTATTATCGAGCTGCAAACGGTCGATAGGCGACTACGTGATGTAATGCGAAACGAAATCCAAAACCGCTATGACCTAATTCAGCTAAGACTTCAAATAGGTCTGCTTTTGGGAGATACAATGAAATTTTTGAACAACTAAAGATCGGTTGGACGGACTTTAGTTTCTTGGTTTTTCAACTCACCAACCCCACATCTTTCTTTTTTCCATTGGTCTAAAATTTCATCTGCTTTCACTTTATTTTTATAATGTATATAAGGTGTTGTGAGTATCGGTAAAAGAAAAACAGGTGACAATGCGGAATGAATGAGGGAAAGAGTGAGTACTAATCCAAGTGTTAAAACATTTTCATCAAATACTTCGGTTACTTGCCTTTTGGTTTGATAATAATAAGCCAAACAATCTTCTGTATGGTTTGTTGGATTAAAGGGAATACTCACACATCCAACGAAGCTGGTTAAATTTAAAATTATAATGATTCTGATAAATTTTGGATACATGTTCGAACAGCTTCTAAATTTGTTTCTTCAATCATACGGTGGAAATTTCTGACTTTGTAAAGCCCATACAGGAATTCTTCTGTATTCCCTTTTTTGGTAATGGTCTCTTCTTTTATAAGGGATTTATTCTTATACAATTGATACTTAAAATCGACAGTATATTCTCCTTCTCTAAATTGGATGGGCCATATTCCTGTGAGTGGCCACAATGCAGGCCAAGTATACCACCAATTGTATTTGTCTTGGAAATCTGTTTTCATTTCTACATCAATTGTATAATAATCGGTTGTAGTTTTAGGATCAAGTTCGGTGGTTACAGTTTGAAAAATTCCAGAAGATGTTAGGTGACCTTTAAAAGCCATTCTCCATGCATCTGTATAAACTCCTCTATCGGCGGAAAGAATTTCAAACTTACCAATCACTAAAGGCAAGTTCGTTTGTGATCTGCTCATATTTCCATTGGGGGAAGGCGGTGGAACTTGGCGTAAATCTACGGAACAATGAATCAACAATAGAAACGGTATAGTGTAGGTAAGAATTCGCATTTTCAGTTGCTCAGTGTAATGGATTCATAAAAACGAATCAATCAATTTTCTTTTGTTTGTAGATTTGAATATGTTTTTCTATTTCCATATCCCACTCGTAGCCTGCAGGAACGAAAACTGGGGAAGGTTGGTTTTTGAATTTGTAAAATACAAAATATTCTGCCGAATATGTTTTGTTAGATAAAAATAACTGAACTTGGTGTCGGTTAGAGAGGTATTGAGGAATATTCGATACGATGGATTTACCTTTCAATAAGTTACGAAGTGTAATCACATCTTCTGTTGTTAAAACCGGGTTCATAAATTCCCTTTTATAAGAATATGTTTTGGAAAGGGGGCCAAACCAAAGAAATAAAAAAAATGAAACTAATAGAGAAGTGATAAAAACTAAATATTTTGTTTTTATTTTTAAAGTTTCTACAGTTTCAATAAAGCTGATGACTAGGATGGGAACGGCAATAAAGCTGTGATGAGTGAATGGTGTTTTATTTACCTCATAAGAAGAAAGGATAGAATAAAAAAGATAGGGTAACAAACAAAGGATTAGTTTGTTTTTAAATTGTAAAAATAAAAAAGGTAAATTCAAAAACAAAAATAGATATGGAAACAAATGTAAATCTTTTAAGGCAGCAATTGGATTTTTGTAACGTTCCCAATGTGTTGGCATTGCAAAATTTGAAATAGAATCTTGCATTTTACTTAAAAGAAAGATAGAAAACAAAAAATAAAGTAAAGATACAGTTCCAATGAATAAACTTTCTTTTTGGTTTGTTCGAAGTAATACTAAAGAAAACATAATCCAAACCAAAGCACATTCTTCTTTTACTAAAAGACTCAAAATAAAATAGAGAACCCAATATCTTGATTTTTTTATCCAGTAGTAAAAAAATAAGAAAAATAGTGGGATCCATAAAACTTCAGGATGGAAATCAAAAATTTGGATCCAATAGATAGGAAGAAATAGTGAATACAGCAAAGGATAAATCCATTGGTAAGTTTTTTCTTTTTTGTAAAATGGAATAATTAGGATAGGGAGACTCAATACAAAAGCTTGGAATATCAGTAAACTTTCAATAATCGGAA
This sequence comes from Leptospira bandrabouensis, assembly GCF_004770905.1. Classification (NCBI taxonomy): domain Bacteria; kingdom Pseudomonadati; phylum Spirochaetota; class Leptospiria; order Leptospirales; family Leptospiraceae; genus Leptospira; species Leptospira bandrabouensis. Next base: position 529,160 of record NZ_RQHT01000014.1, on the reverse strand, counting down.
ACAAATAGTATAACAGGGATAAGGGGTATATTAACCAATTGATATGATCTGCAAAATAATGGTGAGTGTTACCATCCACACCTAGGGCAGTCACCGCACTTCCCAAATGCACTAAATTATAGAATAAATTTTCAAAAAGACCAATATCCACTCCCGCTCCCATATGTAGGTAACGAAAGATAGATCTTTCCGATAAAAAATAAAATACCACCAACCATATAAAAAAGGAAGGTAAGTGGTACCGAATTGATTTCATTTTATTTGGTAAAACTACCGGTGAGTGCCGCTTCTGCACATTTCATTCCATCGATAGCAGCTGAAACAATTCCTCCAGCGTAACCTGCTCCTTCTCCACAAGGAAACAATCCTTTGATTTGAATGTGTTCCAATGTTTCTGGATTTCTCGGCACTTGAATGGGAGAAGAGGTTCTTGTTTCTGGAGCATGGATGATGGCTTCATTTGTGAAGTATCCTTTCATTGATGATTCAAATTCTTGGAATCCCTTTTTTAAAGAATCGGCAATGAGTGGAGGAAGTAACTCTGATAACGATACAGAAACAAGTCCTGGTGTGTAAGAAGTTTTAGGAAGGTCATCTGAAATTTTATTTTTTGTAAAATCTACCATTCGTTGTGCAGGTGCTTTTTGTGTCCCACCATTCATGACAAAAGCTTTTTGTTCAATTGAAGATTGGTATTGAAGAGCAGAAAAAACACCGTAAGAATCAAATGATTTAAAATCATCGATTCTAAGTTCTACTACGATTCCAGAATTAGCGGTAGGACGAGAACGTTCGGCACTTGACCAACCATTGGTGACAACTTCGCCCGGTTTGGTGGCGCATGGTGCAATCACTCCACCTGGGCACATACAAAAACTATAAACACCTCTGCCGTTGATTTGTTTAACAAGAGAATATTCAGATGCCGGTAAAAGGGGATTTTTGACATCACAGTGGTATTGGATAGAATCAATTAAACTTTGTGGATGTTCTACTCGCACACCGATGGCAAGAGGTTTTGTTTGGATTTGAATTCCTTTTTCATATAGAAGTTGAAACATTTCTCTTCCTGAATGGCCTGTGGCTATGATTACATTTTTTGCCATCCACTTATCACCAGATGCAGATTTTACACCAGTAATGGAATTTCCAGAGAGAATCAAATCTGTGATCCGAGTTTTAAAGTGTATCTCACCTCCTGCGGCAAGAATACACTCTCTGATATTTTGTATAATACGCGGAAGTTTGTTTGTTCCAATGTGAGGATGAGCATCAACTAATATTTGTTTTGTGGCACCAAATGTAACCAAGTATTCTAAAACTTTTCGAACGTTCCCTCGTTTTTTGGATCTAGTATAGAGTTTTCCATCCGAATAAGTTCCAGCTCCTCCTTCTCCAAAACAATAATTGGAATCTTCATTGACGATATGGTGTACGTTGATTCCTCGCAAATCTTCCACTCTTTCTTTGACATTTTTCCCACGTTCGAGGATGATAGGTTTTTTTCCTAACTCTAAGACTCGTAAGGCGGCAAAGAGTCCAGCAGGACCAGCTCCAATGATAATCACTGGTTCTTCTAAACTTACATTGGGAAACTGTGGAATCGGATATTCAAGAGGAATGAATTCTTCTTTTATATAAACATCCAATCGTAATTGGAAAAATACATTTTTTTGTCTGGCATCAATCGACCGAGAAGTACATTCAATATGATTGATATCAGATTTAGGAATTTTGTTCTGTTTAGATACAAATTGCAACAAATGATCTGGATTGGATGCAATCTCTGGTGTGACTCTGACGTTTAGTTCTAGTTTCAAGGTTAAATTCGTAATCTAAATTTCTAAATTATCTAATCATAGAAAAAAACGAGATAAATTACAATCTTTGGATTGTGAGATTATTGATTTAGACTTTTTCTCATTAAAGATGCAATCGCTTTTTCATTTTCGCCTGGCATCAATTCTAAATTTGAGATCACGAGATTTCGCCTTTCTATCGAATGATTTTGGCTTAATTTCTGTTTGCCTTCGATATGTGTGATTTTGATTTCAAAAGGAACAATCCCTTTTTTTAATCCTTCTATATAATTGGTATCTACAGAATTAATTTGATACTTAGAGTCTTTGGATTCGAAACGATTGACTAAGGTAATCAAACTCCTTTGGATTTTTTCGGGATCATCTACGATATTTAAGATTCCCCTTACATGCACTGCGGTAAAATTCCAAGTTGGAACGGATCGGTCTGTTTCATACCAAGTCGGAGAAATATAACAATGTGGACCAGAAAAAATACAAAGAACCTCTTTACCCACACTTTCCTTTTGTGGGTTAGGTTTTGCAAAATGACCCACTAAACTTTGTTTGTCGTCTGAAAGTAGGAGAGGTAAATGTGTTGCTTCCATCACATTTTTTGATTCCGATACCAGGATTGAAAAGGGATTCTCTTCGATGGATTGGTAAATGAATTCTGTTTCCATTAAAAAATGTTCTGGGATGTACACTATGTCCTTCTCCTAAATTAAACAGACTTCCAAAAGTAAGTCAAAAATTCGGTTTCCTGTTCAAATCCTTCCTTGGTATACAAATCACGAGCTTCTTTGTTGTGGGTGGAAGTAGAAAGTTCTAATCCTTTAGCAGAATTTGTTTTGGTAAAGGATTTAGCTTCGGCAATCAGTTGTTTGGCGATACCTTGTTTGCGGAATTTACTTTTCACAAAAAGGTCATTCAGAATATAAGATCTTTGCATGGAAATGGAAGAAAATACAGGATAAAGTTGTGTAAATCCTGCAATTTCTCCAGTGTTCGGATCTTCTGCTAAAAATATAATGGACTGCGCATGTTCCATTCTGTCCTGCAGAAAGCGATTTGCACCTGTTATGTTGGTTGGTTGCCCATAGAATTGTCTATATTCATCGAAAACAGGGGTAATTTTGGATACGTCTTTATAGTTAGCTTGTCTTATTTTCATATTTTGATACTAGTGAGAAACAAATTATTGATATAATGGCTGTGACCGGTGTTGCCAGTAAAGTTTCTAAATCCGTGACGGCAACTAGATTCCCTATTGTGTTTAGTAAAAAAATTGTACCAACAAATCCAAAAACAATTCTAGTCCAAAATGGCACCAAACCTTGGTTTAAGTAACGGGAATATAAAATACTTGAACCTAAAAAGAAAGCAGTCACAAAAAGAGAAACCGATTCCATTAAATACATTTCCTTAACACTACCGAGTCTTCCACCCCAAAGGTATTGGAAAGGGACCACTTGTAAAAGTGCAAAGATATGAAAGATCGTTGTCATGGAAAATAAAATGATTAAGATTTTACATGCGATAGTTCTGAGTTTTTTGGAAGGATTCCACATACTATTTCCCTTTGGTTTGTAAGTAATAAACATAATCAATTTCTGGAGATTCTCCACCTAATTGTGATATGGCGGCAGTAATTTGTCCTCTATGATGGGTCCTGTGGTTAAAATTATGTTGTATCACGTCGCAAAAAATAAGTTCTGCTTCAAACCCTCTCATGGTTTTATAACGAAATTTAGATTCCCAGATGGAATTGTCAAGGCCAGTGAGCCAAGAATTCCATAATTCTAAACTTTGGATCATTCGACCTTTTAGTGTTTGGCGATCTGTTTCAATTTCTTCGGCTAAAGAAGATGGGATGTATATTTCTCCCACCAGACGTGAATACCAAACTTTTTCCACAAGTAACAAATGGTTGAGTGTTCCATGAATGGATTTAAAAAATAGGCCTACATCTTTTTTGTAATCTTCATCCAAAAGAGAATCGATGGAAGCGTACATAAGATTTGTGGCCCAAATATGATAAGCATTGTTTCTTAAGAAAAAATCTTTCATAGTGAATGATTTTTCCATGTTATCTTAGAAATCAATGACTAATTTAAAACCATTGTTGATCCTGTTTGTTCTGATTCTTTTATTAATAAATAAAGAAACTTATCAAAACTGTAGCAAGTACCACCACCCAGGAAGGAGTTTTCCAATATTCTAAAAACAAAAAACAAAAGATTACCAAAGCAAAATCTTTAGGAGAAAAAATAGCATTTGTCCAAACTGGTTGGTAAAGAGCAGCAAGTAATATTCCCACAACAGCCGCATTGATCCCTAACATGGATTTACGAATCTTGGGATTACTTCGGAGTGTTTCCCAAAATGGTAATACACCTACAATCAAAAGAAAAGAAGGTAAAAATGCAGCCACCAAACAAATGATAGCTCCCATCCAGCCATTTGGTTCTACACTTGAAACTGCACCTAAATAACTACTGAATGCAAACAATGGGCCGGGGATTGCATTGGAGATTCCATACCCTGCTAAAAACAGATCGTTATTTACCCATCCGGAAGGAACAACTTCTGCTTGTAATAAAGGAAGAACAACATGTCCACCACCAAATACTAACGCTCCGGCACGGTAAAAACTATCAACTAGCTTGATTGTTTGGTTTGGAAGTAATTCTCTTAAGAAAGGAAGAGATAATAGTAATACAAAAAATAAAACCAAAAATCCTAATCCTATTGATTTATTTCCTTTGTGTAAGGGTTCATGCGGAAGGTCTGAAGAGGATTTAAAAAAGAATATTCCGAAGATACCAAAAAAAATCAGAATAGCAACTTGTAAGAAGGCTGAAGAAAAGAAAAGTAGGATAACGCTTGTTAAAATGGCGATTGTAATTCGTTCTTTATCGGGACAAAGTTTTTTCCCCATTCCTAAGATGGCCTGCGCAACTACCGCCACCGCTACCACTTTTAATCCATGAAGCCAATGATTTTGTTTAGTAACATCTAAGGTTGATATTCCAAGTCCAAAAAGAATTAAGATGATTGTGGAAGGCAAAGTAAATCCAATCCAAGAAAGAATCGAGCCAAGTAGTCCTGCTCTTGAAAGTCCAATGGCCATCCCTACTTGGCTACTAGCAGGTCCAGGTAAAAATTGACAAAGGGCTACCAAATCAGCGTAAGCATGTGCACTAATCCATTTTTTTTTGGTTACATATTCATCATGAAAATAACTTAAGTGTGCAATTGGACCACCAAACGAAGTACAGCCGAGTTTGAGTGCAGTAAAAAATACTTCAAAATATTTCATTTTTTCGATTTCCTTTTAGTATTATATAAAAATTGATTACGGTGCATAATTAATTTAGTATCTCTCCGATTAATTCCTTTAGTTTGGTTTTTGCCGCAGCCAATTCTTTTTTTCCTTTCGGTGTGATTCGATAGAACTTACGTTTTACTTTTCCTAATTGTTCTATGCGATACCTTATGAGTCCTTTTTCTTCTAAGTTTTTTAAAAGAGGGTATAAAGAACCAGGGCTAATTTTGTATCCATGTTCCTTTAGTTCTTCCATCATCCAAACTCCATAAATCTCTTCCTTTTCACAGTGATGTAAAATATGGATTTTGATAAAACTTGAAAAAAACTCATTAATTCGCATTCAAAATCAAATTACGATATCGTAATTTGATAGTCAATTATATAAATTAAATTGTAATTCTAAATTTAATTCCAAATTTATAAATCAATTTGATTTTAGATAAAAATGTCTGCGTGTAAACTTTTGTTCTAGTTTTTTGGGGCGCCTCGAATCTATCTCAGGCAAAAATATCATTTTGCAACCGACCGCGCTCTTCGCTCCAATCTTTCCCAATTGTTTTTTCAATAGAAAATCGATTCAGTAAAGAAAGGATTTCCGCTGCCATCGCTGGCGCAGGATTATTATGTTACCGGAAAAATGTTTAAACCAAATGAAAGAGAGAATGATTTTCTAGGTATTTGCATTCGTCGTTCTTTGGAAAATGATCCCAGTGATCGGCGGTTTCTTTTTTTTCTGGAAAGTTTGTGTATAAGATATCAAAAGAAAATCGGTTCGTATCGTAATTGCCTTTGTGGATGAGATGAGCCGAAAACACAAGTAAATCTCCTGGATTATGAGGGATTAGGATTTGGTTGGTTATTTCTTCATGATTCTTCTTTCCTTCTAATTCCAAACGAATGTTTCGTTCCTCTTTGGTGTCCCAACGTTTGTGAGATCCCGGAACCAACCAAATCCCAGGATCTTTTTCTAAAGGAATTCGAAAGTGCCAAACAAAATCTTTTTGGATTCGTTCCGATTGTTCCCTCTCTGGAATCCCCATGTATTGGATGTCCCGATGCCAATAAGGAAGTTTGTTTGGATCTTCCGGATTAAAAAAGATTTGTGTGTTGAGAAAATACATTGGGCCATCAAAAACTATCTTACCAATTTCTAGTAAGGCGTCAGATCCAATGAATTGAAAAAGTGTCTCTCTATCTTTTTTGTCTTTTGTGAATTTTGTAGAAGTTAGATAAGCGCTATTCACATTTTTTGAATGATAAAATTCTTTGGACCATTCGGCATTGGAACGAAGGAGAATCTCTTTGAGTATTTTAAGTTTGTCCAGTGCTAGGAAATTCGGAAACAAATAAAAACCCAATGTTTCCAATTGGGTTTTTACTTTTGCATCAATGTTTTGCATGCGAAAAAAAATTAAATTTGTTTTTCCATATAATGATGGGAGGGAATGATTCCTTCCCAACCTAAAGGATGTCTTGTATCTTTGATTTCAAAACCTAGTTTTTGATAGAGGGAAATTGCTGGTTTGTTTTCTGCAGAAACATCCAAAGAAATGGTTTTGTATTTTTGATTGTTCGTGATCATAAATTCGATCATTTGTTTTGCGATTCCTTTGTTTCTTTCCGTTTCCAAAACAGCGATATGACCTAAGTACAAACATCCTGATTTCGGAGGTTGGATGATGGTTTCTGTTTTGAGACCTCGTGCCATGACTTTCGGTGCATTCCATTTGTAAACGGACAGGATACGAAGTGCTGTGCCAGCTGTTAAAACTAAAAAACTAGGTTGCGTATAAGAAAGTATAGACCCAACCACTTTGCCACTTAGCTCTGCCACATAATGGTTGGTATACGATACTGTGTTGCCACGTTTGATAAAAGATGAGTTTAAAAAATCAAAGGGAGTTTTATTTCCTTCTCTAAATACATAAGTCCATGCTTTGGGTCCAGAAGCATAGATAAGTGGAACGATGGTTTCTACATCATTGGGAATTGCCTTACGAATGGTTAGGTTTGTATTTGTCATAAGAAAAAAACTAATTGAGTCCCTAAATAAAAATAAGAGTTTAACCAAATTTTTTTAAGATATGTTAGGTTCGTCAATAGAGAATTCAAATCCCGCGCCCCGGATCAAAGCGGAAATCCTTTCCTGAAAGGAAAGATTGCAGCGGCGAGCCGGAGATGTGCGTCCAAAAAAAATAGAAACTATTTTTTAGAAAGTAAACGATGCAAATACATTGATGAGCTCTCTTGTTGCAAGTTGAGGTCCATTTAAGTTTTGATGAAATGGTTTTCCATATTCAAAACCAAATCGGGCACCTTGGAATATTCCATTTGTTATGAGGAAGTTAACGCCGATGAGTAGGTCACTTCGCATTCCCCCTTGGCGAAAGGGATCGTTTTGTGGATCCATCTTTGGATCGAGAGTTGCATCCATTCCTTGGAGGTTCAACCACCTTTGTTTCGCTACACGAACGGAAATAGATGTACTTTCATGAACAAGGAATGATAACCATCCAGAAATTTCGTATCGATTTCCAAATCTGTAGTTATTATCATTTTTACCGATACGTAAACTTGCTTGAGATTGTGCACCCCAAGAAATTCTCTTGTAATTTCCGTTATACGATAGTTGTGGTAATAAACTATAGGTTCCAACACCTGGTTGCATGTTGTAAGGAACTTTTTGTTTTCCCATCATAGGCATATTGTCTCTTTCATCAATAGAACCTGTCGGAAGTGAAATTCCCATCCCTGTAAAAAAGTTCTGATGTTCCGTTTTTATCAATCGATAGGCTGTGCTAAAACTAACATCACCAATCCCCGCAGAACTCATAGGTGCACGATCAAAATTACTAGATAACATTGTCATTTTGTTTTTCACTGCAGGAACCATAAACATGATCATCCATTTGTCTGATATAGAAGTCATAGCACTTACCATGTTCATTTCCATAACCATATCAGTGGGAACAGACATATAGTTATACTTGTTAGCTGATAAAATGGGTAAAGTGGTTCCGATGGGAGAGTTGGTAATCAAACTCCCTGTGGGCATAGCAACCGTAGGATCTGTAAATGGAAAATATAATGTTCCAAGATCACTGAGTCCAGTGCTTCCTGATTGTAGTCCCCACATTTTCATTCCCATATAACGATAATCAATCATCCACTTTCCTTTTTCATGGATGTGTGGATTCATGATTCCTGCCGGTGCTAACATATCGGCACGGTTGTGGTGTTCATGTCCTTCGTGTCCAGAATGATCATGTTCCGAATGGTCATCGTTTGTTTGTGCATTGGGATCAAAATTGGACATCTCAGTTTCATCTGCATTCTGTGTTCCATTATTTACCAAAACAGATTCTTCTTTTTTTAAGGATGAAGTTACCTGTTTATTATTTGTATCTTTGTTTGATAAAGAAGTTGCTACAGAGATATTTGTGAGAATTTCTGTTCCGTCAGAAAAAACAAATCGAAAAGGAAAGGATTCTTTTTGCTTCAGAGGAGATTTGATTCCAAAGAGCATGATATGATATCCTCTGGGAGTGAGTTGTGTTGTACCATTTTTAGGAATGACAATTTCTGAAACAGGAACCATTTTCATTCCCGAATCAGAGGGTAACATTGCGTATAACTCGACTCGATTTGCAATGTCTGATTTGGTTTGGATGAGTTTTTTATCGCTGTTTGTTCCATTGTTTAGGGTGAGATAAACAACGGAAGTTGATGAGGATGTATATTTAATATAAGCATTCTCAACTTTAACCTCTTTAGCAAGAAGAGGAGTGGTGATAAGAAAAAAAATAAGTATATTTTTTAGTTTCATTTGGGTGCTCTGACCTTTTCCAAAAAATCATACTGGCTACTCAATTCACCAGTATGACAAGTGTTTGGAGAGAAAAATTACATTTCTGTATTTGATACAATGGATCCGATTGTGAAAGAAGTAACAGTCACTCCATTCAACACAAAACCCAATCGGTTTCCGCCAGTATAAACAGGAACATTCATCATTTGCATGATCGGATAATAAGCCATAGATCCTCTTTCTGCATCAGAGACTTCCGAACATGGTTTATTGAAACCATTTAAGAATCTAGATCCTCCCATTGTGTATTGAAAGTCTAAACAATATGTATAATTGGTTCCAACAGCAGGAATGGGTGCAGAAACTGACCCACCTTTCCCTGTGTTCCCAAATACATTGGATGCATTTTTATATTGTGTTTGAGCACCAGCAATCAATCGATAAGTGGGACCACTTAAAGGACTGCCTGTACCATAACCAATAACATCTAATGTACTTGAGGCTGAGTTCATAGTGAAAGAAACTTCGATTGAGGTTCCTCCTTTGTTTGTGGCGAGCATCACATCATTGTTTGTGTACAAAACAGATGTGCCACTAGTTCCTGTAGCACCTTTTGTCACTTCGCTTTGCGATAATCCCAAACTGTTAAACCCCGCTTCATCACAAGCAGAAATAGTATATTTTGTACGAGGTTTACTTTCTACTTGAGTCAGATTACTTTTAATCGCCTCTGTGTTGGAGATGGAACAACCTGGATTGGTGTTTGCTGCAACAAGTAGTGCTAAAAGATTCGAAACATTATTTTCATCCGTTTTTTTAGCCATACTACAATTGAAGAAAATAAAACATACGAGAGAGGTGGATAATAAATTTTTAAACATATAATTACCTTTGCATAAAATTCCAAGGACTAAACTTTTTTAATTCGTTTGCCTAGTTGATTTAAATTGTCCCTGATAAAAGGAACAAAACTCGTTCCATTATAATTAGGAATGAATTTGTTTTGGTGGTTTGTAAGGTAATTTTGCGAATCCATTGAGTAAGTGGGGGTCTGAATGGAATGCGATCATTATAGCTTCATAAGTAATGATTGGATTGTATTTGTTCACAGTAGTGAAATTGGGATTCATTGATTGTGATTGAAGAACTTTGGTAGCAGATTTTTTCTTCGCACAGGAACATACATGTGGACCACCATCTCTTTTTAGATGACAAACAATTCGTTGAGAAGGAGGTGAATCCTCTTCTTTATGAATTTCGTTTTTGGAGCCGTGGTTACAATGACAAATCATGGAAAGTTGGTACATGGATTGGGCAAGTAATCCAGTTTCCAGAAATAGGATTTTACCTATAAAAGGAAGTAAGATCAATACCGAGGCAATTTGTAACCAACGTTTCATGATAATTGAATATCATTCTACAAGCCACCTCTTCGTTTTTCAATGATCTAAATCAAGAGTTGTCGAATCACTTGATTGATAAAAGTCATGGTTCAAAAATTTCGTTTTTGGAATCGTTTGAATGATATATATATAGGGATGCTTACCCATAAACTGAGAAACAAAACCGTCACTCCGAACACTCCGTACAAACCTAATTGTTTCAATAATAAGGCACCGGAAAATCCGAGTAAGGCTGAGGAACTCGTTTGCAAAATTAGAAGAATTCTAATTAAGTCAATGGGGTTTAATAAAATGACAATCAGAGAGGGAATCTCGATTGGATAATCACCCAAATACAAACTAAAGATAAAAACAAGGGCATCAAAGAAGATAAAGAAATATAACCAAACTAGTAGGGAAATGGTTAAAACAATCTCACCTCTTCTGATAAAAGAAGAAACTAAAAAGGCAATCGCAACAAAAATTCCTGTTAAAAAGATTCCAAAAATCAGTAATTCAAAAAATAAAAAAAGAAATTTTGGGTCATCCGCAAAAAGGAATAAACCTGGAACTCCAAGACCGAATAACAAACCTAAGGAGAGAGAAATCGTAATTCCCAAATACTTTCCTAAAAAAAGTGAACTTCTACTTACGGATTTAGATAGTAAAACCTCTGCAAATGGCATTGATTCTAAAAATGACATACCAGAGAATGTAATAGAGAATAGAGGAATGACAATGAGTGTTAAATTCATCGTGCTTACAAGCAAACGAATTCCATTTTGATCTCCAAAAAAACTTAAGATCATCATCACAAGGATAAGAATTCCTGAGTAAATAAATACCCAGCGACTTCGTATGTTTTCTTTGATTTCGAAAAATAAAATTTCTTTCATTGTTTTGTTTTGTATTCCTCATTCCAGAAATTCATGAGTGCCTGGTCCAAATCGGTTTTGTTGTTTTTTCTAAGGAAATTTTCGGGAGAATCATCAATAAGAATCGATCCCTCAGATAAAAGCAGGAATCTGTCGGCTAACTCTTGTAATTCTTTTAATATGTGGGTTGAAAATATGACGAGAGATCCTTCTTTTTTCTTTTCTGCCAAAAGAGATTTTAATAAATGCGAAATGTATGGATCTAAACTTGCTGTCGGTTCGTCGATTACATACAGATTTTTTTTGGAGGAAAAACATTGAAGAATGCTGATTTTTTGTTTGGTTCCTCCAGATAAGGAACCAATTTTTTTGTCCATATGATTGTGTAATTCTAGAATAGACAAAAGGTTTTGAAATCTTTCTTCTTCAACGGGTTCTAGTTTTTTAAAAAAGGAAATTAGTTCTGCGACTTTGATATTTGTTGGGAAACGAGGAGTTTGTGGCATATAACCAATGGTATACGGTTCTCCATTTTTGTTTTGGAATAAAATTTGTCCTGCCACGGGTTGTACAAGTCCAAGAATCCCTTTGATCAGAGAACTTTTTCCAGAACCATTGGGACCAATGATGGATATAATTTTACCTGATTCTGTTTGAAAATTTACATCTTTAACAGCAACAGAGTTTCCCCCATAACTGATGGTAAGATTTTTTACTTCTATCATATTCTTTCCTTCATCCTTGGATGTTGGTCTTCAAATTCGATTGGCGTTACTATGGGAAATGCTTTTTCGATTCCATGTAAAAATAGAACTACTGGTGATTCATATAGCACCATAAGGAATGGATACACAGCAATCCAATATCCAAAAAAGTGAATGGTTTTGTGTGGAATATCTCCAATTTGATCTTTGTCTAAATCATAACCTTCATAATGATCCCAATAATTCTTGGAAAAAAGATTGGTTGTTGATTTTGTATTGGTGCTAATATCAAAAACATTTTTTATAAAATTGTTATCTGTGATTTTGTTATAATCTGTATTTCCAAGAATTTTAATTCCCCATCCATTATCGATAAAATCGTTGTTTCGGAAGTTAATATTGGTAATTCCATCGGCAAAGACAGCAATGGTATTTCCTTCAAATCGATTTTTGGATAGTGTACTGTCTGCAATATCTTTGAGTAGAATTCCGTTGGAACTTTCTCCCCAATTGTCTAAAAATTCATTTTCTTCCATAATGATTTCTTTGCTATACATCACCGCAACACCTGCTGAGTTATTTTTGAAAATGTTTTTGTTAAATTGGTTATGATTGGAAAACATAAAATGCATTCCGTAACGAATGTTCTCTTCCGATTCGTTTCTTTCAATTTCCAAATGTTCAGAGAACTCTAAATATATCCCATCACGGTGTTTTTTTAATTTGTTCCCAATGATTTTGTTATGGCTTGCAGACCAAAGGTGGATTCCATTCCCACCTAATACTTCGTTTTCTGCATTTCCTATGGAAGTGTTGTTTTTGAGTGTGCAGTTTGTGGTTTCTGCTAAATAAAATCCATAAACATTGTCTTCTAAAGTTAAATTTTCAAAATAACAATCTTTTACCTTTTCCGTATGAACCCCGGCAAATTCACTTAAATCGGAGATACCACTTCCTATGACTTTTAAATTCTGAATGTGCACACCATTGGCATAAACTCCCAATACATGTTTTTCTTTGAGTCCATCAATCACAACACCTGTCTCTCCGATGATGGAAATGGATTTAGTAATGGGTAAAAATCCTTCCTTGTAAACTCCTGATTGGATTTTAATGGTGTCACCATTTTGTGATAGGGCAATGGCACTCTTTATGGTTTTTATTGTACAATTTGTACATACGGAAATCGTTTTTGAAGATAAAGGACTTATAGGAAAACTCGAGATGAGTATAAAAAAGAAAATTGCGAAAGAGTAGCTCTTGCCAAGTAGGATAACTCGATTTATTAAATTCAGTTTAAAATTCCCATTGGTATTTTGATAAATACATTTACTTTTGGAAAGGGATTGTGTCTTCATGAGTTTTAAAAGCGGCAAGTCCCGCTCCCATTGGAGAACGAATTTTATCAGAGTGGATGATGATGGCTTCGTCTTTAGGGATAAATTCTTTTGTATCTAAATAGTTGGTAACCCAAATATTTTTTATTTTTATATCTTTTTGTTTCTGAAATTGATCCATACATTCAATGGCATCGAAATGGTATCTTTTTCCTTTGTATGTAATGAGTTGGGTATGAAATCGCATATCTACAATCGACATAGAGCAGTGACTACATTTGGTTTCACCAACGGTCAATGGTTCTGGACGAACTTCCCCACAGCCTACGAGTGCGACTGTGAGGAAAATGCAAATTAGTGTTAAACTCTTAAACTGCATTTGTTTTTTTCCTTCGATTTTCATCCCAAAGAATATACACCAAGACAGCGAGACTTAGTCCAAGAATGATACCACCATAAGAAGGATAACTACAAGCAGTAATATTTAACATTACTTTGCAGCCAAGAAGTGGCGGTTGGTAAGCCATTCCTTCCACAATGATTGGTGCTTCTGGATTTAAGTTGTGTCCATAGTTGTATTCCCATCTCCAAAAATCAGAAAGTCCAACAAGACCTACGATGATCAAATTGATAATCCCAAGAATGGCCATCCCTACTTTGGGATAGAGTTCTGTGATAAAGGCACCAAAGATCAGATAACCAAGAACATATGGCATAAAGAGTAGTTCCGGAATGGATTCCGAAACAATTTCCTGCATACCAATGTAATGGTTTAGAAGATTGATGTTTTTGAGATCGTAAGGTGTGGCACCAGTGATTTTGTTAATCCAAATTTGCATTCCGAGTCCTTCTGGATACTGAGGTGCTGCAATCGAAATAGACCAAATAGGGATTAAATAAACCGAGATGAGAACCAAACCGACCCCTAAAATTAGGAGTCGGTTTCTTTTACTTAACGTTTGGAAAAGTAAAGTTTTCATATGGGTTATGGATTCACTCGGATGTACTGTTGCATCTCTTGGTGAAGAGCAGAACAGAAATCAGTGCAATAGAAAGGATACACACCAGGTTTTGGTGCTACCCATTTGAAAGTTCTAGTTTCACCTGGCATGATGAGTAGGTTAGTCATGTTAGGTGCTCCACCGATGGCAAATCCGTGAGGAATATCATAGTCTTGTTCCAAGTTGGTTACATGGAAGTATAAAGTTTCCCCAGTTCTTGCTTCAATGATATCCGGTTTGAAATGGGAACGAATCGCAGTCATGTAGATATGGATTGTACTTCCAAGTCTAACGATTTTTGCATCGTTTTCATTTTTAGTCGCGTATGGATGTTTGTTTTCCTCTAATGGGAAGAGTTTCGCAGTTTTATCCATAATTAACTTTGCTGGAATCATTTGTGAATAGTGTGGTTCCCCTACAGTTGGGAAGTCAGACAACAACTCAGCTTTGCCAGAAGAGATATCATAGAGCTGCGCACTTTGTGGTAACTCCATACCCACTGGAAGATATCTATCTTTAGTGATTTTGTTCATTGCGATTAGATATTTACCATAAGGTTCAGTGGAACTACCACCAACGATGGACAAGTGACCTACACTATAATAAGCAGGTAAATGTTGTACCACTTCCCAAGTTCCTAGTTTCCATTTTACAACCTCTGAACTTACGAAACAAGAAGTATAAGCATACCCTTGACCGTCGAACTCAGTATGTAATGGACCAAGACATGGTTTTTGAACTTCACCAGCAAGTGTGGATTCGTATTTAAGAACTGGAATTCCTTCGATTTCTGTCGAGTGGTGTTCCTTTTTGTCTTTTACTTCCATCATTTTGCTAAAGGAGTGAACTGGAATGACGGATGCTAACTTTCCACCACCAACAATGTATTCTCCTGTGGAGTCTACGTCAGTTCCATGTGGACTTTTAGGTGTTGGCATGTAATACATCATACCTGGACAATCTTTTGGATTTAACATCTTTACACCGCTTAACTTTGTTGAGACGGCAGGTTTGTTTTCATCGTGAAAGTTGTTTACGTATTCACCACCAAAGTTGTAAGCTTTTCCTTGGTCTTTACATTCTTTTGCACGGACCCAGTTAAATGCTAAGATAAAGTCTTTATCTTTTTTAGAAGCACCAACTTCTAACATTTTATGAGCTTGTTCTGAGTTGTAACTACTAAAGAAACACCAGTCATGGGATTTCTTTTTACCACAATGTGATAGGTCATAGTCAAAACCAGGAACAAGAACTTGTAATTCAATAGAAAGTCTTCCTGTGTTTTTATCAACTTTTACCATTGTGACGGTTCCTTTGAACCCACCTTTGGAAAAACTGTCGATCGCCACACTTGCTTGTGGAACAGGAACCGAGAAACGTGTTGCTGCCATCAAATACTCTGTGTTTTCAGTCGCAAATGGGGAAGCATGGTTTCCTGCAGTGTTTGGGATTTCTAAAATCTCTTTTGTTTCAAAAGTTTTTAGGTCTATCCTTGCAAGCCTTGGTGTGTTGTTTGCATTTAGGAACATCCAACGGCCATCTTGTTTACCATCTGTCATAGACGCTTCTACGTGATGGCTATCATCCCACGGCACATAACCATGAGTAGTTTTCAACATGTCTTTGGTTTCTTCGTCAAACCCATATCCGTTTTCAGGAAAAACAGAGAATACGGGAATGATTTTGAATAGTCTCGCAGATGGGATTCCGTAAACGGACATCTGACCACTAAATCCACCAGACAAAAAGGCATACACTTCGTCCTTTTCTCCCGGAGCCACATACACTCTAGAAGCAGCATCAGACGCAAGTGTTGCCGTTGCTGCACCCTTTTTGCAATTCGGAACGAATGCAAAAAGAGCGATTCCGAGTGTAACTAGTATTAAATTTGATTTTTTTAACATATCGTTACCTATTTTAAATCCATCTTACGGAAGTACTCGAGGATCTCTCTCGCTTCTTCTTCCTTTACATTTTGAAATGTCATCTGAGTTAAGTGTTCACCGAGTAACTCTTGTCCAATGGGATCTTTTTGAGTCATCTCAATTGGATTTAGAATCATATTCATAATCCATTCTGGAGTTCTGCGGAGAGTTACATCCTGAAGGGCAGGCCCTACAACCTTTTCTTCAAATTTGTGACAAGCGGAACACTTGGCTTCAAATTGTTTTTTACCACGGTCTGCCATAGCCTGGTCTAATTCACCGATGGTAACAGATTTTACTGGTCCTATTCCCTTTGAACCAGCGTTAGATGTTGGTGTATCCTCAGTTTTTTCTCCTCCACAGGATATGATTGTCAATGATACGAAGAGTCCGATTAGGATACCGAACTTCATTCGGAAAGACACTCCGTTTATTTTTGAAAGGTTCATTTTAAATACTCCTTGGTATTTGATTATTTATCATTTCTTTGCAGGTGGTAATAACACTGAGTCTACCACATGAATGATCCCATTAGCTGCAGGAATGGATGCTACAATGGTGGCTCCATTGATCATAACCTTTCCATTTTTTACGGAAACTTTTGTGTGACCTCCATTTGCCATACCGAGTTCATCATCTTTTCCGGTGTACTCAGATTTCAAAATGGATTCAGATAAATTACCCACTACGACATGATATTCTAATATGTTCTTCAAAGCATCTTTTTGGCTTGGTTTTAGAAGATCATCCACGGTTCCTGCTGGTAACTTTGCAAATGCATCGTTTGTTGGTGCGAACACAGTGAACGGTCCTTGGTTAGCAAGGGAATCCACAAGGCCGGCAGCTTGAACAGCAGCGACTAGGGTTGTATGGTCTTTGGAACCTACAGCAATTTTTAGAACATCTTGTTGTGATTTGTCATCGGCAACCGCTGAAATCCCTTTGCCCGCATCGGAATCATCAGATTTTCCGCAAGAAGCACCGACTAGCGAGAGACAGGTGACAATCGTGATCATTGTGAATTGAAAAAATTTTTTGTTCATTGGATACCGCCCACTTATTGGTTCAACTTCCATTGAATGCTAAAAAGAGAGATTATGAATTGATCTAAATCAATTTGGTTCGAACCAATTGAGTTGATAATTGTCAATTAGGAGAACGAGAAAGAGAAATACTTTTCCTATATTAATGCGAAAAAGCAGCGTATTGGACAGTTATACGGCATTTTAGCCGATCTTTTGTATCAAATTAGAATGATTCTTATTCTAATTTTTGATTTAGTGAAATCGATAGTTTCCAAGTGGTTAGGATTATTCACTTGTCCTTTCGGTGTGCTACAAAAACCTGAAAGAACGAGGTTTTCTCATGGTAACGCAGTGGGATTCGAAATACGAAACGAATATTTCCGAGATTGATTCTCAACATAAAAAACTCTTTCGATTGATCAATAATATTGAAACAGTTTATGATGAAAATAAAGAACATCTGTCTGGAAAATCCAAGATCCTTGTGGATGCGGTTTCCGAGTTAGAGGATTATACACTCAGTCATTTTTTAATTGAAGAACGAGTGATGGAATTAAACCAATATCCTGAACTGGAAGCTCATAAAAAACAACACGACCGTTTTACAGATAAAATTTTAGAACTAAAAAATCGTCTGACTTCAGGGAATCTTCTTTCCAATGACGAGGAACTAAATCAGTTCTTTGGAGACCTTCTTAAGTTTTTACGTGCTTGGCTTACAAACCACATCCTGCAAGAGGATATGGATTATAAACCTTACATAAAATTTAATATTTAGATTTTATCGTTATACTTTGTTCATTCAAAGTATAACGGGTATTTTGATATTTTTTCGATAAGGTTTGATTTTGCTTTTTTAGCTAAATCAATATCATCACCTTTCATTGTATGCACATCTTCCAATAATAAATTAATATATTTGTGTAACTCTTCGTGTCCTTGCCCAGTCATTGTACAAGAAGATAGAATTTCATTGATTATGGAGGTGATTTGATCCGCTTGTTTATGGTATTCTTCTATTGATTCATCAGAATTTGCATGGTGAAATAGTTTGTCCATCTTCTGAAACCCCATCCTTGTAGAATCATCGGCTATCCAAGGTTTACCATTGTTTAGTTCCGGAAGTTTTGAACCAGTGTGTTCATGACATGAGTATGTAACACTAAATAAGAATAAAATAAAACTATAGAGGATCAATTGGGAAAACTTCATAATACAAACTACCATTCTTTTTTCAGGAAGGAATTGATCTAAATCAATTTTATATTATTTTTTAAAATTTCTTGGAAAGAAAAAATCTATTTGTTGTAGGTAATCACACGTGCCCAGGCTAATTTTATAAAAGTGACTAAACCTAAAAAAATGAGAAATTTACCAAAGAGGGCCAAAGGAACAAAGGGAAATATAAACTTTGTGATTAAATATAAAATGAAACCAAAGTTATAACTATAAAATAAAAACCAAATCTGCCAAGTGGACCCTCTCGGATGTTCCGAAAGAAACTTGGGAAACATCCAATAAGCGGTTCCCATAATAAGCTGCAAAAAAAATCCCCAAATTAAAATCGAATAATGAAGTGGAAGGTATTTCCAAATTTCCGGAACCAAGGTAAATGCTTTATTTAACATTAACATGGCACCTAACGAAGATCCAATTACTAAATAAATTAAGGAAACTCGAATGAACCAAACAGAAGGAAGGGGAAACATTTACTTTTTCCCCTGGGGTTCTAACCTTGGCCATATTTCCAAGACAAAACATAAAATTCCTAGTAGTTGGAAAATGATGGAACTAACAAAGGGATAAATAAAAAGGTCTTTGTATAAATATAAAAATGGTTCAGAAACGATTCGAAGGATTAAACCAAAATTTAAAGATAAATAGGTTATCCAACCTATGGTGGATCCATTTTTGGAAGCCGGGTTTTTCCCTTTGGGATACATCCAAAGAGATACACCCATAATGATTTGGGTAATCCAACCGAGAGCGATCATATGCCAATAAACAGGCATTAGATGGATTTCCCATTGCAATCCTGGAAATTCAGAGAGAAAGTAAACAATCACTCCAAAAAACAAATATAACATTCCAGACTTTATAAAGTATCTTGAAAGTTTTGGCATAAGAAATTCGGGGATGTTTTAAGATTATTTTTCTTTTATGTCGACTTCAATTTTGTAACTCGCATGGCAAGCGACACAATTGCGAGTGAGTTCATCCATCTCTTTTAGAAGCGAATGTATTTCTTGTTTTTTACGGATTTTCGCAGCAATTTCATCAAATTTTTCGTGAGTTCCAAATCCCAATTTTTTAAATTCCACGGGAAGTTTGAGAAGGATCGTTTTTTCTTGGTGTTCCAAACTGGCAACAAGTCCCATACCGACGGCATCAGCGGCTTTGGCAGCACCTTCATAATCTTTCTCTGCTAATCCAGAAAGCATTCCATTGACTGCTGTGAGGAGAGCTCTCATTTCGGTAAGAACTAATTGTCTTTCTTCTGGTGTTAGGTGAATCGCAGTTCGATTATCTAAAGAACGACTTGTGCTACCGAAATAAAAAAAATAACCAAGTGTAATTATGGTTAAGACCCAAAGTCCGATTGCTAATTTTCCAATAAATTTTGAATTCATAGAGTTTCCTTTTATAGATTTTGTTCCATTCCTAAATAAATACTAAATACACTCATTTGTTTGTTATAAGAGAATTGAAATGGATGAACTTCTTTATTAGAAAAAACAGCATGAGATAAAGTCCAGTCCGAAGTTTTTCCACCATAGGTTTTTTTAGGAAATCCATATTCACAGGCAAAATGAAACGAAGTATCATTCCAGGAAATACTTCCTCCCATTGCAAGATGGTGTTCAATACTGGCTCCTAACATTGGACTCACGCCACTTGCAGGTATCACATTGTTTCCATAACTGTAACCCATTCGGCTCATAAATCGTTCGTTCCATTTGTATTCCAATCCTACTGCTAAAATGGTTTGGTTTTTCCAATTTAAGTTAAATTGGAATGCATTGGTTTCGACTCCAATCGGTGTTCGCATCCAAACATCTTGCAATTGAAATTTACTGGAATTAAAACTTTCTGACCAAGGAATGTATTTAATGTCAAAATCGATGATAAACTTATCTGTGCGGTAAGAGATACCCGCTACATGTTTGTCGGGCCAAATCATATATCGCGAAACTCTTGTTCCAAAGGACCTTTCTGGTGCATAACCATCTACTTTCATGGTTCCATCCATTGGTAAAAAGTTCCTAGTTGTATAAGAGTAGGCGACTCGTATGTTTTCTGTTAGATCATAAGAGACACCTATTTTTCCACCCATTGTATATGCGGAATCACTTTGGTAACGAATTCCTCCAGGAATGGTAAGGCTTCTTGTTTCGTCTTGGTAGGTTCTTTTTAGTTCCATAAACCCATAAACTAAATCAATTCCTGCTCCCACTGCGAGGTTTCCTTTTTTGTATCCAGCACCAAACGTAGATTTCATGGTCATAAATCTAAAATTTAAATCTTCAATTGCTTTCGTACTTTCTCCAATGATAGGAATATTAATTCCAAAAGTTTCATTCAGAGTTCTTCCATCGGGAGTATGCCGTTTGATATTTTTAAAATGTCCACCACCACCTCCTTGCGCATAGAGTGCAAATCCAATGCTGAGATTATCGGTAACTGGCCTTATGACACCGATGTAGGGAAGGACGGCCCTCGGATGTTCTACGGTAGAATTTTTATAGGAACGATGGGGATTTGGATCTATATATTCATCATTGTATTCGATGGTGGGGAGATGGATGGCAGAACCTAACTCCCATTTGGTTCTTTTTACCCTTGCTAAATGAGAGGGATTGGATTCCAAATCCATAACGGATCCTCCGACCGCTTGGAAGGCTCCTCCCATCCCCGCTTGCCTGGCTCCAAAGGCAGGTTGCATGATTCCATGAAAGGCTTGGAGTTCCGTCTGTGGAAGACCCGGCTCTAAGATTAGAATTAGAATGAAAATAGATATGAAAATGCGACTCGGAATCATTTATTTCAGAGAAAAGGGTGCCACATCGGTGTCAAGGGGAATAAAGAATTAGAAAATCGAAAACCCTCGGGAAACAAAAATCCCAAAGATGGCAATGGTCAGAGAAACTAACAAGTTAAACCTTCCAAAAAAGGATGAGGTTTTTCTATACCGTTCAAACCGTACGGGATCTGTTGTCAGGTAAGTAAAAGTTTTAGGGCCAGTGACAAAATCATGGTACAAAGAAGATAAAAATAATACGGTAAATAAACCAATTTTTGCAATAAACATGAAACCAATGTTAGATGCCCACAGTTTCCAATTGATTCCATTTTGGAAAAATCCCTTTACATACAAAATTCCCGTTCCTGAAAGAATAAATACAGAAAAGATATAATAAGATATGTTTCTAAATTGAATCGCTGTTAGTTGCAATAATCTTAATTTTTGATCTTTTAGTTCTGGGTTACGAATGACAGGAATAAAAACGATCACATAAAATATCATTCCTCCCACCCAAATCATAGCGGAAAGAACATGAAGGATTAAAAGTAGAAAGTAAAGAAACATGATATCTTAAAATTAAAAATATGGATCTCTTTGTCGTTTCCTTTTTTGAATTTAGAAACGATCTAAAAATCTTTTCCTAGATTTTTCCTTTTGGGAAATCGGGATTCTTTTGGGATGGATTTAGGGTGTGTGCCAGATGAGAAAAATTCCAGAATTATTACTTCCTGCCGGAAATTTAGAAAAATTAGAAATTGCTTATCTATATGGTGCGGATGCCGCTTACTGCGGAGTTCCTAGGTTTTCTTTAAGAGCTCGTGAAAATGATTTTACCATGGAAGCTTTAGAAAAGGGAGTCACCCTTGCCAGACAACTTGGTAAAAAAATTTATTTTACAGTAAACAACATTCCAAGAAATTCCAAACTTCCTTCTTATCCAAAGTATTTGGATCAAATGGCTGCATTAAAACCTGATGCTTTGATTATGGCTGATCCTGGATTGATTCTGATCACAAAAGAATCACATCCCGAACTTGACATTCATATTTCTGTCCAAACGAATACGATGAATTATGCGGCTGTTAAATTCTGGAAAAAGTTTGGTGCCACTCGTGTGATCCTTTCTCGTGAAGTATCTATTTCGGAAATTGCTGAAATAAAAAATGAAGTTCCTGATATGGAAATTGAAGTGTTTGTACATGGATCAATTTGTATTGCTCATAGTGGTCGTTGTTTTATGAGTAATTATTTTAAAAAACGAGATGCAAACCAAGGTTCTTGTAACAATGCATGTCGTGATTTGTACAAAGTGTATGTCACAAATCCGAAACAAAATGATGAACCAATGGAACTCATTACCGATGAGGAGGGAACTTTTTTAATGAATTCCAAAGACCTTCGTGCGATCGAGTTTTTACAAGAGTTATGTGATGCTGGTGTTGATTCTTTGAAAGTAGAAGGTCGAACCAAAAATGATTATTATGTAGGAATGGTGGCTCGTAGTTATCGTCATACTTTAGATAACATTGCTCGTGGAGAAGGTTTTGATCGGAAGTGGTTAGAAGAATTGGATAAAGTTTCTTCTAGAAAGTATTTTTCAGGTTTTTTAAGCCGTGGGATGGAAGACAAAATTCCTGAAGAAGAAAGGAACTTTCAAAACAATGAATTTGGAACTAGTTTGCAAATGAGCCAAAAGTATGCAGGTTTTGTAAAAGAATATAAACCGGATACAAAACGGATTGTCATTGAAGTAAAAAATAAAATTCAAAAAGGGGATTTGATGGAAGTCATTACAGCGACAGAACCCAACCCTTCCACTTTCACGGTGGATCAAATTTTTTATAAACAAAATCCGGTAGAAGTGATTAGCGGTGGGATGGGAACTGTGGAGTTGGAAGTTCCTTTTGCCATTCCCTCTCGGTCGTTTTTAAGTAAAAAATTGTAGTATAATGAATTCAAATCCAACGCGAAAGGGATTGTAGCGTAAATCCTGCAATGCAATAGAAGTTAGGTGGAATAAATTGAAATGGAAAAAAAATCCTTCTGTTGCTTTGCAGATTGCAGCGGAAAGCCAGGTCCAACACCTTTAGGTGTTGGATTCGCACGAAAACTTGAGAAACTTTACGCTGAGAACTGTTAAGTCTAAATAGAAACAAGTAGGGTCTTTTGTGAAAAAAAAATATATATTGATGATCTTCATTCTATTTGCCTTCCTTTTGCAGTGTGGCAAAGAATCTAACAACGAATCTACACCGACGGTCGAAGCGGAAATGCGTTCTATGGACATGCCTATGGAAAAAAAAGTGGCGACCTCTACCTCGCGCACGGATGACGCCATCGAACCGCCGTCAGTTGAAAGCCAACTTGGACAAGTATTTGTTCCTATCCAAACAACATCAGAAAGATTACTTGAATACCAAGTCCAATTGAGTTACCAAACGCAAGACCTAATTAAAACGAGAAAAGATATCCTCGGTTTTATTACAAAGTATGGTTACATTGAAAGTAGTTCTGCTGTGAATACGGACTCACCTTACATGAGTTTACGAATTCATATTCGATCTGAAAAATTATATGAAGCTTTGATAGAATTGGATACGTATGGTGTATTACTTAATGAAGATATATCGACTGTAGATCATACAGAAGGTATGGTTTGGCAAAAGATAAAATCAAACCGAGAAAAAATTCGTTTAGTGAGACGATCAATTGCAAACAACCAAACTTCGGCAAATTCCAAAAATTGGCAGGCAATCGAGGAAGCAGTCACTGATAGCGAAAATAATTTAGATAGTTCGGAACATGAAATTTGGAAAATAAAAGATAGAGTTAAATGGGCAACATTAAACATAAATTTTTCCACTCCAATCCCTGCTGATAAAGTTCAAATTCCAACTTATAAAAATGCCTTTGTTGGAATTTTGAATTTATTTTTAGAGTTAACCTACTATTTGATTTGGATGATTCCATTTTTACTATTAGCAGGTATCTTGTATTTTCCTTTGAAAAAAATATATTTTTACTTTAAAAAATAAAGTAAAGAAAGGATGGAACAGAAGGGACTTATTCTTTTAAAGAGGAATGTCCTTTCTATATTTTGATTTAACTATTCACAACTTCCAGAAGAAAGATTAAATTCTTTTTTTTCTTCTGGGTCTGAGATGGTTTTTCCATAATCACTTTGGAGTTTAAAACATCCCATTCTGCTTTGTTTATTTGATTTTTGAAAACAATCACAAACGGCAGAAATTTTTTCTTTTGTATTTAGATTGGAATTTATTTCGGGAGTTCCGGCTAATGATTGTTCGCATTTTTGAACGGACAAAAGATAGGATTCGTATGATTTAGATCCTTTTTTTAAATCCGAAACATGTTTTTCCCTTAATGATAAACATGATTTTTTATCTGCCGCGTTCTCGGTTGTTTTGCCTTTTTTTAAACATTCACAAAGTTCGTTTGCTTTGGTTTCTGGGTTTGCAAAGATTCCAAAGTGGATCAATAAAGACAGGGTCAGAGTCAAAAATATTTTTGGTTTCATTCCGGCGATTGTAGCTTTTAAAATGGAATGTCAATTCGGATTCTTATTGTTTATTTAAAGAACAGGATTCTTTTTGAAAAAAGAAAAATTGCTTACCATGAAATTTCATAGTAAGCAAACGATTCTTATTGTTAAATGGTTTGGTAATTTCTGATCCAAGATTCTGATTTTTCTGGATCATCATAAAAATGTTCCGTTTCCTTTCCAAATCTTCTTTCATATTCATTAATTTTGTAACTATCATGATGGCAATGAACGGCTGCGATACATTCGGTTCCGTTTTCAGAGGTTAGTTTTAAATCTTTAGCTTCTTCAAATAAATCTAAATACCCAATGCGCCAATTGTATTTACTAAGAAGCAACGGAATTGTATCTCTGTATGATTTGTGCGCCGAAACTGTCGCTGGATTTAGTCCGTAAAAATTCACAAAGATTTTAAATTTTGTTCCCTTAGGAATTTCTTCAAAAGTTTTTTCTAAACCTTGTTTCCATTTGGTAACTTCTGTCTCTGTGACGGCACCTGAAATGCGTGTAGTGATTAACGCTGTTTCCTTTTCCCATTTTGTATAGATTTCATGATTCATACTATTTTGACTTAAGTAGAAACCCCAGTATCAAAAAAAACATTTTTGTTAGAATGATTCTAGCTATCTTGCCAAAAAAACAGGTTTTAAAACTCTTACCTTATTGGCTAAATCGTGGGCTTCTTAAGAATATTTTGATATTCGTAAGCCATAATTTAAGTAATAACTTCGGGAAATTTTTATGCAGCGTAATTCCATTAAATTCATTTTGTTGTTGAGTGGTGCATCCATTCTTTTTGTTATCAGTTGTTTGGTGGGAACTGTTGCTTATTATTTTGGACAACAAAAGATAAAAGAGGCTTATATAGGACAAATGCATGGAATTGTAGGTGTTGTCGGCCAAGAGATTGATGATTTTTTTCTAAATCATGTCAATGTGATTAAAACAGTAGCCAATGACCAAAGAACTATTGCTTCTCTAAAAACTGGAAAACCAATTGCAC
The DNA here is from genome assembly GCF_004770905.1 of Leptospira bandrabouensis. Taxonomy (NCBI): domain Bacteria; kingdom Pseudomonadati; phylum Spirochaetota; class Leptospiria; order Leptospirales; family Leptospiraceae; genus Leptospira; species Leptospira bandrabouensis. The sequence continues at coordinate 503,384 of NZ_RQHT01000014.1, read as the reverse complement.
AATCATACTATAAAGAAATGAGCGATCGTTATGGAGTGTACGAAAATATTTATACTCATACTTACGACAATGATCCTAGAGTTGTGGCCGATGCGACTGGAATTGCAATTGGATGGAAAATGAAACCAGAAGATATGGATCCAGAAGAATTAAAAGCAGGAAAAGAAAAACGATATTTTATTGGAAAACCGATTCTAAATCCTCTCACTAACTATCCAGTCGTTACGATTACTTATCCAGTTTACGATAATGGAAAACTAATTGGAAATGCAGGGATTGCACTTTCATTAATGGGTTTAACTGATAAGATAATCACTAAAATTAAAATTGGACGTGATGGGTATGTTCTTATTGCAGAAAAATCAGGATCTCTCATTGCAATAAAAGATAAAAGTCAAATTCTTAAATATGATTTTTCAAAAGATGAATCAGGTCTACGTATGTTGAACTTGAAAACGAATGAGGTTTTAGAGTTTGATTATTTAGAAAAGGATCATCTGGCAGTGAGTTACCGCTTAGATAATTGGAATCTTGTTATCCTTGCCATCCAACCAAAAGATGAAATCAAAGAAGCACTTTTTGAATTACTAATAATCATCGCTATTTCTTCCTTAGTCATTGCATTCGTATCAATTTGGTTGTTATATATTTTATTAAGTAAAAGATTAAACCCTTTAGAAGATGTAAGTCATATTTTTAAAGAAATGTCTGAAGGGAATTTAACATCTTCCATCAAGGTTGTATATGATGATGAGATTGGAAGAATGGGAAAAGGCCTTAATACTTTTATATCTAGTTTAAGAAAATCATTTGAAGAAATTCAAAGAATTACAATGGAACTTGCCTCGGCATCAGAGCAGCTTACTTCCTCTTCCAATAACTTTGCAACTGGAGCGCAGTCAACGGCAGCTTCTTCCGAGGAGATGTCGGCCACTGTTGAGGAAATGTCTGCTGGTATGGATTATATCGCTGCTTCCACCGAAAGACAGTTTGGAAATTTTACAAACTTTCATTCCAAAATTCGCGAATTATCGGAAAGTATCCGTAAAATTGGATCAGAGATAGAAAGCACTTTGAAATTAGCTGAATCGATTTCCAACCAAGCCAAAAAAGGGGAAGAGTCAATTCAAGGTATGAGTCAAATGATCGAGAATATTCTTCATTCCTCAGGTGAGATGACCGCTATCATTCAAATCATCAATGAAATTTCTGACCAAACTCAACTACTTGCTTTGAACGCTGCAATTGAAGCAGCAAGAGCAGGGGAAGCAGGAAGGGGGTTTGCTGTGGTCGCAGATGAAATCTCCAAACTTTCCGAAAAAACAGCATCATCCATAAAATCCATTGGAACGATGATTACTAGGAACAATCGAGAATTGGATTCTGGTGCAAATGCCATCCGATCTTCTGCTGAAACATTACGTAATATCATTCAGAATGTGGAAACAGTTAACTCAGCTATGAATAAATTGTATTCAATTACTTCTGCCCAAGAGTCCATCAAACGAGAAGTTGATGAAGGTGCAGAACAAATGGGATTAGATGCGGAGACAATCCAACTTTCCACAAATGAACAGAAAAAAGCAGTCAGAGAAATCTCAGAAGTTATTATACAAATCAACGAACATACGTTAAGTACTGCTTCTGGATCAGAAGAGATGTCATCTTCGGCGCAAAATTTAGCGTCCACTGCAGAAATCTTAAAAGGGATTACCGACCGATTTAAGTTATAAAAATGGTTCGACATAGAATCAAAATTTGCCATAGTTTTTACCAAATCATTGTTTTGAGGGTTCTATGGCCAATTTCCTTAGAGGTTTATGTTTTTTCCTTACGTTACTTTTTTTGTTTCAATGTTTAGGAAGTCGTAGACCACTCGTTCCATCTTACGTCGACCCGCAAGGTAGTTTACGTGATTCAGCCATTGGAAAAAAATATATGGTGGCTACTGGGAATCCACTGGCTACAAAAGTCGCTATCAAAGTTTTGGAAAGTGGTGGCAATGCAGTTGATGCAGCAGTTGCCGCATTGCTTGTGTTAAACGTTACTAATGGTGAAGCTGCCAGTTTCCCATCGGTAGCACCTACCTTAGTTTATGATCAAAAAACAGGCCAAGTAAAAAGTTATATAGGTGCTGGGACTGCACCAAAAAAGGCAAACATCGAATGGTTTAAAGAAAACGGATACGATGTGATGCCTAAAAATTCGATTTTAAGTCAATTATTGCCAGCTTCCCCAGATGTTATCGTACGTTTGTTACAAGATCATGGAACCAAATCTTTTTCTGAATTAGTGCAACCGGCAATCGAAGTAGCGGAAGAGGGATTTCCTGCCAATCGTATCCTTGTTAAAAACTTAGATTTACCTTTATACAAACGTTTAGGTTTTACAATCATCATGCCTTATAATTCTGAAGTGTATTTGGAAAAAAAATGGTGGTATGGAATTCGGGAAGGGGAACTAACCAAACGATCAGATCTTGCTAAAACTTGGCGATCTATGGCAAATGAAGAAGTTGTATCTCTTAAAAAAGGAAAAACTAGAAAGCAAGCCTTAGAGTCTGTAAGAGATTATTTTTACAAAGGACCTGTGGCAGATGCTATCGTAAAATTACATACAGATAAAAATGGACTTTTTACTAAAGATGATTTAGCAAATTATTCAGGCGGTTGGGAAAAACCAGTTTCTGGGGAATTTGGAGAATATAAAATTTTATCTAACCAAACATGGACACAAGGGCCTGTAGTTCCAATGGTTTTGCAACTGTTAGATGGTATTAACTTAAAAGCTATGGGTCACAACTCACCAGAATACATTCACACAGTATCACAGGCAATTGAACTTGTTGTCGCAGATAGAGAAAAATACTTTGGAGATCCAAAATTTTTAGATGTTCCTTTAGAAGGTTTACTCTCAAAAAAGTATGCTAGTTTAAGACGCCAATTAATTCAAAAGGAAGCCTTTGGTAAAACTCCTCCTTTTGGGAATCCTTGGATCTTTGATTCCAAAAAAACTACCTCTTCGAATCTACAATTTAATGAAACCAAAGACCAAACTGTGAGTGAAATCAAATATGGAAAAGATACAACTTATTTAAGTATCATTGATGCAGCGGGTAATGCAGTTTCTCTGACTCCAAGTGATTTTCCTCAATCACCAATGGTTCCAGATACTGGATTAACATTGGGTATACGAATGACTCAGTTCCGATTGGATCCAAACCATCCCTCTTCTCTGGCACCAGGAAAACGACCACGAATCACTCCAAACCCTGGTATGGTTTTAAAAAAGGGAAAGTTATGGATGAGTTTTGGAACTCCTGGGGGAGATGTACAGAGCCAAGCGATGATCCAATTTTTTTTGAATGTCATTGTTTTCGGAATGGACCCACAAAAAGCAGTGGAAGCACCTAGATTTCGTTCGGTGAACTGGCCTGATAGTTTTTCACCACATACTTACCGTCCAGGTGGAATTGAATTAGAAGAGTCTCTTTATGTTTCAGTATCTGATTCCCTAAAAGAAAAAGGCTACAAGGTTTATAAAAAAGGTCATTTAGATAATGATTTTGGTGCCGTATGTGCTGTGTTAAATGAAGGAAAAAAATTAATAGGTGTAGCTGACCCTAGAGAAGAATCTTGGGCAGAAGGAAAATAGATTTTATATAATGACAAAAATACTTCTGATTGAAGATGAACCGGGAATTCAGGAAACCATTCAAATTACATTAGAGTCAGAAGGATTTTTTGTTTTTCTCGCTTCCACAGGGAAAGATGGAATCCAATTAGTCTCAAAGGATATATCTTTAATAATACTCGATATTGGATTACCTGACCAAAATGGATTTGAGGTATTAAAAGAAATTCGTAAATCCTTTCAAACACCTGTTATATTTCTAACTGCTAGAAATACTGAGATTGATAAAGTATTAGGCTTGGAAATTGGGGCAGATGATTATATAGTTAAACCTTTTAGTCCTAGAGAACTTTTGGCAAGGATACGTGCTATATTACGAAGGACAATACCAACTCAATTTGTTGAAGAATCAAAATTTAGAATTTCATTGGATAAGAAGTTAGTATATTTCAATGGAAAAACATTAAATCTTTCTCCATACGAATACAAAACGATGGAGTTGTTCTTTAGGTGGCCAGGTAGAATTTTCACTAGAGAAGAAATTATGGACAGTGTTTGGACAGAACCAGAAGATAGTTTCGACCGCGCAGTGGATACTGTGATCAAAAACATCCGTGCCAGGTTTAAAGAATTGGACCCAGATTTTGATCCCATTGAAACAAGAAGGGGACAAGGATATGGATTAAAGGAAAAGATATGAACCTTTGGATTCGAATCATCATTAGTTTTTTTTTATCCTAAGTATTGGTTTTTATTATTTAATCGATAAAACAGAAGATTCAATACGACCTCGCTATATGGAAACTGTCGAGGAATCTTTAAACGATACAGCTCATATTTTGTCCGCAGTGGTAGAGGAACAATTAAAACAAAATCCTCGTGCTTTTGCAAAGTTTCAAAACACCCTACATTCCCTTTTTTCTCCTGTTTTCGAAAATACCAACAAACGATCTTTTAATGCAAAAATATATTCTCTTTTAAAAACCAATACTGATATTCAAGTTTATATTACAGATGAAAAAGGAATTGTCATATTTGATTCGGAGGTATACCGAAAAGGTCTCGACTATTCAAAGTTTAATGATGTATATTTGACTCTGCAAGGTAAGTATGGAGCAAGATCTAGCAAACTTTTGGATAAGGAAGGAGAGGGAGCTTTATTTGTAGCTTCACCCATTCGATTCAAAAACCGAATTGTTGGAGTGCTTACTGTGATTAAACCCAAAACAGGTGTAATTCCTTTCATAGAGGAAGCAAAACGAAAGTTTTGGCGTATTTCACTTCTTGTAGCATCTGCGATTGCTATTTTATTTAGTTTGTTAGCGTATTTATTTTTTCGACCCATTCTAAGTCTGTCTCAATATGTAACTTCCCTTCGAAAGAAAGAAAAGGCGGTTTTTCCCAAAATTGGAATTCGTGAGTTGAATGAATTGGGGAAAGAAGTGGATTTACTTGTAGAGGAAATTGAAGGAAAAAAATATATAGAATCGTATGTACAAACCTTAACACATGAAATTAAAAGTCCACTTTCTTCCATATTAGCGTCTGTCGAACTTTTACAATCTCATCCAAACGAATCTATCCGGCTTACCAAAAATATTCACGAGGAAGCAAAACGAATTCAAAATCTCATTGAACAAATGTTAGAGCTTTCTTCTTTAGAAGGTAAAAAATCTATTTCTTTAGATGATAGTATTCTTTTGTATGATTTGGTTCAGGAAGTATTAGTAAATTTCCAATCAGAAATGGAATGGAAGTCGGTTCAAATTTTTGTTCATTGCGAAAATAGAAAGTGGGAGCTAAAAGGAAATCGTAATTATTTATATTTGGCTATCGAAAACTTAATTAGAAACTCAATCGATTTTGCAAATAAAAACGATGTCATCAATATCGAAATCAAGGAAGGATCGGAAGGTTTCCTAAGATTTTCTGTTTTAGACGAAGGCCAAAAGATCCCTGACTATGCGTTAGAGCGGGTAACTGAAAAATTTTATTCTTTGCCAAGACCAACAAATAACCGTAAAAGTTCTGGTTTAGGTCTTAGTATTGTAAGCCAAATTGTGGATTTGCATGGAGGTACATTAGAGATCCAAAATCGGGAACCTCGTGGAGTCTCCGTATCGATAGGGTTTCCAAAAAACTAGATCCTCACAGAATCCTCACATTTAGAACATAAAAGACTCACGAAAAGATTCTATCCTAAGGATAGGAGATTTTTATGAGTAAATTACAAACATCTGTCAACCTTCGGCTAGCCATACTTGGTGGTATGGTTTTATTATTTATCATTCCATTGGCAATGATAGGTTCCTTGATCGAAGAAAGAAATTCCGCTAGAAACGAGGCTGTAATCGAAGTTGGCGAAAAATGGGGAACAAACCAAACGATTCTTGGCCCTATTTTGATGATTCCATATAACGTGAGGATTCCCAAATCAGGTTCCACAAAAGAAAAAGATAAATGGGATTATATGACAGAGTATGCTTATTTTTTACCCGACGAATTGGATTCTGTTGTAGATATGAAAACGGAACTTCGTAAAAGAAGTATCTATGAAATTCCATTATACACAAGTAAGGTGAAGATAACTGGAAAATTTTCATCAATTTCATCTTCTGATTTTCCAAATGACACAACATATATCTATTGGGATGATTCACGATTGATTCTTTCTGTTTCCGATTTGAAAGGACTTGGCGGAGAAATGAAACTATCTTGGTCAGGAAAAGAGAAAAAGTTTTTGCCAGGAACTAGGTCCTCTCATTTACCATCGGGACTGAATGTTCCTATCATTTTGACAGATTCCGGAAATTCGCATCCATTTGAAATCCAGTTAGAAGTAAAAGGATCTGATTCGTTTTCTATGATTCCCATTGGAAAAAAATCTAAATTATTTATGAGTTCTGATTGGAAAGATCCATCCTTTAATGGAAATCTTTTGCCAAAAGATAGAAGCATTCAAGAGGATGGATTCTCTGCTGTATGGGAGTCATCATACTTTGCCAGATCCTATCCGCAAGTGATCCATTCTATGGATGATTCCATTTTGAATACAATTTTGAATTCAGGTTATGGAGTGAGTCTTGTGATTCCTGTAGATCATTATCTAAAGATGGAAAGGTCTGTAAAATACGGACTTCTTTTGATTGTTACAAGTTTTGCATTATTTTTCCTAATGGAGGTGTTTGGTGGAGTTTTGTTACACCCTATCCAATACATTTTAATTGGTTCGGCAATGGTTTTGTTTTACATTCTGAATTTATCTTTTTCCGAACACTTTGGTTTTTTACCTGCATACATTGTGTCAAGCGCTGCAGTGACTGGACTCATTGGGTATTATGCAATCCATGTTCTACGAAACAAAAAAAAGGGACTGATCACTGCCTCTTATTATTTAGTTCTGTATTCGTTTTTATATGTGATTTTAGCTTCCGAAGAACAAGCGTTAATTTTGGGATCTTTGGCACTGTTTTCGATTCTAGCTTTTGTGATGCATTTTACTCGTAAGGTGGACTGGTATCAGTTTGGTTTGAAAAAGGAAGTCTAAGGAAAATAAATAAGAAAACGATTATCTAAATTAGATATAATGTTTAAATAAAAAAACCTAACAGAGAAATACATCTCTGTTAGGTTTTAACAATTTCTACTCGAAATTATTATATGTTTTTGTTAAAAGAAGAGAATTACTCTCCCCAAACAACCACACACTCACGGTAGAAAAGGCCAGTAAGGATTGATAAAGATTCTCTATCAACCACAGCAATTTTTTTGATACCACCATCTTTCGCAGCTTGATCAATAGAATGACCTGCTCCGTAAAATAAATAGTTGGCAAGAACAAATGAAAAACTGCAGGACTTACCTGATTTTTCTACTTTCGCAGATGTTAAAGTATTTCCAGTTGCATCTGCCAAAACATGTTGGCTTGTAACATTGATTAAAGCTCCAGGGATAGGGGTAGTTAGACAGTTCGCAAAAAAAGCCAAACTAAAAATGGCAAGTAAAATGTATTTCATAATTATTCTCCTGATACAATTGTGCAGTAGTTACGGAATAAACTGGTTAGAATGGAAAGGGATGAATGGTCAATCGTTGCAATTTTATTAATTCCGTTTTTGTTTGCAATAGATCCAGCACCTGCATCACCCACGCTAAAAATATAAAGAACTGTGAATTGGCATCCTTTTGCTTCTTTAGTTGCCTTTACATTGTTTTCTGGGTTGAAAGTTCCAGCAAATTTTGTAGAAGAAAAAATATGCCCGTGAGTTGGGCCAATCGCACAATTTGCGAATAAAAACACAGAAAGTAAAGAAATAAATACTAGTTTCATTTTCATTGGTAACTCCGATTAAGACCCTTTAACAATTGTACATACTCTATGGTATAAAAAACCACCTAAAACTCCAAGTTGTTCGAAATCTACGAAAGCAACTTTTGTGATGTTTGCTGATTTTTTAGCAGATTCAATGGAGGAATCGCCAAAAGAAAACAAATAAAGGATGGCATGGTTGCAACCACGGCCTTCTAGAGATGGTTCTGCATTGATTCCAATTGGGCCAGGTACATTTGACTTATGGAATACTGCTCCACCCTTAAACTGTACGCCTTGGGTCGCATATTCTCTAGTTGGGTTAGTATTTGTATTAGGTGAATACTGCGTCATCATCGAAGCACCTGTACAATTTTGGGTTAGTAGTATGATTGTGAGTGAGATTGCAAAAAAAATGCTCTTTTTCACATGATCCTCCTGATTAATTTTTTAGCTACACTAGCAATTGTCATGTTAAGTGTCAATCGTCTTGAAAATTTTATTAAAAATATAACAGGACGTTTGTGGTCTTGTAGCGGAAAAGCTGGTTTTTAAATTATAATATACTATGTTAGGTTTGTGGAACCTAATAGATGTATTGTGGATTGTGAATTATTGCATCAATTTCCTATTTTTTTTAAAAAAAACGAAAATTCTCTCCCATCAGAATCATTGCACTTCCATATCGAATTTGTTTGGATCTGATTTCCGCAGGTTCGTGCAAATGGGTGGGAAAGATGCGGTCCGAGAGTTCTAGATTTTTGGAAAAGTTCTAACGAATTCTTTTGATTTCCAATAAAAAAAGCTTTTTCCTTCCCTTTTCCTTTCGTCTCATTCAAATAGTGAACTGGGTTCAGTAGCCATCTTTGGGCAGAGAGGGACGTTTCTTGCCAAACTACCCATTTTTTGCAAGATGGCATTAAAATGAAACTAGGTGACTAAGAAGGTACTGTTTGTTCGCTAAAATTTTTTCCCCCAATAAGGTAATGACCATTTCCGACGACCTTTTCACGGAAGTGATGTTAAGAAACAACAAACGTATGTTCATGTCGTTTCTTTCGATCCTCGCTCTTGCGAACGTAGCGACATTATCCATTAAAATAGCAGGGAAAGGGTCGGATTACTTAACCTATCAGAGCATCTTGGTGGAATTCGTTTTAGCCACCACCATATTGGTTGTCGGATATTTACTTTCTAGTCGATTAAAAACACATTGGTCTTCGAGTTATATCTCTATCACTGGTGTGACTTTATGTTTGCTCGTGTTTCAGTATGTGATTTATGGCGCAACCGAACTTGCAGCTACTTTCTATATTTCTTTTGTTCTCAGTGTTTTATATTTTAATCGAAATGCCTCCATTTATAATTTTATCTTAATTATCGTTTCTGAGATCCTATTGTTTACCTTAAGACCAGAACTAATTCCAGGTGGACCGAAAAGTAATATCATTGTTAGGTTTCTTATTTTTGTTTGGGTAGGAATTGGAGCGACTGTTGGAGCCACTGCCACTAGAAATCTTCTGAACTTAGCTGTGGAAAAACAAAAAGAAGCTAAGAAGGCTTTAGACAATTTAATGAATATGGCGAAAACCATTCGCCAAACCATTGATCTTATGAAAGAACAGATTAAAAATCAGGACACCATATCGGATGAACTGAAACATATATCTGAACACCAAGCTTCCTCGCTTTCTGAAATTTCTACATCTTTATTGGAACTATCATCAAAAGCAGATTCGAACAATAAAATTGCCAAATCTCTCTATAACGAATCAGAAGTTTCGATTCAATCCGTAAATGATTTAAAAGCAATCAATGAAACTGTTCAAACTGGAACAGGGAGAATTTATAAAAATTTAGATGTAGTTATGAGTTATTCGAATGATACATCGGAACATATCCATCTCTCCATCAATAAGTTCAATATTTTACAAGAGAAAAGTACAGAAATTTCAGAGTTTGTTTCCGTGATTAATGATATTGCTGACAAAGTAAATTTATTATCTTTGAATGCGGCCATTGAAGCAGCAAGAGCTGGTGAACATGGTCGGGGATTTGCAGTCGTCGCGGAAGAGATTTCAAAGTTAGCTGAGGCGACAACTCGTAATTCCAAAGAAATTTCAAATATCATCCAAGAAAATCTTTCTCTCATTGGTGAAAGTAGCGAACTCATCAATCGATCCTCTGATCTTATGGGAAAATTGGATTCTGCCATTGGAATCATCAAAAATGAAATCACAGGTGTTGGATCCAAAATTGTAGAAATTGATAAGGCGATTGAAACCATCGATAACCTAAACACGAGGATTTACGAAACTAGTAAAACGATCGAAAATTCTACAAATTTCCAGAAGATTGCAACAGAAGAGTCTACGAAAATAACAGCAGATATATCCGAATACGCTGCCAACATAGTCGAAATTTCCAAACAAATTTCAGATAGTAGCAAATCGACCGGAGGAATCATTGTTCAGCTTGATTCTTTGGCCAAAGAAATGACAAATTAACAATGGATTTGCGGAAAAATGAGCTCCTCTACCAATAAGGCCGGCTAAGGTTGGACTCAGATAAAAAGTGAGTAGAAACTCATTTCCTAGTTGACCGATTTTTTTTAGTACGTAATGTCCATGAGTTGTGTACTTTCCCAGGTCTATGAATCGATATTGTTGCCTTGTTCTTTTTTCCTTTTTGGTATTGCTTTCTGTGGTGACGCCGAGTTATCTTTTGGCTCAGGAATATGCTCCCAGCGCGGGCTGTGAAAAAGATCCCCCACCTAAAAACCTTCCCTTTCCCATGGATGTAAGCAAACAACTCTGTAAAAAAGACATCGAGGACAAAAGAGAAAGTTGGTATCTCACCGGGTTGCCATTGATTAATTCTGATCCGAACGAAGGGATTGGTTACGGGGCACGAGCCTATGTCTATGAAAATGGAAAAAAATCTGACCCACTTTTTTATTACACACCATATCGCATGCGTGTGTTTGCCCAATATTTTAATACCAATAAAAATGCACAGTATCACCAAGTCAGTTTGGATATGCCATTTATCGCTGATACACAGTGGAGGCTTCGAGCTGACCTCTTTTTGACGATTACACCAACCACACTATATTTTGGTATTGGTGAAGACACAATGAAACCTTTATCTTATTTGGATCGAAACCAACAAGATGGAAGGCATATCATCAATGCAAGTTATATCGATCAGGAAAATAACCTAACTTACTATCGACCAGGGACTAGGTCCGATCCAATTAGTTTTGGAGGTAAAACCTACTCTGGGTTTCCACCAGCTCCTGGATATGTAGTCACAGATAAAATGTACAATCGTTATACGATAGAAACACCGATGGCTACTACGAGTACGGAACGTTCGTTTGTGGGTGGAACGGTTAGACTTGTTGCTGGTTTAAAATTTTCTAACAATATAGTTAGAACCTATGACGGTAGGTTGGCACGAGGTGTAGATCCTATCCTTGGTGGTGAACATACAGCTGACGTTCCTAATGGAAAAACACGTCTTACAGAAGATTATGAGGCCAAAAAAATAATTGGATATAACGGTGGTTATGTAAACGCTCTACGTGTTGGTCTTGTTTATGACACAAGAGATTTTGAACCAGATCCTAACTCTGGAATTTTTGCAGAAGCAACCTATGAGAAACATACGAAGGCCATTGGATCTGATTATAGTTATCAAAAATACTTTGCTCAAACAAAATTGTTTTGGAGTCCATTCCCAAAGGTATTTGATAAATTAGTCATTGCTAATCGATTTGGTTTGGGTGTCACCGATGGAGAGGCTCCCTTTTATGAATATAGAAATATGTGGGGAACAGAAGGACTTGTGGGGGGACTTGGAGGTTTAAGAACCATTCGAGGTTTCAAACAGGATCGATTTGTGGGCCGGGCAATGGGTTGGGGGAATACGGAAGTTCGTTGGAAATTTGCAGAAGCCAAATTTGGAGATGAATTTTTTGCCTTTAACTTAGTGCCTTTTTTTGATTATGGTCGTGTTTGGGACGACGAACATAAATTAGGTTGGAAAGGGTATGCCTATTCACGAGGGATCGGCTTACGTATCGCCTGGAACCAAGCCACCATCATCATGATTGATTACGCAAAATCCAGGGAAGATGAGCAGTTGTTTGTCAACTTTAGCCATGTATTTTAAGTTAAATTATGGTTTTCAAATATTCTTCAGGGCTTAATCCAATGGTATTTTTAAAATCTTTTATGAAATGTGCCTGATCATAATATCCAAGGTCTAAAGCCATTTCTGCATAGTGGATGGTTTTGTCCTTTTCCATTCGTTCCGCCACTTCTTGGATTCGAAATCGTTGGATGACCCATTTGGGACTGACACCTACATACTCTCGAAAAAGTCTTTGTAAACCACGAAGACTGATTGAAAAGAGTTTTGTGATTTGATTTACGGATTGGATAGTCCTATCTTCTTTGATTTTATCTATTATGTTATTGATTAATAATATTTTTGGATCCTGTTCTGGTAGTATATTTTCTAACCAAGTTTCTATGATTTTAATTCTATTTTCCTCTGCTTCCGTTTCAAAGATTTTTGTTTCGAGAGAATCAATATTTTCTAAGGTAAGATCTGAAACGGGAATGGTTTTATCTGTGAGAGTGGATATGTTTTTTTGGAAGAAAGGATAAAAACCTCCCGGCCTAAATTTGATTCCGAATACGGATCCTTTTCCTTGTAATAAAGTAGAAAATCTACCTTTGGTGACTCCAAATAATTTTGAATTCCCTTTTTCGAATACAATGTGTACGCTTGGGTAGGGAAGAGTTTCTGCAAGATAAGGTTCTTCGTTTCCCAAATCCCAGCTAACAGTCCAATAGTGTTCAATGAAAAAATCTAATCTTCCATTGGCAAAAAAACGATTGTGTTTAGTGATTCGGTTGGCTTTGGTTTGACGTAGTACTCCCCGAGTAGGTTTTCCTTTTTCCTTCACCATAGTACTTATTTATCGTTTTGTCGCATTTTTACAATCCAAATCCTAGTTTATTTGTTATCTTTCTCTTAGGAGTAAAGAAAACAATGCAGACCACAAATCAAATGAATCATAATCTAACATTGAGTCTTACAAAAACCATTCCATCGAGTTTAGAACGTATTTGGGAGATACTTACAACCCCTAAGTACATTAAAGAGTTTTTATATGATACGGATGCGATTTCCGATTGGAAAGAGGGAAGTTCACTTATTTTTAAAGGTGTTTGGGAAGGAACTCCTTATGAGGAAAAAGGAAAAATTCTAACTTTCCAACCTCCTCATACATTTAGGTATTCCTATTTCAGTGATTTTTTTGGATTACCAGATCTACAAGAAAACTACTCTATTATAGAAAATAAGTTAACATACGCAGACGGATTGGTTACGATTCACTTAACTCAAACAGGGTTTACCTCAGTAGAAAGAAGAGACCATTCCATAGAAAGTTGGAAACAGTGTTTAGACATAATCGAAAAAATGGTAAAAACCTTGCATTGAGAACCACAGTCCTGGTTTTGTTTTCCTTGGGAAAAAAATATTTTCTCAAATTGTGGTTACCAATTTTCCTTTATTTTAGGGATTTTTTCGTCTTTATTTATGTATGTTTTCTGCGAATGCATCCATTAGAAATTACATTCGAGAATTTTCGCTCCAGGTTACTGTATTTCTACTTTATTTCATCGCAGGAAAACTAAGTCTAAATCTTTCTTCCATAGATGGATACAGCACACCCGTATGGCCTCCAGCGGGTTTTGGACTTGGCTTTGTATTATTATTCGGCAATCGCGTTTGGTTTGCACTATTTCTTGGTGCCTACTTCACCAACACAACACATCTCCCCACTTTAGAAACTTTGATAGAGTTTTTAACTTCTGACCCACAAAATATAACAATTTCATTGGGAAACGCAACTTCAGCTGTAATCGGATCCTATCTATTAAAAAAATATTCGAATTCAAATTTGAATATTTTTCAAGCAAATGAGATTTCACATTTTTTTGTTTTTGCGGGGCCAGTTACTGCATTGGTTTCTTCCGTGATTGGAAGTTTATCTCTATTATATTATAAAATTATCTACTTTGAATTCCTTTTTCAAACATGGTTCACTTGGTGGATGGGGGATACGATTGGAATTATCATTTTTACTCCGCTGATGATTCTAATTTATAAATGGTACAAGGGTGAAGAAAAACTTTTAAGATTAATTATTTTTGCCTCTGCAACAATGAGTACTTTTATTTTTACCTTATCGATATTCTTTTTAACTCGTAATTGGGAAAAAGAATTCATAAAATATCGAATCAAATCCGATGGACAAATCACTTCTGCGGGTATTGAGAATCGATTATTAGATAATATAAAAGTTGTGAAAGGACTTGGTTCGTTTATTTCATTAACAGATAATTTAAATCGTAAAAATTTTGATGCGTTTTCTAAAGGTGTTCTTGAAGAAACTGACAGTGTTACCACATTGTCTTGGAATCCTTGGCTTAAACATTCTGAACGTAATAAAGCAGAAGCAAAATTAAAAATCGATTATCCTGATACGATTGGAATTTCGATACAAAAAACTCAAACTCTAATTTCTTCTCCGAAATATGATGATTATGTATATATTAAATATATTTTCCCATATTTAGAAAACAAAGATGCAATAGGATACAATTTGCTTTCTGACTTAAGGAGGAAGGAGGCTCTTTTTCGCGCAAAAGAAAAACAAGGTTTTGATATGACTGGTAAAATCAGTTTTGTACAAAGTAAGGATAAAGACTCTGGTTTTTTAGTTTTTTATCCAGTTTTGCGATCTAATGGTGAGTATGGATTTGCCACTGCAGTGATCCGTATTTCATCAATCGTAGAAAAAGCACTCATCGGAAATGACCAGAATCATCTCTGTGTCAAAATGGAAGAGGTAAACAGTCCTTATCACCAAGAAATAATTTCAAAAAATTGTTCTGACATGGAAGAGAAAATATTTTCTGATTATTACCATGAACATCAGTTAACCATTGGTTCCCATATTCTAAATATCAAAATAGTGGCAACAAAGGAATATTTTGAGAGGAATCTTTCCAATGCATCTCAATTTTTGTTAATCATCTCCTCTTTATTAACAGGTTTACTTGGAATATTACTTCTTATCATTATGGGTAAGGAGAAAAGTATTCAGGAGATAGTTGAAAAAAGAACATTCGAACTTGAAAAAGCAAATCGGGTTAAGTCTGAATTTTTAGCAAATATGAGCCATGAAATCCGCACTCCAATGAATGGTGTGTTGGGTATGTTGACTCTTCTCGAACAAACAAACATTGATGCAGAACAAAAGGACTACTTAGATAACGCTGAAAAATCAGTATTATCTCTTTTAACTATCATCAATGATATATTAGATGTATCAAAATTAGAAAACAAAAAATTAGAAATTATTCCAAGACCTACTAATATAAATAAGTTATGTAAAGATGTAACAAACATATTTTTAGCTGATGCAAAGAAAAAGAATTTAAATTTAACTATGAATGTAAGTGGTTTGGAACCAAATTTATTCATTCTTGTGGATGGGAATCGACTTCGACAAGTATTAATTAATCTAATTGCTAATGCTTTAAAATTTACAATTACTGGGTCTGTCAGTTTGTATGTTCACTTAAGTGACGATAAAAAGTATATAATTTTTTATGTCAAAGATACTGGGATTGGAATTTCAGAAGAAAATATCGAAAGGTTATTTAATCGATTTGTTCAATTGGAAGATTCTAGAACCAAAAAATTTGAAGGTTCTGGACTAGGACTTTATATTTCAAAACAACTTATCAATTTGATGGGTGGGGAAATTAAGGTATTTAGTGTTTTAAATGAAGGATCCACATTCCAATTTTCTATCCCTTTCCAAGAAACTGACCAAAAGGAAGAAACTTTGGGTAACATCGACCCCATGTTGGTTAGTTCTGGAAAAAATTTTCATATTTTGATCGCAGACGATAATTTATTGAATCAAAAGTTTATGGTGAAAATTTTTCAAAAAGAAAATATTAAAGTGAGTGTTGCATCCAATGGACTTGAAGTTATCCATCTTTTGGATGATTCACTGGCTCATTTGAATGACCGGTTTGATATGATACTTATGGACATTCAAATGCCAGTACTTGATGGATTGGAGGCAACCAAACTCATTCGAAAAAGAAATGATTCCTATCGTGATATTCCGATAATTGCGATCACTGCGAATAGTATGGAATCTCAATTGAATGAATATTTGGAAAACGGTATGAATGATTGTGTTAAAAAACCAATTATACTTTCAGAACTTCTCTCCGCTGTTTACAAAAATAGGGTTTAATCATTCTTAGGTGGTATGGTTTCCAAAGAACTAAAAAAACTAATGCCAAAATATTACGGCATTAGTGAAATTGCCAAAAAGGATGCCATGATCACTAAGTGGATGAGTCCATGAAGTGATGTGGTTCTTCCTGATCCAAAGGTAAAACTTCCGGCCAAAAATGTGACCATCAGAAACACAATTCCTTTTGTATCCAATCCTAAGGTGAGCGGTTTATCAAATAACAACGAATAAAGGCTCACTGCAGGAATTGTTAACGCAATACTTGCCGCTCCAGATCCTAATGCTAAATTCAAACTGGTTTGTAGTTCATTGATTTTTGCAGCATTCATGGCAGCCAATGTTTCCGGTGCAAGGACTAGTATCGCAATTACAATTCCAACAACTGCTTTCGGAGCACCTAATGCGGAAATTGTGCTTTCGATGGTAGGACTTAAAATTTTTGATAAACCGACAACAGCAACTAGTGAAAAGATAAGTGATATAAAACTAGTCACTGCTCTTTTTTTTGTAGGTCTGTTCGTAATTTCTTCCACAGAAGTTTCATTCTCTCCTGCCGAAAAAAAATTCTTATGCGATTTAGTTTGTGACCAAACAAGTGATCCATATAAAACAAGAGAGGCTAAAGAAACAAAAATCAATTGTCCTGCGCTATATGTTCCTTTGTTTGTAGTTGTAGTATAGATTGGTAAAATTAATGTGAGAGTGGAAAGTACGGCCAAAACTCCAAGCAAAGCAGTTGTTCCCACCGATTGAAATCCCAATTCTTTATGTTTTAACCCACCTAACAGAATACAGATTCCAATAATTCCATTGGTTACAATCATCAAAGCTGCAAAGACGGTATCTCTAGCGATTTGCGGTGAATCGGCAGTATCATTGCTCATTAAGCTAACAATCAATGCCACTTCAATGACAGTCACTGAAATTGCCAAAATCAAAGTTCCGAGTGAAGGGCCTACTCGTTCTGCAATGACTTCAGCGTTATGAACGGCGCTAGAAATTCCAACGGCTAAAAATACCACTGCGAATGCAATGAGAAGACCTTCGCCTATGGGTACTAACATGGTAAAAATCAAAACGATAAAGGAAGAAATGGAAAGCCAATCATTCGATGTGAATGTTTTTGAATTTAACATAAAGTTTTTTAGTTTATTAAAATCCTTTCCTAGGCTCAAGACTTTTGCAAATACTTTAATGTGCAATCAAATCCACTCTTTTGCCATCTTTTAAGGAACTTAGGGCGCCTCGAATTTTTTGTAATATCCCGATTCTTACAAGACACGACCGGGCTTTTCGTTCCAATCTCCGCTTCGCTTCGATTTCCACTGCAATCCCTGGCGCGGGGATTGTTTTGAAATTCCTTCACTTTGCCATCTCTTCTTAATTTTAGGAATGACAATTTCTAGTATCCGCTTTACTTATGTTTGTTGCTTTCTATGAAAACAAATGGTTCAAATCGAAAAAAATTTCCAACGTTCAAAGACCTTCGGAAAGCTTTTTCCCTCTTGGTTTGTCTTTTTTCATTTAATGCCTGTCTTCTCAATCCTATCGTTCATAATCTTCTTTTTCCAGAAAAAGATTCCTCTTCGAAATCATTACTGGCCCTTTGGGCTTTACTAGCAAATGCGGAATCCACTGTAGAGTTAAATCACACTTGGGCCGGAATTCGCAAAGGGGATAGTTTACAGTTAGAAGCAAAATATTATATGTTCGGATCAAAAGTCGATACATCATTTCAATGGTCTAGTAACAACAACTCTGTAGCGACAGTAGATGCCAATGGATTTGTACAAGGTATCGGCAATGGAAAGGTAATCATCACTGCTACCACCGCTGATGGCAGGGCAAAAGCTGATTGTGATATTACAGTTTTTACAGGTTACGTTTATACAAGTTTAGATCTAAACGACTCAGTTGCTTTTCTCACTATGAATCATAACACAGGTATGTTGTCCCATTATGGTTCTTTTTCAACTGGAAATGGACCGACTGGGATTGGAGTGGAGCCATCAGGTAAATTTTTGTATACTGGTGATTTTTACGGCAACACGATCTCGCAACATTTAATTAACCAAACGACAGGGGCTTTGACTCAGAATTCTCCAACCACAGCAGCAGCTGGAAATAGTCCTCGCAACCTTGTGATCACGCCAGATGGAAGGTATTTGTATTTGGCTTCTGAAGGCACTCAATCCATCCACGCCTTTGCAATTAACGGAGATGGTACTCTTAGCTTTCTTAATTTTTATAACACTTCCATTGTACATTCACAAATTCAAATTTCAAGAAATGGAAATTTTATTTTTTTTATGAATCCTTCTGTAACAGAGGTTACTTCATATCGAATCGACTATGCTAATGGAAGTCTATCACAAGTTAGCATAAGTCAATCTTTTCCCAATGATGGATCCGGTCATATATCAACTCACCCCAATGGCAAATATATATATGTTGGATCCTTTCCTGCAGTTACAGTCCTAAGTTTTGATAAAAATACGGGCAACATGAGTATCGTGGATTCTGTTTTTCATGGTAAAAGTATCAACAGTACTGCAATTCATCCCAGTGGAAGTTTTCTTTATTTAGTTCATATCAATGAAGATACAATTTCTTGTTATACAGTAGATTCCAAAAGTGGTAAAATTTCCTATTCTTCTAATGTATCTACTTATGCTTATAGTAGCATTCGATTTATGATCATTGATCCAACGGGACGATTTGCATATGTCGCTGCAAACGGCGGAAATTTAATTCAATATAGTATCAACCAAACTACTGGGGAACTGATTCTTTTGGGAACAGTCGATATAGGTGCGGTTCAGTGGAATTTAACTTTTCTATAGATGTTCCAATCTGAAAAAAGGAAAGGGCAAGGGGTCAATTACCATATTCCCAATTTATGGTTTCGGAAGCTCCAAAGCATCCATACCAATTTTTAGTTCCGAAAACCAGTTGATAAACCGTTCCACATCGGGACCTTGAAACACAGATCCATGTTGTGGACAAAGCATATCTGGTTTGAGATGGGAAATTCGTTCACACCATGCTACTTTTGCTTGTTCAGAAGCCATCCAACGTTTATGAAATTTTTCCATATATCGAATGTGTTTATCAAAATCTTTTACAACCAAATCTGTTTCGTCTTCAGGAAGTAAGGCGGCCCCCACATCCCCGCTGAAAAGAATTTTTGCTTTTGGGTCCCAAAGATTTAAATTTCCGGCACTATGTAAAAAATGCGCAGGAATGGATCTCAGTTTGATGTTTTGGTGTATGATTTCCATACCTTCGTCGGGCATAGGAATGAATGTATCTGCATTTCCACCAAAGTGAGGTAAAAATCCTGTCCATAGCCAGCTCACATAACAACGAATTGATGGGTTGACTTCAAGCCATAGGGAAATAGACGAAACAATATCCGGATCTTGGTGAGATGCAAAAATATTCTGAATCTGGGATGCAGGAAATACTTCTACAAGAGCAGAAAATACTTCAGGAAAAATCTCACTACCACCCGGGTCTGTGAGTAGACCCATACCATCTGACTCAATTAAATATTCGTTGGTATCAATGAGCCAATTGGGTTTGGATGGATCTCTTGCAATCACTGACCATTTGTGATCTTTGTCTGTAAAGATGGTTTGAATTTTTTTCATGATTTACCAGAGTTTTGCAAGATAACGATAGGAAGCTTCGATGATATTGAGTGCTCCATCAAAACTTTCTGCTACTGCTAAAAAAAGTTTTTGGTTTTCTACTATGGTTGCTGACTCAATACGAGTTTGTAAAGAAACGGTTCTTCCTTCCAAACATAACTTAGTTGAACTTTTCACTAAGTTGTGTATGGCATTAAATTCTTTTTTCAACTGCGAATCTAACATTTCTTTTTCTTCGGATCGAAAACGTAAACTCGATTCAATATTCTTATAATGGCTGGGGTTTACTTTTCTTGTTTGGCAAGTTTCCACTGCTTCATGCAAAAGATGATAAACTTTGTTAACTTTTTGCATTTCGCTTGCCATCTTTATAACGATGGTTATGGCCTTTGTAAGTCTTTCATTTACTTCTTGGATTTTGTGATTAAAATGAATGATTTCTGCAGAAACAACACCATAACTGGCGGCAAAAGATCCCGAGTTTGCCGAAAGAATTTGGGCATTTAAGGCACGAATTTTTAAACTATAAAGTAAGATTCTAAGTTTTAAAATCTCTTCATTGGTAAAAATGATCTTTCGAAAAAAATCTTTTGTCTCTTCGCCAGCCATAGGGAACCTAACAGGAATTTAAATACTAGAACTTAATCAAGAGATCATCCTTATTTCGAATTGTCAAGAAGAGATATAATTAAAGGAGTTAATTTACGCATTTCGCAATATTTTTTCGATCGCCTTTCCTTTTGCTAATTCATCTACTAGTTTGTCCAGGTATCTTACTTTCTGGGTTAAAGGGTTTTGTATTTCTTCCACTCGGTATCCACAAATCATACCTGTAATAAGATGTGCATTTTTATTTAATTTAGCTTTCTCAAAGAAAGTTTGGAAGGTCACTTTCTTTTCTATTAGTTCTTTTATTTTGTTTGCATCAAAGGAAGTTAACCATTCAATCACTAAATCTAATTCCTTTTTGGTCCTTCCTTTTTTTTCAATCTTACTTAGATACAGTGGATAAACTGTGGCAAAAGTCATTTGAGCCATTTTTTCATTATGTTTTTCTGTTGGTTCCATAGTTTAAGAAATAAAAATCAATCTAGAACCAATTTTATAAGATAGCAAGAATAATTTGACCATAAAAATTTATACTTTTTCATTTTGATTAATCCAAATTCTAATTTATAAATTCTAAAAATTGCCTTTTTGGGAAGTGTTTTTAAAGAAGATAGCACTTGTTTAGTTTATATCTAAATATCGGAACCATGAATTTATTGTAGGGAATTCCATTATCGGCACCATCTAACACTGTGCTGATTATCGATCCAAAATCTAAGGGCACATTTTGCCCTTAGATTTTAGAATCGTCCTATTCAAATAAATTTTAATTCAAAATTTGCAATAGTAGAAAAAGTCCAATGATTAAACATAGGGGATTGTAAATTCGTTTTGTGTAATAAATAAATATTGGTTTCCACTGTTTGGTGATAAAAGAAAAATAACCAAAAATTCCTCTTAAGAAAAAAATCATAGATACCATTGTTAAAAGAATTCTTAATGCAAAAATCTTTTTGTCATCTAAGCTAAGTTCTTCCTTCAATATCCAGACAATGGGTAATATAGAGAAAAAAAATAGAAAGACTGCAACTAACAAACAAATGAAAGGTGATGGAAACTTGTTTCCTTTTCCGAAAACTAAATCAATTAACTCTTGTTTTGTTTTGCCAGGCCAAAGTCCCCCAAAACCCCAATAGACATGGATGGCGGCGATGGATAACAGTAAGAACGAAGAAGTGAAGGCCAGATGATGGTTATTGAGCATTTAGGATTTTTTCGATTTCTTCATGTTGAATGTACCAACGAATTGATTCTCCTTTTTGAAACACTACGGAAGGAGGTATACCAAAAATATCTCGAAATTCATTGGTGAATTCTGTTTGGTCGTAAAAACCAGCATTAAGTGCTGCGTCAGTGAAACTCCTTCCTTCTTTGATTGCGATCACTGCATTTTTGATTTGAAACCACTTGTGAAAAGTGCTAAGGGGGAAACCAAGTGCATTTTTAAACTCGTGTTGGAGCCAAGATGCTGGCATTCCAATTTCTAAAGCAAGTTCTTCTATCTTGAGGGATTCTTTTGGATTTTTGATAAGTTTTCGTAAAACATAGATTATGTGTTCATTGTCTTCTATTTTTTGGGCAGGTTCTAATCGGTTAAACGGAAACGAACGATTAAGAATTTCAGAATATTTTTCCGGATTGGCTGTTTGAATTTCATAACAAGTTGCAATCAATTCCGGAGTCCAAATAGGATTGGGGGAGAGCCCAGTAGGTCCTGCTTCCTTTTTGAGAATTTCTCCAATTTCACTTTCTGGATCTGCAAACAAAATTCCGACAGATCCGTTAAGGAATGTCTCGTGGTTCAAAGTTCCATCAAAAACAAAACAACGAGAGCTCATCCATTCTTTGTTTCCTTTGACCCGTTTTTTGATTTCGGTATCGAGACCCACCACCGCAGCAGAGGTTACGGTAGAATGAAACGCAAAATACGGCAATTTCCCGATGAACAATACAGCACCCCGTAGAGCACAGATTACATTCTGCATCTGCTCACGTTAAACGATAGGATAACAATGACAATCTAAAACTTAAATAAATCCCATTTCAAAGGAAAAAAAGGAGATGTATTTTATACGGATGGATGGATTAAAATCACCACCTAATATGCGTATCCTGTGGTATAAATTTGACGGATTTGAGTCGCATTCAATGCCTTATTAAAAGTTTGTACATCATCAAAGGCAACTCAGACAAACAAGAATCACCATTGGTAATTTCCAAATTGGAATTTTCTGCCTTTCCAATTGGAACTAGATATTTCATGTTTAATTTAATAAGATATCAAAGATATCCTGTTGAAAATGCGATCATAAATTGTGCTGTGTAATACAGAGGTAGTCCAATGGCACGATTCAGAAATTCTTTTTGAACAAAACGGTGGCGTGCTACAAATATATCGGACGCATAAAATAAAATTCCGCCAACTAACACTAGACTACGACCTGTAATGTCGAGTGCTGAATGATTCCAAAGGGAACCGGCACCGACAACCATTGCTGTAATAAAAATGATATAGGCTAAAATTGGTCCTTTCATATTACCAAGATGGGAATTTAGTCGCATAAAAATGATGATACTGATGAGGATAAAGATAACTCCCACAGTGATCATCAGCTCTCCCACCTCACCCAAGCCAGAAAATGCCATTGTATACATGACATGACCAGCAAGAAAGGCGACAAGACCAGCTGTAAAAACTTTTTTATGGAAGAAAAAAATCAGGCAAATATCTCCTACTAAACTTAAAATCAAACCAGTTAGTATAAGATGATTGTAAGTAGAATTTTCCTGTATTTGCAAAAACGCTAATACAACAAAAAGGGATGATAAAAGTGGTTTTACACTTAATAGGCCTTTTACGGATTCTTTTTTTTCAAAGTAGAGTAAACCTATAAGAAGTGGGAGTGCTAAAGATAAAATGATAGATTGAAACATTTAGATAGCTCCTTTAGAAATTGATGGGTGTAAGCTACTCATCATTGTAACATTCCCTACCAAATTGACAGATTGTCTATGTTAAGTAGGATGTGTCCTCGTAGGCGAGTGTAATTTTAAATTCTTTGATTCAAAATTTATAATATTCACTGCTGTGATCCAGGAACCACTCAAGGTTAAGGAAAAAAATCTTTCGCAAGTAGACTTATTATTAACTCGTCATTCTCGAAGTTTGAGTTGTTTTTTCCAAGTTTTCGCATGTGTTTTGCCATAACGATATCCTATTTCAACCAGTTCGTAGAACTTTTTCCAATCAAACAGTCCATATTGTTCGACTGGCAACTCGGCAAATATATCAGATTCAGCTTTTGCTTGTGCCATTGCTGCATCCGAAGCAACGAAGGTCGCACGCATGAGAAGGCTTAGAAGGTTCGGTGCTTCTTTTAGATTCTGGGCTTTACTGAATATCCGTTTGAAAAACAAACGAAGAGCGGATGGTAATGCTCCCGAATTATTTTTGGGATAAATACTGCCAAATCGTTCATCAGCTGCGGAATCCCCGTCTGAGGCAAGTGCCACGGATATCACAAAATCGGCTCCTTTTTCTCGCATCACAGCACCTGGAATATTATCCAACATGGCACCGTCGACTAACAGTTCACCCTTCTCAAAGAAAGGAGGTAGGATTCCTGGTATCGAGGCGGAGGCACGGAGTGCTTTCCATACAGGACCTCGATCTATAATCACTTTTTGTGCTTTTGTAAGGCTTGTAGCGACGGCAAAATAAGGAAGCCAGAGGTCTTCGATCATTGTTTCACCGACAAAACTTTTAATCACAGTATTGAATTTTTTACCACGAATGAGTGATACAACGGGAACGGTATAATCGTTTAACGTCTTTTTGTCGCTCATGAGTGCCTTGGCGATACGTTCCAAATTAGGTGCATCGTTTCCCATAGCATAGATGCTAGCCATAAGGGCACCGGCACTTGTTCCACCGATCATGTCGATGGGAATGTTTTCTTCTTGCATGGCTTTGATAAGCCCAATATGGGCAAAACCTTTCGCGCCTCCTCCTCCAAGAGCAAGTCCGATGGACCGACCAGTGATGAAACGGGTTAGACTTTCAAATCCATGTTGACTATAAGTACGGATATGTCTGACGACATCTATTTTCCTAACTCGAGTTAGGTTAGAAGTATTTTGTGGTTTTGCGTTTGCATCAGAGTAGAGTAGAACGAGCTCTCGTATGGGGCCAAAGGTTTCTTCCGCATCTCCAAGAAAACGGATTTCTTCTGGAGAAAGCACATCTGCTTTTTTAGCATCGCTTAACAGTAAAATACGGTTTGTATGATGGAGAATTGTTTCTGTCCAGAGTTTGTCTTCAAAATCGGGGCATAGGATCAGGAAGTCGTGGGAGTCCTGCAAATGATATAGTGATTCGAGGATGTCTGATACTGCGTGTTCGCGGTCTCCCTTATTTTTTTTTAAGTCTTTGCTCTCAACTATGGTCGTCCGTCCGATTTTTTTTAGAGCGCCGGCAAGGTTATGGGCAAATTCGCGAACCGAAAGATCTTTCTGGAGTGGAAAAAGAGTAATGATGCTTCTTGTTTTTTTGATCGTTCTTTTTCCCATTCGATCCTTGGTAAAACGATCTGCAATGAGTTTGGTGATCGCAAGCATACTTGGCGGATGTTTGGAAAACACGGTTTCGAATGCGACAGTGCTGATTTTTACAATCTCACAGGAAAGAGTTGCCACTACAGTGGCGGTCCTCGGTTCCCCTGTTAAAAGTGCCATCTCACCAATGATATCACCTTTAGAAAAAGTTCCTGTTGATACCACTAGGCCTTGGTCATTTCTCACTTCATACACCAAACTGCCGTTAACGACCACATACATTCCGTCGGCTTTGTCACCTTGCCGCATCAGAGTTTCGCCACCTGGCAGAAAGATCCATTCCATCTGGTGTTCCAACTCAGAGATGAGTTTTGCTCCCACACCTTGGAACATTGGTACTGAAGAAATGAGTTCTTTGATACGCCGAGGTTCTGGACGAAACACACTTCTATGAAGGGCACGCGACCTTCGGCTAATAAGCCTGACAAATGCTTTCAGCTCCTCCGAACGATCCTTAAAGGCTTTATTGAATTCATTTCGATCAATCCGGTAAACGATGCCAGATTGGTCGCAGACAACTGTAGCATTTCGCGGTTCGTCCGTCACAAGGGCTCCTTCTCCGAAACAACTGCCTGGTTTCACCTCACCTAATTTCTGCTTTTTTCCGTCATTTGTCGCGTAAACACTGAAACTACCTGTCGCCACAAGATAGAGTGCATGTCCAGGTTCCCCTTGTTTGATTACAACTTTGTTCTTAACAAATTTTACTTTATGGAACGATCGCTCCAAGTGTTCTTTTGTTTCCGTGGAGAGGTTTAAGAATAAATCAGTACTGGAGATGATTTGTTTTAGAGTTGGTGTAGTAGTTTTTGACCGCATAGCAGATGAATAAAAGCCTTATTGCGACTTCGTTCCCCATACAAAAAGGTGGGTGTACAGAAAATCGCGACACAATGTCGATCATGGGAATTGAATGAGTCTGAAAGCGACTCTATTTTTTTAGGCGAAGGAAAAATTATGGCATCGATCCAACTTGGGAACCAAACATAAACAAGTCGGAGATTTGATTTCCCGTTCCTTTTTGAAAAGGGGAGTGAGGTTTCTGGAGTGAGTCCTTGTCGACTTCCTAATCGATTTAGCGGCACCTCGCAATCGTTAGTATGATCTGGAATTTTTGTTTTAGGCGACCGGGCTTTCCGTTCCAATCTTTTCACTGACGTGAAAAGGATTTCCACTGCAATCCCTGGTGCGGGGAAAACTTAATGTCCTTTAAATTGTTGATTTCTTTTTATCCAAAATCTTAAGTCCATCGAAGTCCTGACGCATCAAAGCCTCTTTTTTTTTCCTAGACCAACCTTGTATTTGTTTCTCTCGGTAAAAAGCATGATCGATTCTTTTGTATTCTTCGTAATAGAGTAACTTAACTGGTAATCGTTTCTTTGTGAAATTGGCTCCTTTGCCACTTTGATGTTGTTTGAGTCTCTTCTCTAGATATTTCGTACTACCAGTGTAATACGACCCATCAGCACAAATTAAAATATACATATAACTCATATGATTTTCATTCCTAGGGTTTGGTCGTCTCGTCGTTTCGATACGCTTCGCTACTCAACGACCTCGACGACGACAACCGACCTTCACCCAATGCCGAACACCGAATAACAGATAACAGATGAAAAAAAAGGTGGAGCCTTGAGTAGGCCGAAGGCCGTATCGAAAGGCGGAATCCCAATACCTAACAAGGTAAAAAGTAATGATTCTGGTTCTATATTATTGAATCTAAACCAATCCCCCTGCGCCCCGGATCGAAGCGGAAATCCTTTGCGCACGCAAAGATTGGAGCGGAGAGCCGGAAATGTGCGCCCAAAAAAAAAGGAACCATCGCTTGGTTCCCTTTGGGTTTTATATAAAATGATTTTAATACTTGTCGTTTCGATACGCTTCGCTACTCAACGACCTCGGCATCATCGATTGACTACTCAACGACCGAAACGATGACGACCCTAAAAGCGGAGCATTGAGTAGGCCGAAGGCCGTATCGAAATGCGAACTACTCCTTATCTTATCCCTGGTTTGATATATTTCAATTCATCCAAGTAACGACCCGTTCCAAGCACCACACAAGTCAGTGGGTTTTCGGCACGGAAGACAGGAACTCCAGTTTCTTTGGTGAGGTAGTGTTCGAGACCACGAAGGAGGCAACCACCACCTGTGAGAACGATTCCTCGTTCTACGATGTCGGCGGCAAGTTCTGGAGGAGTTCTTTCCAATACGGATTTGATTCCGTCTAGGATTTCGTCTGTTGGTTCTTTGAGGGCTTTACGGATTTCGTTAGAATCAAGTTCGAGGGTACGTGGGAGACCAGAGATGGCATCACGACCTTTGACTTCCATAGTGTCCACACGTTTGTCAGCGAAGGCGTTTCCGATTGTGAGTTTGATATCCTCTGCCGTTCTTTCCCCGACGACTAGGTTGTATTGGTTACGGAGGTATTTCACAATGGCTTCATCAAATTCGTCCCCACCTGTTCGGATGGATTCGGCAATTACCATACCACCCAGAGAGATCACAGCGATTTCTGTGGTTCCCCCGCCGATATCTACAATCATGTTCCCTGCTGGTTCATGGATCGGGATGTTGGCACCGATGGCAGCAGCAAGTGCTTCTTCGATGAGGAAGATTTCGCGAGCTCCGGCTTGTTCAGCGGACTCACGTACGGCACGTCTTTCTACTTCGGTAATTCCAGAAGGAACTCCGATGACGATGCGCGGTTTTACAAATGTAGTGCGGTTGTGAACTTTAGCGATGAAGTAACGAATCATCTTTTCCACAGTTTCGAAGTCGGCGATCACCCCGTCTTTCATGGGGCGGATGGCAACGATGTCACCAGGAGTTCTTCCTAGCATTCGTTTTGCTTCTTGTCCCACTGCAAGGACTCGACCAGTAGAGGCCTGGACTGCCACGACCGACGGTTCTGATAAGACAATCCCTTGTCCTTTCACATGCACGAGGGTGTTCGCGGTTCCCAAATCGATTCCCATATCGTTCGAGAAAAGTCCATAAAGGTTATCAAATATCATATCAGATCCTGGTGAAAGAAGTACGAAAGGGGGAATTTACGGTGGGTTCACACCAAAACAATAGAATTCTACCCGTTCCCCATAATTTTCGGCTGGTTTTTGCTTTCAACCGTAAAAATTTTCGATAGGCTAGTAAGATACAAAATGCTTCCTTTCTCACAAATCTTAAGAAAACCAAACCAGGCATTTCGCACGGAAAAGATCCTTGCTGCCATTGATTTGGGCACCAATTCCTTCCATATCGTTGTCGTGAAACTAAGACCGGATGGTACACTCGAATACCTAACCAAAGAAAAAGAATCGGTGAGACTTGGGAGCGGTAGCAGTGATTATGCGGTCATAACAGACGAGGCGATGGACCGAGGACTTGCTTGCCTCAAACGATTTCGTAGCCTTGCCGATAGTTACAAAGCGGAAATCCGAGCTGTTGCCACCAGTGCTCTCCGCGAAGCAGAGAATCGCCAGGTATTTCTTGACCGAGCCGAAAAGGAAACGGGAATCCAAATCCAAGTGGTCTCAGGAAATGAAGAGGCGCGCCTTATTTATTTAGGGATTTTGCAAGGCCTACCGGTTTATGACAAAAGAATCCTACTCATCGACATTGGAGGAGGGAGTACAGAACTTCTTGTGGGAGAAAAGGGAGAGATCCTTTTTTCCACTAGTTTGAAACTGGGAGCCATCCGGTTAACAGAAAAGTATTTAAAAAAAGATCCACTAAGTGCCACCGACGTTCAAAAATGTAGGATTCATATTGAATCGGTGTTATCTGCTTTTTTACCTCAGATCGAAACTTGGAAACCCTTTATGGTTGTGGGAAGTTCAGGGACGATCACTTCTGTGACCTCCATCGTTTTGGAAAAAAAGATGGAAAAAAGGGACAGATTGAACGGAACAGAAATTTCAATCGATCAGTTTAAGGATGTACGAAAACAGATTTTAGATGCGGATAGTTTGAAAAAACGTCTTAAAATTCCAGGCCTTGATGCCAAAAGAGGGGATATCATTGTTGGTGGAGTTTTGGTTTTGGATGAAGTATTACAAAGGATCAAAGCCCCTTCATTTACTGTGAGTGAGTTTGCCCTTAGAGAAGGAATTGTTTATGATACAATCGAATCTTGGTTTCGACAGAAAGATTCTTCTTTACCGCCTCTAGATAATATTCGTGAAAAAGCCATCAAAACCGTTGCCAATCTTTATCCTGCTGGAAAAAAACATGCGGCGTCCGTAGTTAAGACCACCTTGCAGATGTTTGATGATTTGAAGGATTTACATGGACTTGGCAATTTAGAAAGAGATTATTTAGAAACAGCTTGTTATTTGCACCAAGTGGGACTATGTATTTCTCATCATAATTACCATAAACATAGTTATTATATCATCAAAAACTCAGAGGCGATGGTGGGTTTTTCCAATGCCGAAATAGAAATCATCGCTCTTATCGCTCGTTATCATAGAAAGGGTGGGCCTAAAGGAAAACATGAAGAGTTCAAAGCTCTAAGGCCTGATGACCAACTCCTAGTGAAAAAATTAGCAGCCTTCCTTCGCATTGGGGACGGGCTTGACCGGTCGGAAAAATCCATCATTGAAAGATTGGATGCTATCTATGAAAAAGGAAAAGTTCTTTGTCGGTTGTATCACCAAAAGGGAACCGATCCCAATTTAGAAATTTGGTCTGTGGCCGAAAAAAAAGATCTTTTTGAAGAAACCTATGGTGTATCCTTAGAGTTTCAAACCTTTACTATATGAAATTTCCTTTAAGATTATACTGTTTTCTTTTTCTAATATTTCCTATTTCAATTTTGGCTTTGCCAGTAGATTTGACAAAGAACTGGAATGTCAAAAAAGGTTGGTCGGAGTCGGAACTTCCGTTGGGTCCCGGTTGGATCCCTTTGGAAACGTTACCACTCGTTTCTATCAAATCTCAATTAGTATTCCCTGATGGGAAGTTACAACAGGTGACAATGGTAAAACCATTTTTGTTGTCTGAAATTGATTTTAAAGAAACAGAAGCAGATATTTTTTCCTTTCATATACCTTGTATTTCGAATGTGTACAAAGTGTATGTAAATGGAGAGTTGGTCGACAAGGGAGGTGCATTAGAAAATGGACATATTGTCCGGAATGGATTCAAAAGAAATATTCTTATCAGACTTTCTCGAAATTTGTTACAGATTGGTAAAAATGAAATCCGAGTTCTTTTAGCCTCGGAATCAGGAGAAGAATTAAACTATTGTAATGTTTTTAATGATTTTAATTCATCTATTGATCGTTATACGGTATTAAAAAAAGTTGAAGAAGAATATGCAACTTTCATGTTGCTTTTTTTATACTTTTTTGTTGGGATTTATCATGGTTTGTTTTATTGGAAACGCCGTAATGAAACATACAATCTTTACTTTGCTTTGTTTGCCGTATTTTTGTCGGCTTATCTCTATTTTAGATCCCAAGCCATCTATCGATGGGATGTGGATTCATTTATCACTACAAAATTAGAATATTTTATCGTTTTTTTGACTCCCACATGGCTTTTGTTATTTGTTGATACTTTTTTTCGCAAACGTATCAGTATTATCACAAAAGGTTATTTTGTTTTCAGCTTAACACTTGCTATTCTTCAGTTTTTTGTCAATCGTGCCAGTTCTATTGTTTTTTTGCGAGTTTGGCAAGGTTCGGTTTTAGCATTCAGTGTGGTTTTGTTTTACATCACTGCGAGAGCCGTGATGAAAAACAATAAAGACGCCAAAAGATTGTTAGTTGGTATTCTGTTTTTGATGTTCACGGCGATTTGGGATATTTTGGGTGCTTCGGGTTTGATCCCCATCCAAAACTTGAATTTATCTCGGTTTGGATTTTTGTTTTTTGTTTTAGGAATTGCTGTTGTATTGGCTAATCGGTTTTTGCGAGTTCATAAACAAGTAGAAGAGCTAAACGCCAACCTAGAACGAAAGGTTGTGGAAAGAACAAACGAATTACAAGAAACTCTCACTCGTGTTCAGGAATTAAAAGTCCAACAAGATGGAGATTATTTTTTAACCTCTCTGCTTTTGGATCCACTGAATGATTCCAAAAAATCTCACTCAGAAATGATTGGAATTCAATCCTATACTAAACAAAAAAAAGAATTTGAATTTAAAGGAAAAACCAAAGAGATCGGTGGAGACCTGATTATTTGTGATGATATAATTCTTAACGGTAAAAAATACTTCGTTTTTATAAATGGAGACGCGATGGGTAAGTCCATCCAAGGTGCTGGCGGCGCACTTGTGTTAGGTGTAGTATTTTTATCTTTTATAAAACGTACACAACTTTTGTTGGAAAGCCAGTCTAAATCTCCGGAACGATGGATCAAAGAATGTTTTTACGAACTCCAAACTATATTTGAATCTTTTGATGGGTCTATGCTTGTTTCCGTTGTTCTTGGGCTTGTGGAAGAAGAAACTGGGGTTTTGTATTATCTCAATGCAGAACATCCTTGGACTGTATTGTATAGAGATGGGATTGCCTCTTTTATTGAAGACGAGTTGGAACTTCGAAAAATTGGAACCAAAGGAATGGCCGGACATGTGCGTGTTCGAGTTTTTGTATTAGAACAAGGAGATGTGCTTTTTATAGGTTCGGATGGACGCGACGATTTAATTTTAGAAACGGGATCTGACGGTTCCCGTGTGATGAACGAAGACGAAACCAAGTTTTTGCAAGTGGTGAATGATTCGAATGGGGAATTGGAACAGATTGTCTATAATCTCCAATCCATTGGAAGTTTTTCTGATGATCTAACTCTTCTTAGGTTGGAATGGATGGGTTCTGCTAAACGAATGAATTCAAATTCGCTAAACTCTTTAGGTTCAGATCATTTTTTATATTCCGAACTCCAGTCGGTATTAGAGTCGGGAAACGCAGAAGAAGCCTATCAAACCATTGAACGAATGTTAGCGAATGATAACATTGAGGATGATATTCGAATCAATTTGCTAAGGGAAAAGTCAAGAATTTCCCTTTTATTAAAACGATTTGATTCGGCAGTTGCTTCTTTGGAATCTATCTTTCCCTATTTTGTCACTGACAATGAAATATTATTACAATTGAGTTATGCGTACAGAAAGTCAAAAAATCTAAGTAAGGCGATCGAAATTGGGGAAAGACTCCGGGCAAGGGAGCCCAAACACATCCGAAATCTTATTAATTTGATTGAATGTTATCGATTACAGAAAAATGAAGATCGGGCCAAAAAGATTCTTTCCAGACTTGGATCCATTGCTCCTGAGAATCCGCAATACTTGAAACTAAAGGAAAGTTTCAGCTAAAGAAAGTTTGCTGCCATTACACTTTTTACTTTTTTCGGAAAACTAATATTTTTCTTCCTTGGCATCCTTAAAATGTCCGCGTGGAGTAGTAGAATCAGCGGTATATTTGTTATATTACAGAAAAGGAATTCGAATGGATTTTAAGTTCACTCCGTATCATATTTTTGTCGTAGGTTTACTTGCTTTTTTGCAATTTACCGTAGTTCTCGATTTTATGATTCTTTCTCCCTTGGGAGTTCTGGTCATGGAAAAATTACAAATTTCTACCCAACAGTTTGGATTTGTAGTTTCTGCTTATGCATTTAGTGCCGGGATTTCTGGTATTTTGGCGGCCGGGTTTGCCGATCGATTTGATCGCAAAAAATTATTGTTATTCTTTTATGTTGGGTTTGTGCTCGCCACTTTTCTCTGCGGTATAGCTACAAATTATTTCTTTTTATTTGGTGCTCGTATCTTAACCGGACTCTTTGCAGGTGTTTTATCATCGATATCTTTTGCCATTGTTGCGGATTTGTTCCCGTTACAAGTGAGAGGAAGGGTGATGGGGTTTATTATGACTGCTTTTGCTGCAAGCCAAGTGTTTGGACTTCCCATCGGTATATATATTTCTAATTTATGGGGATGGCAATCTCCGTTTTTGATGATCGCTAGTATCAGTGGAGCTGTTGGATTTGTGATTTTCTTCTTTTTGAAACCAGTGATTACCCATCTTGATAACAAAACAGATATACATGCATTCCATCACTTAGCAAAAACCATTTCTCATCCGAAGTATTTACCTGCTTTTGTTGCGACCACCTTACTTGCTACAGGTGGATTTATGTTGATGCCTTTTGGCTCTGCTTTTTCTGTCCACAACCTAGGTGTAAAATTGGAAGATTTACCATTGGTTTATATGGTAACAGGTGTCGTTTCTATGTTAGGTGGCCCATTGATGGGTAGACTGAGTGATGCGATTGGAAAATACAATATGTTTGTGATTGCCTCCATCCTTGCGGCAGGAATCATCATTTATTACACAAAAATGGAAATCACCCCATTGCCGATTGTGATTTTTGTAAATTCAATTCTTTTTGTTTTTGTAGCAGCACGGATGATTTCTGCCAATGCTTTAACCTCTGCCGTTCCCGACTTACACGATAGAGGTGCCTTTATGGCCATCAGTTCTTCGATCCAACAAATTTCTGGTGGAATTGCGGCTTCTGTTGCGGGACTGATTGTCATCCAGACTACCAGTGGTTATATGGAAAGGTATGAAATTTTAGGTTATGTAGTTGCTTGTGCCATCCTACTTACCGTAATACTCATGTACAGTGTGAATCAAATTGTTTTGAAAAAACACACAAAATGAGAACACAATAGTTTTGTATTAAAAAGGAAATTTTAGATTTGGTTTGCAAGGCGGGAAACTATCTCCCGCCTTTTTAATCTACTCAATTGGGAATTGGTTATTTTTTAGATAGTTCGTTTGCAAGATCGACTAACAAACGTACTCCATAACCAGTTGGTCCGTGGAATTGGGTTCCTGATTTTTTCTTCCTCCAAGCGGCACCGGCAATATCGATGTGAGCCCAATTGATGGACTCATCCACAAACTTAGAAAGAAAAATTCCAGCAGAAATGGTTCCTGCCCCTTTTCCTCCACCAGTGATGTTTTTTAAATCTGCAATGTCTGATTTTAAATCTTCTCCATATTCTTCCCAAAGCGGAAGTTCCCAAACACGGTCATCTGAAGTTTCAGAAGCAGTGAAGAGGGCTTCTCGGAGTGGACCCGAATTGGTAAGGATGGCGGCCGCTTCATGGCCCAGAGCAATGATCACAGCGCCTGTGAGTGTTGCTAAATCCACCATATAGTCTGGTTTGTAATTTTTGGAAACATAGGACAATACATCACCGAGCACAAGTCTTCCTTCTGCATCCGTGTTTTGTACTTCCACCGTAGTACCATTGTATGCGGTATACACATCGCCTGGTTTGATGGCTTTTCCATCTGGCATGTTTTCTGCCACACCAATGGCTGCGACTATATGAATGGGAATTTCTAGTGCGGCAATGGCACCAATCGCGTGTATGGTGGCTGCTGCCCCACACATATCATATTTCATTTCATGCATTTCGCCTGGTGGTTTGAGTGAAATTCCACCGGTATCAAAGGTTAATCCCTTTCCTACAATGGCGAATTTTTTTTTGGCTTTGGCCGGTTTGTATTCTAAAATTACCATCTTACCGTTGAGCTCTGATCCACGAGCCACTGCCAATATCCCACCAAGACCTTCTTTTTTCAATTGTGGTTCATCCCAAACTTTAACAGAGAGTTTGTATTCCTTTGCAATTTCTTTGGAACGAGAAACAAAATCATCAGGTGTAAAATAGTTTGCAGGAAGATGAGCAATATGACGAGCACCATTCACGTGTTTGGCGACTATTTTACTTTTAGATAATCCCGATTCCGCAAGACTAGTCACAGATTTGTCTTCGAACTTTAAGTAAACTGCTCCCACTTTCTTTTTTTCTTTTTTCGTTGTTTGTAAAACAGAAACAGGATAACTTCCGATAAAAAGTGTATTGGCAATTTGATATGCGATACGATCGGCAGAAAACTTTTTAGAAAGGGATTTAGAGATGATAATCTCAAGACCCATTCCGTCATAGTTTAGAATTTTTTCTCCATACTTAAAAAAATGGGAAATAAACTTTCTAAAGTTGAGTTTTTCCTTTTCACCTAATCCAAGATAGATGGTTTGTTCTGCTTCATCACGAAATTCTTTTCCGAGTTCTCCAGAAAAAACTTTGGTTTCGATTTGCACTGGGAATTTTTTTCCCAGTTCTTCTTTGACATCCTCTTGGAAGATGGGGATGAGTTTGTAAAATGTTCCAGATTTAGGGGAACCGATTTGGATTTGGAGTGGAGAGGTTTCTATTTTCATTTCCCTTGGATTTCCTGAATGTCTTTGATGATTTCTTCAACGTGTCCTTTGACCTTCACGCTGTCATAGATTTTTTTGATTTTGAGAGAGTTATCTAAAAGAAAGGTAGATCTAACAATTCCCATACCTTTACGGCCCATAAAAACTTTTTCTCTCCAAACACCATAAGCTTCACAAATTTCGCCTGATTCATCAGAGATGAGATCAAAATTGAGGTTTTGTTTTTCAATGAACTTGGTATGGGACTTGGGATTGTCTTTGGAGATTCCCACCACATTGTATCCGAATTTTTTCAGACGTGCAAAATTGTCACGGAAGTCACAAGCTTCAGTTGTACATCCCGGAGTCATATCCCGCGGATAAAAATAAACTACGACTCCATTTTTTCCTGTTAGGTCAGCGAGTTTTACTTTTTCGCCGTTTTGGTTGACACTTGTAAAATTGGGGGCTTTTTTCCCTACTTCCAACATAATTTTCTCTCCTGGTATTTGCATACTTTTAGACATTTTTCAGTTGTCAATTTCGGAATTTGGTTCGATACTCTTTGTATGGACTCCAAGGAAAGAGCAGCGCTAATTCGTGAAGCCAATACCGCTTTTAACGCAGGCGATATTCGTAAGGCACGTGAACTCTTTCTCAAAACTGATTACAAAGATGGTCTCATTCGTTTAGGTGATCATTTTATGTACGACCGGAAACTTCCTATGTTGGCCTTTGGTTATTATAAAAAAGCAGGTAGGCAGGACAAAGTGGACGAAATTTTCCAACGTATGATTTATGGCCTCTCTGTTTGGCTCGGTCGTGATAAATGGAAACTCCCCACATCTGCCAATCAGGCGGAATCCACTGAAACCAAAACTTCTACACCACTGAATCCAGATGATTTTGTAGTACATCCCATTCTAAAGGCAAAGGCTTTAGAGATACTTTCTTCAAATCGATAATCCATTCGGATCGTCTAAGGAATAAACATGATAGACAGTTTTACCTTACAAGCTCTAGTTATTTCTACACTTATTTTATTTTCAATTTTATCGAGTAAACTATTCTTCCGATTTGGGTTTCCCATTTTACTTATTTTTTTAACCTTCGGTATGTTAGCTGGTGCAGATGGCCCAGGAAGAATCGATTTTAGTGATTATGGATTAGCTCAATCGATTGGTATATTTGCTCTTATTTATATTTTATTTTTGGGTGGTCTCGAAAGTGAATGGGATAGTTTAAAAAACTTCTTATCTGTCGGGATTCGGTTGTCGATTGTGGGAACCATTTTGACTGCACTGATTTTAGGAGTGCTGATCCACTATTTATTCCCAGTTCTTGGGTTTATGGAATCGTTTTTACTCGGTTCCATTGTGAGCGCCACAGATGCGGCCTCCGTATTTAATATTTTTAAAACTGGGTCATCCGATTTACCAATCCATTTAAAGAAGATCATTGAATTTGAATCTGGTTCTAACGATGCAGTGGGTGTATTATTAACAACCATCTTTATGAACCTCATCACGGCAGATTCTAGTTTTAGTGGGTTCCAATTCTTTCGGTTTTTTGTGATGCAAGTTCTTGTTGGAACCATGATGGGATATAGTTTGGGGATCCTCATTCTGTATTTAATGAACTCCGTCAAACTGGGGTATGATGGTCTTTATTTAGTTTTTATTACTGCTTCTGTTCCTTTTATTTATGCAGTCACCACTGTGTTTCAAGGGAATGGATTTTTGGCAGTCTACATTGCAGGGATCATTGTTGGCCGAAACAAATTCATACATAAAAAATCCATCTTTCGTTTTTTAAACGGATATGTTTGGATTTTGCAAATTGGTATGTTCCTTTGTTTTGGACTTCTTGTCTATCCTTCACGGATGGCCAATATTTGGGTTCCCGGACTTCTCATTGGGGTATTACTCATACTTTTTGCAAGACCAGTAGCGGTGTTTATTTCACTTCTACGTGTGAAGTTACCAGTCAAAGAAAAGTTATTTATTTCTTGGGTGGGCTTACGCGGTGCTTCCCCTATCATCCTGGCTACGTTTCCCATTGCCCAAGGATTGGTCTGGGGAGATTTACTTTTTCATATCGTATTTTTTGTGGTTCTTGTATCCCTTCTCGTGCAAGGTTCTCTTATCCCTCGGGTGGCACAGTGGTTAGGAATTTTGAAAAAGGATCCTGATCGTAAAATTTATCATCCAACTGACTTTGATAACATTGAGTTTCCAGGGATGACATTACAAGAGTTGATTGTTCCATATAACTCAAGTGTGGTGGACAAAGCTTTGTTTGAAATCAAACTCCCAGAGCAGTCTCATATCCTACTCATTGCCCGTGGAGAACAATTTTTGATTCCCTCTGGAAATACACAGGTAAGAGGTGGGGATGTGATTTGGGTGTTAGCAAAAGACGAAGTGATGCCAATCATTGGTAAAACGTTTATGGCTGTTGCATAAATGACAGCTTAGTAGTTTAAGTGATTACTTTTTAGCTTCGGCCATTTTTTTATCCAATCGAAATCCGTAATAAACAGGAAGGGCAATGAGAGTAATCATCAGTCCCCAAGTAGCAGTTACGGGTTTTTCGATGAATAGAATCATCATCACCGCAATATTGGCAAAAATATAAAGAAAAATGGGCAAAGGATAAAAAGGAATTTTATAATCCGATTTCATTCCCATCTTTTCAAACCGAAAGGGTGTGGCTGCCGTAAGACATGACAAAATCAAAATTGAACAAGTGATCATGTAAAGTAGGGCTTCGATTTCTTTGACAAACAAAAAGAGAATGGCTACGAAACCTTGGAAAAAAATAGAAACATAAGGACTATGCCATTTGGGATGAATCTTGGAAAAAGAAGGAAGGAACACTCCATCTCTTGCCATCGCAAAATACACTCGACTTCCCCCAATCAGAATAGCCGACATGGAACCCAAAATCACCCAAGCAATAAAACTAGTAGTAAGGATAGAGTAATTTACACCAAATAACTTTTGAAAGGCGATGGCACCAATCCCATCTTGGCCAGCTAACTCATCAATGGGAGCCGAAATCACAAAAAGTAAATTGATCGCAAAATAGAGTCCGGCCACAAGAAAACACGCAGTGATGGCAGAACGTACAATGGTTTTCTCCGGGTTTTTTACCTCTTCCGCAATATAGGTAATCATATTCCATCCCAGGTAAGAGAATGATACGGGAACAATCCCAATCAAAACCTTGGAGTAAAAAGAAAGTTCCATTAGATTGGGAAAGGGAGAGTTGAATAAATAAGACCAATTGGTGTTTCCCATCGAAAACCCAAGTGCCAAAAAGAGAAGGAGTCCGGTAATCTTTAGAACAGCAAAAACATTTTGAACACGCACTGCCGACTTAATTCCAAAGTAGTTGAGAATACTAAAAAAAAGAATGGGTAAAACACCAATAAAGGTGATGGAGCTAACTTGTAAATCCAAACCTAACAAAGTGTATGTGGGAGATTCCCAAACCGGAAGTTCTGGAAATAAAATCTGAACATACTTTCCAAAGGCGAGTGCGAGTACCGAAACACAAGCAGAGAAATTAGTCAGTAGGGAAGACCAACCACTCATAAAAGCAATGGCTGGTGAATAAGCAACTTTTAGATAAACATAATCTCCTCCAGCAAATGGGAGGAGGCGGGCTGCATAAGCATAGGTGATGGAACCAGAGAGAGCTAAAATTCCGCCGACAATCCAACAAAATAGGACAATCCAAAGATTTCCGGTTTCTTTGATCAAATACCCAGAGGTGAAAAAAATTCCCGACCCCACCATAGAGGAGAAGAGAACGGAGATGGAATCAAAAGTATTGAGGCTACGTTTTAATTCCAATTAATTGCCGAGAAGTCGTTTCACCATGGTTTCAGAAATTGGTTTCATAGAAGAAGCAGACAAAGTTCCGATTTTACCTTTGAACTCTTCTGGGTTTAACATCATTCCAAGAGAAAAGATATTTTCGCTCTCAACTTCCTTCTTCTTTAGTTCCGCAAGAAGGCTTGAGATATTCCCTTTGCTATTTTCTAAAATTTCTGGTTTGGTTACTTTTCCTTCACCTAACTCTGGGAATAGTGGTTCTCCTTCAAAAAGAAGTTCTTTGAGTTTGTCTTCTTCTTGTGAGTTATCTTCCAAAAGACCAATCCGAGATTGTTCCTTGGAAAGTTGTTTTTGCAATTCCGTGAGCCTTGATTGGATATTGTGGTACTGAACAGGAAGGCTGACAACAAAGTCGGATTTTTCTTCTGACTTTTGTACAGGAACTCCTGATTTTCCAGAGACATCTTTACTGTCCTTTTTGTCCTGGATTAGTTTTTCGGCTGAATTGAGGAGACGATTGAGACGAACATCCATGTCCTACCTTCCTTGGTAAAGGCCTTATGTCTCGGCGGTGCCTGGACATAAATCCTGTGACTACCTGTCTAATTTTCGGTTAGCCCGTACAAGGAAAATAAACTTTTTCTAAAAAAAAGTAAAGAATTATTAAAGTTGACTCGAGTTTTTGCAAGGTTTTGCTTGTGGGAGTTTATGGAAAGAAACCAATTTCTTCTCTTTCTCTCCTTTTTGTTCTCCACCATTGCCACAATTCTCGGAATTGCCATCTTGGTATCTGGATCAAGCCTTGCCCGTTTCTCTAGTGGGACCGGCGGTGGTCTTTTCCAAGCCAGTGAAATTGGAGCTGTCGTCATACCGATCGTAGGTGAGATTCACTCAGGGGTTTCCACATTTGATTCCACGGGTGCTGAGACCGTGTTACGCCAATTACGTGATTTGGAAGAAGATGCAAATATCAAAGGAATCCTAGTCGAAATCAATTCCCCTGGTGGAACAGTTGCTGCTTCCCAAGAAATTTTCAATGAACTCCTGCATCTGCGTAAAACTAAAAAGATTGTGGTGAGTATGAAAGATGTGGCAGCCTCCGGTGGGTATTACATCGCCGCAGCTTCCGATTATATTTTTGCACAAAACGGAACCATTACAGGCTCCATTGGAGTCATCTCCTTTGCACCTAATGTGAAAGGACTTTTGGATCGTTATGGGGTAGGAGTTCGCACCTACAAAGCAGGGAAATACAAAGATATGTATTCTCCATTTCGTGACTCAACAAACGAAGAAGATGATATGATTGGAAAACAGTTGCAAGACACCTATCGTAAGTTTGTGGAAGATGTTGCCAAAGGAAGAAACAAAACGGTTAAATCCATTGAAGAGTTAGCAGAAGGAAAAATCTATTCCGGAGAAGATGCATTCCGTAACAAACTTGTGGATGATATTGGTGGGCGAAGAGAAGCTCATAAAAAACTTTCTGAACTTTGCCAATATGATGGCCTCATTCCACTTTTTGAACAAGAGGTCTCACCCTTTGATCGATTTTTGCAATCCATTGGTGTGCGCTTTTTGGGAGACAATTCTCATATATCCAAAATTAGGTCTCTCCTCCAATCTCAAGTTTTGGTCATCTTACCAACAGCACTTGGAAAATTAATGTTATGAGAGATTTTTTCTTTGATTTAGTGGATGTATTGGAATTGGTATTTTTGGATCCTCTTCGTTATTCTGAGGAGGTCCAAGAAATCCCATTTGCGGCAAGTCCTGTGTCCAGTTGGATGTTTTCCATACTATCCGCCTTATCTTTGTCAGTGGGAATGAGTATCCTTTCTGCTCCATACACCATTTCTACTTTGTCGTTTTTGTTTTTTGGTTTTATCGCCAATTTGTTTTTGTTTCGATTTTTTCCTTTTTTTTATACTTTGGTGGCAGATTATTATGTGCAAAAAAAAGGAAGGACACCGAAACTTTTGTTTTTGATTCTATTTGCGAGACATTCAGTCGTATTGTTTCTGTTATTTGCGCCTGTTTGTCTTGTGTTTCATTCTGTAGGAATTTCTGGAATTGGAACGGGATTTTTTCTACTCCTCAGTTTTATTTTACTCTACAGTTTGGTTCTTTCTCGTGGGCTCAAATCCATTTATGAGTTAAGAAATCGTGATTCCCTAAAGTTTTCTTTTTATGCACTTGGGCTTACCATTTTATT
Organism: Leptospira bandrabouensis; assembly: GCF_004770905.1. Classification (NCBI taxonomy): domain Bacteria; kingdom Pseudomonadati; phylum Spirochaetota; class Leptospiria; order Leptospirales; family Leptospiraceae; genus Leptospira; species Leptospira bandrabouensis. The sequence goes on along the minus strand of NZ_RQHT01000014.1, from coordinate 461,917 downwards.
TCCTTTCCTTATGAATTTATATACGGCAACCAGTATTCTCCAATCGATTTCGGGTGGTTTTTAAATTGAATTTACTCATTACTAATGACGATGGAATTTCATCCGCTGGAATTAAAGCCTTAGAACGTGTTCTTGGTAAATCCTATAACACTTATCTCATCGCACCATTGAAAGAACGTTCTGTGACATCCATGGCACTCACCATCTTCCAAGGGATGCGAGTCGAAAGAATCAATGACAACCATTTTATTGCCGACGGTTTTCCAGCTGATTGTGTGAACATTGGATTGTATGCTGAGATTTTTCCGAAAATTGACTTTGTCATCTCAGGAATCAACCGTGGTGTGAATATGGGATATGATGTCCATTATTCGGGAACTGTTGGCGCAGCCAAACATGGAGCCCTCCATGGGATTCCCTCTCTTGCCGTGAGTTCAGGTAGGATCGATCCTGACGATGGTTATGAGAAAGAAGCCGAACTAGTTTTATCTTTTTTGGAGAAATACAAATCGCAGATTCAGTCCGGCGAAGTATGGAATTTAAATTTCCCTCCCGAAATTTCTGGTTCAGGCACATTAAACGAAGTTGTGTTTACTCGTCTTGGTCGTCGTCGTTACTCCGAAAAGTATGAAAAAAAACAAATCATAGAAGGTGTCAGCGAATTTCAGTTAAACGGAAGTTTGCTTGGACATGATGAAGAAACAGGAACTGACTTTGAAGCCTATTACCAAGGAAAACTTCCTGTCACACCGATTCAATTGGATCTAACGGAAAAGATTCGATTAAAGGAACTACAATCTAAGTAAACCAATGGCTGAAGAAACAGACTACCTCGGTTACATGAATAAAGGCAATTATGCTATGGCACTAAACCTTTTGGACCAGGCCTTACTCCAAAATCCAGAAGACCCAATCCTTTTGTATAATTTTGCATTATGTTGTTTTCAGACTAAAAACTTTAAAAAATCAATTCAGGTTTTGGACCGGATCCTCAGCGAATACCCTGGATTCATTGAACTGGACAATGTGTACCGCCTAAAAGTATTTGCCCTTGTGGAATTAAAGGATTGGGAAACAGCCGAATCCATTATCAAAGAAAGATTGCAAGTCGCAGTGGATGATGCCAAACTCCTTTCTTTTTTAGCCCATGTTTATGAATACACACATCGTTTGGAAGAAGCCATCGATATCCATAGAAGGATTTTAAGGCATACTCCCGATTACAAAAACAGTTTAAATTCCCTTGGTTACCTCCTTGCTTTGAAAAAAAAGCTAAATACGGAAGAACGTTCGGAAGCCATCCGGTCTTTAAAAAAAGCTCTGGAACTCGATCCCAACAACCCAGCCTATTTGGATTCCTTTGGTTATTTTTTGCAAACCATTGGAAAACCAGAGGAAGCTTGGAAAGCCTATCGCAAAGCCCTACAAAAGAACCCAAACCATCCCATCCTCTTAGAAAGATTGAAGAACCTAAAGAAATAAATCTCCGTTTTGTTGACACAGTCCTCAAGCCAAAAACACTGGTGTTTCAAGGACTTTCTCGGGATGTAGCGCAGTGGTAGCGCATCTGTTTTGGGTACAGAGGGTCGCAGGTTCAAATCCTGTCATCCCGAATCAGTTGGTTCTATCTGACCCGGTAGCTCAGCTGGATAGAGCAACTGCCTTCTAAGCAGTTGGTCGGGGGTTCGAATCCCTCTCGGGTCGATGATTGTTCTAGAAACGGTGGATGTAGTTCAGCGGTAGAGCCCCGGTTTGTGGTACCGGTCGTCGCGGGTTCGAATCCCGTCATCCACCCATTGTAATTCCCCCTTCAACGATAAAATTTTTCCTCAAAAGTCCACGGCCGCCTCGCGTTCGCCTGGCCCTCCGTGGCCATAGCTCACGCACGCATACATCCGTGTATGCTGTTCGGCGCCCGTGGACTTTTGAGGAAAAAGCTTCGATTTCATTGGGAAATTGCGTACAAGTATAGATTTTACTTAAGACTAAAGTTTATTGGGATTCGAACGATTTTGCGATAGAGTTCGAGTAGGTAATTTGGTTAGACACCTTGCCTAATTGGCGTTAAGCGAGAACGACCGAGCACATGGATGTGCGAGGGCTCGCAAAAGACGGCCTGGAACGAGTTCGACCTGGATGGGAGAACCGTGGAAGGCGAATCCCGTCATCCACCCAATTTGTAATTTCCCCTTTAGCGAATATACTTTCTTAAAAAATGGCATGGGCGCCTCGCGTTCGCCTGGCCCTCCATGGCCAGAGCTCCCGCTCGCATACATCCGTGTATGCTGTTCGGCTCCCATGCCATTTTTTAAGAAAGGCTTCGAATTCATTAGGGAAATTTGGTATAAGTAGAGAGAGTTACTTAAGAAACAAGTTTTGGTTTGCTAAATAGTTTTACTTGGATAGAGCGGACGATGGGGCCGACGACGATTAGCTGCGCAAGAAGTGCTACTGGATAATTTTTAATGACTGAACTGATGTAATGTTTGAGAAAATGATTTTCTGTTCCTATATTGATCAGGGTTGTGATGAGGGTCATGAGTAAACACATTGATGTAACCATAAGTAAAACCATGATTAATATATGTTTAAACTTGGGATCACTTGGAGAGACAAAAATTTTATGTAATTTCTTTACATTATGACTTACCACTAATTGTTCTACCGCAAAGGCAATTAAAAAAATGGGAATAAACTGTTTTAAAATCATTAGTAAGGTATTGGAATGAAATCCAAAAATTAAAATCATGTTATATGATAACATAACCGTTACCATACCAATTGGCATCATTGTAGAAAAAACTAATTCTTCTTTAAGAATTCGATTCAAGAAATCTTCTTTTCATTTTTTAGGAAAATGAAATCAGGAGCACTTTTATTTTTATGGTTCATTCTGGCAATAGATTTCATCGGAAAAGATACTAAGTATCCTTGTGTAAACATTTGCCATAAAAGAAACATAAGTGAATTTTTTTTAAAGATGAATTGGTGAAAATACATCGGATTACACCGTAACTCATCGAACGAATATTCTTACAACCTATCTTGGTCCGAACTCCAATCATATTCCATCCGTTTTGCGGTTCGAGTGGCTACCTCTAATCCAAATAGTTTTTGAAGAAGATAAAAACTCAAATGGATACCGGAGGAGATTCCTCCCGATGTAAGGATTTTTCCATTATCTGTATATCTTAATTTCTCTTTCACGTTTAACAGAGGGTAATTGTTTTTGAGAGTATTTATATCCATCCAATGAGTGGTCACATCTAATCCCTTTAAAAGTCCTAATTCTGCTAATAAAAAAGCTCCTGTACAAATGGAAGCTAAATGTTTAACTGCTAAGTATTTTGTTTTGATCCAACTAAGGGTTGTTTGATTTTTAATCTCTATCTCTTCGGCACCGTATCCTCCAGGGACTATCAAAATGTCCATTGGCGGGCAATTTTTGTATTCAAAGTTAGGCAAAACTATAAGTCCGTTTCTTGCTTTAACGGGAGAAAGGTTTTCTGAGACTAAAAATACATTACATAATTTTTTCTGATCGTTGTTTTCTGCGATAGAAAATACTTCAAAGGGACCGGCAAAGTCCAATACTTCCACTTCAGGGAATATGAGAATTCCTATATGTAACATATATACATCCCTCTTTTTTTACTTTACATGATTAAAAATTAATTTCTAATATGGCTCGTTTGTAATGAAACAAAATAAGTGATTCAGTGGAAGGTAAAACAATATGTCATTCCAAGATGCGATAAAGGTATGTTTTCAAAAATATGCTGATTTTAGTGGCACAGCAAAAAGGCCAGAGTTCTGGTGGTGGGTTGTCTTTTGTATCATCATTAGTGCGATACTTAACATGGTTCTTCCTATCATTGGTGCCGTTTTTTCTTTAGCCGTTTTGTTGCCAAGTTTGAGTGTAGGTTCTCGTCGTCTTCATGATGTGGGAATGAGTGGGTGGTGGCAATTGATTGGTCTAACAGGAATTGGAGTGCTTGTTTTAATTTATTTCTGGGCACAAAAGGGAAAAGGCTAATTTTTTTTTAAGTTTAGTTTCCGCTCGCGTTAGGGGGACGTAGGGCTTGGTCACCTGCCATCGTTAGATGGTTGGTGACGGGAGCGTTAGCGCACCCCGAAGTGACCCGGCCCTTTTTGATAAGGATTGGAGGTTACATAACCATTGGGAACGCACTACTTTTTCTTTTTAAAAATACTTTGGTCCACTTCTAAAGCATTTTTTATAAAATTATTAAGTTCATATTCGTTGATTTCAGTGACTGAATGAAATGTGAGACAATAAACTTGTTTGCGGTTTTCTTTTTCAAGTTTTTGATTTGGATCGTATAACAGATAACCGTTACAAAATCCAAACTGGACTCCCGATTTTGGTCCAGGTTTGATCGAAGCTGGCCAAATAAAACAAACACGACTATTTTGAAAGTAGTAGAGGACAGAATAAGAAATCCTTTCTTCGAGAGTTTCAAATGGTTTCAAAATTTCTTTAAGTCGCATAACAATTGAAATTTCAGTTTCTGTTAAAGAAGAATAAAATTGTTCGAATTTGTCTCTCATTGTTTTGTGTTGGTTTCGTCCATTCTATTTGGAAAAGAATGAATAGAAGAGTGTGGGCGATTTGGTTTTCGTCAACTAAATGTTAAAGTAAGAGTAAATGGTTTGTGGATAAAAAATAATTTGGATGGGTCACCGAAAAAATGATGATTAGTCTTTTTGTTTGTTTTCTGGCAAAAGGATCGTTTTTTCTTTTTGGTTTGGAATTCGGTCCAAAGGACTGACGATATTTTCTAACCGGCTTCTTGCCACTTTTGTATAAATTTGTGTGGTTCGGACACTTGCGTGTCCGAGTAAAGTTTGGATCATTCGTAGATCTGTTCCCAATTCTAAAAGATGTGTGGCAAATGCATGCCGCAAACTATGAAAACTAACCTTCTTTTGGATTTTTGCTTTTTGCGCCGCATTTGTGAAAATACTTTCCGCAGTACGAATATTAAGTGGTCTATTTTTCATTCCTGGAAATAACCAAGGGTTGGCTCGCATTTCGTTATAACTTTGTCGTAATAATAAATTGTATTCCCTGACTTTTAAATATTCTTTAAGTTCTTCCACAAGGGAACTCGCAAGTATGGTATACCTATCTTTTTTACCTTTCCCTTGGGTGACACGAACCATATTTCGTTTAAAATCTATATCCGTTATTTTTAAATGAATCACTTCACTTACACGTAATCCGGAAGAGTAACTGATGAGTAGTAACAATTTATGTTTTTGATTTGGCAAAGCGTTAAAAATGGCTCTTGTTTCTTCCGCTGACAAAACTTCTGGTAGTTTAGATTCTACTTTCATTTTAGGAAATTTTAGATCAGTGAACTGCTTTCTTACTTCACGAAAATAGAAGATAAACGCCTGTCTTGCTGAACGAACACTTGAAGCTTTTGCGCCGCGCTCTATTACAAAATGGTCTAAATAATTTTCAATATCCATCATTTTTATGTTAGATGGAAGTTTTTCTGTAAACATCAGTAATCGAAACAAATGAGAAAAGTAAGTTTTTGTTGTGCAGAAAGTGAAATTTCTATCCCTTGTTGCTTTTAGAAAATCATCTAAAAGTCCGCATTTTTTGGGAATTTCTTTTGGAGAGATTCGAATGTCATAAGGTTCAAATTCATTTAATACTTGTTTTATGGTTTTTGGATCATTGGGATAAGACCATGACTTGGTAGGGTAATGGTAAAGTGCGTTGGGAATCGATTTTGCCATAGAGAAATAAGTAGTCGAATATCCAAATCGTAAATGGAACCGATTGTCATCGAGGGAATAACGAAGTTTTATCATTTTGTACCTAACCTTATATTGTTATTTTAGTTAGGTGGGATCTTATTGTTTTGGTTCTTGAATTTGTATGTTTTCGCAGTATTATTTGATATTCGTGTATTTCTTTGTGGGGTTGGGGGCAAGAAAGAATGTGCGAATATAGTATCCCCGCCCTGAGTTTGGGAGGGGTTCTAGACCCGCCACCCAATGTTTCCCCTTTATCACGGCCTTTCCCATTCCGATAGCGAAAACCAATTTCATCACTTTTTTTTCTTGGAAAGTTCGCATTCTCACATAAGTTAGAGAATATCAAGGAGACTTATGAACCTATTCACTGTCGGACTCGGCGTATTTTTTATTCTTTATGGAACCACCACCTATATCCTCCGCATTTACAAACCGAGTTTTTTTTGGAAATTAGAACCGATGAAACAAAAATGGGGCGAAAAACGTGGATACTTCATCCATGTGTTTAGTTATTCCATCCTACCCATCATTTTAGGAATTGTTTATACCATTCTTGGATTCAGAGGTTAATATTTATTTGGTGGAATTTTTTGGATTCGTAATTTCTTAATTGTTTTAGTTAATGTTAGGTGGGCGCCTCCAATTTTTTCTCTAAATAGTAATTCAAAACGAAAAAGGACCGGGCCCTCCGCTCCAATCTTTCTCTTACGAGAAAGGATTTCCGCTAGGGTCCCTGGCGCTTAACCTTTGTTTGTCTTTTATAGTTTGTGAGAAAGGATGGTATCTTGTCTGGAAGGGGTTCTATCTTCTGGATAGTCCGTACTAAAATGAAGACCGCGACTTTCTTTTCGTAAAAGTGCAGAGCGAACTATGAGTTCAGCGACTTTTACTAAATTTCGAAGTTCTAGTAAACCCAGAGAGACAGTGGTCCTATTGTAATAGTCTTTTACTTCTTCCGAGATCAGTTTTATCCTGCGAAGGGCTCTTTCGAGTCGCATATCTGAACGCACAATCCCAACGTAATTACTCATAATGGTTTTGATTTCGATCAAATCATGGGAGATAAGAACCCATTCTTCTGTATTGGTAGTTCCTTCTTTGTTCCAATCAGGGATAAGATCTGTTTCAGCGGAATAACTTAGTTTTCCTTGGGACTGGATATCTCCAGCAATTCTATGGGAGAAAACAAGGCATTCGAGTAAACTATTGGATGCCAATCGGTTTCCACCGTGGACTCCTGTGCAAGTGGTTTCCCCACAAGCATATAAGTCAGCAATATTAGTTCGTCCGAGAAGATCGGTTGCCACACCACCACACATATAATGTGCTGCTGGCACCACAGGAATAGGATCGGTTGTGATATCGATTCCTAGTTTTTTACAACGTTCATAAATCGATGGAAAGTGATTGATGATGTCGTTGGCAGGTCTGTGAGTGATATCGAGAAGGACATGAGGTTCTCCTCTTTTTTTCATCGTATCATCGATGGCACGAGCCACAATATCACGAGGTGCAAGTTCCCCTAACGTATGATAGTCTTTCATGAAAGGTCTACCACCTATCTCTCGTAAGATGCCACCATGGCCTCGCACTGCTTCTGAAATTAAAAAACTATTTCCTTGTTCGTGAAAAAGAGAAGTGGGATGGAACTGATAAAATTCCATATTTTTGACGATGGCCCCTGCACGGTAGGCACTGGCCACACCATCACCAGTGGCAATGTTCGGATTGGTTGTGTGTAAATACACCTGACCGGCACCACCCGTGGCTAAAATTGTTTTTTTAGCGAGAACTGGAAATACCTCACCTGTTTCTGTATCGACTATATAAGCACCATAACACCTTAAAGGAAGATTTCCTTTATCCTTTAAATGGTGTTTGGTGATGAGATCCACACAGGCATGGTTTTCCAAAATTTGGATATTTTTATTGGCATGAACATGGTCAAGTAACGACTGTTCTACGGCACTTCCGGTTCTATCGAGTGAATGGATGATCCTATTTTTGCTATGACCACCTTCGCGGGCAAGGTCCAATTCCCCCGTTTGGTTTCTGGTAAAAGGAACACCAAGGTCTAGAAGTTCCCTGACCCTTGTGGGTCCTTCTTCCACTAACACTCGCACAGCATCTAAATCACAAAGTCCCGCTCCTGATTCTAAGGTATCTTGGATGTGTTCCTCGAACTTATCCTTATCATCGAAAACAGAGGCAATTCCCCCTTGTGCATAATTGGTATTGGATTCGTAGTCTGCTTTTTTAGTGACAACGACTACGGATCCAAGCGGAGCCAACTTCAATGCGGTAAAGAGGCCACTCACTCCGCTTCCGATGATTAAAAAATCTGTTTTAATTCGAGTCACATGGTTTCCAATTTATATTAATCTAATATCCTTATCTTTTGGACTTCTGTATTATTTTGAATTTAACATTCCTTCAATGTAATCCAAACTTCTGATTAACATGTAGTCTGGTTTGATGGCATCGTTTGCATGTGATTTTAAGAAAGCATCTGCTTTCCCATTTTTCTTTGCATATTCTTTGATGGCATTGACATTGAATTTGGATTTTACGACTCCTTCGTGTGGGATAAGAGGGAGATGGTTCCACATATCCTCTTCACGATAACGGAAAGGGAAACTGCCGTCTGGTTCTTCTGAAACTTCAATGTCAGGAGATACTCCCACAACTTGGATGGTTTTTCCAGATGGAGAATAGTATCTTGCATTTGTAATTTTCAGTAAGTAATCCGGATTGTTTTCTAAGTTATTTAAACTTTGAACAGTGGCTTTACCAAAAGTTCTTTCCCCAAGTAAAATCCCACGGCCGTGGTGTTGGATCGCACTTGCTACAATTTCCGAAGCTGAAGCGGATTTGGAATTGATTAAAACAACTAGCGGAAGTTTGGTGATATCCTTGTTTTTAGCATATTTTTCTTCATCGCTACGAAATGGAGTTCTTGTGAATACAATCATTCCTTTTTCGATAAACATATCAGCAATATCAATCGCAAGATCTAAATACCCACCAGAGTTACCACGTAAGTCAAGGATAAGTGCTTTTAAAGGTTTTCCACTTTCTTTGGCTTCTTGTTCCATCTCTACCACTGCATTGGCAATTTGTGTATCAATCGGAGCTTCGCCAGGACCTGGTTTTACAAATCCTGTGAGTTTGATATAACCAACTTGTGGATTTTCTTTTACGATATGATGGGTTACGTTTTTAATCGTAATTTTATCACGAATCACTTCGATATCGGTTTTTCCGGTATTTCCTTTTCTAGTGATAGTCAGAACCACTTTTGTTGCTTTTGGTCCTTTGATTTTTTTTACCACTTTATCGAGTGTTAGGTTCTTGATAACTTTACCGTCTACGGCAACGATTGTGTCTCCACTTCGGATTCCTGCTTTCACAGCAGGGCTTCCTTCTAGTGGGTTTTCCACCACAACTTCTCGGCTTCCACCGCCAGATAAAATCGCTCCAATTCCTTCAAAGGAACCATCGCTGATTTTTGCCATTGATTCTTCCCACATCTCTTTCAAAAAAACATTAGAATGTGGATCTAAAGAATTTAGGTAACCGTTGGCAGCAGCAAGAAACACTTGTTCCATGCTAAATTCTTTTTTATCTTCCTCTTCTTCCGGAAGTTCCCCATCAAGTTCTACAAGTCCCTTGAGGACAGGGGTTTTGTAGGTTTCTAAATTGTCTTGGATGTAAGTAATGACTCGGTCAAATTCTTTGCGTGAGAAATTAATTTCTTCCCATTTGGCTGCGATGACAGATTTTTTTAATTTTTCTTTTTCGATGAGTTTTTTGACTTCTGCATCGGAAAGTTTTCTATTTTCGTTTTTCTTTAGTTTCTCTTTTTGAATTTTTTCTACAAGAGTGTAGTCCGGATCAAATAACACGAATTTGTCGGATGGTGAAATTTTAAAAGTTTTTCCAGGCCAAAGATCTTCTTTGTCGTCATATTTTTCCCTTTCATTGAAATAACTTTCTGGGTAAATATAAAGTGGATGGGGCATACTGAGAACAGCAAAAGAAGCCGCATCGGTGAATGCCCTGTTTTTATTGATATTTTTATCAATGTAGAACTTATCTACAGATTTGACCACGGTTTCGAAGTCTTGGTAGGTAAAATTGGTTACACGGTTAGGAGCTTTTTTGGCTTCCGGTTCGCAGGAAATAAAGCCTACAGGAAGGGCAAAACTAAGTAGGGTGAAAAAGGAAAGTAGGTAAACAATTCGTTTCAAGGGATCGCTCGTAAAGTGGATAGATTATCCTAAGAATTTCCGATTTTCCAGTCCATGCAACTCAAAAAAATTCGGGACAAATCTAGGACACAACTATATCATAGACGGTGCCATGCGTCCATTCGTTGTCCTGATTTTCACTCTTTCCCTTGGGTTTTGTACTTCAGAGCCTCAGAAAAACCCTACCCGGGACCCGTACAGTTTGGAAACTCTCATTTTTTTGGAAGAGGTGCTTTTGGATGTTTGGGAGTCCGCCGAAACGAGGGAAGAGGCAATGTCTCGACTAAGATATGTTTGCCGAACTCGGGATACAGATGATGGATATTTGTGTTATACTTGGGGACTCCTGGAATATCATCGGGGCAATTATTCGGAAAGTTATACGGCATTCCGAAAGGCTCTAGAAAAAAATCCCAATGACAGCCTTTATAAAAATATGTTAAGGATTTCTGCCGAAAAATCGGGAAACTTAGCCGACCTCAAAGCCCATTCTAAAGATGGCGAGGTGTTAGCGGTATTTACAGAAACACAAAAACATTGTAAGGAAAACAAAACACCAGAAGTAACATCCTTTTTATTTTTATCACAACGTGGGATCCTTACCAAAGAATCTTTACGACGGGGAGTTCTTGCGGATTGTTTCCAACGTTTGAGTGAAAATGACAAATCCAATATTCAAAAAGAAATTCGTCTTTCCGCATTATCTTATAAAGAACGTCTTTATGCTGATCAAATGAAATCAGATCCTTTTTCCAAGATTTGGGACACAGCAGGTTATCACCGAGGGGAATCGGGAAAAGAAGCGATTGGTGCCAGTGCGGGAGTGGTTTCCGTGAGTTCCTCCCTTGGTACAGAAGCGGGTGTACCCATGCAAGGGACAACATGGAAACCAGGGACTGCCATCACTGACGCTTGGAAAAAAGTGAAACAGGCATCTGCCTCTGGAAATGAATCACAAGCGAGAGACGCCCTTCGTAGTTTTATTTCCGAAATCCAAATTACAAAAAGAAAAGGAAAACTCGAAGGACAATTGGCACTTGCACTGGAAAGAGCAGCCAAATTACTATTAGAACAAGACCCTCAGTATTCTAAGTTACGTTTCCTTGCGAAAGAACTTTAAGATATTCTTTGATTGTTTTCTCCATTCCGTCCACTAGGCTTTGGCTCACTAACCTATGGCCGATGGATACTTCTTTCAAATAGGGAAGTTTTGCAAATAGTTTAAGATTATTTGTATCCAAATCATGTCCTGCATTTACACCTAACCCTAGTTTGTTTGCTTCTGTTGCCGCTATTTCATATTCTTTAAAACTCGATAAACCTTCCTCTTTGGAACTTTCATAAGCCGAAGCAAAAGGTCCTGTATAGAGTTCGATTCGATCCGCTTCTAATTCCTTCACTAGCGAATACTGTTCAAAATCGGTTTCCATAAACAAAGAAACACGAATTCCTGCTTCGTGGAAACGTCCTATCATCGATTTTAAAGTTTGGAACACTGTTTTGTCATTTAAGTCGAATCCGTGATCAGAGGTGATTTCTCCAGGTTTTACCGGTACTAAGGTGGCCTGGTCCGGTTTGGCTGCAAGGACTAGGTCTAAAAAACGTGCACTTGGTTCGCCTTCGATATTAAATTCTTTTTTGGGAATTCCCTTTTTTAACAATTTTTCGTTGTAAGTTACTAGAAACTCTCTTATTTCGAATACATCCTGTTTGGTGATATGCCTTTCATCCTCTCTGGGATGGATGGTTAAGCCGTAGGCACCTGCATTCAGGATAATTTCTGAAATTTGAATGACGTTAGGAATGGATCCACCACGAGAATTACGCAGAGTGGCGATCTTGTTGACATTGACACTTAATTGGGTCATAGGAAAAAAAAAACTTTTCATTAATTTTCATCCAGGAGAAAACCGTCCAATTTCAAAAAGGTTGTCCCCGAGAGGGGATTTCCAAAACTGTCAAAAGTACGTTTATGGTCGCAAAAAAAGCAGTCAAGAAGCAGGCCCCGCCCAAGAAAAAAGCGGTAGCCAAAGAAAAACCAACCAAGGACGCAAAGTCCGCTTCCCCGAAGGAAGATAAAAAAAAGCCCGTGGCCGGTGCTAAAGTTCCCGCTACGAAGGCCAAGGCTTTGCCAGCTCCAAAAGCAACACCCGCTGTAAAAATCGATCCCAATAACCCTTTGGGAAAAAAGTTCAGCTGTTACTCTTGCGGAACAAAGTTTTATGATTTGAACAAACCTGAAAAAAAATGCCCCAAATGTGGTGCAGACCAATTGGCCAAACCTGCCATCAAATCTCGGATGGCTGCCATTCGCAGTTCCGAATACGAAGTGGAAGAAGAGGAAGAGCCAGTTTTGGAAGATGATGAACTTTTAGAAGAAACGGAAGAATTGGAAGAGACCGAAGAAGAGGAGGTCGTAGCCGAGGAAGAGGTTTGATCCTTCCTGTCCTTGGTGGACCAACAGGTTCTGGAAAAACCGCACTTTCCCAAACCCTTGACCCTAAACGTTTCGAAATTGTTTCTTTTGACTCACGCCAAGTCTACCGGGACTTACCGGTAGGCACAACGGCCCCTACTCACGAAGAGTCCACTTACATCCGCCATTGGCTTGTTGGATTTTTAAATGCCAACGAGTCAGTCAATGCCAGCCAATTTTCTATTTGGGCCGGGGAGGCTATCCAAGATATTACCGCGCGAGGAAAAATTCCATTCCTGATTGGTGGAACCGGATTCTACCTCAGAGCATTTCTATTGGGAATGTACCCCGTACCAAATGTACCCAAGGAAACTAAAGATTATGTTTTAGAACTTTCTTTAGAGGAAGCAAGGACACAACTTTTTTCCAAAGATCCCAAAGCCCTAACTTCCTTGTCCCCACAAGATGGATATAGAATCAAAAGGGCATTGGAAGTTGTGCTTACTGGAGTTTTATGGTCCGATGTTTCGAGAGATACTGTTGGAGGATACTTAAGAGAACATCCTGACGTACAAATCATTGGACATTGGTTGGATTGGCCCCGTGATATCCTTTACCAAAGGATTAATACAAGGGTAAAACAGATCGCCACAGGAATGTTAGCGGAGACGAAAGAAGTAATTTCTAGATACGGGGCGGATTGTCCGGGTCTACGAACCTTAGGTTACAATTTTGCGCTTGCTTTCTTAAATGGAACCATAGACATTAATACATTCATTGAGCAGTTGGCACAAAGTCATAGAAATTATGCGAAACGACAGATCACTTGGTTCAAAAAAGATCCATTACTTTCGCCCATTTCTTTCGAAGCAGCTGTCCAATTGTTTACAAATATAGATAAAATATAGAGAAAACACTCGGGATTTCCAATGTCGGCAAAAAATAATATCCAAGACCAACTTCTAAATACAGCAAGAAAGGAGAAAATTGATCTCACCATCTACTTGTTAAACGGAGTTCCGCTGAAAGGAAAGGTTGTCAGTTTTGACAACTTCACAATCATCCTAGAAAACGATAATAAACAGAATTTGGTGTATAAACACGCCATTTCTACCATCATTCCTGCAAAACCAATCAAACTCCATAGTGAAGAAACACCGAAAGAAGCGGGAGGAGCCTAACTCTTTTCTGGTTTTCCTCTTTCTGCTTTCTTAGATTCTGGTTCCAAACCCTATGGCAAAATTACCTAAAGAATCCCCGGTTGTCCTCATTATGGCTGGCGGAAAGGGAGAGAGGTTTTGGCCTCGCTCCCGCACCAATTCCCCGAAACAACTCCAGAAAGTTTATTCCAATAAAACCTTACTTCGCGAGACCATCGACCGCGCTCTTACCATTACTACACTTGATCGAATTTATATTGGAACCAACGCGAACCTAAAAGCGGAGATTCTTAAAAAAGATCCCAAGTTTCCCTCCACCAATTTCATTTTGGAACCAGAGGGCAAAAACACAGCACCCATCATTGCACTTTCGGCACTTTACTTTCAGAAAAAATTTGGAAACCCAAACTTAATTGTTTTATCAGCCGATGCCTTTATCGATCCCATCAAAGAATTTACAAAGACTATCGAACAAGCATTATACGAGACAGCCAATGGAATGGTACTTTTGGGTGTGAAACCAAACCGTCCGGAAGTGGGTTACGGATACATTAGTACAGGAAAACCAACTGATGTAGGGTATACGGTAAAAGCATTTTTTGAGAAACCTGATTTTAAAACGGCTCTAAAATATATCAAAAAAAAGAATTTTTATTGGAACCCAGGGATTTTTCTTTTCCGCACAGAAACCATTCTTTCGGAACTAGAACGCCATGCTCCTCATATTTTAAATCCCTTAAAAAATGGATTCCCTTTTAAGAGTTTTGGAGATTTAAAAACGGCCTTCCAAATGCTTCCTTCTGAGGCCATCGATACTGCCATTATGGAAAAATCCAATCGAATTCGGATGGTAGAGGCTACTTTCAATTGGGACGACGTTGGATCTTGGATGTCTTTAGAAAGGATTTTGCCTGGTGACAAGGATAAAAACCACCACCAAGGAAAAGAAGTGCTCTATCATAAGGCTTCAGGAAATATTTCTTCGGTGCAAAAAGAACTCATAACCTTCCTTGGTGTGAAGGACCTCATTGTTGTAGAAGAACCAGATGTCCTTCTTGTCACTTCTCGCGAGGGAGTGGGTGATATCAAAGCGATGTTATCCACAATGAGGAAAAATAAAGTTTTACAAAAGTACCTCGACTAGAAATTTGACAGAACAGGCTTGATATAAGGAGGAAGGAATGCCTTCCGGAAAAAAGAGAAAGCGTAGAAAAATCGCAACCCACAAACGTAAGAAAAAACGCAGAGCCAACAGACACAAAAAGAAGAAATAATCTTTCTTCAGTGACTTAATGTTTCCTCCGATAGATTTGTTATGAAACAAGTCTGGAGGAAACAGAAACCCCGCACACCCGGTTTCATCCGAGCATTTATCCTGGAAACACCTCTCGGGGATGTCCTGGAGGCTGAGTTTAATTTTCACGAACGACTCGTTCGGTTAGCTGTAGAAATCAAAGAAGAGAAAGGTCGCATGTATGGTGCCACTGTGAAGAACGGTACTGTACAAGGTGAGAAGGACATCACTTCTGGCCGTGCTTACCCAGTCTTTCGAAAGATTTGGCCCTTTCGCGAATACTTTAGCACCCTTCCTGATAAAGACATGTTAGCATGTATTGGAGGGGCGTACGAAATTTATCCCCCCTTTGTACCAGATACTCCTGAAAAAGGTCGATCTCAAAGATTCCCTTTGGAGTCTGCTTTATTTCCATCCACTCGTTATGATTCCATTTTCGGGATTGTTAGGGAAACTCGTTTCCAACGTTGGAGGAGAGAACGTCGTGAGGCCAGAGAGGCACGAGGATCGCTCTGGGTGCGTTTTAAGAGACGGGTCTGGGGAGATTTGCAAGATATCTGTATGGGCGTCGGATTCGGCTGTTTGGTCTATTATCTCTACTATGATTATGTCGTATTAGGACTGACTTTAGGCATTTTAGGAATGGCCGCAGGACTTTTGGATTTTCTTGTCAGAAAACGTTCTGTCCTAATGACAAAAGTGTTGTCATTTCTTAGTTTCGGTTCATATTTTTTCTATAACGGCTACGTCTACTTTTAGACGTAGGCTGGAAAATTGTAGAAAGTTATATGGCAAAAGAAACATCATCGGCAAACCAATTCATTCATGAGCAGTACATTATATTCAATTTGGGCGATGAAGAATATGCAATTCCCATCACCATAGTCGAAGAGATTGTCAAAATCACTAACCTAATCCGTGTTCCACAGTCCAAAAGTTTCTTCGCAGGAATTATGGACATACGAGGAAAAGTCGTTCGAATGATCGACCTTGCCAAACGTCTCAATATTAAAAATATTACGGATGGTTCGGCCGACCGTGCCATTGTCATCAACGTCTCTGGTAAATCCATTGGTGTGATTGTGGACAAAGTGTCACATGTGGTTCATTTTCCTGCCAACCAAGTGGACCCACCTCCACCTTCGGTCAAAGGAATTTCATCCAGATACATCACAGGTGTAGGTAAAAAAGATAATAGGTTCATCATTTTAATTGATATTGAAAAAATTCTCACAGTCGACGAAATCACCGAGTTGGCAACCGTCTAATAATAGGTAGGTTCTGCTAAAAATGCCTGATATGATTATTTCCAAGTTTTACTACTTAAGAAAGAATTTGTATTCTATGGCTGAATTAGTTTTAGAGCAAGTGATCCTCCTTAGTGAAGCTTTGGAATCGGATGATTATGCCCAAGCAGAACGCATTGTGGAACGGGATGATCTCATTGATGATTTAGAAAAGGAAAACGATAACCTTTCCCAAAATGCCATTTTAGAAGCAGTGAGTAATCGTAACATTCTAGGTATGGGTGATGTGGACAATGATATTGTCTTAAAAAAAGATCCCCTTAGGTTTGCCCTTTCTGCCATCCGGATTACAAGGAATATGGAAAGGATGGGAGACCAGGTGGTGAATTGTGCCGATGTATTTCGCCATAAAACCATTCGCAAAGGTCTTTTTAAAAACGAAGAACCTATGACCTTGATTTTGTCTCGTGTCACAACACTTGCGGGAATGGCCATCGAATCCCTTGTCGAGGAAAAAGAAAGGTTTATGGGAAGTGTGAATTCCTTAGAAGATGAATTGAATGCACTTTGTGACCAAGCATTCCATAAGTATCGTTGTATTCCCGATATGGAAAAACAAGAATTTGCAGATGTATATCGCATAATTCTCGCCTTGGAAAGGTTAGGTGATTATGCTGTGAACGTAGCAGAAGAACTTGTCCGACTTAATACAGGAAAAGACATCCGCCATTTAGAAAACGTCAAAACGAAAGCCTCGCATTTTCCCTAAAATAAATTGACAAACGCAATAGAAAGGAATTAATTTCCTTCTCTATGACTCCAAGCGAACCTCACCAAAACCAGAAAAGATCAGGATTTATGGTTCCTTATCTTCTTATCACAAATTTAGATCCATTTCTTTATTTTGCCGGTATGTTCTTTTTGTTTGGGTTAGAAAATTTTGAGTCAATTCTGAAAATTCTAATTTATTTAGCTCCGCCAATCATCGGTATACATGCTATTTTATTTTTTCTTAAAAACCGGGAATTTCGAAAACAAATGCGAAGACCCGAAGGAATTATATACACACAAAAGGAATTAAACTTCATTCGGGGTTTTTCCAAGGCAGGGGCATTGAACATTTTGTCCACAAACGTAGGTGGGCCAATTTTAACAATGTTACTTGCTTACCAATATAGTTTAGTGAAAACTTATGGGGAAGTTGTATTTTTTATCATCCTCGGGATCATACTCGCTATGGCGATTTCTTCCATTTTTTATGTGACTGTTGAAAAAAAACTGTATGAAGTCTATAACCAGTTACATTTACCTCCCTTAAGTTTATTTGCAAATTTGCTTTTTCCTATATTTTCAACATTTGTCATCGGATACTTTATTTTTTCATTTTATATTTATTATCAATTTCGTTCACAAGTAGACGTACATCATTTAGAAAATATTTGTTACGGATTGAGCTTTTTTATTCTTTCCATGATTGCTCTTTTGTTTTTTGTCATTTGGAATTTAACAGGAAATACTTCTGCAACCATTCGTGATGTTTCTGCTATGTTAAAATCCTTTTCAGACGGAGATTTGCGTTCTGAATTAAAATTAAACCAAACAAGGAATGAAATTGGTCTCATCTCTGTTTACTTGAACGATGCAAAATTAAAGTTAAATCGATTGATCTCATCTATTATCAATCACTCGGTAAAAATAGAGGAAGAAGCAAAAAATTTGGAAATTTTGTCCGCTGATTCCGCTGAACATTCGCAAATCCAAGCGGCATCATTGGAAGAAGTTGCTGCTGCTCTAGAAGAAAATGGTTCTTCTATCAATGGGATTTATTCAGACGCATTAGAACAAAAAAATTAACAGCTTCTACCAATGAATCGATCATCCATTTATTTACTTTATCCTCAAGTTTGAAAGAGGTTTCATTATATGCCAAAGAAAAAGCAGATTCAGTCGAAAATGAAGTAAACAAAAGCGCAAAATCAATTATTACAACAATTGAATCGATCAAAGAGGTAGATAAAAACGCTATCGAAATTGGTAAAATTCTTGAAATCATTAAAGAAATCTCCGAACAGGTCAACTTACTCGCGTTAAATGCATCCATTGAGGCAGCAAGGGCTGGTGATATGGGAAGGGGATTTGCAGTGGTTGCCTCCGAAGTGGGGAAATTAGCAGAAAGAACAGCTTCATCTACAAAAACCATTTCGGAATTGATTAAACGTGTTTCTGTTTCGACCACTCAGTCTGTTGAATCTGTAAAATCTGCCAATGAAACGTTTAAATATCTTTCTGAGAGTGTCCTCGAAATTATCAATAGTATTGATAAAGTGAATGAAGCAAATTTAGAACAGATAGCAGAAGTGGAAGAAATTCGCAAACAATCAGAAAATATCGTGAACCGTTCCACATCGGTATCTTTTGCCACGGAAGAACAAAAAAAAGTGAATGAAGAAATGGGAACATCCGTCCATCATTTAGCAAATGACACAGCGAAGTTATCGTTGATGTCGGAAAAAACTGCTAAATCCTCTGCGGATCTAAATTCTCTAATTGTCGATTTAAACAAAGAATTATCTTTGTTTAAATTGTGATTTCAGCAACATTCATTTTTAAACAAAAAAAAGCAGATGAAGAATTTCAATCCTTGGACCGTTCCATTGAATCCTTTGTCGAAAACCATCCCGAATATTTAGGTAAAGACCAATGGTGGGACCAGGAAAAAGGGACGATGGCCGTGGTGTACTATTTTCAATCGCAGAAAGGTTTGGATGCGCTAAAAACATTTTCAGATCATAAAACAGCAAAGTCTCAATATTCAAAATGGTATGAAGGTTACCAAGTGATCATTGCCGAAATAACAAATAGTTATGGAGATGGAAATTTGGATCACGTAACAAATCGAGAAAAGAAAAATTAATTTTTTCGGATGTACTGGAAAATAAAACTGAATTATGATTTTTGATGTTTTAGAATTTCACTATAGGTGTTTAATAAATTTTCAATGTAAAATGGTTTTCCAATAAATCCATCCATTCCAACGGCATAACATTTTTCTTTGTGTTCGTTTAATACATGAGCGGTAACGGCGATGATGATCGTTTTTTCAGATTTTGTTTTTTCTAATTCTCTTATTTTTAATGTGGCTTCAAAACCATCCATCACGGGCATTTCACAATCCATTAAAATCAAATCATATTTGTTTTGTTGGAAAAGGTTTACCGCAACTTCGCCATTTTCTGCTACATCATATTGTATATTGTATTTTTTTAAGAGTCCTCCAATGACTTTTTGGTTTAGTATATTATCTTCAACAATCAAAAACTTTTGGTTCGTAAATGTTGATTCAATTACCTTGGGTAAAGCAGAATCTGAATCCGATTCCTTTCTTACGTTGGAAGAATTTTCCTTTTCATAAGGTAAGTTACACCAGAATATACTTCCTTTGTTTAATTGACTCTCCACTCCAATGGTTCCACCAAGTAAAGATACTAATCTTTCTGAAATGGCTAGACCTAAACCAGTTCCTCCATACTTGCGAGAAGTGGAAGCATCGACTTGTGAAAATTTATGAAAGATAAACTGCTTTTTTTCATTTGCGATTCCGATTCCAGAATCTTCGACTTCAATACGTATCCATTCTTTTTCTTTTTTAAGACGTAGGATCACATAACCTTTTTCAGTGAATTTAATAGCATTTCCTAATAAATTGAATATAATTTGTCGGATTCTTCCTGGATCGGAATAAATAAATTGTGGAACGTTTGGATCGATTTCTAGTTTTAACTCAATCGATTTTGATTTGGATCCAATGGATAATAAATCAAAAATTTCGGTAACAGTATGGTGGATATCAAACTTAATTTTTTCGATTGTTAACTTTCCTGCCTCCATTTTCGAAAAGTCAAGGATATCATTGAGTATGGTGAGTAGTGAATTTCCTGCTGAGGCTATTGATTTAACTAAGGATTCTTGTTCTAAATCTAAGTTGGTTTTTAAAAGGATTTGCGTTAATCCAATGACTCCATTCAAAGGAGTTCGGATTTCATGACTCATCGAAGCTGAGAATTCTGATTTGGCGCGATTTGCTATTTCTGCGGTGTCTTTCGCGCGTTCTAATTCTTTTTGAATTTCTTTGGTTAAACCGATATCAGTTGAGATACCACAAAGAGCATAAATTTCACCAGATTGGTTTTTTAATGGAATTTTCACAGTGAGAAAGGAATAAGTTTTACCGTCGACGCGACTTGTTATTTCTTCTTCGGCATGTAATGTTTTTCCTTCTAGTAGGACAGATTTATCATTTTTTAGAATTTGTTTTGCTGTTTCTTTATCTAAGAACTTATCGTCTGTTTGATTGAGAATCTCTTCCAGTGGATACCCGAATAAATCGCATACTTCTTTATTTGCAAAAAGATACCTGGCGTTGATATCTTTTAAATAAATACAAGCAGAAACATTATCTAAAATGCTTCTGAGTTTTGATTCACTTTCTATAACACTTTTTTTGCTAGATTCACTTTCTTCGTATAATTGTTGTAATCTTTTTTGCGTAATATTCAAACTATGTAAAATGGAATTTTTAAACATAGCGGGTTTGATATCACCGGAAAAGTTTCCTTCCCCCAAGGAAGATATTTTATGAAATGCTTCATCAACACTTCCACCAATGATAGTTGTTAGTGACCTATGTGTCAGAAATAGACTCATGGCAAAGAATACCGCAGCTGTGACGAGGATGGTCTTAAAAACAAACACTTTTTTTTTCGCATCTTCTATGGCTTTTGTGGTACGATCATTTAACTGATAGTATAAGTCATTAATCGGTTTCAAAATCTCCGCTTTGGCTTGGAGGTAGTGATCATCAAATAATGAATTGATCACATGAGGATCTGTTTTGAATCCATTTTTCATATCCCTTTCTACAAGAGACATTGTTTGAAACTCAATTTTAGTTAACTCGTCTGATTTGATTTTTGATTGTGAAAGTAATAAAAAATCGGATTCGAGAAAATTTGCATTTTTCATTAATTCATATATGCTGATTTTTTCTCCTTCATCCGAAGGGGGTGGAAGTTTGCCGGCAATGACAAAATCCCAATACGCATAACCGTAATTTTTGGGTCTTGGAAAATCCCCATTGCGGATATCCAAAATCATTTGGAAATACTCTTTGTATTTTGTATCCCTTTGGATGACATACAATCGGACTAAGTTTGTAAGTTGGTCCGAAGATTGTCTAAGTTCGTTGGCTATTCGTAAGGAACGGTAACGATTTTCTTCTGCCTCATCGATGTTTCGTTCACTGGCGGTATAAAATAAAAAAGCAATGGTGACAAAAATAAAAAGAATAATGTTCGAAAGTAAGTAGGGATACAACTTACCTCTTTTCGTCCAAATTCCCTTCGGCATGGCAAAAGAATAGGGATTCTGGCGGAATGGTAAACAATAATATTTACGTTGTACTTAAGTTGAAGTTTTTCCTTCCATGTAGGCTTGTAATTCCTGTTGTAAACCCTCAGGAAGACTCAAACCCCTTGCACGAATCCTCTCGTTATACTTATTGAATGACATTCTGTGTTGGTTGGTGTTTAGGTAACCTTCTAGGGCATCGGCCGCCCAGGGAATAATTTCTTTCACGAAGTCATGGTTTTCTTCTAGTTGGTCACAAAAGGGAATGAACAGTGGGCGATTGACAGGCCTACCGATATTTCTATAAAATAATAAACAGTATAATGTCTCATCACCTAAAACAGTTTCGGTTCTGATTTTTTCTTCAACGTATTTTAAATTGATAGAATCCAAATAATCAATGTTAAATGTTTCCGGAGCCAATCTCTTTAAAACAAATTTGGAAATTTCCGTTTTTACAAATGACAAATTGGTGCAGTGAGCAGGACAACAACTTTGGTCTTTATGTAAATCGCATTCTAAAAGCAAAATACAATCGACATCAGAGGTTGGATCTACAATACCAAAGTTAATGGATCCAAGCAGTTCCAAAGCAACTTCATATCCTTTGCGCGACAATTCTTGGGTAGCAAGCCGAAATGCTTGCATTCGTTTTAAGGCGTATTTGGTATCATAATTTCGGTATTTGTTTTTGAGTACGAGATACCGTTCGACGATGTTTTTTGACATAAGAGATCCAGTTCTGCTGGTCGATTGGCTACAATGAACGCCAGTCATTCTAAATATACAACCCCTTTTGGTTGTTAAAATTTGATTTTTCGCCGATAGTAAGACTAGGAAAAATTACGCCATTGATGCAGCAGGATTGGGCTCCAGGTGATCTGGGTAGGGACGAAAAAACTAGGGAAAATGGATTTCTTGGGAAACTGGGGGAAATTTGCCATTCGGTGAAAAAGGAAACTCAGATACCTTTTGCCATTAGTTATACTTTCACCTCTCTCTCCTTTGTGACAGGGTTTCTTTTTTTAGTTCTTTTGGCCTTTTTGGCACCAAGGAATCTTTGGGCAGGAGAAGAGGACAGAAGAAATCCTTTGTCTGGACTTTATTTATCTCCCTTACAAGTCATCTCCACAGAAGAAATCCAAACCTTAGATTCAGAAAAAAGAATTCCTATCGACGAAGATTCTGGAATTGCTCTTAGGGAAGAACCAAAAGCTTTAGATCCCAATGCACAGGATGTTCCTGTGATACCGGGAGCGGACACTCCAGTGGATGCGGGCGTAGAGTCTGGACCTAAAAATATAGAAACTAAGATCCGTGAGGCGGAAGGGCTTCTCAAACGTTATTATAGTCAGTTCATAGAAGAAAAACGAATTTGGGAAGACCGAGAAAAGGGGAATGTATATAATTCCCGAACGGAGATGAATGATATTCGTCTTTTGTTGTGGCAAAGTACTCATAAAAATACAGAAACTTATATTGTTCGGGACTCACCCTTATTATACCAATTGCACATAAGGCTTGCTCGGTTGTATGTTGAGTCCGAAAAGTATGCACCAGCGTTAAGGCATTATCTTGCAGCGTTTCGATACCATCCATTGGAAATGACAGAGGAAGGATTTCGAAACGGTGAATGGCAAAAAGAAGATGTATTAGGATATGATGCAAGTTCTGCAAAGGAACATGACCGTTTTTATAACGAATGGAAACAAGCAGAACAAAAATTAAAAAAAACAAAAGATGATATCCACATCAAAGAAAGTAATTGGATCCGAGAAGGGAAAAGTTTAGCGGATTTGACTCCGCAATCAAAAGTTTGGAAAGAGGATGTCCGCCTCGCAGAAGAAAATCGAAAACAAACGAAACAAAGATATGATGAATCCGTAAACCAACGTTATTTGGCCTATCTTAACAAACGCAAACAAATTGAATCCAACGACTTATACGCATTTGCCAATGTGGTTCGCAAATTAGAGGATGATAACAAAGAACGTCTTAAGATTGTAAATAAACTTGGTACCGCGGGAAAAGGGATTTATGTTTTATTCGATTATAAAAGAAACACAGACTTTTTTGCTTATGAGTTAATTCTCGAACGTGCTTATCGGCTTTGGAATGAAAATCCTTTGGTGTTAACTGATATTGCCGAACAATACAGACAAGATGGTAAAAAAGAAAGGGCCGCTGACTTTTATGAGAAAGGTTTGGTAGAACTTTTAAAAGTAAAGAATCCTACTGCCGAAGAACAAGAAAGAATCATAAAATCAAATTTACGTTTAGCCACTCTCAATGCGGATTTAAAAAGGAATATTCTTGCGGGTCAATACTACGAAAAGTATTTTAATTTATCCCCTGATTCTGTTGATAAAACTAGAGTTTCTTATGAAATTGGAGTGTTTTTCAATTCACAGATTGGGGACCCAGACCGGGCTGCACCATTTTTAGAGTATTGGTTGGAAAGAAATAGTAAGGATTGGAATCCTTCGTTAGATGCAGATACAGGGCTTACCGAACTTGAATCGATCGCTTATTATTATCTGAGTAAAAAAGATAAAAAACACAAACGAAACGAATTAGAACGAAACAAACTAAATCTTTCCTTTTCACAATGGAAACGTTTAGATGAAAAGATGTTAAATGCTGAAAAAGAACTCAAAGATTTAATCGAGAAAAAACATAATTTAAAAAAAGATCTGATGGTCACAACTCTCGATGATATTCTTTCGCAGTATCGATTGATGGATTTAAAAATTGAAGACCAGGAAGCAATCATCCGTGTATTAGAAACCAAAAGAAATAAAATTCCTTTGGTAAAAATATTATTTCGATTAGGAGTGCTCGCTGAAGAATCTAGAGATTTTGTAAAAGCAAAAGAGTATTATGAACTTATCGTTAACAAAGGTGGCGAAACAGATATCCGTGTTGCTTTGAAAGAACTGGAACGAGTCAAAAGAATTTTAGAAACAGGAAATATACAACCGCCGATTAACGAGAGTATTTGATGATTTCATCTGTTTGGTCACCAGCTAACTCTTGTTCAAGATTTTCTTGTGTATAACCTTCGTCTGGTAAAACACGAAACTTTACTTCGTCTACCGTATCACCTTCATGAACAATTTTGATTAAATACTCCCCTGTCCTCAGCAGAGAAAATTCATCTCTTATGGCAAGGGAATCCGGTTCTACACGTTTTTTCTTGATATCAATTTCAACAAAATCTAGTTCATAACGATTGAGTGAAATATAGAAGTCTGTTTCTAAACCAGGACTTCTCGAAAATTGATAAACATAATGAATGGTGTCTGTGGGAGAAAAGATAAGATCATCTCGCATCATTTTATAGTCGGTGATGGTTTGGATGTGTTTTTCTAAAATATCCATCTCTTCCATTTTGGTGGTCGTCCAACCAAACTCACCTTTGGGGACACCACATTGGATGAGGGTGATGGTAAAAAGAATGGGAAGTAGGGGGAAAATATTTTTGGAAAAAATCCGAATGAGGGGACTTGGAACCGAATTCTGTCTCATCTTAGTTTGATTTTCGACAGAATTCCTAATTCTCCTGTTAGGAAATCGGAACTTTAATCGATTATTTTTCCCCGGTCTGAGATATCTTTCTCTTTGGGTTTGGTCCAGTCAGAAGGTTTGGGGTTTCCTTCCTTTGGTCTATTTCCCAATTCTTCTGCAATTTTTGCAGGTAAAATCAGAATCCGACTGACCCAACGTAAAACCAAAAACAGAAGAATGGAAAGGACTATGATTTTTGCCATATCACCTCACTTAGCTCGTAAGGATTTGGGAAGATGGCGATCTTCTTCATTTTCGCCCCAACCGAGCCTCGTTACACCATACAATCCAACCAGGAGAAAAAGGAAAACGGAAAGATAGAGGAGAGGACTGTATTCTTCGGAATAAAACACTCTCCCTTCCCCTGGTTTCGGAACTTTTTTGGGGGTTTGGGGAAGGCCAAATTTCCTTGCGAGTGATTCAATTTGAATGAAATTGATGACGGGAACTTCGCGTTCCAAAAAGGATTTAATGACAGAATTGGGAACATGCACTTCTTCCGGTAAGTTCGTGATGAGTCCATTTTTGAAAACTTGTTTGCCAAGATTGGTTCCAAGAATGGTTGTTCCTCCACCCACATTCACAAACAATTTGATTGGTTTCCCACCTGATAATTCTTCATAGAGTTTCATTCGTTTCTCAATGGAATCATCAAAATGAAGAGGATCTAAGAGTTTTACTTGGTTTCTTTGTAATGCGCGTCCAAGAAGATCTTTCCCCTCTTTGGATATACCCATGGCTTTGTCCTGGATTCCGCCAAGAGACGCATAACTCGACTTAAATGAAAAGATTCCAGATTCGGCCAGTTCTCTTTCCATATCTAACCAAAGCATTTGCGGGTGGTTGGCGCCGAATTGTGATGCAGAGGCACTGGAAATAATGATAGGTTTGAGTTTTAATGTTTCAAGTGCTGCATATAAACAAACATTCAGGGCAGGAAAAGATCCTGATACGGCAACGGCCACCGTGTCACCTTCTTCTAGTTTTGCTTTTTTTAGAAATTGGATCATCACTGCAGCAAAGTTTGGATTGATGGATGTTTGTTTGGCTGACAACGAACCACTATTACTTGTAACTGGTGTTAAAAAGTCTCCGATAAATCCTGAATTGGTTGGATCTAGTTCTTTATAATCAGGTTTTTTATGTTTGAGAAGTTCTGGTTTTAAAATTTGAAATCCACGTTCTGCAAGTTTTGCTGCATGGAGTTTCTTTTTGAAATAGGATTGTTCTTTTTTTACCTTACAAGTCTCAATTAAAAGAAGACCTAGAATTCCTAAAATAGCTAAAAGAAAAAGCGCGATCCGGCTATGTTTCCAAGGCGACCAATAAATTTTAGTCATCATAAAGTTTCTAACTCTGTTCCCAAGATAAAAATGAGGAGAATTTTCACGAAAATAGCAGCCAAAATTAGAACAGATGTCGTTTCTAAAACACCTTGCCTTTCATACCAAACAGCAATGAGACCAGGGATAATAAATCCGATTCCTCTTACTTCTGCAAGATATCCAATATCTATATCAGGAAGGATTTGGTAATTCAGCAAATACCCGAAAAAATAACCAAATAACAAGATAAAGACGATTTTTCTTTTTCCAAAGATTAATAAAAAATTGGATAATACTTCTACACAAATATAAGAAAGTAATGCGATTAAAAAAGTGAGTGCTATGTTTTTGGGATGATTTAAGGATAAAGCCAAATATCCCGGTACGACAAGTCCCGTACCTAGAATTCCGAACAATTCTGAAAATACTAAACTGACAACAAGGCTAAGCCCAATAGAAAGAGGAAGAATTTCATTCATTGATTTGTTCCGACCTGTTTTTCAGATATAAAGATAATTCCATTCCCAGTCCTACTATATTTCCAATTCCAAAAACCAAAGATTGTTTTGGTAGAATCGAAAGTAAAGATTCAAAAATTCCATCTAAACTTAAATGTTCCCAAACAAAGATAGGAATATCTTTTTTGGAATATGTTTTTAAATATTTAAAAGCAAGTGAAGTGGAAGATCCGATTAAAATCACGGCATCATATCCTTCCCAATTTGCAAATTCTTTGGTTAGTTGACGGCTTCGTTCCGGCCTGTCATCTCTTGTATGAAACAAAATAAATCGTTTATTGTATTGCGGATATCTTTCTATTACGGATGACCAAATTAGTTTTGTGCTATTTGGATCGTTGGCAGCCATTGCATTTACATAGATAAATTCTTTTCCAAAAAAATGAATGGGAGAAACCGAAAGTGCTCCTGGGTCTGGATTTACTTTCCACATGGCTTCTAATGCTTTGTTTCGTTCCACTCCCAAGATTTCGCAGACCTTAAGAGCCAAATTCACATTTTCTTTATGTTCCCAATATGAGAACTTTCTCATCTCTTCATCGGAGACGGTCTGCACTGATTCTTCTTGGATGAAAATAGCTTTGGATTTTCGGTCTTCACATACTTCGAGGATTAGAGGTCCAAAATCTGTTGGACCTGCTACAAGAGTTCCTTTTACGGGACAACCAGATAATAATGATTTGGCGACGTCTTCTAATTCAGGTCCCATTACTTCTAGATGGTCCTCTCTGATATTTGTAATGACTCCAATGTCTGATTTTAAAATTTGTCCTTCACTTGCCCACTGGTAACGTGGTTCTAAGGCCATACATTCTAAAACGACAATTTCGGCTCCCATTCGACTTGCTTTTTTTAGAATTTTAATTTGTTCTAAAATAGATGGTTTTCCAAATCGGGAGATAGATTCCTCTGATCCATCAGGAAAAATCATCCTTGCCATTGTGCCCGTAGTTTTTGCGAAAACAGACATCCCGGTAGCGGAAAGACCTGCTCGTATAAGTCTTGTTACGCTTGATTTTCCTCTTGTTCCATTTACGTGAATTCGGTGTTTGAATTTTTTTAAAGTTCTGTTGTGCAAAAAATATTCAATTGTATAATAAAGTAACAATGTGAGGATGATAAGGAAAAAAAGAAAAGCGTTTGGTTTCATCTGAAATTTTTAGGATGATACATTTCCTTCAAGGGAATGTCATTTGATTGTAACTCAAATCTGAGAAGATTCACGTAATTTTCTATGAGCATCCGTTACAAATTCTTATTAATATTGAGTGTGAGTCAAATTCTTCTTGTAATCGCTCTCACCACCAGTTTCGCCTATCTTTTGCAATCGGTAAAAAATATACCACAAACACAGCGGGCTGAAGATCTTTCTCGAAATTTTCAAAGAGAGTTAGAATTTAAAGAAGAAAAACTTAGGTTATTATTAGAGGAAATCACTTTCAACTCGCAAACCAGAAGCATTTTGGAAAGAGGTCTCGCTGACCGATCAGTACTTTCGAAGGAACTCCCTTATTTACAGCAAATTCTAAAAAGATATGGTCTTTCCATTTTTGAAATTGGTGACAAACAAGGTAAGGTTTTGTTTCGTGTGCATCGACCTAAAGACTTTGGGGATGATAAAAAAAACCAACCGATCATTAAAAACGCATTGAATGGAGAGTCCACTGCAGCTCTGGAAGATGGACATAGTGGACTCGGATTTCGTTTGGCGGCTCCACTGTTTGGTCGTGGAACCATTCTTATTGGCCAAGTTGTGGATGATAATTTCACAAAAACAATATCGAAAGACAATCGAATCCATTTAGCAATTTTTCAAGAAGGAAAAGTGAAAACTATTGGTTCGGATACCATTCGTTTGGTGATGAATGAAAAGCCAAATTTGTTAATGGAGGAACAAAGGTTTCATTTTCAAAATAAACCTTATTATCTAGTAAAAATTCCATATGTTGGGAATTCACAATCAGTGAAACAGTTGGTCTTTCATGTGATGATTGATGAAAATGAAGTCGAATCAAAAACATGGAGAATTTGGTCCTTTTTTGTAGTCGCCTCTTTAGTGTTATGTGGTGTTATTTTCCTTATATCATTTTTGTTTTCTAGAGATATGGTGGAAGCGATTAAACTTCTAACCAGTGCAATGGTTGATTTAGACCAATGGAAACCAGAAACTTTGCCAACTCATAGAAGTGACGAAATCGGACAAATGGGAAGAGTTTTTGTGGAGATGAAAGAGGAGTTGTCGGAACACCAAAATCATTTAGAGGAAATGGTAAATCTAAGGACTAGAGAACTAAATGAAACTCTATCTGAGATGCAAAAACTGCAAGACAAACAAGATGGAGATTATTTTTTAACTTCACTTTTAATCAAACCTTTGCGCGGTTCTTTTTCCAAATCAGAAACTGTTTCTGTTAAAATTTTTGAACGTCAAATGAAACAATTCAAATTCAGAAACAAACAATCGGAAATTGGAGGAGACCTTTCCGTTTCAGATTCTATTTATTTGATGGGTAAAAAATATACGGTCTTTTTAAACGCCGATGCCATGGGTAAGTCCATCCAAGGTGCTGGCGGGGCTCTAGTCATGGGAACAGTTTTTAAATCCATTATCACTAGAACTCAAAAATTACGTTATATGCAAGATAGACACCCTGAACGTTGGTTGAAGGAATGTTTTCAGGAAGTTCATAACGTTTTTATTAGTTTTGACGGTCATATGCTACTATCCGCCATACTTGGGTTAGTTGATGAAGAAACAGGAACTTTATATTACATCAATGCGGAACATCCTTGGATTGTTCTTTATCGAGATGGAAATGCTAGTTTTCTTGAAAATGAACATTCTTTAAGAAAAATCGGTTTCACCGAAATGAGTGGGGACGAAGTTGTCATTCAAATTTATCCCTTACGACCCGGCGATGTTTTGATTTTAGGATCGGATGGGCGAGATGATTTATTTGTTGGTCAATCTGGTGGAAACAGAGTGATTAATGATGATGAAACAATCTTCCTAAGACATGTTGCTGAAGGTGCTGGCGACTTGGATCAAATTTGCAAAGTGATGTTACAATTTGGAGATCTCACTGATGACTTAAGTTTGATGCGTATTGCCTTTTTAGAAGAAGTGGCGTATGCAGCAAAAGAATCCACAAAGCCGAAAGTTTATTACCAAATGTTGGGTGAGGGAATTCAATCCTATCGGGACGGGGAATGGAATAATGCAATCTTTGCATTAGAGTTAGCATTAGACTCCGAACCAGATGATCTCTATTGTTTAAGAGAATTATCCAAATTGTATATGAAATCCAAGGATTATGAAAAGGCAATTGAACTTGCCAATCGGTATTTACAATTAAATCCAGGGGATACAGACTTTTTGTTTTATATTGCCTATGCACATAAACAAAGAAGAGATTTTGTTTTGGCTACAGATTTTGCAGAAAGACTTCGATTTAGAGATCCTAAAAACTTCAATAACCTCCTCTTACTTGCAGAAATATTGATGCACAGGCGAGACATTGAACGTTCCAAAGAAGTGCTATTAAATTTACAAGAAATTGCTCCTGAAAATCCCAAAGTTCAAAAGTTAAAAAACTTTTGGAAAAAAATGGTTACTACTTCAGTTAGTTAGTTTATTTGAAGGAATCAATTGCCTCTTCCGTACTTTCAAAGATTTGGATGACGGAAGAAATTTTTGAAATTCGAAAAATTTGCCTGATGGTTTTGGATACGTTAACAATTCGTAATCCCCCACCTAACTCAGATAGTTTGTCATTCAGGGACATGATGAGGCCAAAACCAGAAGAATCTATGAAGCTGACACCTTCCAAATCGAAGATAAAGCGGTGTTCCTTCTGGGAAGCAGATTCTTTGATACGTTCTTTTAGAATACCGGCATTTAACATATCTAAGTTGCCAAATAATTTCAGAACAACAATGCCGTTGAATTTAGATTCTGTATATTCCATTGAACCGATTTGAGAATAGCTAATTTTGAAAATTGGTCAATAGATTAATTCACAAACTTGTCCCATTTTTCTTCGACGGAGATGGACCTAAGAATCCGCCAAATCAGTTTGGAACCATTTTCCGAATTGGTCATGATGACCACCCCATACCCTTTTTCTGTGTTAAACAGAGCAAGTGACTTATGTCCCTTTGTATGCCCTCCGTGGAAAAAATATTCTGTTTTTCCAGTGCGGTTTAGGAAAAATCCGTGGGCCACCAGGGCGTGAACCGTAAGATTGGCGGCACTCATTTTAGGTGAAAGTAAATATTCTGCCGATTCTTTCGTAAGGAAGGTCGATTTACCATGTTTTGCTTTTGCCACTTCTGTAAATAGGAGACCAACTTCCTCAGGGGTTGTCCAAAGTCCTCCAGAGGAAAGTTCTGGTGTAACAAATGTTTTTTGTGGTAATAGATTTCCTTGTTCGTCATACCCATCACAACGGTCATCATCAGTTGTTAGATTTTGTCGAAAAGTGCTGCGGTTCATGTGTAGAGGTTGGAACACAACTTCAGACATAAGGTTTTGAAAAGATTTTCCAGTTCTTTCGGTAAGGATTTCTTGCACAATGCTATATCCACCGCCAGAATACCTCGACTTCGTTCCTGGTTTATAATATAACTTTAACCCATTCCCTTTGGTCGTATTGGTATCTTTTAATTCGCGTAAATGTTTTTTCCCAGAGTTGACCGGATCATCCCAGTTCCCTTTTTCTGTAAGTCCGCTGGTATGTGAAAGTAATAAATCAAGATTTACAATTGATCTTTTTTTACCCTTGGGAACAGAAACTTTGTATTGTTTTAGTTTTCCGATCCAATTGGAATATAAATCTAATTGGTTTTCTTCAACTAATCGAAGTGTTGCGGTCGCAGTCATTGTTTTGGAAAGGGAACCAGCTCGAAACAATGTGTGTTGAGATTTTGTTCCATACATTTTTTTCCAACTTAAGGAATAATTTTTAAACACAGCGATGCCTAATGAAGGAACTTTTTCCTCTTTCATAAGATCTTCTATATAGATTTCGTTTGGAAGATTGGTTTTTTTCTTAAGATTTAATTTTTTAGCTTCAAAAATTATTTCCGTAAGTGCTGATTTTACAGATGATAAATCTCCCTTACTTCTGCCATAGGGACTCACAACCGTGATAAAGATTCTACTTTTTAGATCGTGGTATACGAAATTCGAAATCCCTTTTTCTTTACCGTAAGTCCAATAAAAATAATCGCCAACAAATACACCTTCTCCAAATGCAATGGGGTCTTCTGAGATGGAGTCAGACAAAACGGTTTTTTTGATGATTGAATCGCGTGATAATTTTGAGATTAATTTTGGTTTTTTTAATTCCTTACTAAAAATTACAAGGTCCTCAGGAGTGGAATAAATTCCGCTATTACCGATTAAAACTTCATTAGAATCTACACTTGTGTTTTGAAATTCTAGAGGAGTAAAAATTCTTTCTTTTAAAAATTGCGAATAAGAAATGCCTGATGCTTTTTCAATGATGTAGGATAACAAAAGATAATCGAGTCGGCTATACTTCCAATACTCGCCTGGGGGAAACGCAGGTTTTAGTTTTGAATTTAAAAAAAAACTTTTTATATCCTCCCGGTTTAATTTGCCTTTTTCTAAATCAAAATTGGGTAGAAACTCGATGATTTTTGGTAAGCCAGAAGTGTGACGTAATAAATGCCCTATAGTTACTTTGGTATAAGGAAACCATTTTAAATGTTTTGAAACAGGATCTGTTTGAGAAATTTTTTTCTCTTCTTCTAATATGTGAATGGCATAAGAGGTAAAAGTTTTGGTTGATTCACCTAACGGGAAATTATGTTTTTTATAAAGTT
The DNA here is from genome assembly GCF_004770905.1 of Leptospira bandrabouensis. Classification (NCBI taxonomy): domain Bacteria; kingdom Pseudomonadati; phylum Spirochaetota; class Leptospiria; order Leptospirales; family Leptospiraceae; genus Leptospira; species Leptospira bandrabouensis. The sequence continues at coordinate 429,088 of NZ_RQHT01000014.1, read as the reverse complement.
GTGTATTTTTACTTTTTTTTCCTGGGTAAATAGATTCTCGAAAGAGTATGTTTTCATCTTGAGAAATGAGAACAACCCCTTGGAAACCTTCTTGTTTGATTTTTTTTCTGATTTTTTCTTTCGTTTCCTCTGAGAAGGAACCGATTTCGGATTCTCCACAGTAAATGAAAAATAAACTGAATAAAAACCCAAAAATAAGCCGAAAATACATGTTACGTTAGAAACTTAATCTCTTTGGATTAGACTTGGATGATATCCTTCCGGTGCGTCAAATCCTAAAAGATCCATCATAGTTGCCGCAACATTGGCGAGACCTTTTTCGTTTAAGTTTTGATTGAGTTTGATTTTCCCTTTTGGATCATAAAGAACGAATTGTACTGGATTTAATGTGTGACTTGTTTTGGGAACAGGATTTCCATCTTTCGTTGTTTCTGCTGTTCCTTTTTTGTTTAGTTGGTACATTTCGTCTGCATTTCCATGATCTGCTGTTATACATAATACAGTTCCAGTTTCATCGCAGATTTTTTTCACTCGCTCTAAACATACATCTAAATATTCCAATCCGCGAACGGTTGCATCCATATTTCCCGTATGTCCCACCATATCTCCGTTAGCATAATTAACTCTTAAAAATGGGAATTTGTGCGAAGTTAAAGCTAACACCAAATTATCAGTGATTTCTTTTGCTTTCATTTCTGGCTTTTGGTCAAATGGGATGATGTCTGATTTTACTTCCTCGTAAGTTTCCAATGTTTGATTGAAATAACCTGACCGATTTCCATTCCAAAAAAATGTTACGTGACCATACTTTTGTGTTTCAGAAAGAGCATACTGAGCAACACCTTCATTTGCAAAATACTCACCCATAGTTCTGTCAATGGCAGGTGGGGCTACTAAGTATTGTTTGGGGATAAAGAGGTCTCCATCGTATTGCATCATTCCTGCAAATTCAATTTTAGGAAATCTTTTTCGATGAAAGGTAGTTAGCGATTCTTCTGTAAACGCCCTGGAAATTTCAATCGCACGGTCACCACGGAAGTTAAAAAATACAACAGAGTCATTGTCTTCTACTTTGCCTACTGGTTTGCCGTTTGCATCACTAATCACAAATCCAGGCAAATACTGGTCAATGACAGCAGGGTTTTCTTTACGAAAAGTTTCGATTGCTTCTTTTGCAGAAGAAAAAGTTCGACCTTCCCCTTCGACATGATGATTCCAACCTCTCTCTACCATAGACCAATCTGCATCGTAACGGTCCATCGTAAGTTCCATACGTCCGCCGCCAGATGCAATTTGGATATCGATTCCTTTTTTACGATACGTATCTAGATATTCTTCAAATGGATTTAGATAGTCTAACGCTGATTTTTCGGGAACATCTCTTCCATCAAGGAGGATATGTAATCGAATTTTTTTTACATCCTCTTTAATTGCGTTGTTTATGAGTGCTTTTAAATGATCGATATGACTGTGAACGTTTCCATCGGAGAATAATCCCAGGAAATGAAATGTGGATTGGTTGGATTTACAATTGGCAATACATTTTTTCCAAATAGGGCCAACAAACAAACTTCCATTTTCTATCGATTGAGAAACAAGTTTGGCACCTTGGTCAAAAATCCTTCCAGATCCTAAAACATTATGACCAACTTCTGAGTTACCCATATCTTCATCACTTGGCATACCGACAGCAGTTCCATGTGCTTTTAATAAAACAGTAGGTTCTGTTTTCCAAAGTCCTTTTAAGACAGGCATCTTTGCTTTGGCAACGGCATTCCCATTTTCATAACCTTTTTCCGTAAATCCAACACCATCTAAAATGATGAGTAATACTTGTTTGGCCAATGGACCCTTTGGATTTTTCTTTAGAGTTAACATAAATTAGATTCCCCTGTCTTTTTCCACTTTGGGATTTATTGTAGATTTTGCAACTGGAAGATATCAAAAGGTGTAAGTTCTACCGAACTTGGTACTGGATTTAAAAGTACATTTCCTAAATTGGAGTCATAAACATAAATTCCTGGCCTTGTAAAATCGGTAGAGCCTACTAGCAACTTACCTTCATTGGTCAGTAATAATCCCGAGAGACTAATACCAATATTTCCTGGAATCTCTAGTAATGTCGCCAGACGTTCCCCGGTTCTTGGACGAAAGGCTTGGATCGTTTTTGTAAATTTAGAATCAAGCACAGCAGCAAAACCTAATTCATCATTTTTGATTTGGAAGGCAAGGATATCGCCACCAGCAGTTTCTTCAGCAAATAAACGGTTCGGATGAAATTGCCTAGTATTTAAACGGAAAGCTATGATTCCTGCATCAATTTGTGAAAGAAAACCAACTCGGCCAACACATGAAAATACCAAATGAGGTTCTCCAAATAAATTTATTTTTTGGATTTTGGAACTTGGGTTTCTGTAAGGAAGGGTATAAACTGATCTGATTTGGTTTAAATCCATATCGATTTCAACTAAGTAAGAATCGGAGTTAGGTGGTAAATAGCCTGATGCATCGTTTCTATCTAATCGTTGTAACAATACGAATAAACTTGAACCTTCTTGAACCATATACGAAGCTTCCACTGAGTTATCAGGAACCCCTGATGTAGAAAATGTTTCTTTTAGTGAAGCAAAAGAAATACTTCCCACTTTGGTTCCAGAGGATCTCGAATATATAGCCAATTCATCTGAATTATACAAACTAATAAAATATTTATCGTTCCAAACGGAAATGTCTTGTGGATTTTTTCCTTGACCAACACTAAACTCCTGTTCGGTTGTAAATCCAAGTTGTGGGTTTAATACTTGGATATTGTCACGATTCAAACGATTGACTATAAACACTCTATCATTGGAATATCGGCCTACTGCATCAGAGTGAATAGGAATCGAAGTGGGAAAGGTTGTAAATGAGTTCGGTTCAAACGTTTTAAACCTTCCCCCGCTGGCAAAATCAGAAGTCACAACACCTACCGAAGTGGGAGACGCCGATAAAAACAAAAATAGGAAAAGGTTTGGTTTTTCAATTTCCAATTGCGAACATTGGAAATGAAAAAATAAAATGGGAAATATGCGTAATGCGTATAATAGGCGTGCGGGGTTAATCTTGCAATGGGAATACCGCATGATGCGGAATATTCGTAGTTCGTATAACACGCGCGCGGGAGGAATTATGCGTGGTGCGCTTAACACGCTCGAAGGTGTGGATATGCGAAATACGTATAACATCCGCGAGGATTTGAGTTTGTAATATCTTTTGGCGAATAATCGAAATGCGTATAACATCCGCAAAGGGTTACATTGCAATTCTAGATAACGAATGATGGCGGTAAACATTAGAATCGGTAACTCCCTGTAAAATAATAACTGCGACCGGGTAACGGGTAACCGACCAGATCCTCAACTCGTTTGTCCGTTAAATTGCGAACTTCCAATCCCAAAACCAATTCGTTTCCAGTTTCTGAGTTTTTATAAGGTATGTACTGAAGATACAAATTCCAAAATTGCCGTGCTGGAAGATATCCTAAATATTCATTGGTTCTATCCCGAAAGTTAGCACCAATGTACTGGTATTCCAATCCAATTTCGCCAAATTCTTTAAAAAGTGCGAGTAGGGCACTGCCTTGGCTTTTGGAGCGAAGGGGTAGATACTTTCCATTTAATGCCGGTGACTCCGAATAGTTTTTTGCATCTTGGTAAGTATAATTAAAGTTAAATTTAATTCCTTTGTTCCAAACCATATTGTGGCTTGTTTCTAAACCTTGAATGAGGGCTTGGTCTACATTTTCAGGCCTAAGCGTAAATTGGGAATTAGGTAAAAACAAAATCATATCATATATTCGTTTTTGAAAAATGGAGATATCTGATTGGAATTTCCAATTTGTAAATGGTTTTGTGTTAAGATAAAAGCCGAAATCTCCGTTTCTACTTTGTTCTGGCCTTAACTTGGTATTACCTACAATACTTCCTCTTTCTCCAAATAACTCTAAAAAGGTGGGGATACGAAAATCTTTGCTTATGTTTCCGAGTGTTCCAAATTCTAAATTTTCTTTTTTAATCCAGATGATTTTAATTCCGAAACTTGGATTGGTAAAAGCTTGTCTGACATAAAAAACATCTGCGAGTGGATCGAGAAGTTGGTTACGAACACTGGTTTCATCTTTACCAAATCGATCAGTAAATCTTTCAAAACGAACTTGAGGGACTAAAAATAGTCTGTTGGAAAAAAATCTGATTTCATCTTGGAAGGTAGCACTTAAAGTATCACGACGTTTTTTAGGTTCTTTTCTTTCCGTTTCATGGTTGGACCTCTTTTCATATCGAGTAAAAAATTCTTGTTCCGTTTGGAAAGAGGTCCTAAGAATTTGATTGTATTCTAATAAATATAAAGTAGGTGAAAGTTGAAAGCCGTATTGGTTTGTTTTGGTAAATGCATTTGGAGTTCCAAAACTAAATTCCGATTTTGGATCAAAAAAATCATCTTTTGAAAAGTTCCCATACGTTTTTGTTTCTAGAGTTAGATTTTGTATTAGAAATTCATTGGTTTCTGTTGTGATTGCAGAAGAAAGTTTACTGAAAACACGTTCTACTGCAACAGTCTGCCTGTTTCCTGGACCGGGTAACCCCTGTTTTCTGTGGATATAGTCATTTAGTAAATTGATTTTGGTTTTTCCAAATTCTAAAGAAAGATTTCCAGTAAATCCAGTTTTTCGAAATTGAGCATTCCTACGAATGTCAATCGTATCATCATAAGTGTTAAATAAAACAGTACCTTTGTTATTGAGATAACTAAAGTTTTGGTCGGATGTTTCTTGGAGAGCCTGCACAAAATAAGAGCCACTAGCAAATTGATCCATATGAGTGACAGTGGCTTTCGCTGTTTTAAAACTACCTCCCATCAAATTGATTCTTGTGATTGGTTTATCAATTTTTGATTTGGAAATTAAATTAATGGATCCTCCAATGGCTGATCCCGAAAAACCTGCAGGAGTTCCCGATTTATAAATTTCAATTTTTTCCAAATTATCGAAAGGTAAGTCTGCTAAATTAATTTCCCCACCCATTGAATTGTTAATGGGAACACCATTCCAATATATTTTGGATTGGTTGGGGTTAGTTCCACGTAAAGATAATGTTGAATAAGATCCAAGTCCTCCATATTGCCTGATTCGGACTCCGGCTTCTCGGTTCAGAACATCGGGTAGGCTCATATAACGAGTGTTTGCTTGTGTTAAATCAATTTCTTTTTGAAAGCCCGTTGGATTTTTTGCAAAATTAGAATTTTTAGATTGGGCATCGACCCCTGCTCGAATTTCCACTTCTTTCGTATCTTTGTTTTGCGCAAAAATGGTAAGGGGGGGCAGGCTGAAACAAAGCAGAATTAATAATCTGAAATTGGAAACCATTGAAGAGTATTTTCTCGGTACCTGCCAAACTGAAATAGGAAAATTGAGTGTCAATTCCCTAAAGGAAAAAAGCATTGTCCCCATGAAGCATTACGACGTATTCGGCGTAGGGAACGCCTTGGTAGATATCATTGCCTTTATCAGTCCCAATTTTTTAGAAAAACAAAATATCACTAAGGGTGTAATGACTCTTGTCGATGAATCCAGACAAGGTCAAATTCTTGCTGATCTTCATGATGAAAAGAAAGAACTTCGCTCCGGTGGAAGTGCTGCCAACACGATGATTGCCATTGCAAATTCCGGTGGAACTTGTTGTTATACGGGAAAAGTCACCCATGATACTTATGGTGAGTTTTACAAAAAAGATATGGAAGACGCGGGTGTTTTATTTGAAACCAAACCCGATGCCAATGGTCATACTGGTACTTGTGTAGTATTAACTACACCTGATGCAGAAAGAACCATGCTTACTAATCTCGCGATTTCAACATCACTTGGACCAAATGACATTGATATAGATAATCTTAAGAAAAGCAAATTTGTATATGTGGAAGGTTATTTGTGGGACGGTGATTCTACCAAAAAAGCAAGTGAACTCACAATGAAAGTCGCAAAAGAAAATAATGTAAAGGTTTCCTTTACATATAGTGATCCTTTCTGTGTAAATCGGTCCCGTGATGAATTTTTCCACCTAACAAAAGAATATGTGGATGTGATTTTTTGTAACACGGAAGAAGGTTTGGCACTTAGCGGTGCAAAAACTGCGGAAGAAGCTGTGGAGTATATTTCCAAACTTTGTCCTTTGGTTTTTATGACTGCTGGCAAAGAAGGGGCTTATGTTGCTGAAAATGGAAAGATTACCTTAGTTCCCGGTTTTCCTGTAAAACCCATTGATACTACTGGCGCAGGGGACGCCTTTGCTGCTGGAGTTTTGTATGGATTAACCCAAGGGTATTCATCACAAAAATCGGCTCGTTGGGGAAACTATGTTGCCTCTCGCATTGTTTGTGAAGTGGGCCCACGTTTGTCTGTTCGCCTAATGGGTAGACAAGACGAAATTTTGGAAGGGTTCAAAGACAAATAAGCCTAACGAATTTTTTTTGAATCTTCCCAAAGGGTTTGAATTTTATCAGCAATCTCAAGGGGGGCAAATGGTTTTTCTATCACACCAATGCCTCCTCTTTTTTGGTATTCCAAAATTTCATTTTTCAAAACTCGCGAAGTCATAAACGCAACAGGAATCTCTTTGGTTTCTGGAAAAATTTTTAGTTCTTCAATGAGTTCCATTCCGTTCATTCCAGGCATCAATACATCCAATAAGATCAAATCGGGTTGCAAAATAATTGCTTTTTGTAATCCTTCTGGTCCAGTTTTTGCGAAACTCACCTGATAACTTGAGTTAAACTCTAAGGCGATCCTTAGGATTTCTACAATATCTTCTTCGTCTTCAACGATTAACACGTGTTTTAAGTTTGTTTCGGTCATTGATTGTATCCAGCAGGAATAGATCCTGGTTTAACGATCGGAAATTCGATGGTAAAAACCGTTCCGTTGTCATCAGAAGTAAAAAATATCTTTCCTTTCATTGCTTCTACAAATCCTTTCGTGATGGATAGTCCAAGACCAGATCCTCCCACTAATTTATCTTTGGGTGGTGCCCCTTGTGCGAACCTGTGAAATAATCTTGGTGCAAAATTAGGATCAATTCCTGGGCCATTGTCTTTAATTAATATTTGTGCATGTGTATCAGTAGGAACAACTGTGATATACACTTCCGAAAATTTTGGTGTGTATTTGACTGCATTCGAAATTAAATTGGTGATGCAGTGATTTAATCTATCTTCATCCACATAGACAGTAGTGGAAGGAAAGTTCTGATCATAGTTGATTAATACATGATATTGTTCTGCAAAGGTTCTCATCCCATCCACAGAACTTTGTAAAATTTCTTCTAAACGATAAGTTCTAAATTTAAAATTAATATTACCCGAATCCAAAGCTTCAATATCAAGTAAGTCAGTAACAAAACGTACGAGTCTTTGGGTATTTTTGCGGCATATATTTAGAAGGGATTTTGTTTGGTTGGAAAGTTCTCCTGCTACACCAGCAAGTAATAAATCAATGGAACCTTTAATGGAAGTTAAGGGGGTACGCAATTCATGACTTACTAAACTAATAAATTCATTTTTTAAGGCTTCGGCTTTTTTTCGTTCGGTGATATTTCGAACGATTGCAAGAACATCCTCTTCTCCGGTTTTTGTGAATCTGGCTTCATAATATTTTTCGCCATCATAATCTTCAATTGAATATTCATAAGTTTTTGTACCTCCCACTTCTAAAACTTGTTCCAAAAGTGATTCTATTTCGGATAGTTTTCTTGTGGGAAAAAGGTTTTCGAGTCGGTTAAATCTGACTTCGCTTTCATGAGATGAATCCCAACCTTTAAAATCGGGGAATTCTTTGTGGTCGATGACAGTTCCATCTTTACGAATCCCGTACAATTTGTCCGGTAATGCGCTTAGGATTGCTTTGTTTTGGCTTAAAACTTGGCTATAGTTATCTCTAGCATGTTTTTCCGCAGTGATTTCGGTTGCGATAAGAACTGTAAAATTCTCCTGAGGGAAAACTTGAGTCGCAAACCATCCTTTAGATTCTAAAAAGAATTCATCGGATTGGAAGGATTCTCTGTTTTTAATGGCTTCCGATAATTTTTGACCAAATTCGGTTTCATCTAAGTTTGGAAACAGATTCCAAATATTTTGCCCTAACATCTGACTGGTGGTTTTTTCCACCATACTCTCTGCTGCAGCGTTCACGTAGGTATATTTTAGGTCCTTGTCTAAAACGAAAATGGCGTTAGCACGAGTTTCCAGGATTTTGTCGAAATATTGGGGGACAAATTTGTGCCAATTCTGTTGCAGAAGTAACTTTGCATCAAAAAAGCTGTCTTCATCCTTGAAAAAGCTTTTGATTTTTTCCAGAAATTCATTCATAGGTGCAGGTATACGAAAACTAAACCAGAGTTATGATTCAAGTCAGCAATTTATCAAAATTTTACGGCGAAAAACGAGCCATCTCAGGGCTTAATTTCAAATTAGAAAAAGGCGAAATCGTGGGTCTTTTGGGACTCAACGGAGCCGGGAAAACTACGACCATTCGAATCCTGACAGGGTATTTGATCCCCAGCGTGGGAGACGCTTCGATTGATGGAAAATCTATCTTTGATTTCCCATTGGAGGCAAAACAGAAAATCGGATATTTACCGGAAACTCCTCCACTTTATGAAGATATGACCATTACGGAATATCTTCAATTTGTGGGTCGGATCAAAAAAATCGAAGAATCGAAACTTACTTCCGAAGTTGAAAAGGTTCTTTTGAAAACTAACATTACGGCCGTTAAAGATAAGTTAATCGGAACCTTGTCATTGGGATACCGCAAACGTGTGGGTATTGCCCAAGCAATTCTCGGAGATCCTGAAATCGTTATTATGGACGAACCAATTTCGGGACTTGATCCAAAACAAATTGTTGAGATCCGAAATTTAATTCGAAGTCTGGCAGGTGATCATACCGTTTTGATTTCCAGCCATATCTTAACGGAAATTTATAAAACTTGTGATAAGTTTTTATTTTTACACAAAGGAAGTTTGAAACAGGAACTTTCTTTATCACGTTTAGAAGAAGAAATGAATCGCCTCGCGGGATGGGAAGTTGGTTTATCTGGAAAAGAGGCCACCGAACTTCATTCATTCGTAAAATCGGTGATAGGTGGATCAGATACTGTGACTGAACTTGGAACCAACAAAGAAGAAATTCAATTTTTGGTTCGAACTTCAAATCCAAAACAATTCAAAGAATCTTTATTTTCCAAAGCACTAAGTAGTGGAATTCAAATTGAGTCTTTAAAAAAACAAGAAGTGTCTTTAGAACAGATTTTTATGGAGAGAATATGAACTGGCAAACGGCTGTTTGGATCTATAAAAAAGAATTACGATTATTTTTTGGAACTTATATGGGGCCTTTGGTTCTGGGAGGAACTGCATTTTTAAATGCACTCTTCGTGATGATTCTAAATTTTAATGGAACTGCCAATTATGAAATCGCAACTTATATCACTTTCATTTCTTTTATGACAACCATTCTCATTGCAATGGTTATCATATCGATGGGTTCCATTGTGGAAGAAAGAAACAAAGGAACTTTGGAATTACTTTTTACATCTCCAGTCACAGATTTGGAAATTGTTTTTGGTAAATTTATGTTCGGTGTAACTGTTTGTGGAATCATTACCATTTTTATCAATGGTCTCTTCCCATTGTTATTATATTCATTTTGGAAAGCACCGTTTTATATGGTAGCTTCTGGTAGTGTCGGTGTGTTTTTATTAGGTGTCTTTACATTCACAATTGGAATGTTTGGATCAAGTCTTGGCAAAAACCAAATGATTTCACTACTGATTTCAGTATTAATCATTTTGACACTTTGGGTTGTGGGTTATTTTTCTCACCTATTTCAAGCAACAACAAGAAAGGTTCTTTTTCACTTACATATTTTTTCGCACTTTGCTGCTTTTGCCAAAGGGGTTGTTCCTTTGACTGGAATCGTATTTTTCTTAAGTGGAACATTTTTGTTCCTATATCTTACCGTAAAGGTCTTGGAATCCAGGAGATGGAGGGGATAGGCCATGTTTTTAACAGCAGATAGAATTTTACCTTTCGTAAGTTTACTTTCACTTTTCGCCTACTTCTTGTTTGATGGGATGGTCGTAGATCCCAAAAGAAGAATTATTTTTTTAGGAGTGATCTTTTTGTTTTTGGCTTCCGATACCATCGTTCGGGCCTTTTCAAAAGGATTACGAAAAGAAGACCAAAATCGTTATATTGCTGCTAGTTTTGGAATCGGAGCTTTTTTATTATCAGTTTTGCGCGAATTTTTGGATTTAAAGCCGGTAGCAGGATTTAATGAAGAAGTCAGTGCGATTCCAAAAGTTAGGGAGTTTCTCCTACTTTGCGTAGTTTTACTTTCGATCGTATTTCTTCTTCAAATCATACTCCTTGAAATAGGGAAGTCATCGTTAGAAGCGCAAAGTAATTTAGCTAAATCCAAAAGTTCACTATTACAGAACGCAGTACTTGGGTTTTTGTTTGTATTGCCGATTTTGGTTGCTGTAAACTATTTTGCAATCAAACGAAACTATAACTTTGATTTGAGTAGCCAGGGAAAATTTTCTCTTTCCCAAATCTCCAGAAACCTAATCAAACCCATTACAAAAGATGTTACGATCACGGCGTTTTATCCTCGTCCTCTGGAGGCGGATGGACCAGCAAACGGTGATAAGTTGGCGGCTTTTGCGCTCACTCGAGTACGCCCTGATATAGAAATTCTTTTAGACCAAATTAAAGCAGAAAATTCACATATCACCGTTCAGTTCATCAATGCAGATGTGGAAGTGGATTTATTAAAAGAATTTGGTCAGGTTTCGAATGGAACTATCTTTGTTCGTTCGCAGAAACAATCTTTACTCACATCAGGAACTCCTTTTGTAGAAGAACGTGTCATTGCGAAAGATCCTAAAGATTTAGAAGATTTGGAACGGAAGTTAGTTGGTGCACTTCTCAATGTCACAACAGAACAGAAAAAAGTTTATTTTACCGTTTCCAATGGGGAAAGATACGGAATGTCTTTCAAAGCTTTACCGAATGAACAAGTAAACCGATTTGTTTCTTCTTTACAATTTCTCAATTTTAAAGTGGCCGAATTAGGATTTGCACAAGGTTGGCCTTCTAAATTACCAGAGGATGCGGAAATGTTGGTGCTACTTGGCCCAACGGTTCCATTTTCTAAAGAAGCTAGGGAAGAACTCACTAAGTTTGTCCTAGAAAAAAATGGAAAACTTCTTATCACCATGGAACCGAAGGGAAATGAAGACTTCAAGTGGTTACTTTCAAGTGCTGGTCTCAAATATAAATCTACAGTGCTTATCGAAAGAGATGAAAAACCAGGTTTTATTGTAGCAAAACGTTTTCCCGATCACAGGCTCACAGATTTACTCCAGAAAAAGGATATGGGGATTTTATTTCCTTACAGTGGTTATTTGGAATTAGATGCGACAGTTCCATCTCCTCATTCGTTTAAGTCGGAAACATTATTAGAATCAGGTTACGAAGCTTATTCTGATGAAAATAAAAATGGAAAATTAGATCCAAACGAAAAAAGAGAAAGTAAAATTCTCTCCATCGTAATGACTCCCATGTCTTTAACCAATGACAAAACAGGAAAGATTATTTTACACACGGGTACTTCTTGGATTACGGATCAGTTCATTCCTTATGCCATGAACTCTCAGTTTTCCACTGTGTCGATTACTGGTTTATTCCAAGATACGGCTGTTGCTGAAATCCCACTTAAAAAAGAAGAATTAGATACCATTTCTCTTTCCGACAATCAAAAGTTAGTGGCATGGGTGATAGGAGTGTTTTTATTTCCAGGATTTATTTTGGCAGTGGGATCTTACTTTGTGTATTCTAGACGAAAAAGTTCTATGATGGAAATATGAAACAGAAAATTAGTTTAGTCGTCATTGCATTTGTTGGATTGTTTTTGCTGTTTTATTGGATGGAAGATCATCCAGAAAATATTTCTGAAACCAATTTTTGGAAAGAAGATTGGAAATCCATTCGATACATACCACCAAAATCAGATTGGTGTGGTGTTACCGAGCCGAAGTTTGCGGAAGAGGAAATGGTGTTTCGCAAAATCAGTCGCGGATGGAACCTAACACCTATCTACACTGTCAGTTTTACCAAAGATGGGAAAAGTTTTTCTTACGAAGCCAATTACAATGTAAAAAATAGTTTTTCAGAACTAAGTGTTCTTAAGACAAAGTTGATCGAAAAATCTACTCCTGAAATTCAAAAATCTTATTGTTTGGGGATTAGTTCTCCATCCTTATCTTTATCCGAAGAGAACGGAACCGAAATTGAATTTTCAAAAGACAAACAATTGTTTTTCGGCAAAAAGATTGGAGCCGACGAAGGCCGTGTTTCTGTTTTGGTGAATGAGGAAGTCATTGCTCCTTATAACTATTTGATAGAAAAGTTTCGTGCACCAATCACTAGTTTTCGTGAAAAAATGTTTGTGACGTTTAGCGATGGTTATTTGAAAGAACTTTCTTTTTCTGGCCAAGTAATCAATGTAAAAGCCGAAAATCGTGCTAAAAAAAACCAATACAATGTATATGTCAATGATTGGAGCCGAACAACAGGGGAACGAATTGTTCTGCCTCCAGATGTGGGAAACCAATGGGAATCGGTGGTCAAAGGGCTAAAGGTAGAATTTTATAAAGACGAGACGGGTGCCCCAGAGTTTCCAGAACTAACCTCGAATTCAGTTCCCGAAGCCGTTTTGGATGTAACCCAATCGGAAGGAATCAAATTTCGACTTTCCTTTTTTCCACTCTGGGAATCTGAATCGGGGAAATGGAGACCGGTTCGTAGGGAACTTGTTCCTTATTTTTCGGAATCCATTACTTGGATGAAAGAAGAATCCTTCCAAAATTTGGTGAATGCCGTCATGAAAGTGAAAAGTGCTTCCCGATACGAGCGTCCCAACCAGAAAATCCAATAAGGTGCAAAAAGTTTCTACAGTCGCATCTCGGATGGAAATGATCCGAGATTTATTCTATTCCCCAATGTCTGCTTTCGAATCCTATTATCATAAAACGGATTTAGGTGGTCGTGATTTGTGGTTGGCCCATCTCCAACTCATCCTACTTGCACCGATGGCAAAGTTTTTTGGGAATTTAATCCAAATCCTTTTGTTCAAAGTTTCCACAGTCGATGAAGAAACAAAGTTAACCTACACACAAGGGATGTTGACCTTATTCTTTTTTTATTTAGGGTTCTATATTGTAATTCGGTTGGTCGACAGTTTTCGAATGTACCACCAAATGCGAGATCGAACTAAAGATTGGGAAGGTCCAGAACCACATGTGTTTATGATCTCCTATCTTCCTTTTAGTGCCACTGCCATCTTTTGGATTTTCCCTGCACCGATCCCCTTACTTACATTAGGTGTTGGTTTTTTGTATTCCTTACATTTAGCCTATTACTATTTATCACACCGAAGAGAATGGACATCTTTTGATTTTCTATTTTTTCTGATGAAAGTGGTTTTGTTTTTTTTGGTTCTTATTTCAGTTCCTCTATTTATTTACAACCTGGTTAGGACGGTGCTCTTTTGAAAATCTTTTTGGTAGGCATTGGTGGAATTGCTATGGGTAATTTAGCCTATATGCTAAAAAATCAAGGTCATGACGTTTCAGGTTCCGATCAAAATCTTTATCCACCTATGTCGGATAAGTTGGTAGAATGGGGATTGTCACCTAAATCTGGTTATCGTAAAGAAAATGTTAAAGGTGCTGATTTAGTAATCATTGGGAACGCTATCTCACGTGGGAATCCAGAAGTCGAAGAAGTTCTCAATACAGGAATGGAATACATGAGTATGGCCCAGGCCATCGGAACTTTTTTTCTCAAAAATAAAAAACCCATCGTGATCTCTGGAACTCATGGAAAAACAACGACAACCTTTTTAACCCATTGGATTTTAGAGTCCATTGGACTAAAACCCGGTCTTTTTGTGGGTGGGATTCGTAAAGATGGATTCCCAGGATTTGCTCTTGGGGAAGGAGATTATTTTGTCATTGAAGGGGATGAATACGATTCTGCTTTCTTTGATAAAAGTTCTAAGTTTTTACATTACAGACCTTACTATTTAGCGATGAATGCTCTCGACTTTGATCATGCGGATATTTTTGCCGATCTAAATGCAATCAAAACCATGTTCAAACGCCTGTTAAATTTGGTTCCTGGCCGCGGAAAGGTATTCTATTGGAAAGGTTCAAAAAATCTTGTGGAGATCACGAGAGATTACAAACATGCACCTGTAGAATCATTTGAATTAGGAGACAAAAACTCCATTTTTAAATACGAAAAAGGTGTTTTGTCTGAGATTAGAACCAAAAATAAGTTAAAACCCAATCTGATTGGTTCACATAACTACCGCAATGTGGAAGTGGCAGTTCGTATCTGTTTGGAAATTGCTCCTCAAAAAAGAAAAGAAATTTTAGAGGCAGTGGAATCATTCCCTGGCGTCAAACGAAGACAAGAAAATCTTTTTGTTTCTGATAAAAGCCTCCTTGTGGAAGATTTTGCTCACCATCCCGTGGCCATCCAAGAGACTATAAAGGCTCACAAAGAAGCTTACCCTGGATATAAAATCATTTCTCTTTTCGAACCAAGAAGTGCTACTTCGCATAGAAATGTTTTCCAAGATGACTTTGCCAAATGTTTTAAAGGTAGTGATGTGAGTATCGTTACCGAAGTCTACCAAGTAGACAAGGTAAACAAATCTTTACGTTTGAATGTTAAAAAATTGGTAAAAGACATCTCAAAGAATACAAAGAAAGAAGCTTTGTATGCAAAAGAACCAAAAGAAATTCCAACCCTCTTAAAAAAGATTCTGCCAAAGTTCCAAAAAGAAAAAGTAATCATCCTTGCGATGTCGAATGGTGCCTTTGGTGGAATTTATCCTGAATTAAAATCATTAATCGAATTACGAGAATCTGTATGAGCCTATCCCAAGAAATCGAAGCCTTAGTCAAAGAAGCGGAATCTGTTTTATCTTCTGCCACATCCGAACAAGATTTGGATTCTTTAAAAAACCAATTCATAGGTAAAAAAGGAAAACTCACTTCTGTTTTAAAAGGCCTTGCTTCTTTATCTGTAGAAGAGAAAAAAACAGTAGGGAAACAAGCAAACGAAGCGCAAAGCCGGCTCGAAAGTTTTGTTGAAACCAAAAGAACTTCTTTAAAAGAAAGTTTTTATGAAAACAAGTTAGGCCAAGAATTCTTTGATAGTTTACGCCCGCTTGCTTCAAAAGAAAGGGGAAGTCTTCATCCCATTTCTCAAATCCAATACGAAATCGAAGATATTTTTACATCCATGGGTTTTTCTGTGATGGATGGACCGGAAGTGGAAACCGATGAAAACAATTTTGGTGCCCTCAATTTTACCGAAGACCATCCTGCACGTGATATGCAAGATACGTTTTATACAGCCGATGGAAATTTACTGAGAACTCATACCTCTGCTATCCAAGTGCGTGCCCTTCGCAAACTAAAACCGCCCTTTAGGATCATTGCTCCTGGTCGTGTGTTTCGATACGAAGAGGTAGATGCCTCTCACGAAAATACATTTTACCAAGTAGAAGGAATGGTCGTGGGTGAAAACATTTCAGTCGCCCATTTGATTTATACAATGGAAACACTTCTTTCTCGTGTGTTTCGTAAAGAAATCAAAACAAGACTTCGTCCTGGATACTTTCCATTTGTGGAACCAGGTTTTGAACTGGATATCAACTGTTTGGTTTGTGGTGGAGATGGTTGTAGTGTTTGCAAACATTCCGGTTGGTTGGAATTACTTCCTTGTGGTCTTGTACACCCGAATGTATTGGAAGCAGCAGGACTTGATTCAAAAAAATGGACTGGGTTTGCCTTTGGCCTAGGACTTGACCGACTTGTGATGATGCGTTATGGAATCCATGACATCCGGTATTTCCAATCAGGAAATTTAAGGTTTCTCAAACAGTTTTAGTATTGTTAGGCGATTTGTGAACCGAACAAAAGCCAAGGATGGAAGTCCTTGGTTTTTTTAATTTTAACTCAAAAGAACCGCTTGGATTTTTCCTTCTATCTCTTGGAATTCTACTTTTGATTTTCCCAGTTCCAAACCTTCTTTGGATAGAATTTCCACTCCGTCCTTCCCATATAGATTGGTAAGAACCATCTCTCCATTGTCTTTTGTTGAACAAACAATAAGGTATGGTGGTTTTTTTTCGCCACCTGGATTAAAGTAGATGGTGCTAACGGTAAGGATGGTTGCCTTCTCCCCCGTTTTAGGACTGGGGACATTGACATCCAAAGGTTTTAAAGCCAATGGTTCTCTCGAAGGTTTCGGTTTTTCCTTAGAAAATATAACCACAGAATTGATACTATCAATCCCACCATTTCCTCCAAGCAAACTCACGTTAGGTGGTATTTCCAACTTTTCTGGGATGGGATCTACCGCAAGTCCGTATTGGCTCGCAATATCAATGAGACCTGTGGCTCCGGAAAGTGCCATCGCTGCTTGGTAGTTTAAAATTCCCCCACCTAGGTTGATCGGGATTTCTCTTGTACCATTGGAAATTTTTCCTCTTCTCAGAGCGGTGGCAGTTTCTTTTGGCGAAACTCCAAAATACAAACTCGCTTCATGAATGATCATGCCAGTAAAACAATCGTAAATCCACGCATAGTCAATCTCCGAACGACTGAATCCAGAAGAAGCAACAGCTCTTTCACAAGCAAGGGCAGCAGGACTTTTTAAATCCTTTTTTTGGATGAAGTATTCCGCATGGGCACTGTGGCCAGAACCGGCCAAATAAATATGTTCGGAATCTTTTTTGATAATATTATTTTCGATTAACTTCTGTTTCATGATTTCAGAAGTGATGAGTGTGGCAAATCCATGATCGGTGACAATGGCGATCATCGGTGTGCTATAAACTCCAGAAAGAGGTTTCTTTAATTGTTTTTCGGTGAGTGGTTTTTGGAATTGGAAAGCGCGGGGATTGGATTCGGCTAGGGAACGAAAGTGTTTTGTGATTTCTTCTAGATCCTCACTGGTTACACCTGTATCAAACATCATTCGTTCACATAACAATGAATAAAGTCCAATCAGAGTTGCCCCATACGGCATTTCCCAATCTTTATGGCAAACAGTGGCTGTGAGTCGTTTTAAGTCTGAAACTTGTTTGAATACGGATTTGGGAATATCGGCGGCCGCAACAAGGACAACTGCATAGGGATTGGCTTTGACGATGGTATGAGCTTGTCCAATGGCTCCACCGACACTAGCCCCACCCAAATCCACTGTATGGCAGGCAAGCCCACCAAATCCCATATCATTGGCATCTTTCACCGTAAATCCATATCCTTCGCGGCCTAGAGACTGGGCTTCGATGGAAACAAAATCAGTTAAATAAGGGGCAATTTTAGAACGATCTGTCCCTAAAAAACCAAATAGTTTATCAACAGAACGAAACAGTAACGAATGGTATTTTTCTAAAGGAGAGAGATTTTTATAAACTTCCGAATCAAATTCAGATTCGATGGTGTCAGCGACACCTAGTAGAATTGGGTCCATGATGGCACATTAGAATTATCCTTCCATATTCATCAACGCATTCATTCGAAAATCTTGTATGATTTGTTTGCAGCGTTCAGTAATTCGAGTGAGGCTTTCTCCAAATTTTTTACCGCCAAAGGAACTGTAAGCATTTGGATATTCCTTCTCGTTTACTTGGACAATTAGATCTGGATTGATTCTGTTTTTACTTACCAGATCTTGCACCGCTGTGATGATATTTTTTAAGGCGATACATCCGTCTTTCAAAAGGTTTTGGGAAGCTTTTTCGATAACGATATTGTTTCCGTTGGCATCGAGTAAGGTTTTAATGAACTCTTGCATTTTTAAGGAAGGAAGACCACGTCTTGTCATTCCAATTCGTTCCACTTGTAAAACAGCATCTTGTAAAAAAGAATATTCGGGAGTTCCTTTAAAGATATGAATCAGAACAGGAAGTTCTGTTTCTGTAAAATCCAACATGGCTCCATAAAAGTATCTTGTTTCCACTTTGGCGAGAGGATGAAAATCTACCTTTTTATAATTGGCTAACTTCTCGATGGATTCATCCATAATCCTATTTAGAGTTTGTGCTTTGGCTGCTTCTTTTTTGGCAACAAGTTCCTGAAACTTTGCTTTTAGTTGTTCGAGAAAGGTTACTTCTTCCGTTAAAAATTTTGTGACGTTACCACGGAGTTTGAGTATTTGTAAATATCTTTGTTCGAACCCGGATTGGTCGAAGGCTTTGGGATTTAGTTTACCGTGTTCTTTGTATTCTGATCTGATTTTTTCTAATATTGCTTTTGTTTCTGCTTCCGACAGTTCTTTCATTTCGATTGTTTCCAGTTCTCAATATCAAGTATGGTTTTATCCAAATCTTGAGCAAAATAAAGAGATGCATTTTTGGCATCAACATACATCAACTGATTTGCATATTGTAATTGTTTGACCTGAATGTCATTTTTCAGGTTTAAAATATTCAATAATTGCAAACTAAGTTTTTTGAAGTCTTTCACTATTATATCGGAAAGTCTTTGCATTTCAAACAGGTGAAGCCTGTTTAATTTTTCCTTATCCGATTCAATAAATTTCATTTCTTCTCTTTTTTCTGCCGGTGCTTTTGAGATATAATACGTAATAGGACGAGGATACGATGTCATTTCTTTGTGAAGATCCACCATTTTGTCAATGGCTTCAAAAACTTGGGCTTCCATTTCACGAGCAAAGTTCCCAACTATATTTTTATTTTCTGAAGGATCTCCGGTAAGTTCAAAAATTCTGGAGGATTGTAAGTTCCGAATGATGGCTGTGACTCGTTCCCGATAGGTAGTCAGTAATTTGATAAAATCTTCAATTTGTTGGAAGGCGGTTTTTTCGTTTGATTCTTCTCCCAATGCTAAATTTGGTTCCGGGTTTGTTTTTTCCTCCGGCTTTTCTGGTGTTGGTAAATCAGGTGTGTTTAATAAACCTGTATGGGAAAAAGTTTCCTGAATGGAAGGAGGTTCTTCTCCTTCAAAAATGTTTAGATCCACATCTTCATTCATTAAGTTTTCTTCAGGCGGAACATTTATGTTTTCACTATGAACTTCTGCGGGTTTTTCTACTGCATTTGGCTGTGTTTGTTGTTGAATACCAACTAACTTTCCTAATATGGGATTTGATTTTAAACCTTCGGAAATTTGCGTAGGTGGAGAGGGAACGGTAGTACTTTGGTTCTGAGAAGGTTTAGGAGCCTCTGTTGGATGGGGGCTGGAAACATGTGGAATGACTTCAAAATGATTGCCAACGAGTTTTAAAATCTCAATTCTACGTGTGTCTTTGTTGAAACGTAGCGCGTAGCGGTTGTTATCTTTGTCGATATATCTTTGTTGGATTTGGGAAATAGATAATTTAATGGGATCGATGTCTGCAATGGACTCAATTTTGATATAATTATATTTTGATTTTTCGGGAGTCACAGTCGTAAAATTTCCAACAAAGCTTCTGTGAAAGCATACGAGAGTAATAGGTTCGGGTCAACTTCCTTCTCCCTAGAAATTATACTTAAGGTAAAAAAATCATACCGGCTGAGTTCCATTCGTTCATAATGGCCAGATTCACGTTTTTCGAAGGTTCCCGGTTCCATTCCTTCTACTTTTAGGGATAATATAGCCATTTTCGTGACAAGGCCCAAATCCAAATGTCTTTGTTTTAGGATTTCATAAAGTTCGGAATCGATCCAAATGAGAATGGGGAACATAGGTTTCTCCTAAGAAATTGGGTCGAGTCATGGTAAAATTGGTTCTAAATTTTCTCTTTCGCCTTGACCGGCAGGGTGGTACTCAAAAGATAAGTAAAAATTCCTCGTAGGGGACATTCCTTGGCTAATTTAAAATCATCTAAAAAAGACATTCGTAGAACCGCTCGCAGAAAAGAGCGAAATGGTGAAGATCGCACTGAATTGCGTACATACGCACGCCTTCTTCTCAAAGCAATCAAAGCTGGAGACAAAACAGAAGCACTGACTGTATTCTCTAAACTTGCGTCCAAGTTGGACAGAGCAGCAAAAACTAAACTTATTCATAAGAAAAATGCGGATCGTAAAAAATCTCGTATGGCTCTTCGTATCAACTCCATCGAAACAAAAGCCGCCTAACAATCGCTTTTAGCTAGAAGGAATGAGGCCACCGACGGTGGCCTTTTTTATTTCTAAATCTTATTTACAAAAATCACAACTCCGGTTTACTGGTCATTACAACGGGCGATTAGCTCAGCTGGGAGAGCAGCTGCCTTACAAGCAGCGGGTCGGCAGTTCAATCCTGTCATCGCCCAAACCGTTTTTCTTTAATCTTCACTTTAATTCCACTTCGTTGACACATTCCAAAAAGCAAAAAGATAGACTTGCAGTGGGAATCCGCGAGCTTTGATAGTATTGTATGCGATTTACGAAAGAGTATGATCTGTCCTCCCTGATGATTTCTATTTCCGGTGTTCGGGGTAAAATTGGGTTAGGGTTTGGTTTAGACGAAGCACTAGCATTTTCAAAATCATTTGCTTCTATGATGAATGGCGGAACAGCCGTTATTGGACGGGACTCAAGACCAAGTGGTCCTTATCTGGAATCACTTCTCACCTCTGCGTTGTTAGCTTCTGGAAATTCGGTTTTAACATTAGGTTTGGTTCCAACTCCCACTACTAAAGCAGTTGTGAATCTTTCGAAAGCGAATGGCGGGATCATGATCTCTGCTTCACACAATCCAATGGATTGGAATGCATTTAAATTTATTTCTAAAAAAGGTTTTTTCTTTTCTGCCGAAGAAAACAAAAAACTTTTATCCATCATTCAAAATGGAACTTATCCCAAAGAACAAATTTCTCCCGAAGGTTATATCGATTCTGGTGAAGACTATATCGATCTACATTTGTCTTCTGTTTTGAAACGAGTAAATGTAGCCAAAATCAAAAAGAAAAAATTTACCGTATTTGTGGATGCTGTTGGTGGTGCTGGTTCTTATGTTGTTCCAAAATTCTTGCAGATGTTAGGTTGCAGAGTTGTGGCTCATAATTGTAATCCCGATGGAACGTTTCCGAGACCACCAGAACCTACAGCTGCTGCCTTAAAATCAGTAGAACCATATTTCAAAAAATCGAAAGCAGACATTGGTTTTGCCTTAGACCCCGATGCGGATAGACTCGTTTTGTTCTCTCCTAAACGAGGAGCTGTTTCGGAAGAATACACTTTGCCTTTGGCACTGATGAATGTTTTATCAACAGCTAAGAAAAAGGCAAAGGTCGTTGTGAACTTATCTACTTCTTTTTTAAACGAAGAAGTGGGATTTAGGTTTGGGGCCGAAGTCATTCGCAGCAAAGTGGGTGAAGCAAACGTAGTCGAAGAAATGCTAAAGACCAAAGCAGTGTTTGGTGGGGAAGGAAACGGTGGAGTAATTGATCCAACAATTCCTTCGTTTGGTCGGGACACTTTGTCCGGTATTGCCCATATCCTAAACTTGATGGCAGAAACTGGAAAAACAGTAGATGCTCTCCTTGATGAACTTCCTTCGCTTTATATGGACAAACAATCCTTTCCTTTGGCAAAGGGAATGTCTTTAGAAAGTCTTTATGAAAAATTTCAGTCTGAATTTTCTCCGAAAGTTATTTCTGAGAAAGACGGACTTTGGATGTATGTATCGGATTCTTGGATCCACATACGTCCTTCGAATACAGAACCAATTTTTCGAGTGATTACTGAAACTAAATCCAAATCTGATTTGGAAACTACCTTAAAGAGGGTAAAACAATGTGTGGAATCGTAGGTTATTTAGGAAAAAGAGAGGCACTCCCTCTTATCATCAAAGGTCTCAAACGTTTAGAATATCGTGGTTATGATAGTGCCGGCGTTGCTTTGTTAAATGGTGGACTTGAGATTGTAAAAAAGAAAGGAAAAGTTGCTGATTTAGAAAAAGAAATTGGTGACAGGACACTCCTTGCGACATTAGGAATTGGTCATACACGTTGGGCAACACACGGCGAACCCAATGATCGAAATGCTCATCCACACACAAGTTCTGATGGAAAATTAGCCATCATTCATAACGGAATCATTGAAAATTACGGTTCTATCAAAAAAGAATTAGAAGCAAACGGACATAAGTTCAAATCCGATACCGATTCAGAAGTTCTAATCCATTTAATTGAAGAAATTAAAAAACAAAACAATTGCCCTATCGAAGAGGCAGTTCGTCTGGCTTTGAATGAGGTGGTTGGTGCCTATGCCATTGTCATCCTTTCTAAAGACAACGAAAGAACTATGATTGCTGCTAGAAAAGGTTCTCCTCTTGTGATTGGTATTGGTGAAGATGAATACTTTGTTGCTTCCGATGCTACACCTATCATCGAATATACGAACAACGTAACTTATTTAAATGATCAAGAAATGGCTATCATTAAAGACGGAAGTCTTGTGGTAAAAAACTTAGAGAACGTAACAAAAACTCCATTCATTCAAAAACTAGAGTTGGATTTGGAAGACATAGAAAAGGGTGGGTATCCACACTTTATGTTAAAAGAAATCTTTGAACAACCCAAGTCTGTACGTGATGCCATGCGAGGTCGCCTCGTATCTCGGGAACACCATTTGTTCCTGAGTGGGATTGACCAGTATTTGAATCGTTTTTTGAATGCTGACCGTTTAATCCTTGTTGGTTGTGGAACTTCTTGGCATGCAGGTTTGATTGGTGAATACTTATTTGAAGATTTGGCTCGGATTCCTACAGAGGTAGAATACGCATCTGAGTTTCGTTATCGTAATCCCATTGTGACAGAAAGAGATGTGGTCATTGCCGTTTCACAATCGGGGGAAACAGCGGATACCCTTGCTGCGATTGAACTGGCAAAGTCCAAGGGAGCACTGATCTTCGGCGTTTGTAACGTAGTGGGTTCTTCCATCGCACGTGCCTCACATGCAGGTGCTTATCTCCATGCAGGTCCAGAGATTGGTGTGGCTTCCACAAAGGCATTCACATCCCAAGTCAGCATCCTTACCATGATGGCTTTGTATTTAGGTCTTAAAAAAGGTTCTATCTCGTTGTCAGATTACCAAACATTACTTTTAGAATTGGATTCGATTCCAGACAAAGTTTCAAAAATTTTAACTAAAGATGATGACATCCGTAACATTTCAGAACATTTTTATCGTGCATCTAACTTCCTATATTTGGGGCGTGGTTTTAATTTTCCTGTGGCTCTCGAAGGCGCACTGAAACTGAAAGAAATTTCTTACATTCATGCGGAAGGATATCCTGCTGCAGAAATGAAACATGGGCCAATCGCACTCATTGATGAAGATATGCCTGTTGTTTTTATCGCAACGAGAGACGGTTCTTACGAAAAAGTAATTTCCAATATCCAAGAAGTGAAAGCAAGGAAAGGAAAGGTGATTGCGGTTGTAACAGAAGGGGATACAGATATAAAATCTATGGCAGATTATACATTTGAAATTCCAAAAACTGCGGACGCACTGGTTCCATTACTTGCTGTCATTCCTTTGCAGCTTTTATCATACCATATAGCAATCCTTAGGGGATGTAATGTGGACCAACCTAGGAATTTAGCAAAATCTGTGACCGTGGAGTAAACAGTGAATCTCTTATTTGACGATTCGAAAAGAAACCCGTCTCTTGAGCCACTATCAAGATTTCATTCTTTTTTTGAATGGAACCTTGGTGGTGTTAGTTTACTTGAAAAATTAGAACGTAAATATCCAGGTGCCAAAATTTTTTACAAAGGCCCAAATCCGTTCTTTGAGAAACTAATTTTTCAAAGATACCCACATATTTTACCGGCTAACCTTGATGTATACGATTCGATTTATAGTTCTGATTCTTACCTACCTTGGGAACTTTTAGGTACAGTCACTTCTATCATCGAGGACATTCTCAATTTAGAAAAAGATTGGAAACGATTTCGCCAAAAGTACAAAGCAAAACAAGCAGGGTTTCATATTGTAGGAAAGGAAAAACACCTTTATATCCATCCGGGGGCAACTGTTTATCCTGGAGTTGTTTTTGATACCACTCATGGACCCATCCTCATTGAAGATGGTGCCAAAATTTCCTCGTTCAGTTTTCTAGAAGGCCCGCTTTTTGTCGGAAAAAATACTCAAATCGACAATGCTCGTATTACTGGTGGCTGCCTTATTGGAAACCAATGTCGTATTGGCGGGGAAGTAGAAAACTCGATCATTTTAGATTACACCAACAAACACCATGAAGGTTTTCTTGGTCATAGTTTTGTTTCCACATGGGTGAACCTAGGTGCTTTGTCCACTACGAGTGATTTAAAAAACAATTATGGAATCGTGAAGTTAAAGATTGGCGATTCGATAGTCAATACTGGAACCATTAAGTTTGGATCTCTGATTGGTCCCTTTACAAAACTTGCGATTGGAGTGATGTCAAATACCGGAACAGTTTTTGATATTGCAAGCAACGTTGTGGAATCCAGAATCCAAGGGTATGTACCTGCATTTACTTGGATCAAACCTGGTGGTCGTTACCGTTTGGAAGAGTTTCTTTTTGATACAAAAAAAATCATGGCACGTCGCGGTATGAATCTTTTTGAATTTGAAGAAGAGTATTTGCGGAAATTATACGGAAGTTTTGCGGAGTAAACATGACACCCAGTTTGTTGGAACATATCAATTCTGGAAAAACAGTAGAAATTGATGACTTACGTTTTTTTTATCTGGATGAAGGAAAAGGTGAAGAAACAATCCTTCTTTTGCCTGGTTTTTTAACAACATCATATAACTACCGTAAATTGGTGAATTTATTATCCGCACATTACCGAGTGATCGCACTTGATTTTTTGGGAACGGGGTTTAGCACAAGACCGGATGGACCACTTTCACATAGGCTCCAAGCCCATTATTTGGCTCCGTTTTTGGAGAAGGTGGTCGGGGATAAAAAGGTACATGTTGTAGCCTTTGATTATTCACTGCCGATTCTATGTTTTACTTTTAAAGAACATGCAAATCAATATAAGTCCTTATCCATTTTAGGTGGATTTATGAATTTGCCAAAGTTTCGTTTTTATTTTCCCCTTCATTTCTTACGTTTGCCACTACTTGGCGAAGTATTTTCCTTTTTGTTTCGCCCACCGCTCCTTCGGCTGATATATAAATTATTTCTCGTAAATAAAACTCATCAGCTTTCGTATGAATGGGAAAAGACCATGTATCATTTGTTATTTGAAGGAAAGGCACGCAAAAACACATTAGAATTTGTTCGAAACGTGGATCGTTCGACCCATGCCCTTCGCGAGATCGAAGAAGGTGCCAAAAACTTTGTGGGTCTTCGTCAAATTTATATTGGGGAAGAAGATTTTCGTATTTCGCCCAACCAAACCGAGTATATGAAAGAAACTCTTCGGACAAGTAGCCTTGTTTTTTTACCGGCCAAACACCTTCCAATGGAAGAATGTCCTGAAGTGATATTTGAAAAACTCCATTACTTTGTAGATTCCTTCTCACATAAAAAAACAAAAACCTTTCATTTTAACAAACAGAACAAGGATTAATATGGAAAGAATCATCTCCAAAACAAACCCGCAATCCTCTGAATTTATAGCAAACCGTACCGCATATTTAGAAACCATTGTACCAATTCGTAAAATCATCGATAACGTGAAGTTAGGTGGCGGGAAAAAGGCCCTTGAGAAACATAAATCAAGAGGGAAACTCACAGCCAGAGAACGAATTGCAGAACTCATTGATGCGGGAACTGAGTTTATGGAGATCTGTGGTTTAGCAGGAGAAGGGGTTTATTCGGATCCCGTTCCTTCTGCAGGAATCATCACTGGCATTGGTAAAGTGGAAGGTGTGGACTGTATGATTGTTGCCAATGATGCGACAGTCAAGGGCGGAACTTATTATCCTCTCACAGTCAAAAAACATATTCGTGCACAGGAGATTGCAGAAAACAATTCTCTTCCTTGTATCTATTTGGTTGATTCTGGTGGGGCATTTTTACCCATGCAAGATGAAGTGTTTCCAGACAAAGACCATTTCGGTCGTATTTTTTTCAACCAAGCAAGGATGAGTGCTAAAGGAATTTCTCAAATAGCGGTTGTTATGGGGTCTTGTACTGCTGGTGGTGCTTATATTCCCGCTATGTCTGATGAATCTGTCATTGTTAAAGGAAACGGTACAATTTTTCTTGGTGGCCCACCTCTGGTGAAAGCAGCTACAGGCGAAGTTGTCACAGGGGAAGAGTTAGGTGGGGCTGATGTCCATTGCCGAATTTCCGGTGTGACAGACCATTATGCAGAAGATGATTTTCATGCCTTGGAGATTACTCGTTCTATCATTAAAAATATTAACTCAAAGAAAGAATCACAACCCAAAGAAACAGAAGAACCTCTGTATCCCATAGAAGAAATTTACGGGATCATCGAAAGAGATTCAAAAAAGTCTTACGATCCAAGAGAGATTATCGCAAGGATTGTGGATGGATCTAGATTTCATGAATTTAAAAAACTATATGCCACTACCATTGTGACCGGGTTTGCCGAAGTGTATGGATATCCTGTTGGGATCATTGCCAATCATGGCGTTTTATTTTCTGAGTCAGCGCTGAAGGCTTCGCATTTTATTGAACTTTGTGACCAAAGAAGAATTCCACTTTTATTCCTCCAAAACATCACAGGATTTATGGTAGGAAAAAAATACGAAAACAATGGAATTGCTAGGGACGGTGCCAAGATGGTGAATGCCGTCTCTACTACCACAGTGCCTAAACTAACGATTGTTACTGGTGGTTCTTATGGTGCGGGAAATTACGGAATGTGTGGTCGTGCCTTTGCCCCTGAATTTTTATGGATGTGGCCCAATGCTCGAATTTCCGTCATGGGAGGAGAACAAGCTGCCAATGTTCTTTGGACTGTGAAAAAAGACCAAAAAGAAGCGGCAAAAGAAACAGTGTCCGCAGACGAAGAGGCCATATTTAAAAAACCAATTTTAGAAGATTATGAAAACAAATCTTCGGCAGTGTATAGTTCTGCTCGCCTTTGGGATGATGGAATCATTGATCCAGCCGATACAAGGAAAGTTTTAGGAAGGGCATTGTCCATCTTAAGCCAAAGAAAGGAAGAAAGAAAACCATTTGGTGTCTTTCGAATGTAATTTTTGACTTTTCATTCTCCTTCGAAATGCAAACTCATTACAAATGATCATCCACGAGAAGTCATCCAATCAAGTTGCTATCATCATCATTGAAGGTGAGGTTGATTTGTACAATGCAAAAGAATTGAAAGACATTCTGGATGATAAAATGCGGAAACACCAATATGAGATCGTTGTGAATCTGGAAAAAGTTCCGTTTATGGATAGCTCTGGAATCGGGACACTCGTCACTGCTATGTACAAACTAAAAAAATACCACGGAAATTTAAAGGTTTGTAGCGTTCACGGATCGGTAGCTAAAGTATTTAAACTCACAGGAATGGAAAGTCATTTAGAAGTGTTTGATACGGAAGAAAAAGCCGTAATTTCTTTAGTGAATGAAAGGGAATCTATCAACTAATCAGAGTTTTATAACGAAATAGAAATTTTAAAAACAAACAAGTATCTTATTCTAAGGTAAATGTAATCCCAACTTCACTTTTTCCATCACATCTTTTCCTTCTAAACTTTCTAATAAATACAAAGCAAATTCAAAAGCAGAACCCGGGCCGATGCTCGTATGGATATTGTTATGTGATTCGATTCTTTTTCCTGTATACATTCCCCCTTTCCCTTTTGCTAAATCATCGGAAGAAGGAAAGGAAGTATATGGATCATCACCGGAGATGATGTCTAAATTTCTGAGCACACTGGGAGCCGCACAAATGGCGCCAATCATTTTTGATTGTTGGTGGAATGATTTTAGAATCGAACTAATTTCTGGATCTTTCATGAGTTGTTTGGTTCCTTCCAGGCCGCCAGGAAGAAGGATGGCATCGAATTCACTGGGAATGATTTCTGAAAAAGTTTTATCCGCCAAGTGGAGAGTTTTTCTTGCCGCAAGGATGGGATCTTTGGATTTTCCGCCGGATACCACTTCGACATTTCCTCTTCTCAAAACATCAATGAGGATGATGGCTTCCATTTCTTCAAAGCCAGGACAGAGAGGGATAAAAACTCGTTTTGCCATAAAAAGACTAGAGTATCTTGGTACAAAATGTTCAAGTTTTTTTGTAAAAAAACGATCCCAAGAAATGAGAACTTTCCTGGAACTTTTGGGGTCTTATATGATAGGAGAGAGTGTTAATTGTCTATGACTTTAAAAAAATCGAATCCTTTACGTTACTTAGCAGTTGCTTTTAGTTTTTTACTGTTGGGAACATTTTTGTCTCCCATTCTTACTTGCGGAAATTCTACCGAAAATCCTCTGCAATTAAAAGCAGACGGTGGAGAAAAATTATCCCCAGCCCAAACACAAGCAGTGGCTTTGGAAGATGCCTTCCAAGAAGTTTTTGATAAAGTTTCTCCCAGTGTGGTTTCGATTGCCACAGAAAGGACAGTCAATGTCCAACAACACCCGTTTTCGGGAGACCCGTATTTTGATCATTTTTTTGGACGGCCAGGTGGTGGATCTGGCCGTGTGATGAAACAAAAACAATCAGGTCTAGGATCAGGGATTGTTCTGAACGAAGAAGGTTATATTATGACCAACCACCATGTGATCAAAGACATGGACAAACTCACAGTGAAGTTTAAAAATCAAAAAACCTTTGATGCCAAACTCATTGGTTCAGATGAAACCATGGACATCGCCTTACTGAAGATAGATGCACCAAAAGGTACACTTCGTCCGATTGTTCTTGCCGATTCCAATAAAGTCAAAGTTGGAAACTGGGCCATTGCCATTGGAGCCCCACTCGGATTTGAACATTCCTTTACTGTAGGAGTTGTTTCTGCGGTACAACGCGGTGGAATTGATTCTTCCGGACTCTCTTATATCCAAACCGATGCTGCCATCAACCAAGGAAATAGTGGTGGTCCACTTCTCAACATCCGAGGCGAAGTGATTGGAATCAATCGTATGATTGCTTCTCAATCAGGTGGCTCTGTGGGGATTGGATTTACCATACCAATCAACGAAGCGCGGAGAGTGGCAGAAGAAATCAAAACCAATGGGAAAGTCACTCGTCCGTGGATTGGAGTAGGCCTTGATGCCGTCAATGAAGAGGATGTGGAACAACTCAAACTCAAAGACACAAAAGGTGCGATTGTCCGCCAAATCATCAAGGGATCTCCTGCAGACAAAGCGGGATTAAAACTTTTTGATGTGATTGTGGAAATGGGAGGAAAAGAAATCCAAACCCCAGAAGAACTCATTGGTTTTGTGAGGTCTTCTAAAATTGGAAAACGAATTGAGATAAAAATCATTCGAAATAAAAATGAAATCTTGACTTCCATCACTCCAGAGCAGAAACCCAATTGAGGTGAGTTTAAGAGAAGATTGGATCCAACCGGGCGAAGATGAACCGAGCCTTCGCCCTACTAAATTGTCCGAATTTATAGGTCAAAAAGAGGTTCTAGCCAATCTCTCGGTTTATGTGGAAGCGGCTCGGAAACGAAAGAGTCCCCTTGACCATGTTCTGATTTCCGGTCCTCCAGGCCTTGGTAAAACCACCTTGGCCAATATCATTGCCAATGAACTTGCCGTGGCATTCACTCCCACTTCCGCTCCTGCTATCTCTAAGGGTGCGGATCTTGTTCGTTTTTTAACCTTACTCAAAACCAACGAAGTCCTCTTTATCGACGAAATTCACGGTTTTATTAAAAAACAGGAAGAGTTACTCTATCCTGCCATGGAGAACTTCTTTGTGGACCTTGTGGTGGGCGAAGGAGTCACTGCCAATGCCCTCCAGATCCAACTCCAACCCTTTACCCTCGTTGGTGCCACGACACGTTCTGGGCTTGTGAGTGAACCATTGAAAACAAGGTTTGGAATCCACCTCAAACTGGATTTTTATACCGATGGGGAAATGCAAATCATCGTGGATCGTTCGGCAAAACTGCTGGGTGTTTCTCTGGGCGATGGGGTGGCTTTGGAGATTGGAAAACGAAGCCGCAAAACTCCCAGGATTGCCAATCATCTTTTGAAACGTGTTCGGGACTTTGCCGAAGTTCGCAATGAAACCTCTGTGAGTTTAGAAACTTGTAAGTTTGCGTTTGAAAGGATGGGTGTGGATCATTTGGGCCTCGACGCCGTCGATCGCCAAATTTTGGACATCCTCATCCATCGTTATGGTGGTGGGCCTGTGGGAATCAAACCCATCGCTGTGGTTCTCGGGGAAGAAGAACGCACTTTAGAAGATACCTACGAACCATTTCTTGTCCGAGTAGGTCTCATTGACCGGACACCACAAGGGCGTGTGGCCACGAAAAAGGCTTACGAACATTTGGGAATTGTGTATACTGGAAATATCGGGGAAAATCGCGAAAATGGCCCAACTCTCTTTTGATTTCCGGTTACCTGAAAAGGAAGAAGGGGAACGAAGGCTTTTCTTTGCCTTCACCTTTGTTATCCTTATCGCTTCCTTTGTGCTCGCTCATCTCATCACACGAAATATGCTTTGGAAAATGTTGGCGGAAGAACAAGCCGCAGAAATGTTAGGACCCAAAGAACAGGAAAAAATTTACGAAGTTCTTGTAGAACAACAGTTCATCAACCCAGACAAAAAAGATGAATACAAAGCTCTCTCTAACAAGGATTCGTCGGGTGGCGGTGGTCTCACTGAAAAACAAGGATTTCATACTCTCACACAATTTCGTGAATTCATTATGGGAAGTTCTGCTTCCACTCCAAGTAAAGCCCAACCCAAATCAGAACAATCCAAAGAAGAAGAACTTTTTGAAGTAGGGATTTTTAAAGCCGATCCTAAAACTAATTCCAATGCCGAAGAAAGTCCGAACCAGTCAGCAAGTTCCGGACAAATGACAAAAATTCCTTTTAACTATAGGTTCCAACAAGACTTTTTGTTCCGATGGGACGGAGCCAAAGCCCTGACAATTCCCACCAAACAATTAGCAGGTTATTATTATTTCAAAAACATGTTAAAACGAATTGAGGAATCTTTTGCCCCGCCAGGTGGTGGAAACTATGCTTACCGCGATATGGCAGGTGTAGTGGCAAGAGAGGGAATCAAAGAAGGGGAAACCAAAGTTTTATTTATGTTAAGCGAACAAGGTCAAGTTTTGGATGTCCGTTTGGTGACCTCACAAGGCCAAGTGGTGGTAGACCAAGCTTGTATGGATTCGATCCGAGGACAAAATTTTGGTCCCGTTCCAGAAGAAGTCAAAGCCAAAGGACTTATCTTTGGAATCAACTTCATCTTTCCTGGAATGAGATATTATCGTTAGCGTTTACTTTATTCTGTCACAAGAGTACAACCGTATTCTTTAGAATGGAATTTGGCTGTATTGGTTCGTCCTAGTCCCTTCACAGTCACAGACATATTTTCTTTGTCTAATTTGAATTCGCTAATAGGAACCCACTGGCGAGCAAAGTCATGGCACTGTTCTTCGGAAAGTTGCATCACAAAGTAACAACTACAATATTCTTTGGAATAAAAACTAGAGATAATGGATGGGAAACTAGATAGATGTTTCCAGTTCCACTGCGACCAAAACAAAATAAATAAAAACAACAATGATAGGATCACAGAAATTTTTCTTTTCATAAGATTACCGAATTACCGACTCTTTCACAAATTTTAAAAAATCATTTTTGATAAACGCTTTTTCGCGATCATCACCAAACCGAACAATGATTAAATCAAGGCTTGGAATTACATACAACATCTGTCCCCAGTGTCCAAGGCCTGCAAAGGTATCTTTTGGGGCATCGGGCCAAGGTTCGTGAACTCCTCTTTCGGGGACACCTGTATTGGCATACCAGTGGGCTGTATAATTGTCTTGGTCTAAATCCTCGGAATATGGTGTGGTTTTATATCCAGGGGCAGGAGTTCTTGTAAACTGCACCCAACCTTCAGGTAACAAACGTTCGCCGTTCCAAACACCATCGTTTAAATATAAATAACCAATTTTAGCTAAGTCTTTGGCAGTCATATAAAGATAAGAGGAACCAACATAAGTTCCCGATCCATCTCGTTCAAAAGTTACGTTTGTAATCCCAAGAGGTTTGAATATTTTTTCAAAGGGAAGTTTGTCGTATTCTTCGGCACCATATACTTTTTTGAGAATGGCAGAGAGGATATTGGTATCACAACTGGAATAGTAAACTTGGGTTCCTGGTTCTGCACGGAGAGGAAGGCCTGCACAGAAGGCTCCCATGTCTTTACGGCCTCTAG
Organism: Leptospira bandrabouensis; assembly: GCF_004770905.1. Lineage (NCBI taxonomy): Bacteria > Pseudomonadati > Spirochaetota > Leptospiria > Leptospirales > Leptospiraceae > Leptospira > Leptospira bandrabouensis. The sequence continues at coordinate 396,626 of NZ_RQHT01000014.1, read as the reverse complement.
TATACAACATGGCGATCACAGATGATTTTAAGGGGCCACTTTCATATCCTTCTTCGGCAGCAAGACCAGATGACATATTGAGTAGGTGCCTAATCGTAATTTTTTTATGTGCTTCATCGCGACTCAATGGTTCGTAATGGTAATAACCGGGATCGTCTAACTTAACAAGACCCTCTTTGACAGCAATTCCATACATGGTTTGTAAAATACTTTTAGAAACTGACCAAGTTAAATGAATTTTATCTTCGGAAAAGTTTCTCGCATATTTTTCATAAATGAGTTTTCCATTTCTTAAAATCACCAATGCATCGGTTCGCCTTCCTTTGCGATCGGTTTCATCCCCGGTTCTTGTGAAAGCATATTCTTCCACTAATCCAAGTTTGCTGGAAGATACTCCTACGGATTCAGGTGAGACAACTTTCCAGTTGGGGTTTGGCCACTCTGGTTTCAATCGGGGTTTTAATGTGGTTATTTCTGGTTCACCGCCAAAAGGGGAGAGGTCTTTGCCACAATGTACAAAGGTTAATAACAGTAAAAAGATAAAACTTCGTTTCATAGAATTCCTGATTCAGATTCGTTTCAGAATTCTATGCGAGTCTTTATCGTTTGAAAAGGAAAAAAGAAAATGGTTACGCTTTTTCTGCGTATCCTTTTAGTTTTTGTACCATAGAAAAAAGTCCGTTCCTTCGTGAGATAGAAAGAAACTTTGCAAGACCTACTTCTTCAATAAAACCTAGTGAGGCATCCGCTATATCTTTGGGAGATTGTCCTGAAAACACGCGTATTAAAATGGCGATTAGACCTTTTGTGAGAGCTGTGTCACTATCCGCATCGAACTCCAATCTTCCGGCTTCCAATTTTGGTGCTACCCAAACTCGAGATTGGCAACCAGGGACTATATATTCTTCTGTTCGTTTTTCATCGGGATAGGGGGGAAGTTCTTCACCCAACTCGATTAGGTATTGGAATTTTTCTTCCCAGTCGGTTAGATCAGAAAACTCCGCTATGATTTCTTTTTGAATTTCTTCAATCGACTTACTCATGTTTGGCGCCCTGTGCTGGAATTTCTACAAACTTATCTTTTTTTCTCATATAGAATTGATTGAAGTTTTTTGTAGTTAAATTTTTTATTTCCACTCGATTGACAGTGGAAACTGTGAGTTCATACAATTCTCCATTGGATTTAAAAAAATAATCCATCCGGAGTTTTTCTTCTAATATATATTCTACATCTTTCCAAATTAGTTTTTTGGATTCAAATTCTACATACAAACATTCTGGTGGTTTGACGAGCACATAACAGAATTCACCTGCTTTGGGAACTCCTTTATAAAACAATCCGCAGTTGGAAAAGAAAATAGATGAAAGACCAAAAAATAAAATAGCGACCGTTAGCTGCATTGTTTGAGATTTAGAAAAAAAATTGGAAAATGTAAAAAGGGAAACTTTCATTCTATTTTATCCGGTGTTAAATCCAATTTGGTTTTGGTTCCTGGTTTTTCCGAAACCATTTTAGCCACAAGAAGTGGGATCTCTGGATTTTTTTTGCCTGAAGAAAGATAAAACTCTTCTAATAGATCGATACCTTTTTGAGAAAGGTTTTGTAAGTGAAAGATTGTAGCTTCGGTGATGATGGAAGTTTCTGTGATTCTGTCCGGGTTATTGGACTTGGCTTGCCTCAGTAGAGACAATGCACCTACATAATCTTTTTTATAAAACTTTCCAAGTCCTCGTAAAAAATTTTCTTCTCTTGGAGTGAATTGGATTCCCGCTTTGTAAGTTGGGTCTTTCGTTATGGTAATAAGTTTATCAAGGCCTGTGGCATCACCAGCTAACATAGTATTGAAGGTGAGTAACCAAATATAAACAGTTTGGAACTCGGGAGAAAGTTTAGAACGATCCAAATTTCCGTATTCGTTAATCAAAACTTGCGGCCGTTTGACTTGGCGGTGTGTTTCCCCTAAAAACAACAATACTTTGTTATTTTCCCAATCGGAAAATGGGGAAGAGGAAAAAGACTCGGCGGTCCTTGCATTCCAAAAGATCGAATCCAAAGTGGAATCTGCAAGAACAGAAGATCCAATGAAGTCTTTAAACTCGGATCCTAAGTGCAAAATTAAACTATCGTGGTCAAAATAAATTCCGATTCGGTATAGGTTCCAATACAAACTCCTTGCGATCAAATGAAAGGCAACAGGATCGGTTGGATCTTTTTCTGAATAGGTAGTGGCAATGGATTGGAAATCTTCTATATCTTTTTCTTTGAGATTTCCTGATTTCCAGAGTTCGATTGTTTTTTCTTTGGTTTTTTCTGCTCTGACACTTTGGTCTTTTGCAAAAAGAAAATAAATTTCTTTTCTATAGGTAAACCCTAACATGGACAGACCAAGCGCTAAAACCAATAGAAATAGCGGTGTCTTTGATTTCTTTTTTCTGTGCGGTTCGTACCGGGAGTAAATCGCCATCGTTGGTTCCCATTTTTTTTTGCCCTCCCCACTTGACACGGCTTTTTCTTTGTGATTTAGTGGGAAGGGTATGGAAGATGACTTTTTAGATGATGACGAATTCGATGCAGATAGCCTCAACGAAGACGTCGTAACATATGCTTGTGAGGATTGTGACCACCGTTGGGAAGCCGAAGGGGAGGACGAATACCTCGATTCATGGGAATTGATCTGCCCTATGTGCGGATCTTCGAATATCACCGAACTGTAATTTGTCTTATTTTCAGTATATTTTTGGTTTTTTAATTCTGCCTTCGTTCCTTTGGGGAGAAACCTCAGGTTTTTCAACCCTCTATGCCGAATTTAAAAAAGGAAATTACGCTACTGTTTCCAAAGGGTCCCTACAATACTTAAACGGACCTGAGAATGAGAAGGATCCTCGGATTTTTTTCCTTTATGTTTCTACAGAAGAAAATTGGGCACAACTTAAGGCTAAGGTGGTTCGTGATGTTCCACCTAACTTTCGATCATCGGTTCACTATTGGAACGCAATCTATTTGTTTATGGAACGCGCTCTTGTGTTTGGTGAGTCAGATTTACTCATTGAATGGGGAAAAGATTTCCAAAAATTTGGAAAAACAAGCCCCAAGTACAATGATGCGCTTCTTTTATACGGACTTGGTCTTATGAATCTAAAAAATGAATCAGAAGCAAAAAAAGTATTTTCTGAAATTGAATCAAACTCTCCCTCCAAACACGTGTTATCACAGCTAGAAGAGATTAAATCCTCAGGTAAATAAATGAAAGGATTACGTATAACACAAGGAAAGTGGAAAGGAAAAGAAATTCCAACCCCACCCGATGTTTCTGGACATTTAAATTTTACCAATAGCCTCGTCAAAAAAGCTATTTTTTCCCTTATGGATTCTCGCCTGCTTTCTTGGGGTCTTAGTTTTGATTCTGTTTTGTTTTGTGATTATTTTGCTGGCAGTGGACAAATTTCTGCGGAAGCTTATAGCCTTTCAGTAAAAAGACTACTCACCTATGAATTAGACCAAACTCGTTTCCGCCAACTTCATTCTCTTTTTCGTGGCCTCACCAATGTACAATTATTTAGGAAAGATGCAACCAAACACGCATTAAAGTGGGAATTGGGAGAAGAATCAGCTTATATCTTTTATTTGGATCCACCTTACACGTATTGGTCGGAAACTCCTACTCGAATGAAAGAAATGTTAGAAAGTTTATATGCTTTTTGTTTATCTTTACAAAAACCATTCCTAATTTTATGCCAAATCCCAGAACACCAACCAATCGATAAAATTTGGTCAGAAGTTCCTCATAAAGTAAGAGAGTATGGTAGTCATTTTATCATAGAAACTGGTTTCGAAAATGTCGAGACTTCCCAATCATAAAAAAACAAAGTTTAATTTGCCTTTCACTGGTAAGTTTTTCCCCCAATTTATATTTATCATTGGAATCTTTTTTTGTAATTATTCCCTGGGTGCTTTACCAACTTACCAAGAAGTAAAATCACAATACCATCCTTCCGACATACAAGTGTTTGATAGGAGTGGGGAACTCATCCAAAGATACCGAATCCGAAAGGATTACCGGTCAGAAGAATGGACCGATTATGAAAAACTTCCTAAGTTCTTAATCGATTCTGTGATTCATGCAGAAGACAAACGTTTCTTTGAACATACAGGTATCGATTCCAATGCACTTGTTTCTTCTTTCTTAGGGAATTTAAAAGGACAAACGTTACGAGGTGGATCGACGATTACCATGCAACTTGTTTCCCTTTTGGATCCAGAACTAAAATCCTCTGCATCCAAACGAAAAACAATCTTTCAAAAATTAAAACAAATCCAAAGGGCAGTGGAGTTAGAGGAAACTTGGTCTAAAGAAGAAATTTTTGAAGCTTATATCAATTTGATTTATTTCAGAGGAGAGTTAAAAGGAATTACCTCTGCAAGTAAAGGGCTCTTTCGGAAATCTCCTGATGCTCTTACACCTAACGAAGCTTATTTACTCGCGGCCCTCATTCGTTCACCTCAAAGTTCTATTGAAAAAGTCATCAAACGAGTTTGTTTACTTAAAAAAGAAAAAGATGGTGCCAGTGACTGTGAATCTATCTCCCAATTTGTTAGGGAAAGTTTATTTCGAAATTTAGATTATCCCCAATACCCATCCTTTGTTCCGCTTTATACAAAAACCATTTTGGATGTTTCCTTTGCGGAAAAAAATAAAGAGCAGGTTCATTACAATTCACAAGTGAACTCATCATTGTCTTTAACCTTCCAAAGAAAAGTGGAAGAGCTCCTAAAACGAAATGTAAAAACACTGACCGACAAAAATGTAAAAGATGGGGCTGTGATTGTGATCGAGAATCGCACAGGCCAAGTATTGGTTTATGTTCCTAATATTGGGGAAGAAAGTTCAGTCTCCAAACTGGATCTCATTCGCAGTAAAAGACAAGTGGGTTCCACTTTAAAACCATTTGTCTATGCACAAAACTTCGAAGAAAATAAACTTAATCCCGATTCGATTCTTTCCGATTCTCCTGTGGGAATTCCTGTTTACCAAGGAATCTATCGGCCGTTAAACTATGATAAATCCTATAAGGGAAATGTTACGGTTCGCGAAAGCCTTGGTTCGTCCTTAAATATTCCGGCCATCCGTTCATTGTCTTTTCTCGATATTAACGAGTTCATTTTGGTATTAGAAAGACTCGGAATCACTGGTCTCCGTTATTCAGAGTTTTACGGCCCATCTTTGGCTCTCGGAACAGCAGACATCACACTTCTAGAATTGACAAATGCTTACCGAACCTTAGCCAACGGTGGAATGTATTCCGAATTAATATTTGATCTTTCCAGTGAATTGATTAATCCAAGAAGGGTATTTTCGCCTAAAACTAGTTATCTGGTATCAGAAATCCTTTCTGATCGGGAAGCTAGGTCACTCGGATTCGGTTGGGATAATTTTTTATCCACTGCTTATTATACTTCTGTCAAAACCGGAACCAGTCAAGATATGAGAGACAATTGGTGTATCGGTTATTCGGAAATTTATACCGTAGGAGTTTGGGTAGGAAATCCCACAGGAGCGCCGATGTTAGATGTTTCGGGAATTACAGGTGCCGCTCCTGTTTGGCGAGAGACTATGGATTTACTTCATGAATCACTAGGTTCTAAACTAAATCCACCTCAAGAGATAAGTTCAGATGATTCAAATTCCAGTTTTACATCGTCTAAGGAGAGTAGGATAGAGAGGACAAAGACAACAAGGATCCTTACGCCAGTGAATGGAAGTATCTTTGCATTGGATCCAGATATTCCTTTAGGTCGCCAAAAAATCCTCTTTACATTCAGTTCTTACGATGTTTCGTATTCTTATTATTTAAACGATGAAAAGATTGGCTCTGCCGGAGGGCCTTACCTCTGGGAACCAAAGAAGGGAGAATATCGTTTGCAAGTAAAAGATAGAGATGATAAAGTTTTATCTCTTTCTTTATTTGAAGTTCGGTAACAACAAATGCCAAAACCAATCAAATACAAACATAAATTTACACAACAGGTAGTCTGGGGTGAGATGGATGCGTTCGGTCACGTAAACAATGTTACGTATGTTAGATACTTTGAATCTGCTAGGGCCGATTATTTTACTAAAGAAGGATTGTGGGACTCACCATTAAAACCAGTGAAAGCTGGGCCTGTGTTAACACATCTCGATATGGATTATCGCAAACAAGTTGTTTTTCCTGCTACGTTAGAGATTACCTTGGAAGTCGAATCCATATCTTCTAGAGCATTCACTGTGATTTGCTCCATGTGGAATGAAAACGAAGAATGTGTATTAACAGGAAATGCTGCCTTTGTTTGGTTTGATTTTGAATTACAAAAACCTTCGGCCCTTCCTGAACTTTTTAAAACTAAATTTGGATCAAATCATCTGGTATGACAAAATCATCCTTCCAAGAACGATTTAAACTTGATGATGAGGTGATGAAGATTTCAAGAATCTGCCTTATTGTTTTTTTTAGTTTTATCGGTTTTGGAGTGTTTGCTCCTACTGTAGAGTTGGGATTGTATGATCCTAAATGGATTCGCATCCTACATGCCTCTGTCACCTTCGGATTTTTTATAGCTACATATTTTTCAGATTGGGTTCGGAATCAAATCCAATCCATCATGCTTTTTTTCTTTTATACGATGAGTGCACATTCTCTCATTTTACTTTATTGGAATTCACTTTACATCGGTTATCTGGTAGGGATGATTTTGGTTCTTTCTTGTATTGGAGTGAGTTTTGTTGATCGTCGTTCCCTTGTTTCGTATTTAGGAACGATCACTTCTGCGGGAATACTTATTGGCATTTATACAAGAGAACCTCAGGTAGATTTACCACTATATCTTTCTGCAATCATTACTCCGGCGCTCGTTTCTTATTTAACACTTAATATACGATTAAGTTCTGTTGAAAAACTTAGGATCTCTGAATCCCAACTCAAAGGGTTTCAGGATCGAATGTTAAATGAACTTGAATTGGCAAACGAAACCCAATCCAATTTGGTTACGACCGACTGGCCAAAAACAAAAGGTCTTCGCCTACATTCTTTTTTTAGGTCTTTTGGGCAAGTGGGTGGTGATGCCATTAGTTATTTGGAAAGGGAAGATGGAAAGTTGGCGCTTTTTTTTGCGGATGTATCTGGTCATGGAATTGCCTCGGCTATGGTTTCTGCAATGGCAGTCCTTGCATTTAAAATTCATGGAAACCAAAACGAACCTTCTCTTTGTTTAAAATCAATCCATACCGACTTGCAAACGTTAGTGCCAGGTAATCATATTAGCGCTTGTGTACTCTTTGTAGATACGGACACAAAAGAAATTCGATATTCCATCGCAGGCCACCCCCCTCTCATCCGAATGGAAAAGAATTCAGATCCAAAGTTTATGGAAGGGATGGGCACTCTGATTGTTTCTTATTTAAAACCTAATTTAAAAGATTTTACGATCACACCAAATTCTGGAGACCGAATTTTACTCTATTCTGATGGGATTTTGGAAGTTTTTAATGAAGCGGGAGAGATTTATGGAGACGAACATTTACTCTCCTCTATAAAAAATCATTCTGACAAAAAAGGTGAAGATTTTTTAAATGCTCTATATGAGGACTCCATGTCATTTTCGGCAAAACGAATTTCCGACGATATGAGTATGTTATTACTAGAAATTTTATGAATTTGCTGTTAACTCCATTTCTTTGGTTCAAAAGAGAGTTCATTCCTTTTAGAACATTAGATCGTTATTTATTTTTAGATTTTTTCAAAACCTTTATTGGTACTCTCATCATGTTAACATCGATGATTGTGATTTATAAGTTCACCGATGTGATGAAGTATTTGGTTTCTTCTAAAGTTAACCAAACACATGTGTATTTACATGTTTTGTATTCTTTGCCATCGATGGTGGATCAAGTTGTCGCACCAGCACTGATGTTTTCCGTTTGTTTTGTGATCGGCCAATTTAGTGTAAACAAAGAACTAGTGGCGATGATGGTGGCTGGAGTTTCTTTTATTCGGATCATCACACCCATTTTGTTTTTTGGAATTTCGATGTGGCTTATTATGACTTTGTTTGGCCAAACAATTGTGATCCCGGCAAACAAAAAAGCCCAAATCGAATATAGTATCATGGCAAAGGGTTCCAATCGATTGATCGATTTTGTTTACCAATTGCATATCAAAGGGAAAAAAGGATTTTATTACGTCTATTGGATCGATGAAAAAGAAAACACTGTGAAAGGTGGATTCAATTATATCGAAATCACGCCAGATGGTCATCCAACGTACACTGTGTCCTCTCAAAAGGCAAAGTTCATTCCATCCCCTCATAGTTGGGTTTTGTATGATGCAGAAGAAGTTAGATTTAATGAAAACTTAGAATTAGTTTCTCGAACCAAATATGCAGAAAAAACTTATGACTTCCCTGAGGATTTAGCTTACTTTTCTAAACCAATTCGTAATCCTGAAGAGATGAATTTTTTTGAATTGGCCGATGAAATAGAATCGAGGATCACCAAAGGAATTCCTTTCCGAAATGTGATCATCCAACAACATATGGCGTTTGCAATGCCTCTTATGTCTTTTGTTGTAGTGGCTCTTGGTGCACTTGCCGGTGCGATCACCAAACGTTCTGCAGGTGTGGCAAGTCTTGGTTTAACTATCGCAGTTGTATTGTTATATTATATTTTGAATTCGACTGCCAAAACTTTAGCGGAAAATGGTGCTTTGCCGATTTGGATCGGTATGTGGATGACACCAGTGATTTTTACTACCGCTGCCTATTATCTGTATAGAAAAATGAATATTTAATTTGTTCGTATGTTGTGGGTCTGATATAATTGGGTATTCAGTTGCGATGTTTCATATTTTTGAGTATACAAAACCCAAACAAGAATGATTAAACATTTTTGTTTGAGTTTTGGTTAAAAATTTAGTTTTCTGTTAAAAAAACTCGTTTGTAAAGATCTGTTTGTAAAATTCCTTTTGGATCATACTTTTTCTTCAGAGAATAGAAACGTTTAAGATTGTCTTTAGGAAAATAAGATTCCATCACTCGTTTACGAAGGGTGGAGTCTTTTGCAAAATAAAATCTTCCTTTGTGTTTTAGTACAATTTCATCCAGCTCATGACAGAGAGACCATAGTTTTTCTCGGTTCCCTCGGGTAACAGGAAAGTCCATTGCCATAGAAAATCCATCCACAGCATGAGTCAGTAAAAACGGATCTGGTTTGTGTTTTTTGAAAACAGATAGGTAGTTTACAATTCCACGTTCTTGGCATATAGTGAAAATTTCACGGAACGCTTGTTTGGCGTTTTCTTTGGGAATGAACACTTGGTATTGGATCATTGCACCTGGTTTGTAAACAAACTTCCAATTAGGAACATAGTCCAAAAGGAATGCATATTCAGCATGGCCTTGGTAATAGGCTTTATTGTTTACGAGAATGCTCGCAATACATTTTGCCAAATTGATGAGTCGCATCCCCAAAGGAAAACTAAAAGGACGCATAAGGATCCACATCCATTTTTTAGGAATTACATAGAATAGGCGAGAAGGAAGGTGTTGTCTTTCCAGTAAACAATTACCAGGAAAATCAGGATCTTCTCCTTCTTTTAGGTTGGTGGCTTTGTGAATTTGGCCCCTGCCCATAGATTTTCCCGAAGCAAAGGCATCAATCCAACCTACTAAATAATCAGAAGTTTTATAATGTTCTTCAAAATAAGCAAATAGTTCGTCAAAGTTTCTGACATACACGGGATCAATTTTCATTTTTCCAGCATAGATTGGTTTCATTTTGATTTGGACTGTCAAAAAACAACCTAACATTCCAAATCCGGAAATGGCAGAATAAAACAAATCTGTATTTTTTTTAGGAGAACAAACTAAAATATCTCCTTTGGCAGTCAGGAAGGTAAACTCTTTAATGTGTTCGCCAATGGTTCCCACTTTAAAGTTGTTTTTTCCATGAATGTTCATGGAAAGTGCCCCACCCAAGGTTGGCATCATAGTACCCGAAACCACTGGTGGCCAAAAACCATTTTCGATTCCGGTTTCCCAAAGATCTTTGATCCGAGCACCCGATTGTACGGTCATCACACCTGTCTTAAGATTAAAATCTAAAACTTTATTAAAACGAGTGAGATCTAAAACAACTCCTTCAGTATTCGTGGATGCATCACCATAACTGCAACCACCACCACGTAACGCAACTTTGGTGCCAGTTTGGTTGGCCCAAACAAAGAGTTCTTTGATTTCTTCTTCTGTTTCTGGCCGAAACACTGGTGAAAGAGAAAAAGAACTCATTCCCCAGGCTTCCACTTTTTCCTTATTAGGAACTTTAATTTCAGGAGCTGATTTAGTTTTTTTAGCGACCATATTATATACTCAGTTTTTTAAAAATGAAATTGGGAATGTTACGAATGATAAGACCTACAAGAGTCCAAATCCCAGGGACAAAAGCTTCGTCTTTACCACTAGCAACGATTTTACGAATTTTTTCTGCTGCTTCTTCTGCAGTGATAGCTTTCATTAATCCTTTTTCTGGAAGTTTGAGGCCTTTTGTCATTTCCGTTAGAACAAATCCAGGTTTAATCGTTGTTACTTGCACATTTGATTCAGACAAACGATTGCGAAGTGCTTCCAGATATGTATTAAGAGCAGCTTTGGAAGTATTATAAACTGGATTTCCTTTTCTACCACGTTCACCTGCGATGGAAGAAATTCCGATGATTTTGCCGGACTTTTGTTTTGTGAAATATGTGGCGACTGGATTTAAAAAAGCAACGGCACCTAATAAATTAACGTTTAACATTTCCAAATCTTTGGTCGTATTGTATTCGTTAGGAGAAATTTCTGGCATAACACCTGATGCAAAGTACACTTCGTCCACTCCACCAAGTAAACTCACTGCTTTGTCAAATGTCTTCTCTGCTGTGGAAAACTTTGTCACATCAAAGACCAAAGGAAAGGCTCTTTTTTCTTTTCCTGAATTTGCTTTTTTAGATATGGATTCGAGGGACTTTTCCCTTCTGGCTAATAGTGCTACGGAATTTCCTGCGTTCAATTCAGCTTCTGCTATGGCTTTTCCGATCCCGCTCGAGGCACCGACGATGATTATTTTTTTCCCCATGTTTACGTTTTTTTGGTTTAAGCGAATCTGGCAAGTGGTTTCAATAGAGTTGTGCCCGTAATTGAGAGAATCCTGATCGACGGGATGAATCTAATGTATAAATTTCCTGATTTGGCATTTTGTTTGGGTGAATACCGTCTGCAAGATGCCCGGGACGGCTTACTTCAGCACTTAAAACGGTTTTATCAGAAGAATAAACATTCTAAAATTTTAGTGTTTTTTGACGGCAAAAAGGAGATTACCTCTGATTGTTATTCAGAAAATTGGGGTGATTTTTCCATCCATTACAGCCATGAAAAAAAGGCTGACGAACTCATCATCGGATATTTAAACTTATGTCCAATACCTTCACAATGTTTGGTGGTATCATCAGATAAGGAGATTATAAGTTTCGCAAGAAGGCTCCGAGCTAAACGAACGACCTCAGAGGAATTTTACACAGAATGGCTGAAAAGGGAAGCCGAAGAGGACGAATCGGAGTTTAACGACCTGAAAGAAGGATTGACACCAAGTTCGGAAACCGATTACTGGGAGAGACAATTCCTTCCTTGATATGTTGTTCAACTCAATCCCATTTTTAATCTTTTTTTCCGTAGTATACTTGCTCTATTGGGCCATTCCCAGAGAATTTCGAAAGTATTTCCTGTTACTTGCAGGGTTTAGTTTTTATGCCTACTTTTCTTTGGCTTTGACTTTCCACTTTTTGGCAGTCATTAGCATCAACTACCTTCTTTACCGAAAAATTAGATCCACTCCCACAAAGTTTTGGATTGGACTGACTGTATCTCTCAATCTCATCAACTTAGGATTTTTTAAATATATATATTTTTTCAGTAAGGTACTTGCTGACTTAACGAACTATCCGTTCTTTAAACAGGTCCCCGACCTCATCCATATTGCTTTACCACTTGCGATCAGTTTTTATACGTTTCAGGTTATCGCTGCTGCTGTTGATACTTACCGCGATTCATCTAAACCATTGGTAAAGGTGGAAGATTACTTTTTATTTGTCGCATTTTTCCCTGTGCTAATTGCAGGACCGATCATGAGGATGACCGATTTTTTTCCTAACCTGGACAAACTAACTCCTAGTAAAGAAAAGATGTATCGCGCTTCTTATTTGCTTATGTCTGGTCTTGTTAAAAAAGTTTTAGTAGCAGATCCGATGTCACTGACCATCTCACCAGTGTTTGGTTCACCTGCTGAATACGATTCCTTTTCTTTATTTATTGCAGGAGTTTGTTATTCGATTCAAGTCTATAGTGATTTTTCGGGACTCACAGACATGGCACGATCCGTTGCTTTGTATTTGGGATTTGAAACACCAGAAAACTTCAAAGCACCTTTTTTCTCTACATCAGGAAGAGAACTTTGGAAACGTTGGCATATCACCTTATCTTTTTGGTTAAGAGATTATATTTATTTTCCACTCGGTGGTTCTCGCAAAGGAGAACTTCGAACTTACTTAAATCTGATTGTCATTATGACCCTTGGGGGATTTTGGCATGGTGCAGATTATACCTTTATTTGTTGGGGATTTTATTGGGGAGTAATTCTTGCGGGGGAAAGATACTTCGAAGACAATCTTGGATGGAAACTAACACCGCAAAAAAATAAATTCTTAATTGTGTTAAAAGCTTTAATCGTTTTCATTTTGTTTTCGATTTCCGGGTTAATGTTTCGTTCTAACAATGCAACGAATATGGTGGATCATTTTTACGGAATTTTTACTCACTTTTCTCATAGTTTGGAAGTTATGTTTGTCGGTGGGTCTAACGAATGGTTGCTTTCTGCCACATCTTTATTTGGACCAGGTTCTTCTTTTCGATTCCAACATATTGAGAATTTGGAACGAATTTTTTATACATCCATTGCTTTGTTATTTTTCCACCATATACAATATGTTCCAGAGTTTTGGGATCGAATTCGCAAACATGATGTTTGGCTTGTTCCTGTTCTCGGTATTGTTACTATTTTCCTTCTCGCCACGCTTTCGCAAGATGGCGGAGAATTTATCTATTATAAGTTTTAGGAGACATTGTGGAATTCATTCGTAACCGATATTTACTTGTCCCGTTTTTGGTTGTATTCCTTACATTCTGTTTGGACAAACTTTTGCTTTTAGAAAATGTTCATACATATTTTTCAAAATCGCTTTCTGATATAAATTACATACAAAAACGCCAGTTATACGAAGATTTGAAAGTTTATTTATCTAACAAAGACAGGGACAAGGTATTAGTATATTTTGGAAATTCTCGTGCCTTGTTGTTTGATAATGAATACATTCATAAAAAATACCCAGGTTGGGTGATGTTTAATTTTTCTGTTCCGGGTGGAAAACCAGATTATGTATTACAATGGATGGAAGAGTTCCATAAAGACAATGTAAAACCCGATTTCTTTTTGTTTGATCATTCCGTGGAAATGTATAACTCGGCAGCTACTTTAAAGGTAGATGAAACTTTAACAAACGGACTAAATGTATCTTTTGTATTAAAACACTTTTCATTGTTTTCGACAGATGATATTTCTACATTAATCGCAAAACGTATGTTTCGTGCCTACCAATATCGTCCTAAGTTAGAGGTGATCCTTACAAGGGCAAAAAATAAAGAATCGTTTTTATATCCTTATCGCGAATTGCGTAATAGTTTGATGGCCAATTTGAATCGAGGGAAAGGTTCTGCGATGACTCCGGGAACTCACCAGTCTGTACTTCCTCCGGAACTTTTGAAAAAATCTGCCATTGGAGACTTTCATTCATATTTGGTCCCTTTTCGGTTTTCTGAGAATATTTTGAGTTTTACAAACCAATCCTTGGAACTGGCAAAACAGTTAGGAGTGCCTACGGCAGTCATTTGGGTTCGTTTATCTTTGCCTTATATGGATCATATTCGAAATCTAAAAGTGTCTGTGGGTGATGGAAAGGAAGATACCGTGTATCACGATTGGTATCCTAGAATGGTCGCATACCATAAACAAAATGGAGTGCCTTTTTGGAATATGAATGATGATCCAAATTATACCTGCAACAATTTTAGTGATGCAGGTCATATGTCACCGACTTGCTACGATGAATATACGGATTATATTTTTAAGAATTTACTTCATTCCTTTGTAAAAGGCGCACGATAAAACTCAGTCCGATTCTGCACATCGTTAGGTGAAAGTTTTTCAGGGTCTGTTGGATTTGGTTTTGTTGGATTTTGTGGTTGTGGTTTGGTGTTATTTTCCTTATCCATAGAATATCCATAATAGTATCCGTGTACAACTTCCACCACAGTGACTGGAGTTTCTGAATTTAAGTTTTGAATTTCTACTGTGATTTCTTCCGGTGGGGCTAAAAGTTCGAAAACCCATTGTGACTCCCCTTCGATCTTTTCTTTTCTTAAGATGGCTGAATTTTCATTTTGACCATTTCCAGAATAAACAGTTAGTACCCACTCTTTCAATTTTCCATCGGTGGCAATCCCAATCCCAATCGATTGTGGTGAGGATTCACCGGCTCTTAAGTCAAATCGAATGGCACCGCCTTTAGATACGGCACCATAGAGTCTTTTTTTCGATAGAGTAGGGTAGAGAGCCAAATCTTGGATTCTTGTTGTGACTTCTTTCACATTTTGGCTCAGAACGGATGGTTCGGAATGGAGGGCTTGCATCGTGACAAGCGTAATTCCAACCGAGGCAATCAAAGAGTATCTCATTCTCCTAATAGGACTAAAAAATAGGATTCCTTACAAGCAAAAGAAAAAGAATTTATCTAGTACAATTTCGAAATTTCATCAGTTCTTGGAGTAGGGTTTGTCTCTCTTCTGGGTCCAAATTCCTCTGATTTTTCGATTGTAGCTCCATCCGTTCGAAGGCAGGCCTAAATTTAGGAGAGCAGTTTTTTGAAAAGTATTGGTAAGCACTGATTCGATCAGATTGGTTCTCATTGATTAGTTTATAGAATTCGAATACGGATTGATTGTCATCGCTTGTGAAGTTTAATATAACGTAAGTTTTGTGGCACTCGCTTAATGTTAACGCTGGCACTTTTGTGTTTTTACAATTTACCGCAATGTCGGTTTCTAAAAATGCCAACATCTCTTCGTAAGTGAAATCTCTAAAAGGTTTTCCTTTGGGTATTTTAGATTTTTTGGAATCTTCGGATTCATTATGTTTTGGATCTTCTACCTTCACAAAATTTGTAACTACCTTGGGTTTTTGGTAAGGATTCGTGACTGTTAAATCATAGGGACCTGATTTTGCTTCCGTAGTGTCTACTTTCAAATCAATACGTTCCGATGATTTTACTTCCTTACTTAAAATGGGAAGTGTCTCGGTTTTTTTAGTTAAGTCTACTTTCGTAGCATCTAAAAAATGTTCCCCTTCAATCGTGATATTTGCGATTGTTTTTTCTGTTTTGGATTCTGATTTCGGAAGGATAATTGGTTTTTCTTCTTCTGTTACAACCTTTGGTGGTTCGGAAAGAATTACTTCTAAGTCCTTCCAAGCAGACCAAACTGCTGGTTTTTTAAATAGATTTAAAGGAGCAGTTCTTACTAGATACACACCTGATGGGAGGTCTTCGATGGATTGGTAGGGAGTATCTATCTTTTTATCGATAACAATTTTCCCTGTTTTTTCTTTGATTTGGATTTGGTAACCACTGGCTTCTGGAATTGGTTTCCAAGCGATGAGTTTGGTACCATCTTGAGCTCCGATAGAAAAAGAGAGTAATCCAAATATTATAAAAACTCGTTTCAAATTTAGTTTCATCTTTTTTCTTTATACAACCGTTTCGGAGAAATGAATTCAATGTCAGATGGTTTTAAGGATTTCAGTTGATCTAAAGCCAATATAAAACTTCCCTTTCTCGAAAATAATAAACTAGAATCTTTATACACACTGAGGTCCCAAGAAAAAGAACCTTCATCTAGGATACTTAAATCTTTTAAGGTATGTTTGGAATCTTTTGTTGTAATTTTATAAATGGCAGTTTTTTTATCACCTGTATGTTGGTATAAAACTAAATCATATCTTTCGCCTGTCACACCGGATACTTTCCATTGGAAATCTAAACTTGATTTTCCTTTCATTTGTACGATGGTTCCATTGGGAGACATCATTTCCAATTTAGGTTCTAGTTTCGTTGGTTTTGTATCTTTTGGATCCACTTCAGGTTCGGGGATTTTCTTTTTGTCTACTACCGTAAAACTCAATACAGAAGAGGATTCGGTTTCTTTTCCTTCTTTTGATTTACCGATCACAGTAGCGTAAAAAGTTCCTTTTCCTAATAGATTCCAATTGGGCACTAAAAAGTTAGCAAGTGTCTCTTCGGAAAATACTGCGTTTACCATTTTCGGGTCTTTAAAGATTTTTAATTGATAGGACTTTAACTCTGCATTTCCATCCCAAATCAAAATGGCTTGGTTTTGTTTAATCTCATCTGCAGAAATTTCCGAATTAGGAGTTGGTCGTAACCATTTAGGTGCAGGTATTGAATTTTGTTTTTTGATAATAAAGGAAAGGGTCTGGCTTTCTCTATCTTTTGTATCAGGGAAAGATGATTTACCAATTACCTTCCAATAATAGGTACCTTCTTTTAAATCGTCATACGAGATTTGATTTGCAGTAGTTTCTAATTCTTTTACAGGATTAGTTAGTTTAGGGGAGTTGGATATAATTAACCTATATGAGTTAACAGTAGATAGTTTAGACCAAGTAAGTGTGACTAAAGGATAGGTTTGGACGAAAGGAATTACTGTTCCTTGTTCTGGTGATTCACCTTGGAAAGATTCCATTTTTGCCACAAAGAATTTATTGATCTCACTGAATTCATTACCGTTTCCGGTTATACTTTTGACTCTAATTCTCCAGTAAAAAGTACCTTCTTTTAATCGTAGGTCGGCTTGGGTTCCCTCTACCTTTTCATTGATAAACGTCATCTGAAAGTTAGGTGATCTTGAGATTTCTAATACAGGATCTTCGTATCCGGACTCTACTTTCCATTGGAAGTGAACCGTTACATCTTCTGGTTCTGCATAAAATAGTTTTTGAGATGCTGGCGTTATCAAAGCAACTGGAATTTTTTTGATTTCAAGTCCTGTCTTTTTGAATTCAGCTTTTTTCCCTTCTTCTATGGAAACTGATTTTCCATCTTTTTCCTTGATTGTGGTTTTACCTTTCTCTACAAAGAGACTAAGGTCTCTTTCTTTAGAACGTTCAATTTTAACATTCCCTGAATCGACGTTAATTTCACTTCCTGCGCTCGTGATTTTGATTTGGCTTTTTTGCGAATCGTTCTTTTTGACTTCTAAGGAACCTTGTGTGAATTCAAGGTTTGGTTCTTCACCCGTCAAATCCAAGTTAAACATTGAATTTTCGTCGATATTAATTTCGGTTCCATCTTTAAGTCGAATGAGTGCGTCAGAAAATGCTTCAGAGCGAATGGTATCTTTATTAGTCAAGGCACTGTTGTTTTCTAGTTTTTCCCAAATCACTTCATCTTCAAATTTTCTTTGAACAATATTGTTTTTGAAGAAAATGGTTCCGACTACTTCTCGATCCCCAATGCTAATCTTCCGGTTAATATCCAAATAAAATAAAATAGTAAATAGTATCGCAACACTTAAAAGGGTAAACAGAACAAGTCTGTCACGTTTGTCTAAATTCATTTTTTCCCCTTTTTCACTACAGTGATTCCAACTAACTTCTGTAACTCACTTAAGTTTTTAGGATAATTTGGATCTGATTTTCTTCCTAAGATTGCATATACTTTTTGAGGTTTAGATTTACCTTTTAATTCAATCTCTCCCATACTTAAAACATGATAATCTGATTTGACTTCTTGGTAAGTTGTTTCTGTGATAAGAATGTCTGTATGAGTTTCTTTGTTTAAAGACTCTACTCTTGATGCAAGGTTCACTGAATCTCCAATGACAGTGTATTCCATTTTATCCGAACTTCCAATTTGTCCTGCAATCACATAACCAGTATTAATCCCACACCCGATTTGGATGATAGGTTTTTTGGTAGTACCTCTACCTTTATTGAATTCAATGAGTTTATCACGCATCCTAAGTGCTGCTTCCACGGTTAGTTTGGCATGGTTTTTTGTTTCACGGAGTGCCCCCCAAGTGGCCATGATGGCATCACCTATAAACTTATCTACAGTCCCTCCCGTTTCTTGGACGCATTTTACCATTTCCGTCATATACTGATTTAAAAATTCAACCACTTCTTCTGGTTGCAGTTTTTCTGAAATGGCAGTGAAACTCCTAATGTCAGAAAAAAAGATAGTGCAGTATTTTCTTTGTCCACCCAAAGATAATTTCCCTTTGGCAGCCATTTCGGCAATGTCTTGGTTAACAAATCGTCCAAAGGAATCTTTTAGTTTTTCCCGTTCCTCCAATCCTCTTCCCATACTGACGAATGATTTGGTTAACGTTCCAATTTCATCATGCGTAGTTGCATGAAGTTCTATATGATAATTTCCTCTTCTGATTTCTTCAGAGGCATCTACAAGTTTTAAGATGGGTGTTGAAAGAGATTTTGCAAAAATATAAACTACAATAAATGATAGGGCAAGTGAAACAATTAAGATATAGACATTTCGTTTTTGAATATTATTGACTTCTTCGAAAATTTTGGCTTCACGTACTTGTGATATGACACCAACACCACCGAGTCCCAGTTTTTTAAAAGATCCTAAGTAAGAAACTCCGTCTTTTGATTCGTAACGGAACTGCCCATTATCAACTGTTGATTTTTTCATTCGTTCCACAATTGGTAGATCATTTAAATTGATACCTGATAAAACTACTTTTGCATCTGGATGTGCGAGTACACTTCCATCTTCGCTTACAAGAAAAGTTTCTACGGGACCTGAGGTTTGGAATGCATCTAACAAACTATCTAGTTTAACCAAGGTGACAAGAATTGTATGTGTATCTTTTGATTCAGAAAGTGGAAAACTCAAACAAAGGATTGGATGACGGAAACGTGGACTTGCATTCCAAATTACTGTTGTTCCGCTAAAAGATTTTTTTAATTTTGGTTGGATGCTACGAAGTAATTCTTTTACTTCTGATTTTTGGTAATCGTATTTTTGAAGAAACTGATCATTTAATGCTTCAAATTTTGGATTTAGACTCGCATCATAAGCACCAACTAAAAGAAAGTTTTGGTCTTCGTCAAACAACTCTTTTGCGATTGCGTTGGCAGAATTTGGACTTCTTAAAATTGCAGATGCAGTGATATGAACATCTTGTTTCATCGAATGTAGATCCGATTTAACTTTTAATGAAAGAATTTCATTAATTTTGATATTGTTTTCTTTAACTCGCACCTCACTATCCTTTCGGAAAAAGTAAGATGCAAGAAAGATGATTCCTGACATGGAAACTAGAAGTACAACGGAAGTTATCAAAAGGAGTTTGTACCGAATCGGAAACTGCAATTCTCCGTGAGGGAGGGAATCTTTGGACAATAGAGTGCGGAGTTTTAGCAATATCGTTTTCATATGATTGGTACTTTTACCAATTTCACAAAAAACGGTGCTAAAAAAAAAGTAAAATTGAGAGCGGAAACTAATTTTTTACTAGGGACAAGTCAAATCAACGTTATACGTCTGTCGGAACGGATATTCAGGAATATTAAATGTAGTCTCTCGTACTACAGTATCAGGAAAGCCGTCCTGTTTCACAAGGTCTCCCAAACAAACCGCCTTATAAGTACCTGGATTTAGGTATTTGATTTTGGCACCTTGTTTAGCTGGTGTAGCAGCAAGAGGCAGAACGTTTAAAAAATCACTTTCTTGTTCTCTGAAAATTCCATAGTAATGTAACAAAGAGTTTCCGCCACCTGAGATCGTTAAACTAGATGCGGTTTCTGGATATATGATTCTTGCCCTTGTCAATAAATTTCCGCCTGCGTCTCCTTCCCCTTTATGGTCATAAAAGATGTCACTGATACCTACATAAGTGACTGTTGTAGCGCGGCTTGTCACATAAGAATGTAACATTAAGTTCTCTTTTAAGTTGACTCGAACCTCTAGGATATATGGGTCAAAACCATCTCGAACTTGCATATCTGACTGGACAGATTGGCTTGGAAGTTGGGTATAAAGTGCAGGAAAAAGTTTGGGAACAATTGTACTTTTTGCTGAAGTAGAAGTTCCCGCCACATAATTGTTACGTGGAACAATGTTTAGCCCATTGACAATCGGTCTGTTATCAAATCTTCCTGTTACAGGAGCTCCCGCATCCAAAGCATACCCAGTTACGAGAGAACGAAAATAAATGGCTGCGTAGTAGTATTCACGCCCAAACCAAGATCTGCCTGCAGAATAGGAACTTTCCCAACCAATAGTTTCGGAGGATGGATCGTTAGAGGGGAATTGGGCTCCAATCCCATTGAAAAAATCAGATGCCTTTAAAATTCCGTCACTTTCTGTACATGTGTTGTTATCAAAGGAATAGGTGACAGTACAGAATACTTGTCTGTTTGGAGCAATGTAGTCCCAAAATTTATTGGAATCTACAGTATCTCGAATTTGTGTTAAGTCGTTTAATCCTTTCACGTATTTACTGGAGATCCTAACTTCTCCAATATCCAAAAAGATAGGTAAATTTCCAACCTTGGGTCGATTCACCAAAGTCATGGTTGGATCAAGTCCATCCCCTTGGGAATCAATATATAATTCTCCGGTTCCGTTATTTAGCTCATTCCAATCGAGTGGATTGTCTGTGGCATAAGTTCCTTTTAAGAGTAATAACATTCTGTTATTGAATAAAGTGGAGATAACAGGGAGTTTGGATTCATCACCTAAATCTAATTTGGTTTTGCAATCTATGAAAAGAATTATATGCGAAAATATAACTAAAATAGGAATTATTAAAGTTTTCATATTAAAATAAAACTCCTACTGTTAGACCGAAATAGAAAAAATCTACGTTCTGCAAAGTATAATTAGCAGGGTTTTGTAATCTTGGGTCATCATAAGGACTTGAAAGTGGATATCTATATTGACTCGGAATATTCATTTGTGTCTCAAAGATCTTATGATAATCCAATCTAACCCCGATACGAATTCTTCGACCAGCAATAAAACTAGCTTCTAACCCAGCATAGGCGGAGGGATCCCAACGAGCCGTATCAGCAGGACGAGCGACAACATAAGCAGAGCCACCACCACCTTTTACAAAAAACTGAATGGGAAGTTCTACAGGAATTTTATAGGCTAGGGCCGCATAAAGTGGGATCGCAGTGAGGGCTCTTTCTGACCTTGATAAAAACACGGCATACGAGCCGCCTACTTCTGTATAAAAAATCCATGGCCAAGGCATCCTTGCATAGAATCCACCACCCAGAGTGGTTTCTAATACACGAACTGTAGGAGTTCCGGGCATCGGGTTTGCGGCACCCACCCAACCACCGATTTCATACCGGCGTTTGTTGTATTCTTCTAGAGTTTGCGCAGAAAGAAGTCCAGAAAACAGTGTGATTGCTAGGAAAAGGCTAAGGAAGAATGATTTTATACAATTCATGAATTTCCGGATAATCTTCGTAATATGCGCGGACAAAATAGAGTCCATCCGGCGGGAGAGTAATCCCTGCAATCGAACGGTTCTTCTCTTCCAAAATGGAGCCGATGGATCTAGATTTCCAACGTCCCTTTCCAATGTCCAGTAAAGTTCCTACCGTAATTCGCACCATATTGTGCATAAATCCATTGGCACGAATCCGGATTTGGATCCATTCTGGTGTCAAACGTTCCAATCGGATGTCAAAAATTTCCCTAACGGCACGTTTGCCTGCCATTGACTTTGCTTTAGTTAGGGACCGGAAATCTTTCTCACCAATTAGATTTTGGAGTTGGGTTTCCACATAATCCCAATCCACATGGTGTTTTTCCCAGAAGGCTCTTCCCTCAATGAAACTACTTTCATACTTACTGTAATAAATTTTATAAATGTATTCTCGTCCTGTACAACTAAACCTTGCATGAAACTCTGCGGGAACCTCAATTACGTTTTTAACAGAAACACCTTTGGGTGTGAGTGCGTTGATAGAAACAAGTAGTTTGTGAAAGTTAGGAATTGAATTCTCTGTTTTAAAATTACAAACCATTCCCAAAGCATGAACACCTGTATCTGTCCGACCTGCCACTGACAACCGTGAGGCGGGATTTTTTCTTAAGATAACAGAAAGTGCAGATTCGATGGAAGCTTGAACTGTTGGTAAATTTTTTTGTTTTTGCCAACCGTAAAAATGATTTCCGTCATATTCGACGAGGAGAGCATAATTGGGCAAACCCTTACTTCTCGCCGCCCATTGCTTCTAAAATTGCATTGTATTCATCATACAACTCACGTGTCATTTCCACAATCGGACCTGGTTTTCCTTTCGAAGCCTTACCCGATCCGTAGAGCCTTGCTAGCGTTCGTTTGGCGCGTGATAAAAGCAAAACTTGGTCTTCAGGTTTTGGAGCCATCTGGTCTTTGAATTTTTTGGTAAGAAAAGCATTGAGATAAATCACACCATCAAATCCCCAGTTATTGTCCGTGTCGGGTCCAAGCATTCCTGCTGCCTGATCTACAGGTTCGTTACCATTTTGCATGAGTTCTAAGGTGTGACCATAGATCACTGCTGCTTTTTGGTAGAGAAAGTCCCGAATTTTATCATAACCAATATGAGGAAACTCCTCGTGCAAATCAGAGAAATACCAGGCAGCGCGAATGGCACAAACTGCTTTTTTCGGAGTAGGGGCTACACTGGCACCTCTCAGTTGATAACAGTCCATTCCCAGTAAATAAGAGGCAGCACCTAACACAATTTGGCGATCCTGTGTAAAATCTAAGGGACCGAGGATTTTTTCAATATAACTTCTACGTGAATCTGTGGCCATACGAATGGCTTCATTGTCAGCAGGGTTTAGGGAATTCCAATCTTTAGGAAAAGAGGAATATAAACAACGTGGACAAACGGACATGACATAATCCAGAGGACTGACACGGCCAAATTTCCTATTTTTTTCATATAAACGACGTAAATCCTGAGCCAACTTCCCGGCGATTAACCTTCCCCCCCCTTGGAACATTTGTTCCTTTTGGTGATTTTCATCACAAATGGGGCAGGCTGTAGACTCTTTGGCGCGAAAAGATACTTTTTTGGACTGGGCTGCGGCTTGGGACATAGGAAAAATCTAGGAAAAGGCTCAATTTTAAAATACAATCTGTCAATCCAATATCAGAAATCTCCGATAATACTCACAGGGGTCTCCCCGAAATTACTTGTAAGATTCTTTCAAGGAAGGAAAGTACGGAAACGGAATGAATGGCAGCGCAATGAAACAATCCCTTCTTATTCTCATGACGAGTCTTTTGATGCAGGCACCTATGTTTGCAGAATCAGTCTCTAGTAAATCATACCACAAACGCATTGAACTTCTGACTTACTTACGTGAGTTAGAGCCAATTGTAAAAAATTTCCGTGGAGAAGATCCGGAAGGAAAACCGACGGAACTCAATGCTCCTGAAGGAAAAGAAGGCTTCCGCATGAAGAAATACAACGAAGCTAAAAGGATCTACCAAGAAGGTTTACAATACCACTTCGAAGGTAATTATTCTTCGGCTTACCAACGTTTTCTCGAATGCCAATTGGGTATTGAAAAAATGACGGAAGAACTTTCTCAACTCTACATCCTTCGTGCAGAAGAGATGATGAAAACGGCAATGGAAAGAAAAAATCCAAATAACCCAATGGATAAGGCACTACTTGATATTTCCATTGAGTATGGAAAAGGTTCTTACTTTCGCCAAGACGTGATGGACATTCCAAGAGAAGCTCCTTATTCACGCCGTATGTATGACCCAAAAGAAGCTCACTACAGTTATAATAAATACGATATTGAGAAAAACTTGGAGTTGGGATATAAACACCTAGGTCTTGCCAAAGAAGCAAGAGCGACTGCTTTAAAAGTAGAGAAGAATTTGGAAAAACACCAAAAACTCCAACCATCCCACAGAAAGTATCGTATTGATTTATATTTTGGCGCAATCAACCTTGCTCGTGATTCCAAAGCAAATGCAATTAACATCTATAAGTTGAAATATCCTTATGACAACTATTACCTTAACAATGCACAAGCAAAATCAGAATCATCAAAAGATGAAAACGGAGCCACAGTGGAAGGCCAACCTGTTAAAGTTGATGGTGTTACTTATGATTTCTCAAAAAATCCGTATGTAAAGTTTGATCACCGAATACAAGCTATGTTTGATGTTCGTGTGCCAGAAGAGTATCGTGTGGATCATGCTGATGTAAGAGGTCGGGTCTATGATTTGGACTCAAACAATATGGTGTTCATGAAGTATGACCAAGAACGCAAAAAAGCATTAAATGTCCCACCAAAACCTGCTGCAGGAACCACTGCCAACCCACAGCAATAAGAAACGTTAGCTAACACCGTTTCCGAATCTTGAAGCCCAAGGAATTTTCTTGGGCTTTTTTATTTCCATAGAATGGCCTCTTTTGTCTAATTGTTGCTATGGCGAAAATTCCGGTCGTTGATGATCTCATAAAAAAAAATTTACATGGACTGAGTGTCCACTACGGGCGTTTGGTGATGAAGGTTTACCTAAGAATCACCCTTCTTGTTTTTGGTAAAGCAAGCCCATATTTAATCAGAGGGATTTATCGTTCTCTCACAGGAAACAAAGAAGCGCGTATCAAAGAGTTTTTAGAAGGGACTAAAATTTGGGCAGAAGATGCCCTAAAGATTACCAAAACAAAACTTATAGTATTTAATGAAATTAACGTACCCACCAAAGGGCATATGATTTTTTTAAATCACGTGAATGAAATGGATTTTCCTTATGATTGTTATGTGATTCGTAAACCATTTTTGGCAAACCAAGTCATTAAAAAAGCATGGTTTGCTTATTGGTGGATGACTGCAATGGGTTCACAAGTATTTGATAATTCCAAAGCCATGTCAGTTGCCGTTTCTGTAAAAAACTTAATCGAAGGTTTAAAAACTACTTCTTACATTGTATATCCAGAAGGGAAAAATACCTATTCGGAAGAAATTCATCCATTAAAAAAGGGTATGGTTAAAATTGCCTTTGACCAAAAAATTCCTGTGTTTGTGGCTTTAAAATCGGGAATTACAACTTATCAAAATTACCAAAAAGGAAATGTGGTTGGTTATTTGGGGCTAGGTTCTTTTGACCCAACTGAATTTTCATCTTGGGAAGAATTTCAAACCTTTTTATATAATTTGATGCATTCCAAAAAACAAGAGTTAGATGCTATGACGGAAGCGGAAAGGGCCAAAGTCAGTTAAGGATTGGTTACGCATTTTGGTTTCTTCCGGTGATTTGAATTCAAATCATCGGACAAATGAATTGACAAACCCATTTTTAAGTTGAAAATTTATTTCTTAAAAAAGGGGAGAATGTATGAAAAAAATCTTAGGTTCATTATTGTTGGTTCTCTTTTCTTCGAGCTTAGTGGCTGGGGAAGTGGAATCTGATTGTACTTTCAAAGGGAAAAAATTAGCAGGGAAAGTGCAGTTTGTGACTAGTTTTCCCGATTTCAAAGTGCAAATCGTGGATAGTTTTCCTGACTTAAAAGTGCAAAAGGTAAGTAGTTTCCCATCTGACTGCGGTAAGTGGCAAGAAGTGACTTCGTTTCCTGATTTTAAAGTACAGATTGTATCAAGTTTTCCCGATTTTAAAATTAAATACGTAAGTTCATTTCCTGGTATACCGTAAACTACCATCTAAAGGATAAACCGAGTTACGATTCATAAGCTCCAAAGATAAATTGAAAAAGGCCCGTGCTTTGATTGTTTGATTCAAACAGTTTTTTCTATTTGGATTACAAGCCGGGTCTTGTCCATAAGGTGGATTCATTTGGAAGATAAATTGGGTATCACCATCCACACTTTGGTAGAGAATTTTTTCCTCATCGATCCAACCACAGGCGCTACCATAAGCAAAATAAGTGCTTCCAGACTTTACGTTTGGTGCCCGCATATCCTTTCCAAATCCAGCAAAGTAAGTTTCTTTTCCCACCACTCCCAAAATTGTAGGTAACACATCCAATTGAGAGGAGATTCTTTCGTCTAACTTTGGTTTTATGTATTTTGGTGAAAATAATAAAAAGGGAACCATTCTATCTTCATAATAAGATAAATACCTATGATGAGTGTGGTCTCCTACAAAGACGAAAAGAGTATCTTCATAGTATTTCCTTTTTTGTATTTCTTTCATAAATGTTTCTAGAGCTGCATCTGAATAATGGTAAGTATTGAGATAATCAAAATCAGTGATGGAAGAATCATAAATTTCATATTTAGAATTTGGCACCTTATAAGGATAATGTGTCGTCATGGTAAGTATGGTCATTAAAAATGGTTTGTTCTCATTTTGGTAAAGATCCATTTCTTCCAGTGCTTTGGAATAAAGATGTTCATCGTCGTATCCCCAGGCACCAATCGAATATTTTCCAGATTTTCGGAAGTCTTCTTTTCCAATGAGAGTCTGGAAACCAAAGTGAGGTAAGATAGTGGCCAAACTATCGAATTTTAAATCATCACCGGTAATAAAACTGGTTTGGTATCCAAAACCAGAAAATAGATTCCCAATCCCAGAAAAATGGCTAAGGATTTGTGGAGTCCGAATGGCTGTAAGGCCCGGTCTGTCGGGAACACTCGTAAGAACAGAAAGTAACGCATTACTGGTTCTACCTCCATTGGCATAAAATTTTCGAAAACTATGGCCCTTTTTCGCCAAACTATTGTAAAATGGTGTTACCTCTTTTCCTAACCAGATTCCATCAGAAATTGGCCAAACATATTTGCCTGTCCAAGATTCTTGGATGACCAGTACAACATTGATTGGTTTTTTTCCTGGAATTCCCTCAATCTTTCGAACTAAAGGAAACTCCGGATCACCAACAAATTCGGCACCTTCGTAAGAAATTTCTTCCTTTACCACAGCCAACATGTCTTTATCAGTCATTTTTAAATGTTTCGGTATCGATTGGCTTTTGAAATCGTTAATGGTGGTATAAATTCCATTTAATGCTAGTTGGTTGATGAGAGCATCATCCGAAATAATCGCTTCACTAGCTCGTAAGGGAGATTCTTGTGGGCCACCCCGAAGTCCTATAAAGAAAAATAGAATCCATAGAATGGTTTTCAATGCATTAGGTCGAAAGGATTCTTTTTCGTTTCTCTTTTTATAAATATTGGATTTGATAAACCAAAAACGAATCCCTATGATATATAACCCAATACAAATCAGAAATAAAAGAATTTTGAAAGGTGCTTCTTTGAATGCCGAGGAAATTAAAACATCCAAATCACCTAAAAAAACAATCGCTTCGTATCCTATATGTTTGTTTGCATTCTCAAAATATAACAAATCAGCAAATAAATGAATCAAACACAAGGGGTATAATACCAAAGGTGTGATGATCCAAAAATATCTATACCATTTCAATCGTGAGGCTTTGTCCCAAAGAGAAAGTAGATAAAATCCAACTAACAAGATGGAAACGGTAACCCAATCAAATCGGAATCCTAATAAAAATGCTTTTAAAAGAACTAAAAATTGGAATTCCTCCAAACGATACGAATAAACAAAAAAGAATAAAATGCGGTGAAGGAAGAGGGTGAGGAAACCAAAGGAAAAATAGGTAAGGAAAATTCGGTCAGAAAACCTAGGACTAAAAAACTGTTTCACCATAAAAAAAGAATTTGTTAGCTAAGACAACGGTCAATCGACTTCCGATCTTTCTGTTGATTTATTTTCATGGCTCTTTAGTTTTGATCCTACTCACATGAAGCCGATCCAAAAAATACTCATCGCTAATCGCGGAGAAATTGCCGTTCGTGTCATTCGCACCGCAAAAAAAATGGGAATCAAAACGGTTGCGATTTATTCCGATCCAGATGCTCAGAGTTTGTTTGTTCAGTCTGCGGACGAGGCGTTCTCTTTAGGGGGAACAGATGCCAGGTCTTCCTACTTAAATGTAGATAAGGTCATTCAAGCATGTTTAGAAACTGGTGCCGATGCCGTTCATCCAGGTTATGGTTTTTTATCAGAAAATACTGATTTTGCTACAAAATTGGAAAAACATGGAATTCGTTTTATAGGTCCCAAACCTCATTCCATCGAAGCAATGGGTGATAAAATCGGCTCACGTCTGTTAGTTGCAAAAAGTGGAGTTCCTGTGGTTCCAGGTTATGAAGGTGCTTCTCAGGAAATGTCAGTGTTCAAAAAAGAAGCTGATAAAATTGGTTATCCTATCATGGCAAAAGCAAGTGCCGGTGGTGGGGGAAAAGGAATGCGGCGGATCAATACACCAGAAGAACTAGAACCTGGAATTCTTTCTGCAAAACGGGAAGCACTTTCTGCCTTTGGTGATGATCGCATTTTATTAGAAAAATACATTATAAATCCTCGGCACGTGGAGTTTCAAATTTTTGGAGATACCAAAGGAAATATCATCCACTTACACGAAAGGGATTGTTCTTTACAAAGACGACACCAAAAAGTCGTAGAAGAAACTCCAGCTCCCAATTATCCATCAAACTTAAAATCAAAAATGTCAGAAGCGGCAGTAATGGCTGCAAAATCTGTACAATATGAAGGAGCAGGAACCGTCGAATTCATATTAGGTGAAAGTGGAGAGTTTTATTTTTTAGAAATGAATACTCGTTTACAAGTAGAACATCCAGTTACAGAAATGACAACGGGTCTTGATTTGGTGGAATGGCAAATTCGTGTTTGCCAAGGTGAATCATTACCACAAATACAAACTCCTCCGCAAAAAGGACATGCATTAGAAGTACGTATTTATGCAGAAGATCCCAAAGAAGGTTTTTTACCATCTACGGGACGAATCCATCATCTTTCCTTTCCCAAAAGAGATTATTTAAGGATAGACTCCGGTGTTATTTCTGGATCTGAAATTACAATGTATTACGATCCAATGATTGCAAAACTCATTGTATGGGGCGAAGATCGAATCACTGCCATACATCGCCTAATCGAATGTTTGTCAGAAACAATTGTTTTTGGTCCAAAAACCAATTTGCAGTTTTTACAAAAACTAGTTTCCTCAAAAGAATTTGCAGAAGGGAAGGTATCCACTCACTTTATTGCAGACAATGAACAAGAACTTTTATCAGACAAAACTAATGAAGAGTTAAAACTAGCTTTAGCAGGTGCTGTATTTGCATCGAAAGAACCGCGAAACCCTTGGATCAAGGAGACCACCTAATATGGATTATTTATTCGAAACTAAAACTGGTCCAACCTCAGTCCATGTAAGCGGTAGAGAGGTTCGAGTTCGCAAAGGAACCAATTCCATTATTTATCAAATGAATGATTTTATCGCCAAAGAAATTCAGGCATCGAACCCAGAACAGATGGCAACCTTAACCATGAAAGATGGATCTATATTACAATATCTTAAAGTAAGGAATGAAGTATTTTTGCATTGGAAAGGCGAAATCTGGACTGCGAAACTAGCAGAACGATCTTATGAAGGTTCCGGTCAGACAACTCCCGAAATCAAAAGTCCAATGCCTGGAAAAGTAGTGCAAATCTCTACGGAAGTCGGACGGGAACACAAACAAGGGGAGACTCTACTCATTTTGGAAGCCATGAAAATGGAGAACGCCGTTAAGGCACCTTATCCATGCCGAGTGGAAGAGATACGAAAATCGCAAGGTGAACTTGTCCAACAAGACGAGGTGCTGATGATTTTACACAGAATAGATTCGGAAAAAACATAAATTTTCGAATCTATTTGACATATTTTGCAAATTTCCCACCATAAGGCAGTTTCTTTGGCTAACAGGTAGAGAATGTATAATTTTATAGTAAGAAGTTTGACACTTCTTTTGTTTTTTTCCTTTTTTCACGGGGTCTTCGGTCAGGAACGGGCACCTCGTACGGACCTCCCGTTTGAAATCTCTGAAAAAAAGAGACTGAGCGAACGGGATTTTAAGATCAAAAAAGAAGGAGGCTACTTCACAGGTCTTCCTCTGATCAACTCCGACCCGAACGTAGGTATTGGTTACGGGGCGCGTGTTCTCTATTTTTACAATGGTACGAAGTCGTCTCCTTTGTTTGAATACACTCCGTATCGTTATCGTATTTTTGCGCAGTACTTTAATACGACTAAACAAGCTCCTTACCATATGTTGAGTTTGGATGCACCATTTATCTTTGATACAAAATGGAGATTACGTGCCGACTTAGTATATGATCGAAATCCGAACTCCCTTTATTTTGGAATCGGACAGGATACACTCCAACCTCTTTCTTATTTGGAAAGAAACGATCCTAATGGACGTATCAGAAGGAACGCACCTTTTGCTGACTATGAAGACAATTTGAGTTATCGTCGTCCAGGAGATGCAGGATACGGAGAAGCTCCTGTTGTCAGTGATCATCGATACAATCGTTACGATATTGAAAATCCTAACTTTAGTACTTCCGGTGAATATTCCTTTTTCGGAGGAACACTTCGTACAGTAACGGGTGTCCGTCTTTCGAAACAAATCATTCGCAGGTATGATGGAAAGTATAATGACGCACAGTTTGGTTCCGCAGATGGAATTTTA
This sequence comes from Leptospira bandrabouensis, assembly GCF_004770905.1. Classification (NCBI taxonomy): domain Bacteria; kingdom Pseudomonadati; phylum Spirochaetota; class Leptospiria; order Leptospirales; family Leptospiraceae; genus Leptospira; species Leptospira bandrabouensis. Next base: position 365,846 of record NZ_RQHT01000014.1, on the reverse strand, counting down.
GGTCTTCTTGGTGTTGATCGCACGATTGGTACTCCGCAAGGAGAAACTAAATTAACTCGTGACGATAAAGATGGAAAAATAAACGGTATTAACGGTGGTTATACCAATACAATTCGTGTTGGTGTTGTTTATGATACACGTGACTTCGAACCAGATCCAAATCGTGGAGTGTTTTTAGAATACACTCATGAACGTTCCACTAAGGCCATTGGTTCCACATCGGAATTCAATAAAAACTTAGTATCTGGTCGTGTTTTCATCAGTCCTGTCCAATGGTTCACTAATAAACCTCCTGAAATTTTGGAAAAGTTTGTTCTAGCAGCTCGCGGAACGATGATCCAAACCAATGGAGATGCACCATTTTATGAATACCGGAATATGTGGGGAACAGAAACCAACCAATCTGGTTTAGGTGGTAGAACAACGATTCGTGGTTACAAACAAGATCGTTTTGTGGGACAAACAATGGCTTTTGCCAACTTTGAAATTAGATGGAAGTTCGCAGAAGCAGAGTTCGGTGGCCAACACTTCGACTTTCAATTGGTTCCTTTTTATGATGTTGGGCGAGTTTGGGATCGTACTGAGGATGCAAACTTAAAGAATTACAAACATTCTAGAGGACTTGGTTTAAGAATTCCTTGGAACCAAGCAACTGTTATCTACATCGATCATGCTATTTCGAATGAAGATAGACAAACATTTATTAACTTTAATCATATATTTTAGGAGGGCAGAGCTTATGAAAAGAATTCAATATTGTTTCGCTCTTTTGGTCTTATCGTTTTTCATGAACTGTGAAATGAAGCCTGTAGAAGATACTTTTGGCTTAAGTCCAGAAGAAACCAATTTACTCATTGCAGGTATCTTAACCAACCAGAGTCTTCGAGACAACGGAAATGGAACGATCACAGATCCGGTTGCCAATTTAGTATGGCAAAAGTGTACACACGGACAAATTTATCGTCCGGGAAATAACGACTGTTTAGGGGCACAAGGTTCCGTTTTCAATCCTGGTGACGTAGCTCGTGCCGGAGCGGCTCAAGTGGCTTATTGCGATTCTAAAACGCATGCTTGTAACTCCATCGCATTTCCACAGGTGCTCCAAGGTACTTCCTCGATTTCTATCTCTGGTTCAAGTGAGTTGTATGGTGCCTGCCAAAATAGCAATTTCCTCGGTGCCACGTGGCGAGTTCCGACAGTGGTAGAATACCAAAGGTTAGTAGTTCCAGGAAGGGCAGCAACCTTGCAGTTTTTTCCATCCACTCAGGAAGAAGACTATTGGACTGCATGGTCAAACAACGAGGATATTCCAGGTGAAACGGCCTATGCGATTTCGTTTGATCGGCAATCTTATGGTGTGCAGAGAAATGTTGTAAAAACACAAAGGAATTTTGTCCGTTGTGTTCGCACAGGCCCTTAAACCTCTCCTAGATCTCATTTTCAATGACTCTCCTGTTCTTACGGGAGAGTTTTTGCTTTCCAAAAATCGAATTTCTTACTAATATTTTCTTAAGACAAACCGAAGTACCCATTAGGTGGTGAGGTTTCCATGAGAATCGACGAGTCCCCATTCAATCGTATGAATGTAGATCTATTAAAAGATCGCCGGGTGAACTATGTCGGCCATGGTCAATTGGAAAGTGCCCCAGAATCTCTCTCTGCTTTACATGTAATCTCCCATGAACTGGGACATGCCGCTGAATTCAAAAGGGAAGCCATCCAGGAAGGCCGAGAAGTTCAGTCCGTACAAGTAAAAATCAATTATGAACTCAGAGATGGTCGGATGGTAGCAGTGAGTGGTGAAACTCATGCAGTCACGCGGGCCAAGTCACTTTCAGAAGAAGATCCAAGCCTCACTCCTTATTCCGACGGAAAATCGATAAAAGACTTGTTTCGGTTGAAAGAGGATGAAGAGAAAAAAAATAATTCGAACGAAAAAACAAAATTCAATCCTAAAGAGTTAATGCAAAAAACTCATGAAAAGGAATTAGAATCTAAAATTAAAGAACTCGAAACAAAACTAGAATCAGAGAAAACAAAAAAATCGGAATCTGATATTCATTCGGAAGAACGATTGAAAGAAATTGAGTCAGAAAAAAAGAGATTGGAAGAAGAAGTGAGACTTCTTCGTGTAAAAGAACAATTAAAAGAAACCTTTGCCTTACTGACAGACTTTCGTAAGATGATGACTTCCAATTTATTTGGAATGATGAACCTTCAAACAGATTCCAACTCCGGTAATTATTTAGATACCTTTGTTTGATCTACCATATTCTCAACTATAAACTCTCTTAACTCACCAATACCTCGTCCAGTTGTTGCCGAAAGATAAAAGACCCGAAAGGGAACTCCTATTTCATTCATAGCTGATTCCATATCGGTTCGTACCCGATGTAGTTCGCTTTGGTTGAGTTTGTCTATTTTGGTTCGAATCACTACGGGTTTGATTTTTTTTTCCATAGCTACTTCTATGGTGGAAAGTTCTTCTTCAGGAAATTCTCTTTGTGAATCGCAAAGTATAAATAAAAACTTCAAATGTCTCCAAGTATTTAAGAAACCTTCCAAAAGTTTCATCATATCTTTATGTTCTTTATGAGAGGCTTTTGAATAACCAAACCCTGGTAAGTCGATCAAATTAAAACCTTCTTTGGTTCTAAAAATATTAATCAGTTTCGTTTTTCCTGGTGTTCTAGATACTTTGGCAAGTCCCCTGTGGTTTGAGAGAGCATTTAGTAAACTTGATTTCCCTGAGTTGGATCTTCCCATAAAAGCAACAGAGGGAATGGAATCTAATTCCTCTTTTTCATTTAAGTTGGCAATAGAAGTAAAGAATTTGGTTTCGGGAAAAGGAGTTTCTTTGGAATACTGGTGCATCTAGCTCATCTTTCCAGATAGATTCGTTTCGGATAATTCTTTTCACTTTTTGAAAAGAGAGAAAATAAAATTTGAATGGGTTCTCCGTCAAAATAGAGAATAGGGATAAAAGTTCTCAGAAAAAAAGGAATTCCGTTTTCTCGCATACATTCCGAAATTTCCTTATTTCCGGAACGGATTTGGATTTTTTGACCATGATGCCAAGAACCAAGACTGTATTTTTCCTCTGGATCAGAAAGTTTAAACTTATTTTGATTCCATTCAATACAAAGATTTTCCCCATCCCGGTAGGAGATTGCTTTTTTAAATGCAGGGGATTTTTTATCAATAATGAATAAATCACCAAACTTTGATTTGTATAAAAAACAGTTTTTGTTTTCTAAAAAAGCTCTTTCTCCTTCTGATTGCAATCGGAAATTGTCAAACCCAGATTTGTATAAAGGATAATGTCCAAGTAACTTCAAATGAAAATCAATGAGGTCTTTTTTTGCCGATAAATTAAGACTTGTCCATGTTTCATGAGGGATTCGAAAAATATGAGGACCTTGTTTGGAAGTTGGTTCCATTTTTAAATTAAAATGTAAGTTGAGTTGCGAACGATCGTGGAAATTCCAATAAATTTTATGAAAGTTCCAATTCTCCTTTTCTAATACTGGCAATAAATCCATACGGATCCGATTGCGTTTGTAAATTGGATCTTGGTTCGATTCATCTTCAAACACTTTTATATGATTCGATACATAATCATATAGTATCATTAACTCTTTATCTTCCAAAAAAACCAAAGGCAAAAATCGTTCTCCATCAAAAGGAGGGAGAGTATAAAATGCTTTTTTTCCCCCACCTCTAGTTAAGTGTAAGAAGATGGATTCCGTATAGTCTTTGCAATGGTGGCCAGTAAGAATGATGGATGGGTTTTTATTTGTGATTTTTTTTAGTTCGTGGTAACGAATGAGTCTTCCTGTTTCTTCTAATCCCTTTTTTAGTTTAAGAGAAAGTTTTGGAATTTTTTTTTTACGAAAAAATAAGGAAATCCTGTGGATTGTATGAATTGTAATAACTCTTTTTCCTCTTTTTCGATAGAGCGAATGCCATGAGACAAATAAAAGAGAGTAGGAGTTTGGATATGGTAGGTTTCTTTTAAATATTTAAAAAATAAAACTAAAATAGAAGAATCTTTTCCGCCAGAATATGCGATGAGAAATTTTGTTTTTTGTTCTGCCCAATGTTTGGGTAAATTGGTTCCCATTCTAGACAATGCAGATTCAAAAATTTTAGTGATTGAAGTCGGAATTTCCGCGATCATATCTTTCTCACTGCCACCATTGTGATATCATCATGTTGTTCCTGTTCTTTGACAAATTCTTTTAATTCCGAATAGATCCTCTCAAGTATGTTTTTTGGCTCGAGAGAGATAAAGGAAAAAAAATTAGATTTTAATTCTGATTCTCCAAATTCGAATCCATCGGCATTCCTTGCTTCTGTCACTCCATCGGTGTATAAGAGAATGGTGTCACCCGAATCAAACCGCAACTTAGACTCATTTCGGAATAGCGAAATATCGGGTTGGATTCCTAAAATCACACCTTCCGTTTCTATTACTGAAAGGGAATTTGAATCTGAATGGTAGTGGTAAAAACTTCCATGTCCGGCACCCGAATATTGCACTTCACCAGTTATCAAATTCCATCGGAGTAAAATCATACTCATAAACCTGGGGGTAATCGCTTCTTTATAACTGGCATAAAGATAGTTATTGATGTCGTTTAAAATCTCCCAAGGTGAGTCTTTGACACGAACAAGGGAATGGAGAATGGTTCGAACTGTTGCCATTACAAGTCCTGCAGCAACTCCTTTCCCACTAACATCTCCAATACAGATAAAAAGTTCGTTTCTATTGGGAGATAAAATAAAATCATAGTAGTCACCACCGATACCACGAGCCGGTACCATAAAACCTCCAAACGAAAAACCTTCGGCCTCAGGTGAGTTCCTTGGTAAAAGTGTGCTTTGGATTTCTTTAGCGATTTCTATTTCTTTTTCCAATCTTTCTTTATTCGAAAGGTTTTGGTATAAATTGGCATTTTCCATTGTAATTCTAGCCAAAGAAACAAAAGCATTGAGTGCTTCGATTTCATCATTCGGAAATCGGCTTTCTTGTTTGGTGAGTATAAATATACAATTGGTTCCATTTTCCAAAGTTAGTGGAAATAACATAGACTCCTTTCCTTCAATCCCAAGTGCTTCTAAATTAGCACTTGTGGAAGGATCCATCGTAATGGTTTCTTTGATTTGTAGGAGAGGATTCATTTGTTCCACTTCGATGGTTTTTGTGTCTGTGTGGATTTGGTAGTTTTCTAAATCGCGATAAAGTCTAAATACTTTTGCCTTAGAGGATTCCAAAGTTCTTTCGATAAGACAAGTTAAGGAAGACTCCACAATTCCTGATAGAGTCAATAAAATCATACGGATCATTTCATCATGATTGTTTAAATAAAGTTGGCTTAGTGTTAGAGCCGCCGTATGTAAACTTCGAAAGTTTTTAGATTGGTTTTCCGATTTAGAAAATATAAGAGAATTTCGTAAGGAAACTGCAAATTGACCTACAACTAACTGCAAAATTTCTTGGTCTTCAAAATAGTCAGAGTAATCTTCTAAATCATAATCAATCGATAACATACCGACGGCAGTATTGGCGTAAAGAATGGGAATAACTAGTTGTGATTTGGTTCCTGTGAGTTTTGAATAAAAATCATAAAAAGGATGGCTTTGGTCAGAAAATTTATAAAAGCAAGGTTCACCTTTCGCCATTGTTTCTACTAAGACACCAAAACTTAAATCATAATCTAATGTGATTCGTTTGATTGCTCGCTGTAATGTTTTTTGTCTGCTAGAATAATAAGCTAGTTTAATTTCGCCTAACTCTAGGTTTGTGATAAATATTGCAATTTTATCTCGTTTTAAACGGACCGAAATAAGTTCGGCAAATCTTTGCATCAATTCATCAAGACCCATGGAAGAATTGAAAATCGAAAGATTATCTAAAAGAAATTCAGTTTTCTCTTTTGAGCTAAGAATGTTTTTTCCAATTCGGGCAATTTTTCTTTTTTCTAAAATCCATTCCCGATCGCAGGTTTGGCAGAAGAACCTACCGTTCCTTGTGATCCCATTTGGGAGTTGAGGTTCGGCACAGAGCAAACAGATTCTATCGTCATCTCGCCGAGAGTCCATCCTAGCCAAGTTACTTGATTTCTTTTTTCATAAGCTACAAGAATTTCCTTCCTAGCTGAGAAACCTGGTACGATTCATGCTTAATCTATAAGCAAATGTTGTTTTTTCTGCAGAAAACGGAAGGATGTCGGCAAAAATGATCAAAAAATGGTTTATTTGTTTAATAAATAGGCATATTGTTTTGGTCGTCGACATTTCCTTTCTGCGTTTTTACAAGGCAGAGCGTAATACTTAAGAGCAAGAACTATGACAGTGAAAAAATTTAATCCCATCCAATCCATCCATGAAGTGGCCACTGCCATGAATTCCACCCAAGATCCGGACGGATTACTCGAACTGATTTTGGATCGTTGCATCCAAATCTGTGGGGTAGAATCGGGATCTTTGATGTTAATCGATGAAAAAAACGGGGTTTTGGACGCGGTGACATCCCGGGGGATGAACCAGCAGTTACTCCGTGAAACCAAGCTAAAAATTGGGCAAGGGATCACGGGAATGGCGGCTTCGACTGGAAAGGCGAAACTGGTAAATGATGTTTCAAAAGATCCTGACTACATTCAGGTAAAAGAAGAAATCAAATCAGAGTTAGTTGCACCCATGATTGTCGAGGATGATATCATAGGGGTCATCTCACTTGACTCAAATCGATTGAATGCTTTTACCGCAGAGATGTTAGAAATTGTCAGTGTCCTTGCGAACCAAGCGGGACAAATTTTTAAAAACTTACAAACTATTCGTAGTTTAGAACAAAGAACTAAAATCCAAGCAACACTCATTGAAATTTCAAAAGTTGTAAGTTCCACCTTAGACCAAAATGAAGTTTTTGATTCTATCATGGTTACTATGGAAAAATCTCTTCGTTTAGAGAAAGGTAGCATTGTATTATTTAATAAAGATGAAGGTTTACTTCGAATCGTAGCAGCTTCAGGTCTTTCACCTGAAGAAATTGATAAAGGAACATATCAACCCGGCGAAGGAATTACTGGAAAGGTATATGAATCTGGAGAACCTATCATTATTGAATCTGTGGCGAGTCATCCAGATTTTTTGAACCGCGTTGGATACTTGTCTCATTTTAAACATGATCCACATAACGTAAGTTTGCTCTGTGCGCCAATTTTAAGTGAACAAACTATGTTGGGTGTTGTGAATGCTTTTATAGTTCAAAATAAACATACTGACTTAAAATCTTTTTTAGATTTTTTGCAAGTTGTTGCATCTATCATCTCTCAATCGATTAAAATTCAAAATTTGGTCGAAGAAGCAAAAAAGGAAATTTCTCGTGAAAATATCCAACTAAAAAGAGAATTAAAAAATAAATATAAATTTGGGTCACTCATTGGAAAAGCCGCAAGTATGGAGAAGATGTTTGAAAAAATCCAACTGGTTGCTGATTCCAGAGCTTCTGTTTTGATTACGGGAGAATCGGGTACTGGTAAAGAGATGATAGCCAATGCGATTCATTATAATAGTTCTCGTTCCGAAAATCCATTTATCAAAATCAACTGTGCAGCGATTCCGGAAAATTTACTCGAAAGTGAACTATTTGGACATAAAAAAGGTTCCTTTACGGGTGCTGTTTCGGATAAAAAAGGAAAGTTTGAATTGGCAGATACGGGAACCATTTTTCTAGATGAAATTGGAGAAATGGATCTAAACTTACAGTCGAAATTACTGCGAGTTTTGCAGGAAAGGGAAATTGAAGCCATTGGATCTACAAAAGCAAAAAAAGTAGATGTAAGGATCATTGCCGCAACCAATGCAGAGTTAGAACAACTTGTTGCAGAAAAAAAATTCCGAGCAGACCTTTTTTATCGTTTGAATGTAGTGAAAATCAACACACCACCGTTACGCGATCGAGTGGAGGACATTCCACTTCTAATGAATCACTTTTTAGAAAAGTATACAAAAGATAATAATAAAGTGGTAAAGGGAATCTCTAGAGAAGCTTCAAAACTTTTGTTGAAGTATCGATGGCCAGGTAACGTTCGTGAGCTGGAAAATGTGATCGAACGGGCTGTAGTTCTTGCACAAGACGAAATTTTAAATGAGGAAGATTTCTCAGACATTTTAGCAAGTTTAGAAGATTTACCAGAACATACAACCGAAGTGACACAACTCAATCATGTAGAAACTACTTCTGGCGCTGAACCTTTGGATTTGGGATCAGGACGTCTTACTCCTGGCCAACTAGATGGCCTTGATGGTAGAGCTATGGAAATTGTTGTGAGCGAAGTGGAATCAAGGCTAATTCAATATGCTATGAAAAAGTTTCGTTATACCAAAACTCGCGTTGCTAAATTTTTGGGAATCAATCGAAACACATTAGATAAAAAAATCAAAGAATTGAATATCGAATACTAAATATCTTTAGTTAATTGGTTCGGGAAAGTGGTTAAGATGATAAATTGGACCTGTTTTGATTTCATCTTCTAAAGTTAGGTGAAGGTATTCTTTTGCTGATCCTACGGCTTCAGGAAGACTTTTCCCATGTGCAAGAAACGAAGTAATGGCAGCAGAATAAGTACATCCTGTTCCATGAGTATTTTTTCCCTTTAAAAAAGGTTTCGAAAATACATAGGATGATTTCCCATCAAATAAAACATCTGTAGCTTCCTTTGCATTTGGTAAATGCCCCCCTTTTAATAGAAAGGGAACTTTATACTTCTGAAATAATTTTTCAGCCATCGGGACAAGTTGGTCATATTGATTTATGTTCTCACCTAATAGTAATGACGCTTCGTCAAGATTCGGTGTGATTAATTTTGCAAGTGGTAAAAGATCTTTGGTTAAAGATTGGATTGCATCGTCCTTTAGAAGTTTTGCTCCACTAGTGGCAACCATCACCGGATCAACCACAAGTTGTATATCTGGGTTTTCGTAAAAAAATTCTGAAACTGTTTGTATGATATTTGCGGAATATAACATTCCTGTTTTTGCTGCTTTGACTGGGAAATACCCAGCAACAGCTTTTAATTGAGCAGAAACAAAGTCTGGTGAAATTTCAGAAATCCCACTGACACCATCAGGATTTTGAGCAGTCAAACAGGTGAACACTGTGGTTCCAAAAGTAGCTAATGAAGAAAAAGTTTTGAGGTCTGCCTGTACTCCAGCACCACCGCCAGAATCAGAACCGGCAATTGTTAAGGTAATGGGAAAATCTTTCTTCATATTATGGAAACCATCCGTACTTGTCAAAATTGATGCGATCATCGTTTAAATCAAAGACAACACCTTCGGATTGTAGAATTTTTTTCTGTAAGGAAGCTCGGAAAGTGTCGCCACGAAAGGAGATTTGACCTTGGGCGTTGATGACCCTCTGCCAAGGAATTTTTTGTTCCATTTCTTTTTTCAGTGCATTCAATGCATATCCCACGGCTCTTGCCGCTCTCGGACTTCCCAGAAGAAGGGCAATATGCCCGTAAGTAGTTACCTTTCCTTTGGGGATTTTTTTTACAACAGCATAGACCAAATCGTAAAAATTCGTACTTTTAGTTTTAACCTTACTCATCGAAATTGGATTTATATCCTAACAATTTATTTTATTTGTAAATTCCTTTTTTAAAGTTTTAAAAGTCGCTATAAAATGAAAGTTTCAGAATACGCAAAACATTTGTTACTTGCCGGTAGTTTAGAAGATAAACTATTACCTCCAAGTCGCCAGTGGGAGGAAGAAACTGAATTTACTTCTATCCGTATGGAAGCTCCAGGTCGTTCTCCGAAATTCCAATTCTCTGATAAAAAAGTAAAAATTCCACGTTTGGAACATCTTAACTTGCAATCCAATCGAGGACTTAGCCTTCATCATTTTGCAAATCATGAACTAATGGCGATTGAATTATTTGCCTGGGCTCTTTTGGCATTCCCTGATGCACCAAGATCAGTTCGGAATGGATTTTTAAAGACCATTGAAGAGGAACAAACTCATTTAAAGTTATATTTAAATCGGATGCGAGATTTCGGCATCGATTTTGGTGATATTCCTTTGAATTATATTTTTTGGAAACAATTAGGACAATTTAAAACTTTAGAATCTTTTTCTGCAGTTATGTCAATTTCGTTTGAAGGTGCAAATTTAGATTACGCACAAATATATGCACAAGTTTTTTCTTATTTTGGTGACCACTTAACTTCTGATATAATGATCACTATTTTTGAAGATGAAGTGAAACATGTAAAAAGAGGGCTTCGTGCCTTTGAAAGATCTATCCCAGAAAATGGAAATCATTGGGATCATTATTTATCACTCATTCAATTTCCTTTTACGCCAAGAAGAGCTAAAGGATATCTTTATTTACCGGAAACAAGGTCATTGGCAGGTATGAACTCCGCGTTTATACAGTCACTAGGGGACTACCAAGATGAATATACGGGGCGAGTGAATTTGGAATCGGTAAAAAAATTTGGACTGGGTGAGAGAATCCTTCGAAAAAACAGGCTTGATTCGTAGTTCCCAAGTCGTTAGTATTTATAAGGAAGGTGATTATGAAATTTAAACTTTTATTGAGTTTGTTAATATTTTTATCTGCACTCGGGTTTGTACTGAATGCAGAAAAGAAAACCAATGTATCTACAGAAATGAATCTTCATGATTTTATGGAAGAATATACAAAACCTGCAACGAAGTTATATGACAAAAAGGAAAATGCAGATTATCTCAATAAAATTTTGGAAAAAGTTCCTGACATGGCTCCAGAAGACCAAAAGGCAGAGTGGAAAGAAATTATCGATGCTAAGTTAGCAGTTGGTAAACCTGATGAAACTTGTAAGTCTTGCCATACAAAATTTAAAAAAGAATACAAAGCAAAATTTAGAAAAAAATTAATCCCCATCCCTGAAGAATTACTCGGATTCCCAAAAGAGATCAAAGAGTTATTAAAAAAGTAAACTGGATTTTCCGTTCCTACTTCTGTGGGAACGGATAGTATGGCAAAAATCAACTTTTTCAAAATTCCAATCCTGTTATGTGGATTGTTTTTTTATTTTTCTTTGGATGCCGAAGAAACAAAACCTCAGACAATAGAACCACAAACACATTTACAAAATCCACTTCCCGCTAGTTTGAAGTTAGGTGCATTTGTTGATACTTATTATTCTCATAATACAAATCATCCTATATCAAAAGAACGTCAATATGCAACACAAGCGGTTCGTAACGATGAATTTAATATTAACCTTGGATTTGTTGATGCTAAATGGCAAGAGGAGAAGGTAAGAGGACGAATTGCTTTGCAATTTGGTACATCCGTAAATACAAATTATGCCGCAGAAGCAAATCGAGATGTCAGTTCCAATCAAAATTCGGTAAAACATATCCAAGAAGCTTATGTTGGATTTAAATTAGCAAAAGACACTTGGGTGGATGGAGGAATTTATTTTGGGCATATTGGACATGAATCCTGGATTTCTTCGGATAATTGGAATTATACGAGAGCACTTGCTTTAGATTATGTACCTTATTATTCTTCAGGAGTCAGGCTTACTACAAAGTTTACTGATAAATTCCAATTTCAGTTCCATGTGATGAATGGTTGGCAAAATATCACAGATCGAAATAAAGATAAATCTCTCGGCTCCCAGTTTAAGTTTTTTTTAACTCCTAATTTTACGATTACAGCAAATCAATTTGTTGGAAATGAAGCTCCCGATCATGAACGGAAACAAACCAGATTCTATAACAATACCATTTTAGAATGGAAAGCATTGGATTGGTTGTCCTTTGCAATCTCTGGTGATATTGGGGCCCAAAAAGCAAAAGAATCTTTCCAATACGAACCGTGGTGGAAAGAAATCAATCCAACACTTGGAATTTATACCAATAGAGAATCGAATGTATACAATCAATGGTATCATGGAACCTTTTGGACGAGTTTTCGTTATGATGATTTATATCGTTTGAGTTTGCGAATCGAAAGGTATTATGATCCAAAACAAGTATTGGCAACCACTTATACTCGAAATGGATTTATGACAAACGGTTACACAGTCACCTTTGATTTGTTACAATGGCATCCGGGTTTGATCCGTTTCGAAGTCACTCAGAAAGAATCTATGGATGCTGTTTTTGAAACTGATAAAAATAAACATACTCGTGTTGAGCGATTGTTTATTGTCGCTGCTTCTGTTCGCTATTAGTGAAAAGAAAAAACTCCAAACCACTTATGTAGTTTGGAGTATAAATAGGAGAAATGGGATTATTTTCTTTTAGTTAAGAAAAGACTTTAGGTCCTTTTCTTTTTTTTAGCTGGCTTTTTCTTTTTCTTTGAGGTGTCGTCATCCTCTTCATCATCTTCCAAAGGTTCTTCACTAATTTCACTTACAAAGTCGAGAAAAGGGATATGTTTTTTGTGACTCATCTCTTCAAGTTCTTTTGCATTTGGTTTCCTTTCGCCCACAACCACTAAATATAAGGAAGGGAGGATGGTTAACACAAGGCACATTGCAGAGAATAATCCTCCCACAATCACGGTTGCCAGTGGTCTTTGTACGTCGGATCCAACACCTGTTCCTAACGTTGCAGGAATGAGTCCAAGTAATGCCAGTAACATGGTCATAAGCATTGGTCTAAGCTGGATCACCGCGGCTTTTTTTACGGCAGCTTTTGTTGTGATCTCTGGCTCTTCAATTAACAAGTGATTGGTTCTAGAAACAAACAATACTCCTGCCATCGTAGCAATTCCAAAGAGAGAAATAAAACCCACACCACCGGAAACGTTAAAGTAATATCCTCTCATTAATAAGGCATAAATTCCACCTAATAAGGAAAGCGGTATACATGCCAAGGCAACATAAACATATTTGAGGTTCCTATATAACATATAGAGAACACCAAAAATAATGAGGATAGTAATTGGTATAACAAGTGCTAACTTTTTACCAACACGTGATAAGTTTTCGTATTGTCCTCCAAACCTAATTTCATATCCATCAGGAAGTTTGATTTTTTTCTTTACTCGTTTTTGGAGTTCGGAGACAAAACCTCCTTGGTCACGGCCACGAATGTTAGTTCGAACCGTTACGACCCGACGTCCCTCTTGTCGGAAAATCATGGTAGGACCATCAACCACTTCTATATCTGCTAATTGCGAAAGTGGAATCCTTTCTCCTTTTGGCGAAATGATTGGCATATTTTCAATCGCTTGTTTAGAAGCACGATAATCTTTTGAAAATCGAACTACAATTCCAAATCGAGCCGGAGTTTTTGGTGGAATATCGGAAGGACCTTCGTATAAGGTACTCACTCGTTGCATTCCAATCGCAGCTTCAATCATCTGTTGGATATCTATAACATTAATTCCAAATCGTGCTGCCGCTTCACGATTGATATTAATCGTTAATTGAGGACTTTCCGCTTCTTGCTCAATCCCATATTCACTGGCTCCCTTCATTTCCTTAATCTCTTTAAGAACTTCGTTACCGATTCCGCGCATAATTTTTAGGTCATTTCCGGAAACAAATACGGCAAGGTCGGCAATGGTACCCATAATGGCTTCGGAAAGGTTATCCATAATTGGCTGGGAGAAACTGACTCGGGCACCAGGAAGTGTTGCTTCCAAATCATTTCTCATTCTTAGGAGTAACTCCTGTTTGGTGATTTTTTCCTTCCATTTATTATAATCTTTTAAACCAATTAGAACCTCTAATCGGTTTGGAGGAAGTGGGTCTGTTCCATCATCGTTTCTTCCTAACTGGGAAATGACCACACTCACTTGTTCATTTTTATAAATCGTTTGTCTGATTTTAGGCATGAACTTTCTTGCTTCCGGTAAGGAAATACCTACTGGGAAAAAGATACGAATGTTAAATCCACCTTCATCCATTTCGGGAAGGAATTCTGTTCCAAGAGAGAACATCCCAATGGCAAGGAATATTGTCACAACACTGAAAGTATACTTCACAGCTTTTTTGGATCTATTTACAATGAATTCGATGATTCGTTTGTAACGAACTTCTATCCAATCGTAAACCGGGTTATGCCATTCAATGGGACCTGGATTTTTCGATTCAAAATAAGTTTTGTAAATGATGGACATGAGTACAGGAATCACTGCCATCGCAAAAATTAACGCGCCTAAGATGGCAAAGGAAATTGTAAATGCCATAGGTTTAAACAAACGACCTTCAATTCTTTCAAAAGAAAAAATGGGAAGATAAGCTAAAATAATGATTAAAATTGAAAATAGGATTTCCGTTCCCACTTCTGATGCAGCATCTCGAGTAAATGCTAAAATTCCATGTGATTTTTCTTCTGGAGTTGCGTCCCTATACCGTCTCATGATGTTTTCCACCATGATCACAGCTCCATCTACAATGATACCAAAGTCAATTGCACCTAACGATAGTAAACTGGCCGGAATGCCTGTCATATTCATTAAGAGAAATGCAAATAACATTGCAAATGGAATGGTTGCGACTACTACAAGAGATGCTTTTACACTTCCAATAAAGAATATTAATACTAAACTAACAACGACTACACCTTCCACCAAAGTTTTGCCAATGGTTCGAAGAGTATAGTTTACTAGATCTGTTCTGTCATATGTATTTCGAAGTTGAACACCCTTTGGGAGATAGTTTTCGTTAATTTCTTTTACTTTTTCACGAATTCTTTCTCCCATTTCGTTAGGATCACCCCAACGACGCATGGCGACTAAACCTTGTACAGACGAATCGACATCAATAAGACCTTCCTCATCATTCTGTACGGTATAACCTAAAACACCACTCGGAATAGGATGTGAAATTTCAACGGAACCTAAATCGCGAATAAAAACAGGAACGCCATTGACAGTTTTGACAACAATGTTTTCAATGTGTTTCGGATCCCTAATTGCGCCGAGAGAACGAATGGGAAAACCTTGTTCCCCTTGAAGGAGTAAGTTACCACCTGTGTTTAAGTTGTTTTCCTGAATTGCTTTGATAACATCGCCAATGGTTAATTTATATCGAATTAACTTATCGGGAGAAGTGACCACATGGTATTGTTTTGGTAAACCACCAAATGTGACGACATCGGCAATCCCTGGAATTTGTAACATCTTCGGCATAACAATCCAATCTTGGATGGTTCGAAGTTCCATTGGTGTATGATTTTCTGATGATTCTACAACATACCGATAGATTTCGCCAACGGGTGAACTCATTGGTCCGAGCGCCGGGTGAACATCTTCTGGAATATCTGCATCGGCCACACGTTCCATAAGTCGCATACGAGCAAAGTAATCATCTGTCCCATCTTCAAAGACGAATTGAAATACAACTAATCCATTGATGGTTCTTGATCGCCTTACAGCGACTTTGGGAATTGCATTTAATACCCGTTCAATGGGAAGAGTGACACGTTCTTCTACTTCCACTGCGGCTTTTCCTGGAAATTTTGCAATGAGTCGAACTTGTGTATCAGCAATATCTGAATAAGCTTCTTTTCGTATATCAATCCAGGCCCAAAGTCCAAACAAAACAGCAATTGCTGCTGCAATGAGTGTCGTAATGCGATTTTTTAATGCTGTTTCTATAAAATCTTTAATCATGATATTCCCTCGTATTGAAGAGGTAACCCATTTGAAGTAATAACTGTGGGTTTTTGTAGTCGCCTTGTCCAACTCCACCACCTACTTGCAAAAAGAAGTTTCCAAGTAGGAAGTCGTAAGTCAGGCCTATGTATCTTTGTGAAAGGTGAACTCTTTGTCTTTCGCGGCTTTCATATTCTAAAAAAGTGCCAATATTACTATCAATGGAATTTACATAAGACCGGATGAGGAGGTCTTCTTGGGAAGGATCTCTTCTGTTATATCCGGGTACATTGACACCAGTTGGGTAAGAAGACTGACCTCCGCGACCAACTTCAGGTGCAAATGGGTTTACTTCAAAATATCCACCGACAATAGAAATACTATGAGCGATCACAGGTGTTTTCCAGAATGTATAACCTAAATCTACTTGGCCACCATACCAATGGGGCCCCCAGGCTCCACCTGATCCTCGTAATACGACATCTTTGAAATAGTATCCTAAGTTGAAGTTTAAACTTGCAGGTGATCCAATAGACGCGCCGTAAACCCAAAAATTGGTTGATTTTGGTAGTCTCTTCGCATCTAGACTATCAGGTTTTAGTTTTTCATCTTCGCCAAATGCTGACTGATCAGACTTTGTCGGTGTCCACTCTGGTTTGATTTCATTTCCTTCTTTGTCTTTAGGATATGGAGTCGTTTGCGAAAACAAAGAAGTGGCAAATAAAAAAATGGTAATGTATAGAAGGACAAGCTTTTTCATATTAAAATCCAAAACTTAATCCTTTCAAAAGAATGGATCCTTGTATGGCTACTTTTTCACCGGGTGAAAGACCTTCGATAATATTAACTCGTTCTTTTGTTGAAATTCCCAATACCACTTCTCGTCTTTTGAATGTTAGTGGTTGTTCCTCAACAAAAACATAGTTTTTTCCTTCTACCGTAACAATCGCTGTATAAGGTAATACTACACTATCCCCACCGGTTTGTTCTGGAAATTTTACAACTCCAAACATACCTGGTTTCAATCTGTATTTATCATTTACTACGATGATCCTCATTTTTGCAGTTCTTGTAAGAGGATCTACGTTATCACCAATGGCTTCAGCTGTTCCGATAAACTCTTCATCGGGAAAAGAAGCAAACACAACCTTTACTTTTTTTCCTTTGCGTAATGTGGAAATTTGAGATTCGGGAACATCGGTAATGATCCATGCTTTTAAACTTCCTGCGGTTCCTAACTCACTTGGGTTTAAACCTTGTGCACGCAGTTTTCCTTCAAATTCAGCAAGTTCTGCTGCATCGTTACCAGCATCGGTTTCAGATTCGACCAAATCTTTTTCTGTTGCAACACGATGCACAAACATATCTTTAATCCGGCTTAAGTTCTTGTTGGATCTATGTAGTTTGTTTTTTGCATGAACGTAACCTACATAAAGATCATTCAGTTCGGCTGATTCAAAAAGTATGATACGGGCTCCATTACTCACGGATGGAGAAGTGGATGCAATAAGCCTTGCGGGAGCTTCTAAACTAACAAATTCACCTCCACCACCTATGACAGTTGATTTTACAATATCGAGACCAGGGCTTCCTGGTTTAAAAACAATTCGACGGCCATCATCAAAAACTTCCGCTTTCTCTGGATGTTTATGAGCAGGTTTTGTTGGTTTGGAAAAAATCATAAAAAGGACAGCTATGACTACAAGAGCCACCCCTGAAATTAGGAGGATTTTAGCCTTTTGGTTCAAAGATTTTATAGTAATTAACATTTTATTCCTCAGATTTAGGATTGGTTTGGTTTTCAGTTTTAGGGATAAAGATTCCTTTACCCACAGCATAGTTTACATTTTCAATAGCTTCCATTCGATCAGTTTGGAGTTTTAACATCTCTACAATGCTAGAACGATAGGTTTCAAAGAAATCGGCGAATTCTAAAATGGTTATGTATTTCTTTTCATAACTCATAATCATATCTAAAGATAAACTTCCGTAATCTTTGATATATGCGTTACTAAAACGTTTATAAAGTGCATCTTTGATCCGCGCAGATTGGTAAGCCACAGCAACTTCGTTTTCAACTTCCAGGATGTTGTTCTTTAACTCTTGTTTGCGGACAAGAATTGCTTTTTCGGCTGCTTGGATATTTCCTTGGTTTCTGTCAAAGAGTGGAACACTAAGCTGTGCGGTGACTCCCCAATAGTTTTGGAAAGCAGTACCACCGCGGTTGTAAACAGGACCAAATGATAAATCTGGAATGGCATTGGCATATTGAAGTTCCAAATTGGCTTCTTCAAATCTTAATGTTTGTAATGCCTTTTTTAAATCGGGTCGGTTTTCGCGAGCGATTTCAACTAAATCTTCTAATCGTGCTTGGTTGGGAACAATAGCATCTAAATGTGATTCATTGACGTTCGGATTAAATTCTACTCTTACATCGCGATACAAATCATCATTCAAAAGAACTTTTAATTCCGCTTCCTTTTCATAAACTTTGATCGCCAGATCTTCTCTTTCTTTTTTTAAGAAAAACAAAAGTGCTTTCAAACGTAAATGTTCTGCTTGGAGGAGTGCTCTTCTTTTGTAAGCAAGCTCTGAAGAATCTACAGTTTTTTCTATGGAAGCAATACTTTGGTCGTAGAACACAACAGCCTTTTTGTAAAAGTATATTGTATAAAACGTTCTTCTTAGTTTCGTAATGACCGCACGTGCTAAATCATAAAAATCCTGTTCGGATATCTTTGCATTGAGTTCTGCTACCTTTACACGTTTGTCAATTTTACCACCAAGTAAAAACACTTGTTGGATTTGAACTACAGACTGTCCGGATCTTGTTGTATCAAAATACCTTTGCGTTGGTTCTGCAAAAATACTTTGGTCAATGGCAATGTTCGGATTCGCATAAAGTCCTGCTTGTAAAATCCCTGCTTTTTTTACATCAATTTGAAAGCGAGAAGCAATGAGCAAAAGATTGTTTTTCCAAAGCATTGATTCTGCAGACTCTAAATCAATATCCCGAATCGTTTTTTGGTCATCAGGATAGAGGCTAGATCCTAAGGAAGACCTTGGATTTTCATCCGAAAGTTGCCTTTTAAGCGCTTCACTTGCCTGTGCGACTCTAGCCTCCCCCCATAAGTAGGAGGTAGAAAACACAAGAAAGAGGTAGATACCGATTCTTTTAGAAAAACTCATAAATTACCAAACATTAAAAAATTAAGAAAATGAAAACATGGGTATGGCTCTATCCTTACGAACGAGGGACATACCTTTCCTCAGCAAAAGCTGAAGTGGATTAAACGAAAGAAGTAGGGGGAGGAATATTTAAGAGAAGTGAAGAAAGTAAACTGGGAACATAAGTTCCGTCTGAAATCAAATCAACAAAACTAACCAAAAGCGATTCAGAAAATAAATCGGATTTGCTTTCGTTAAAAAAATCTAAAAAGTCCGCTCTGGAACGACTAAGCGTGGCAGAATCATCAATAGAGGAAATCTTTTGATTATCAATTGCAGTATCTTCTGGTGTTTCAAGAGAAGCGGAGTAAGACTTCTTTATCTGATGGAGATTGGCTTCTAGATATTCGGAAACTGTGTCTGATGTACCGTCTAACGGGAAACCTACGGTCACCGTTAAAAGTAAAGCTATCAGTTTTGCCGACCAGTTTGCCGTCATATTATCCACAAATTCATTTTGCCTTTCGTACTCAATTCTAAAATATTTCTAAAGTTTCAGATAAATCCTAAACATTGAACAGATTGGTTAGAATATAGGAGATAGGACGTAGTAGTTTTCAAAAAAAAGACTGTCCAGAGTCAGGAATTCCCCGGAACAGTCGTAAGAATCTTTGGCAAATGAGAAACTAATCATCGGTAACTTTGAAAAAATAAAAACATCCTGTGTCCCTTACGGGACACAGGTTTAAGCGGTAGAGAGGAGTTAAACGGGTGGAGGCAGATTCAGGTAACGAGGGGCAAGTAACCCTGAAATAAAAGAAGAATGGAGGTTTTTGTTATGTGTTAGTAGAGAGACAGTCAATGAAGACTGTGCTTTCCCACTCCATGTGAGTACATCTTCTAAATCTTTTGTACCTGAAGTTTCTTCGGAAGAGGATTTTTGAACCGCAAGGGAAAGAGAGCCTGAAAGTTGGCATTTTCCACTGACTCGGCTGGATTTGGCTCCACGAGTGCGAACAAGAACATTTTCTTCCGAAAGAAAGGCGCTGCCCAGGGAGACGGTGAGTAGGGAAATCCCAAATATTTTAATCACGTTCCTGAACATAGTTACAGTATAGACCGAGTCTGATTAAAATCTAGCTTTTTTTTGGAGTCTGCCTACAAAATAAGCAGATCGACCAGATTTTTCTGGAAGATCTGCCTTTGTTCGCAATTACAGCACTTTTCCCGGGTTTAAGATTCCTTTGGGGTCAAATGCCAATTTGATGGCCCTCATGGTCTCAATTTCCGACTCAGACCTGGAAAAATTCAAATAATCCCTTTTTAGTAACCCAATTCCGTGTTCGGCAGAAATGGAACCTTTGAATTTTTGGATGAGAGTGAACATTTCTGGATCTACTTGTTTGCATTGGGCAAAAAATTCAGCATCAGAAAGATCTTTCGGTTTAACAATATTTAGGTGGAGATTCCCATCGCCAATATGTCCAAATAAAGCAATATGAAATCCCTGGTATTTTTTTGAAAGGAGTGCGGACATCTCGTCTAGGAAGGCTTCCATATTACGAAGCGGTAGAGAGATATCATTTTTATGAACCGTATAAGCTAGGGACAAAGATTCCGAAATCCCTTCCCTATATTTCCAAAATGTTTCGTTTTGGCGTGAGTTCTGCGCAATCGAACCATCGGTGATAAATTCTTTTTCAGTGATGGACTCTAAGATGGAATAAAGTTTTTCTTCGTCCGTTTCTCCATCCACTTCGAATTCCATAAGTACATAATACTTGCTAGGTGTTTGGAATGGATCGGGAACTCCTAAATGTTCTTTTACTTTGTCCAAACAATAATCAGTTAAAAACTCAAAAGCAAGAAGTGGTAAATCGAAGTTATGTGTTTCCCGAAAGATTTCTAAAATGTTTTTGTATTCTGGAACTGCAAGAAAAATCACTCGAATGTCTTTAGGTGGTTTGGTGAGTTTGACTACCGCCTCAGTGATGATTCCAAGTGTCCCTTCCGAACCAATAAACAAGTGTTTGAGGTCATATCCTGTATTGTTTTTTAAAATCTCTCCATTGAATCTGTAGATTTCGCCTTTTCCATTGACAACTGTTAGTCCAAGAATCCAATCTCGAATCAAACCGTAGTGTACGACACGCACTCCTCCGGCATTGGTAGCAATGTTTCCTCCAATATGACTGGATCCAGTGGCTGCAAAATCGACAGGAAAATAAAATCCACGTTCTTCCGCTTCTTTGTGTAGATTTTTTGTGATCATACCAGCTTGTACGTGTAAGGTGCCAAGGAAAGGATCAAAATCAACCATTTGGTTCATTTTGGATAAAGAGATGACAATTTCTCCATTTTTGGCAACAGCACCACCAGCATAACCGGTTCGTCCTCCAGAAGGAACGACGGCAATTGCGTTTTTGTATGCATAAGTTACTATGGCTGCGACATCTTCAGTAGTTTCAGGAAAAACGAGAACTTGGTAGTTTGGTGGATAAACTTTGGTTCTATCGGTTCCATAGGAATTGAATAAAGCTTCGTCCATTGTTCCGTCATTTTTTTGAATCACTTTTTTATCGCCAATCAGTTGGCTCAAATCAGTTTTTGTTTTCGTAAAATCCATTTTTTATCCTTTAGATATCAACCATATCAATTTGAGAGTTAACCGCTGGATCATCATCGCCAGGTGCCAAACGTGTGTATGTACCGTCGGATTCTAAAACTCTAGCTTGTGTATTATCTCGAAGTAGAAGTTCTAGAATTTTTGCGATTCGTTTTTTATGTTTATCCTGTAAAATAGGAAACATAACTTCGATTCGGCGAAGGAAGTTTCTTGGCATACAATCGGCAGATGCCAAATAAACATCCGGTTTCCCACCGTTTTCGAAACTATAAATCCTCGAATGTTCAAGATATCTTCCTACAATCGAACGAACGTTAATGCGGTCGGAAACACCAGGTATTCCGGGCCTTAAACAGCAGATCCCGCGAATGATTAAATCAATTTTAACTCCAGCTTGAGAGGCTTCATAGAGTTTTAAAATTACATCGGGATCCACAAGAGAGTTCATTTTGAAAATCACACGAGCTTGTTTCCCGTTTTTTGCATTGTCCGTTTCTCTTTGGATGAGGTGAAGGAATTCCTCTTTGAGAAAGGTGGGAGCTGCATAGATTTTAGAAAGTCTAGGCATTTTGCCTGAACTTGTGATGGTATTAAAAAGAATGGCTACATCTTCTGTGATTTCAGGATTTGCTGTGAATAAACTTAAGTCTGTATAAAATCTCGCAGTGGTAGAGTTATAGTTTCCTGTACCTAAATGCACATATCGATTGAGTTTGTCCTCTTCTCTGCGTACAATCAGTAACATCTTACAGTGGATTTTAAGTCCAACCACACCATAAACAACATGAACACCACTATCTTCTAATTTTTTGGCCCAACGAATGTTTCTTTCTTCATCAAACCTAGCTTTGAGTTCCACAAGAACGGTTACCTGTTTCCCGTTTTCAGCAGCCTCTCCCAAATACTGGATGATGGGAGAATCTCCGGAAGTTCTGTATAAAGTCATCTTGATGGCAAGGACCTTCGGGTCTTGGCTTGCAATTTTTAACATGTCTTCGATCGATTTAAAACTCTCGTAAGGGTGATGTAGCAGGTGATCGTTTTTACGAATTTCAGAAAAGATGGATTCACTTTTTTTTGCTGCAAATCCAGATTTGGGAACGGGATACGAATATTTTAAGTGACTAGTTTTTTCTAAACTTTGAAAAAACATCATGTCATTTAAGCTAAGTAAGGTGGGGATTTCCATCACTTGGTATTCTTCCAATTCCAAAAGCCCACGTAACAATTCTTTGATATGGCCTGCTCCTGAATGAACATCTAAACGAACGGCATCTCCCCACATCCGGTTTTTTAATTCGTTTTTCATTGTTGTCAGAAGATCACCAATGTTTTGTTCTTCGTTAATGGAGATATCAGCATCACGAACAATTTTAAAGGTATGAATTTGTTTTACATTCATTCCGTAGAAAAGGTCACCTAAGTGAAGTTTTATGATCTCTTCTAGAGGAAAATATCTTCTTACGTCAGTTTCTTTATTCGGAGGTAATTGTAAAAATCGTGGAAGTACGCTTGGTACTTGAACAATGGCAAAAAGTTCTTTGGCTTTGTTTTTATCATCATCTGAATACAAAGTGATTCCTAAATTCAATGTCCTGTTGAGGATATGAGGGAAAGGATGCGAAGGATCGATGGCAAGTGGAGTGAGGATGGAGGACACTTCTCGTTTGTAATAGTTTTTTACAAATTGAATGTCATCCCCAGCAAGCTCACTTGGGTCCTGCACAACTACGATTTTGTTTGTTTTTAGTTCAATCAGGATTTCATCTAAGGACTCGTATTGTTTTTTTACAAATTGTCCTACTTTGGAATAAAGTTCAGCGACGGTTTCAGAAGTTCTTTTACCGTTGAGGCTTCGTTCTTCGATTCCTGCATTTTTTAAGTTGAGAAGACCCGCAACACGAACCATAAAAAACTCATCCAAATTGGATTCTGTGATACATAGAAATTTAAGGCGTTCGAGAAGAGGGTTTTCTTTGTCAAAGGACTCTTCCAATACACGGTGGTTGAAGTCGACCCAAGAAAGTTCGCGGTCGAAGAAGATATTTGGGTTCCCCAGTTCTATTTTTTCTGTAGGGCTAGCGGTCATAATTCTAGGATTTGGGAAGGAAAAAATTCTGTAAATTCCTAATCCTTTTGTAGAATTCGACGACATTAGATTCAGAGGAATTGGGGACGATATGCCAGCATACACCATGCCGGGTCTGATGACTGGGCAAAATACAAACGATATCGTTAAAAAACTGGTCGAACTCGAACGCCGGCCCATCAAACGATGGGAAACTGAGAACGAATACGCCAAAGCACAGATGCAAATCTGGGGGGAAGTGAAAAATCTTTCCACAAACCTGCAAACCAAAACCCGAGCCCTTGTCTCTTTTACGGCTCCTTTTGCTACTAAATCGGTTTCTTCATCGGAAGAAGGTGTGATCACTGGTGAGGCATCTCGTGCCGCAAAATCTGGCGATAGAGCCTTAGAAATTATCGAAATGGCAAGCAAACATCAGTTATCTGGTGTTGCCATTGATACCGACATTCGTTTGCCAGAAGGTAGTTTTACAATCTACTCTGGAAAATCCAAAGAAACTGTTACTTTTCCTGGTGGGTCACTGAGTGAACTCACAAGCGCAATTAAGAATATGGCCGGAGGACTTGCAGAAACTTCCATTATCAAAATTGATAAGGATTCCTCCATCCTCACTGTCACCTCTGTGAAAACCGGAAAAAAAAATGAACTCCAATTTTCCGATCCCAATGGAATTTTAAAACTAGCGGGGCTTGTTGGTGAAAACAAAGCGAGTTTAGAAAACACAAATCAATTATTGTCTTTAGATGTAATCAATTCCAAAGCCTGGGACCAAACCAAATTTAAAAAATCGGAAGTAGAAACAGAGAAACTGATTCAGACCGAAGAAGGAATCAGTATCAAACCTGATACTGCCTTTTCGATTCCTCTGGCTGTGACAGAAATCAAAGAAAGAGCTTTTGTCGAAGTAGAGGTTGTTGGTGAAGCTCCTGCTGTCATGGAGATGGGAATTGGATTTGAAAAGGAGGGAAGTGTTCGTAATAAATTCCTTCCCATCACCAAAACCGAATCCAAATATATTTTTCCTGCCGGAGATTATGCTTCGGATAAAAATCTAACCGCTATCATTCTTTCCAATGCGGCAACCACTCCGGTTCTGATTAAATCAGTAACTCTTGTCACTCCTCCGGCACCGGGTACGGCTGAACCATTAAAAGTATTACAAGAAGGGAAAGATCTTAAAATCAAAATTGATGGTGTGGAAATCACTCGTGAAACCAACGATTCCATCGCAGATGTTTTGGAAGGGATTTCTTTTAATGTTCACAAGGTAACAGAGAAACCGGTAACTCTAAAAATCCATGTGGATCATGCCAAAGGTTCTGCCCTCATCAAAGAATGGGTGGATGCTTACAATGAACTCATGAAGTTTTCCAAGGAAGTCACTTCTGTTGAAAAAAATGGAAAGATCTCTGATAAAAAAGAAAGTGATGATTCAAAATCGGCAGATATCTCTCGTGACTTTTGGGACAACAAGTCCAAATCAGGAATCCTTGCCGGTGAAAACGCCATCTTAAGACTCATTGCCTCTTTAAAAACAACAGCTAACTCCTATTACCCGGCAACCAAAGAGAATGGATTTAGAGTTCTAACTGACATTGGAATATCCACAGGTGCCGTTGGATCTAACTGGGAAAAAATCCAAGACGGACTTTTGCAAATTGATCAGGAAAAACTCATTGCTGTTCTTTCTGAAAATCCAGATGGGGTGCGGGACTTATTTGCCTCCGATCCAAATAACGATGCAAAGATGGAAGAAGGAGTGGGAATTCGACTGCTCGAAATTCTCAAACCCTATAACCAATATGCTTCTGGAATTGTCACAAGCAAAGTGAAACTTTTAGAAGAAAGTGTAGCAGGGAATAATAAAAAAATCAAAGAACATGAGTCTCATCTCATTAGTTTTGAAGCCAAACTGAAACAACGATTTCTCTACATGGAACAAGGTGTGGGGAAAAACAAATCGGTTGGGAATTATTTACAGAATAATATGTTTAGAGGGAACGGTGGGGAATGATGAATATTTATATCAACGAACAACAATTAGATACTAAATTAGATGGCGAAACAAACCTCGGCCAAGTGTTGGATGAAATTCAAAAATGGATTGAATCCAATGGTAAGTATCTTCGCCATTTCACAGTGAATGGGAAAGAATTAAATCGTTCCGATCTAAATGCCGTGGGTGTGGATGAAACAGAACGTCTGGATTTATTTGTAGGTGAAGAACTGGATGTGATTGAAGACAGCCTTTGGGAAGTCGATAACTACGTTGATAAAGTAGGATCAACTCTTGTGGGTCGTGATTCTCTGACGGAAAAAGAAACAGAGGATTTAAAAGAAGGAATTCCTTGGATCATTTCCATGATTCGCACCACTACGAAACTTTTGAACTTAAACTTAAACCTCATCCAACCAATGGGGAAAGGCAAAAACGTAGAAGAGATTTTGGAATCTTTGCAAAACGGATCTGAAGTATTAGATTCTACAAAAGCCATTGAAACTTTTTTAGAAGACCTTCGGGATGTAAAACTTTTCCTTATGGATCTTAGCACTCGTCTTGCAGTGATGCGTATGGATGAAAGTGAACTCATTGAAATTATTTCCCGTTTTGTCGAAGACAAAGATAAAGTCATCAAAGACTTTATGTTGGTAAATGAAAACTTCCAATCAGGGAAAGATCATTTGGCTTCTGAGATTTTGAATGACGCTGTGGGTCGTTTAACGGGTCTTATGTCGGCACTTGTGTCAATCCAAACTCGTCATGCGGAACTTGATTGGCAATCCCTTGCCATTGAAGATAAAAAACTTTCGGAAGTGATCACAAATTTGAATGAAACTCTTTCGAACATTGCTTCCGCTATGGAAAAAAATGATATCGTTTATGCTGGAGATATTTTGGAATACGAACTTCCTGAATTACTCAGTGACTTCATTCCTTTCCTTTCTCTTGTTTTAGAAAGAGTCGCAGCTTAAGGATTTGGTTCTTTGGGGAATCGGGCAAAAATCCGGTTCCCAATTCCAAACAAAACTCCCACAGAAAACACAACCCCTCCCCAAATCAAATTTAGATTCCAACCCAGAGATTTTTCATATATTGGATCGGACCAAGTCCAAACTCCATAAAGAGATAAAATAAGTCCGAGGATCAGAAATAGAACCGCCAGAATGGAAGATAAAGAAATCATGGCGAAATTCTAGCGGAAGTTCGAGTGGGATACAAGTAATTATTAAAAACCAAACCGTTGACAGAATGTTTGTCTGTGGTTT
The DNA here is from genome assembly GCF_004770905.1 of Leptospira bandrabouensis. Lineage (NCBI taxonomy): Bacteria > Pseudomonadati > Spirochaetota > Leptospiria > Leptospirales > Leptospiraceae > Leptospira > Leptospira bandrabouensis. Next base: position 339,079 of record NZ_RQHT01000014.1, on the reverse strand, counting down.
TCTTTTCGGATATGGCTTTGTTTTTGGACTTGGACAATACACTTCTTCCTTCGAAACCGGCATACGAATTTGCCATTGGAGAATGTGTTAAGGATTGGAAGGAGCGCGGGTTAGGTGGCGATTTTCTTTCTTTATACGAATCGGCTAGAAAAAAAGTAAAAAACCAACTAGAGGGTCATAGTTCCAATCGTTTGCGGTTACTTTGTTTTAAATTGATGTTGGATGTTGTTAAAAATAAATCCAACTCAAAATTAGAACCGGATGTAACCAATCTTAAGGCCCAAAGTGGATTCCAAACCAAAGACATAGTGGATGTTTTGTGGATGGAAGAAAGATACCATTTTCATTTTTTGTCTTATTTGAAAACGGAAGCCAAAAAAGAAATCTATCAAACCAAACTATTTCCAAAACTTGTGGCCTTATCTGAAAGGTTCCCAATTTTTTTAACCACCAACGAAACTTTAAGAACTCAATTATTAAAAGTATCTTCTTTTTTACCGGATTCTTTTCGGTTTACTTTAATCACTTCGGAAGAAGTGGGATTTGAAAAACCATCCACAAAATTTTTCTCTTATGTATTAGAAGCGACCAAAGAAAATCCAGCGGATTGTATTTTGCTTGGAGATAATTGGGAAGATGATGTTCTGGGAGCCAACCGACATGGGATCGCAAGCATTCACATTCCTACAATGTGGGGAGAGGGTGCGGGTGTGGTGGAGTATCCTTTTGAATCTTCGGCACCGATTTGGACAGCACCGAATACAGTTCTTGCTTTAGATTATGCAGAGTTATGGCTTCACAAGCGTCAAAAATAAAGTATTGTTCCAGTTGATGGTTTTAAAACTCAGAACAAAAATTAGTTTTGTAAAATAATAATAAGCTAACTTTAGATAAACGGCAAGTTTACTTTTGCTTCCTGATACAGAAAGGATGGGCATAAGCACTTTATATTTTGGTTCGTTGAATCCGCATTGTTTTCCTAGTTCTGCCAAGGTATGCATCTTATAATTGTTCACATGGTCTTTGGCTTCTAAGTAGTGAACACCTTCTTGCATCCCTTTTAGTTTTACCTTTAGATTTGCTTTTGCTAGTTGGATCGGAAAATTCGGCGTTTGTAAAAAAAGAATCCCACCGGGTTTCAGTAGTCCGTGTAGGTAAGTGAGTAGAGAATGTGGTTTGGGAATGTGTTCGATCACGTCCCATAAAGTGATGATATCAAAACTTTCTTTTGGTAGTTTAGAGTCCTGTACAAGACCTGCATAAACCGTTTTCATTCCATTTTGTTCGTTGGCAAATTTGACAGCTTGTTTAGAAATTTCATAACCAACGGCAGACCAACCTGGTTTTTTGGTAAGTACTGCCTTAACAAAAAATCCAAGCCCACAACCCACATCGAGTAGGTTTCCTTTCTCCTGTTTTAAGTAAGTCGAAATGAAATCGGAATACACAGCTCGGTGTGCATCATCCCACCATTTTAAATCATAGGTTTGTTCCGCTCCGTCCCAATAACCTTCGTAATGTTCTTCTTGTTCATAAGAGGAATACACATGACCACAGTTTTTACATTCTAAAATGGGGGTTCCATTTTCATTGAATACGGTTTTGGACTCGGAGGATTGGCAAAGGATACAAGATTTCATGGTCTATAGAGTCAGTCTAACTACTGAGAACAAGGGTCAAACTAAAAAACCTTGATCTGGCTTGCCAACATTCATAGTGAAAAAAACATGGGGTGAGATAAGAGAGGATCAAATGAAAATCAACTTCACCAAAATGGAAGGAATTGGAAATGACTATGTGTATATCGATGCCACGAAAAACGATATTCGTTTGAGTCCCGAACAAATCCAAAAGCTATCCGACCGCAATTTTGGAATTGGTGGAGACGGGGTGATTTTTATCCGTAACTCAAAAACTGGCGAGTTCCAAATGGATATGTACAACTCGGATGGAAGTTCTTCCGAGATGTGTGGGAATGGAGTTCGTTGTGTCGGAAAATTTGTTTTTGACCACGGCCTGACTAAAAACCAAAAACCAACCATTGAAACGGGAAAGGGAGTCCTCACCCTCGACCTAAAAACAGGAAACAATGGCAAAGTAGAAATGGTGACTGTGGATATGGGTGAACCCATCCTCAAACCATCCCTTGTTCCGATTCTTTGGACAGGTGACGAACCAGTCATCAACCAAGTATTGGAAGTCCAAGGTAAACAATATCATTTTACAGCTGTTAGTATGGGGAACCCTCATTGTGTGATTTATGTAGATGATGCCGATGCCTTCCCCGTGCGGGAGATTGGACCCCTCATTGAAAACCACCCACTTTTTCCAAGAAGGGTAAATGTGGAATTTGTATCGGTTCGGGGAAAGGACCATCTTTACCAAAGGACTTGGGAAAGAGGAGCAGGGGAAACCTTAGCTTGTGGGACCGGAGCCTGTGCTGTGACCGTTGCTTCTATCTTAAATGGTAAAACAGGACGATCTGTAAAAATTGATCTTCGTGGTGGAACTCTCAATATCGAATGGAAAGAAAATGGATCTGTGATGATGACAGGACCTGCTAAGGAAGTGTTTTCTGGAGAAGTAGAAGTTTAAAAAGATAGTTGGTGGGGAATCGGCGATTGTGCTGATTCTACTGCCGACTGGACATTTACAATTGAACTAAAGTTATGTGGTATCGAAGTAAATACTCAATGGGTTTTGAGTTAGTGTTCGATAATTATTTAAATTTACTTTTTTAAATAATCTACTTTTTGTAATTCACCCATTCTGCGTTTGGTTTCGTTCGATACTTCCACCATACCCTTGTCAAGCGGTAGGTGAGCATAATTATCGTATTTAATCACTTCGCCAAAGACAACATTGATTTTTTTATAAACCACGCGGCGTTTGATATCGCAAACTTCTTTGGGCATTCCCATGAAGGCACGTACTAGCGGAGGGATTGGATAATCGGTAACGGTTTCTTCATCGGGAATGATGACCGTGGGAAGGATGTCCACTTTGTTCCGAAGGCTAAAGGCAGCAAATCCCGAATGGAAATTGGCAAGGGGGGCAGAAAAATCATTTTGCACCATATAGTCATGGCCTTCAGGAAAGATTCCTAACACGTCCCCATTTTTAAAGACCTGTTGTACCTTTTTGATACTGGCCATAGAGATATTCCCATCGATGGCCATGGGAATGGTTCCTGTTTTTTCTACGAGATCTTTGAAGAGAGGAATGCGAGTGGTATACTCAGCTGCAATCCAAGAAATGAATCTGGGAAACACAGAACCAATGACAAACGGATCCATATCACTTCTATGATTGCAAGTGAGGATGAGTTTACCATTGGGTACAATGTTATGGTAACCGTAGACTGTTGTGTTAACTGCCAAATTGAAGAATGGAGTTACAAACTTTTTTATGTTCTCAACATTCTTTTTGACTTGGTCTACGGTGTTTTCCATTTCATTCTCCTAAAATCTTTTGCCACCAAGATTTGGTAGAGGCATTGGAGCCAGGGATTCTCGGTTCTTGGCCCACTCCATCACCACCATTGGACTCTCTTGGGTCTGTGGTAGGTAAGTTCTCTCTACGTTTTTTTCCCAGATGCGGGCTTGGAACGGTTCTTTTAATTTCTTCCAACTCTTTTTGAGCGGCAGTATTGGATTTTAAAAATGCACGGATTTCATCCCATTGGGGATCAAAATCATTTCCGTACATGGCATAATTCATAAGATCAATACGATCAAAATCGGGCATGTTCAAGATTGAAAGTGATGCCCTGACAAATTCAATCCAATTTTTATTTGGGCACTCTAGAATGGGGGAGGGCAGTTCCGAAAATAATAAGGTGAGAGATAGAATCGAGTCCAAGAGACATAAGATCAAAAAAACAAACCAGAACACATCCCTTTTGCCTCCCAATGTAGTTCCCTTCCCCGTACTTCCCAATAAGGAGAAAATTTTTCATCTTTGTGAAGATTTGTTTTGCGAACCGGGTGACGAAAAGAAAGCATAGAAATGATGTCAAAACGACTTGCCCTATTTGTTTTCTTTTTCCTGGTCTTCCAGAATTCTATGTGTTTGAAACTTTGGATTGTATCTTCCAAATACCGAACCACTGAAGATGGTAGAGACCATAAAACCTACCAGAAAACCCGTAGTTTCCTAAAGGCAAAACAATGGTTGGAATACAAATTGGATCCGGAACTTTCTAAAATTGAATCGGAAAACCCAGAGACAGGTGAACTAAGGGGGATAGGCCTCATTAAATGTTACGTTCCCTATGGAATTGGGGAAGTGGATGCTAATGAACATGAATTTGAGTATGTAATCAAAGTGCAAGATGGACACGCAGATTTTCAGGTGAATAAAATCTTTTCCTTCATCCGAGATCCGAATGATATCGTTTTAAATTATGGACCTAAAAATGAAAAGGTGGCCAAAATCACAATCCGGTCTTGTTTTCGGCCACTGATGGATGATTTTTTTGAATTTATTAAATAAAGAATAAAAAGAACAAGCAATTGTTTAATAACCTAGCGGGTTTCCTACAGTGGAACCCGTAGATCCATAAGAGTTGGTTCCTGTGGGTGAATCTGTAAGTCCGTAATGGTCTAAGCCATTCGCATTGCCATTGTTAGTGGATGATTTAGTAGAAGCATTGGACGATCCAGAGGATGAATATCCATTTTGTGTTCCGTCCCCTTCGAGAAGATCTAAAATATCTTGCCTGTTCACCAACTTAATTTCGTTACACGAAACAAATAAAAGACTGAACAAAATTATTCCCAGAACCACTTTCATTTCTTCTCCATTTTGAGAGTTTTTAGAAGGGAGTTCAATCATTTTATTCTTTGTCAGAATAAGAATAAATCCTTTCTTTGGATTCCCTACCTTTGAGCTCGTATTCCCCTTCTGGTTGGAGTTTTGAGCGAATACTATCCGGTAAAAGAGAGGTTGTGTTCTCTGTGAGGAGGAGGTTTTTCTTTAAACCCTTACAAAGACCTTCTACACGAGAAGCAGTATTGACAGTATCGCCGATGACTGTAAATTCCATTCGATTGGCAGAACCAATATTTCCGACAAGAAGACTACCCGTATGGATTCCAATTCCCATCTTTAATTCTGCGAGTCCTTCTTTTAAAAACTGTGAATTGAGTGCGTCTAAGTTTTTTTGCATTTGGAGGGCAGTTGCAAACGCACGTTCGGCGTGGTCCGACATTGGCATAGGGGTTCCAAAAACAGCAAGAATTGCATCGCCAATGAACTTATTGATAAATCCACCGTGGATTTCGATGGCGTTACTCATTTCTTGAAAGTAACGATTGAGGATGTACAATACTTCTTCCGGTTTTCGTTTTTCTGAAAGTTTGGTGAAGTCTCTCAGGTCAGAAAAAAGAATTGAGGCTTCTACGACTTTTCCACCTAAACTATGTTCATTGGAAAGTAAATAATCCCTGACTCTAGGGTCTACTATTCGACCAAAGGTATCTTTGATCCTTTCTCTTTCGGCAAGACCTTCTGCCATTTCGTTGACGGCATCACCAAGAAGACCCAATTCATCCGAACTAAAGATTTTAACTCGAGTATCAAATTTTTGTTCTTTGATAAGTGTTGTTGCTTTTTCGATTTGGTTGAGAGGATGTTGCAAACTGGATGCAAAAGACATCGCAAAGGCAAAAGAAAAAACAAGCATAATGGCAATGACTTCAAAGAGAACATCATTATGAACAAGTTCGTGAAGATTGAGAATGTTTTGGTTGGTTCTAAGCAATAATCCAAAGATAAGAAGAACGATCGGAAATAGTGTAGAAGCTGCCCAAAAAATAAATTGTTTGGTTACTATGGAAAATTGTTTTCCATGAGCATATTTTCCAAGCCCTCCTTCTGGGAATACACAAGGAATGATGAGGAGTTTGTTTAAATAAGTAGTTGTGGCATAAGAAAAAGCGAAAGCAAATAGGCCCCAAAATCCAAATAATATCGAAACCGTAATGATACTTTGTTGGGGTGCATCAGGAAAGAGTGTGTCGATCCTACAAATACTAAGAATGTTAGAAAGTTCCCAACCAATAAAACCTAAGATACTAATTGTTAATGGTGAGTGAACAATGCGGTGGCGAGCCCTTTCTTCTGAGATAAAGTTACATCCTTTTGTTGAAAAAAGAAATTTGGCAATGGGCAAACTATAAAAGAATAAAATAAGGGTGATGATCGGAAAGGGTGACCAAGTGAATAAGGATAACGTTAAATCGTTTTTGATTTGTGTGGCTTCGAACAATGCTAAGAACTTGTCAGGTAAAAAAGCGGAAGCTGTATAATTGGCAAATAACAAAGTAAACAAACAGGCACAAAAGGGGACGATAAAGTAAATTAACAAAAAGGCAATAAATTGTAAGGTGCGTCCAGGTTTCATATAGATATCTTTGTTTATACCTTGGTCCTTTTTTGATTACGTTTCAATAAGATTCTTTGTACTTGGATGTGTTTATCATCACTGAGTGGAAAAAATAAAAAAAGTAGGGAACCTAAAATAAAAAAGAACCCAACCCCAGGTCCAAAAATCATCGCAAGGCGAAATCCCACTTCTTGCGATTGGGTGCTAACGCCATTTTGAAAGCCAATGATATCGAGTAAAAATCCAGTGATGGCAATGCCAAAGGCTTGTGAAAATTTCACCCCCATCTTCCAAATCCCAAAATACAAACCTTCCCTTTTTTCTCCGGTTTTGAATTCATCATAATCCACAACATCAGTTAGGATAGAATCCATAATAAGAATGGATCCTGCACAAATTCCGCCAACAAAAGCAGCAATCAATGGAGGTCGTAGTTCTCCATAAGGAAACAATGGATATACGATGACGGTAAGTACACCAAGTCCAAAAACACCAAGGAAGGCTGGAATTTTTTTGCCGATTTTTTTTGCGATCCAAACCCAAAACCCAATGGAGAGGAGAAGGACTAAAAAAAATGGCAAAAGGATATTGATGACCACAAGAGATTCTTTGAGCCCTAATCTATATTCATAATAATAGAGTGCGATGGCTGAGTTGAATGTCCTTCCTATCGTTGCAATGATAAAGGCAAAAAGCAAAATTAAAAACATTTTGTTTTTTAAAACAGAAAGAAATGCCTTAAAAAATGGAATCGTTCGTTCCGGTTTTTCCTTTGTTCTGTCTTTTCCTTTTGTAACAAGAAAAGTAATGATGGAAGAAACCAAAATGACCAGAGATACAATTTCTCCTGCCGTCGTACGGGAAAGGATAATATTTTCTTTGGAGGATTCATCACCTAAAGATTGTAAAATGGCAGCAGGAACAATCATCCCAACAAGCATTCCTATATTACTAAAAAATAACCTCCAGCCAAAAACAGATGTTCTTTCATTTCTTTCAAAACTAAGTTCCCCTCCTAAGGCAATATGGGGAACTGAAATAATGGTCATGGCAGTGTTTACAAAAAGGTAAACAGATAAAAGGTAGGAAAACTTTCCAATTTGTGTAGTTAGGTGGGGTGGTGAAAAGAGCAGAAGCACTGCTAAAGAAAGTAAAATTCCACCTAAAAGAATATAAGGTCTTCTACGCCCCCATTTGGAATGAGTGTGGTCAGAAATCCTCCCCATTAATGGGTCACTCACCGCATCCCAAAGTACGGAAATGGAAAGGGCAATTCCGGCTAAACTGGAGTTTAAACCTACAATTTCTGTATAATATTTTAAGAGATAAATTTGCGTAAATAGTTGAACGGCTGTTATACCAGTTTCCGCGAGACCATATCCCATTTTTACGGGGAGTTTTAATTTTGTTTGGTTCATTTTAGAATCATGTATTGGACTATGGGAATTCGGAGCCTGGAGTCAGAAATTCTTTTCTTTTGTGAAATCGGATTTGGTTAGGGAGAGGTTTTGGGAAGGAGGGTGATTCGGATTAAGGAAATATCGTCAATTATTTGACCTAAGGATTCGATCTGTTTTATAATTGCTTGTAGATTCCCTTGAGTCGCCTCAACAATTCTTAGGTAAACCTGTTCGTCAGAATTGACTTCCCATTTTCCAGATGAATCTATACACAAAATATCGTCTTTTCCGTCAGAGCCGACGATCAGTACGTCTCCTGATTGCAGTTGCACTTCTTTTGTATTATGAATGGGCATTGCACCTAATGTTCCGAGTTTTCTGTATGATACATCGGCTTGTAAATACTCTGCTTTGCCATTTCTGTATAAAACGATAGAGGGATGTTCTGCATTTAAAAAATATAGTTTTCCCGTTTCCTCTTCCAATAAGCCCATTGTCAGTGAAACGAGCATGGTTCCATCAAAGGCTTCAAAGATCATGTGCATTTCTTGGAGATTGTATTTGAGCCAATCTTCCGGGCCAAATGCTTGGTAACCAGGATCTGTTTTAGTTCTTTGGACGATGGATTGAAAAACAGCACCAAATACCAAGGCTCCACCTGCACCTTGCATGGACTTGCCCATGGCATCTGCATTGGTAAATAACAAAAATTTACGATTTTGTAAGGTAATGGAATGAGAAATATTAATATCTCCTCCTATATCATACCTTTGGTTTTTGTATTCGAATACTTTTTTCTGCCGGACTAAATGATCCACTTCGAGGCGGTTACTGTCTACATCTTTGATGGCAAGAGGGTTTAATAGTTGATAGGTAAGAAAATAATCTCCATCTTGTTGGATTTTTAAATTGCTGATATCTTGTAAGGATTGTTTGAGTTCATTCGTTCTTAGTGTTACTTTTTCTTCCAAACCTTCATTCAAATTGATAATCTCTGCATACATATCTTTTAGTTTGCTGATGACCGAATTTAGATAAAATGCTTGTTTGGCGAAATCGTCACTAGATTTAGGGGTGACAACCACATCAAAATTTCCTTTCGCAAGTTCACCTAATGATCCACTCGTTTCATTTAGTCCTTCGTTGACAGATTTCGCTACCACGTAAGAACAAACAAGCAACGGAATCACAAATATAAAGGAAACAGTAACAATGGGAATCATAGGATCTTGGACTGCAATCTCTCCCATTGTTAGTGAGTAAAGAATATAAGAAAAAATGACAAAGGGAAGAGTTGCCAAACTAAAAAATGCAACAAGGATTCTTGTGAAATAATTAAACTTTGGAATGTCTTTTTCTTGAAGCTCAATATTTTTGATTTGTGGAAGGTCAAAGAGAACGCGAATTGAGCTTTCTGAGATAAAATAATAAGTTACAAAAGATATGGGTGCAATCATTACAAAGGTAAAAATAGCTGAGCGAAGTACAGAGGGCATATATGCCACTAAATAGAAAAATAAAAAACTAATGGGTATAACACCAGATAACCAACGTATTACGATGATGATTGCTTCGAGTAAAGGATATCGAAATAATAAGATTTTTACGGATTTCGCATATTCCATTTCTTCTTTGGTTAACGAAGAAATTCCTGCAGTTTGGATAGGAATCTTTTCTATTCTTGCGAATACATATTTGAGGAGGAGGTGGCGAACAAAAGTACCAAGGAGACCAATTCCTGTGGCAAAAACTACACAAAGTGCGATGAAGATTTTCCAGTGTTCTGGCTCCATTTTTTGTGTGATGATGGCATAATACACCGCAAATGGCACAGGGACCGTATGAGTAAACGCTTCTAGTTTTAGGGTAAGATCCCAAAATAAAGTTTCTCGTTTCACGTTGCCACCTGATTCGTTCGATACCGACAAAAAATAATCCTATTGCCCTTTGCTAGTTTGTAAAATTAGAAAATTTTAATTCTACAACATGATTCTATTTTTTTTATACATTCGTCTTCCGTAAAATAGAGGATCATTCCCTAAAAGTCAAGCCGAAGGGATGGGTTTCTCCATAAACTTTGAGTGTCTTCCTTTGCTTTTAGGAATATATCCAAGAGTTTAGAAGTATTTTAGTTAAAAATTAATTTCCACCTTTTGTGAATTTAAATTTGGGAATTCTTTCTGAACGTAAGATGAAGTTGTTTTCGGTATTGAATTGATTACAATAATTATGTTCTGCTTTCATGACCATTCTCTTATAAATCGATTGGAGCTAATTTGCTTGATTCTTATAGGGTTACCTAAATACTTTCAATTGAACTATAAGAAGTTGGTATTTACTAGTAAATGCGTCAAAATTTTCCCGTTACAAAGAATGAAGTAGAGTTTCAAGAAGGAACTAAGATTACTTCTAAAACAGATTTAAAAGGAATCATCACCTATGTGAATGAGGATTTTTTACGCATTAGTGGATATACCGAAAAAGAGGTAATGGGGCAACCTCATAACCTGATTCGTCACCCGGATATGCCTAAGGCGGCCTTTCAAGATTTATGGGATACCATCAAAACCCAACATTCTTGGATAGGGATTATCAAGAACCGCTGTAAAAACGGAGATTATTATTGGGTTGATGCAAACGTTTCCCCGATCTACCAAGATGGGCAACATATAGGTTATATGTCTGTCCGAACCAAGGCAACCAAAGAACAAATTCGTAAGGCAGAATTGCTTTATGCAAAGTTAAATCTTGAAAATGGAAAACTTGAAACAAGCAGTCGCAAAAATTTTAGTTTAACTTTGGCTTCCATGTTTTTCATGCAAACTATTGTTAGTGGACTTTTATTGGTTCTGTTTTTATTGAAAACGTATGTTGGCTTTGAATTTCTTTCTAACCCAGCAGTATCTATATTTGGATTTGTTTTCTTTTTTTTGGTTACCAGTTTTGGTTTTTTATCCATCCGTAATAATAAAATATCTTTCTCAAAAGTGAAAGAATATCTCGAGAATTTATACAACGGAAAGTTGAAATTTGATGTAGTTTTTGAAATTAAGGGAGATTATGCACCCCTATTTCCGATGATCAAAAAAACTCAGTTTGAGTTTAGAGGTATGATTTCTCAATTAATTGGAAATGCGGAAATTGTAAAAACGCAAATAAAAGCACTTACCTATGCTGTGGAACATATTCATGTTGCCTTTCAAGAGTTGTCAAAGGCTATGTTTTCCTTGGCTGATTCAAGTATTGTGACTCGTGAAAGTTCCGATAGTATCTTCCAAGAATTGGATTCCTTAAATCGCCTAATTTGCAATATACGAAATGAGTCAAATGTGGTTCAGTCGGAATCCAATGAATCATATCGTTTTTCCTTAGTGGGAAAAGATCGTTCTGATAAAGCAATGACCCAATTCCAAAAAGCAAGGAAACAAATTTTCAAAACATCAGAAGTCATCAAAGAACTTGGTGAAAAAACAAAGGCAATTCGAAAGATTACAGAGACGATCACAGCCATTTCCGAAAAAACAAACTTACTTTCTTTAAATGCTTCCATTGAATCTGCAAGAGCTGGGGACGCAGGAAGAGGATTTGCCGTTGTCGCAGGGGAAGTGGGAAAATTGGCGGAACAATCCAATCAATCAGCCAAAGAAATATCAACCTTCGTCAATGAATTAACTGCAAAAATTTTACAAACGGTCTCCGATATCCAAGAAGGACTTGGTGAAGTAGAGATGGGATCTTTAGAGTTTGAAACGGTTCAAATGGAAATGGACAAAATTTTAAAGAATGCTGAAGAAACAAAGCTCAGTGCAGAAAAGATCAATGGATCAACAGAAGGCACTGAATCGATGTCAGGAAATGTTTTAGGGAATATGGAAAAAATTCAAACTCAACTGATCAATACATCTGCCATTGTAGAAGAGTTGTCCGCAGCTGCTAACGAACAAAAACATACCATTGCCGCTATTGAAGAGTCTATAGCCAACTTAGGTTTAGTGGCAGACAGATTGGATTCCGTTGCATTCCGATTTCATTTTTAATGACTCGTAGTATAAACATGATCAGGTAAGGCAATGACAAATCCAGACCCAAATACAAAACCAAAAATGAACTTCCATGTGGAAACGGTCAGAGTGGATTCCCATTCGAGTTTATCTCGGTGTAAATCGGCAGAAATCGCATTAGATACAGATATGGCAGGAAACTCAAATGCGTTTAATCCTGCTGAATTATTACTATCTGCACTTTCGGCTTGCATCATTAAAGGAGTAGAAAGAGTGGCTCCCATCCTTCATTTTCAAATGAAAGGGATTCAAGTGATTGTAGATGGAATCAGGCAAGATGTTCCACCCAAAATGGAATCCATTCGTTATCAAGTCATTGTGGATACAGATGAATCAGAGGACCGCCTGCACCTGTTACACGAAAATATCAAAAAATATGGAACCGTCTTTAATACCGTGGCACCTGGCACTGATTTGGCGGGAGAAATTCTTAGAAAATAAAAAACCCAAAGTTTCCTTTGGGTTTTAGTCTTCTGCGTTCCAACCCACTGAATAAATGACAGCAGTAGATATAGTAAAGATTGAGTAGTAAGCCACCCAAACCCAAACAAGAACAGTTGGCGCAAAGTTTGTGAGGGACAATGTCCAAAGCATTGGCGATACAAATCCAATGATGGATACTAAGATTCCTACTAAAAATCCACCCACAAGTCCTTGTGGCAGAGATTCTTTCATTAAAGAATAAAGGAATCCAAAGGAAAGTGTGAATAACAAATCGCTGAATACAGGTCCAATCCAAAAAACATCCGTTATAGGAACAAACATTGTTTTGAAAGTTGGATCAAAGTAAAACTTTGAAAAAAACACCATCCGAACGGGGATCGACACTGCTTCCCAAAACGAAAAGGCAAGGAGGAACCGGACCAAAATCCGATTCCATTTTTCTGTATTCAGCGAATTCACAAGTTTACTTCCCTAAGATGAACACGAAGTTCGTCGTAGCCGATCCACCGATGTTAAGCATAAGGCCATTTTTAGCACCTTTTACTTGGTAATCACCAGCTGTGTTTGTGACTTGTTTGTAGAGGTCGAGCATCATACGAACACCGGACGCACCCACAGGATGACCCACACCGATGAGACCACCGGATGGATTGATTGGTTTTTTACCACCAAAGTCAATCGTTCCTTCTTCGATCGCAATGTGTTCTTTTCCTGGCTCTGAGATTCCAAAAGCAGAAATCGCAGCATACTCAGAAGAAGTAAAACAGTCATGTGTTTCAAACACATCTATGTGTTTCACATCAAGGTCAGCACGTTTGTAAGCATCTTTTACAGTTTGGCGAGTCCATGGAAGGATGTATTTGTCCCCAACGGATTCTTGTTTTTTTGCTTCAAATGTAATCGGTGCTACACGGTGACCCCAACCCTTCACACGAGGGATGTCATCTACTTTGCGGCCAGTTTTTTTAGCGTATTCTTTCGTGTAATCTTTGGAAGCAAGGATGGTTACAGCAGCACCGTCTGTTACTTGAGAACAGTCAGTGATACAAAGTCTTCCACCCACAGCCATATTATTATCACCACCACGAGCCATCGCATGTTCCTTGTTCATGAACCAAGTGCGAGTTTGTGCTTTTGGGTTCCGTTTTGCGTTTGCGTAGTTGATACGAGAAATTTCAGCAAGAGCATCCATAAAACGTTCTTCTTTGAGTTCATAACGTTCGAGGATAACATCTGCTAGTTTTCCGAAAAGTTTTGGGAAAGGAAATTGAACTCCCTTCGCTTCTTTTTCATAGTAAGCAGCTGTTCCAAGGAAGTCACCACCCACAGAAGAAGAAACAGTTTTCATCACTTCCACACCAAGAACAATTGCTAGATCGTAGTCTTCAGCACGGATATGTGTGATCGCTGCATCAAGAGCCACAGAACCAGAAGCACAAGCTGCTTCGTAACGAGCACCAGGAACACCATAAAGAGCAGGGTTTACTTCTGTAAGGAAAGCACCCAAATGTCCTTGGTTTGCATACTGTTCTGCATCAAAGTTTCCAACAAAAACAGCCACACGGTTTTCTTTGTTCAATCGTTTGATTTCATCATAACTAATGCCAACTTTTTCAAGAGCATCATCTAATACTTCACGCATCATGGACATGAAGGTTTTTCCTTCTTTGGTCCAGTTTCTTTGGAAGTCGGTTTGTTCTCCGCCTAGTACAAATACTTTTTCACTCATATGATACTCCTAATTAACCTTTGAAAAGAGACCTTGCGTCCAGTTTGTCGCCGAGTTCGTAGAACTTTTTGCCTTCTTTTGCATCTTTTAAAAGTTTTGGAACTGGAATTTTGGAAGCTTCCATCATCTTGATTGTTTCTTTTGGTCCACCAAGGAAATCAACAAATGCCGAGGCAGGAACCCAGTTAAAACCAAATCCCATTGCTCCATCAGTGTTTTCTTTTGTATCAACCACTTCTCCTACGAGAGAGAGCGAATAACTGATGTAACGTGAAATGAAGTAACGTGCGATTTCTGCTTCGAAACCAGAAGCATTTTTCACGATGTCCATAGCACCTTTGTAATCGGAGTCTTTGATTTTTTGGCGAGCTTCTTTGATAAAAGGAATATCAAATTTTGGGTACGGATCGTACTCACCAGTTTTGATATTGTAAACGAACTTCTCACGTTTTCCGTCAGCGTGTTTCACAACTTTAGTGAGGCCACCACCAGATTTCATACCAAGTTTACCAGCATCGATTAACTTTTGGAAGTAACCAGGAAGTTTGAATGTTTCGTGAGCTTCGTCTTTTGTGTTGTCGTAGATGTTGTCAACGATGGCTTTGTGAACATCAAGTCCAACGAAGTCAGCAGTTGCCAGTGGGCCCATCGCACGTCCAGTGTAACCAGACATGATTTCGTCCATAAGTGCGATTCCACCTTTGTCAGCATACTTTTCTGCAAAGTGTGCCACTTCGTTCATCAACTGAAATCCAATGCGGTTTCCAGCGAAAGCAGGAGTGTCGTTTGTATAAACCACAGCGCGACCTAAAACTTTGTCCAGGTATTCACCTAACGCTTGTGTGACTTTTTTATCATTTCCTGAGTGAGTGACGAGTTCACAAAGGATCATTTTATAAGGAGGGTTAAAAAAATGTGTTCCGTAGTAGTGTTTTTGACCATCTTCATCGTAAGCTTTTGCCAAACGACCGATGGAAAGTCCAGAAGACACAGTGGAAACAATGGTTCCCGGACGGCGCGCTTTTGCAATGCGAGCATTGATCGGTTCTTTGACTTCGTAACTTTCCGCCACGAGTTCGAATACCCAATCTGACTCTGCGACAGCTTTTTCCAGATCCGCATCGTAGGAACCAGGGATCATTCGTGCGCGAATTGTATCCGTTTTTACGGATGCGACAGCGGCTTCGATACCCTGTTTTGCTTTTTCAACATCTCTAGCGAGCATATGGACTTTAGCACCACCGAAGGCAGCAATGACGCCTGCACTTCCAGAACCCATGGCTCCGTTGGCACCTAAAATCGTGACAGTTTTGATTTCTCTCATGAAGGAATTTCCGAATCTAATTTTTACTTACCGTTCTAGAAAGCCAAGGTGACAGGAAAATCGTTTTTTTTTGTCAGATTTGTTACAAAATAGGGGCGGTGGGGGTTGGGGGTGGATTTAGTCTCCCCGCCCTGATCTGAGGGTGGGGAACTAGACCCGCCACCCAATGCGTTTCCTCTACCACGACCCGCCATTTTCCGCACGCCCATTCTGAAAATCGCAGATTTTCCTTTCAGAAAGTTCATAGTTCGGACACTGGGCACCCGGGCGGGCTCACTCCGGGGTGCGCGTTCGCTTCCGTCCTCGAAGGCTATCGCCTTCTAGGACCAAGCCCTACGGATCCCTGGTGCTTGGATTCAGAGTGAACCAAAATGCAATGGTAAACTTTCCTCGTTAACCATATTTGATGATTTAAAAATAAAATCCAAGCGCCAGCGGTAGTAGCGGAAATCCTTTCGCGAAGCGAAAGATTGGAGCGGATAACGCGGTCGGGTTAGGGATGGATATCTGTCGACTAACGGATTCGAGGCGCCCAAAAGGAAAATCAATAAATCCTTTTTGGGCAATGATTATTTGTGCCTTTATTTCTCTCTGACTTCCCTTTCCAAAAACTCAGTAAATTCAATTTGCCTGTTAATGAATGTTAAATTGTATCTACTTTCGTAAAAAAGCAGGGCACTGGCAAGAAACAAACAAATTCCTCCTGATAAGGCAACCACAGTAGGAATCCAATTTAGATTTTTTGCAAAGGCAAGAGTGAAGGCCAAAGTTAAACTGGAAATGATAAATAAAGATGTCGCCAAATATAAAAAAGCCATGGAACGTTGGATGAGAACTGCCCGTTTTTTCTGAATAGAAAGTTGGTGTCTCATATATACCATTCGTTCTTTATGAAAACCTCTTTTCCCTTCTAATAGAATTTCCACTTCCGATTTTAAAAGATTCACTCGGTCAAAGATTCTTCCAAGTCGATTGGCAGTGGAAAATATCAAACTGGCGCAGGCAGATACAAGAACAGCAGGGGTGATCATCCCAGAAAGGATTTCAGCGTTGGAAAATGATTCAAACATAAGGAATAACTTAGTGAAGTTTGTTCCTTTTGAAAGGAAAAAAGAGTTTTCGGTGATATAATACGAAAGTTTTTTCTATGAAAAAATATTGACTAGAGTGTTTTGGGAGTTACACCTAACATTGATTGAATAAGTATCATTACATTCGCCTATTGAAACTTGTTTTTTTGCTTTTTGTTTTTGTTCACTGCGAAAACGCAGGGCCGAATCATACAAAATTAAAGGCAATTGGTGGAATCCTAGATCTATCACAAGTTTCGATTGAGAAAGATACTGTGATTCCGCTTGTCGGAGAATGGAAATTCTATTGGAAAAATTTAGTCGAACCTAAGAACCACTATGAGAAAGAAAATTTTCCCTATATATTAAAATCTTCTCCTGCAGTTTGGAACGATACTTTATTTGATAACGAAAAAATAGAAGGATTTGGATTTGCAACTTATTCGTTAGAGATACCACTTAAAAATCCTAGATCAGACCTTGCCATATTTATACCTGACATTGGGACATCTTATCGACTCTATGTAAATGGTGATTTACTCACCTCTGTTGGACGAGTTGGGGTTAGCGAAAAAGATGTAACACCAAAATACAAACCTCAAATCATACTTTTACCAAAAAGTGAATCTTACGAACTTTTGTTTCATGTATCTAATTTTAGTAATCGATGGGGTGGTTATTGGTTCCCAATTCTTTTGGGAAAAGCAGAAACCATATATCAAAAAAAACAAGTTCAATCTGGATTTACAGTCGCTGTATGTATTGCTGCAGCCCTCATGGCGTGTTACAATATCATCTTTTTTTTATTTCGCAAAACAGACATTACACCTCTTTTGTTTTCCTTCCACTGTGTTTTGATTTTGCTGAGAGCTTTAACAACAGGGGAAAGGCTTGGTCACTTAATTTTTGATTCTCTTTCTTGGGAATTATTAAATAGAATTGAATACTTTTCCGCATTTTGTATGGCACCCGTTTTATATGCTTTTTTATACCGGTTTGTACCTAATCCTTTTTGGCGACGATTTGGTTATTTGCTCAATACACCACTATACATGATGTGTTTGCTGATCATTTTCACTCCAAATTCTATATACGCTTATTTTTTGAATTATCTCATTGTTTATATTTATTTCTCAGTTGTTCCTGGTTGGTTTATCATCTTACTAGTAGCGGTGGTTCAAAAACAAAAAGATGCCTTAGGACTTTTTGTGAGTTACTTAGCGATTATGTATGCAAACATCAATGATACATTGGTTACCTATGGTATTCTTGAAGGGGCATATTTAATTCCTTATAGTCAAATATTTTTGATTTTTTCTCACTCTATCATCATTTCAAAAAGATATTCAAATTCACTTTCGGAATCGGAACAACTTTCTGCTCAAATGAAACAATTGGTGGTTTCTTCCCAAAGGATTATGTCATCGACGAATTATGAAACGGCTGCAAAATCAGCTTTAGAAATTCTTTCTTCTAAAATTGGCGAAAACGAAAAATTACATATTTATGTTTCTAGTCAATCTACACAAAGTTGGATAGTTTATTCGATAGATGCTGATTTGAGTTTTAATTATGAAAACATTTCGCAAGAGATGGTTGAATCATTGATAGAAAATGATGTATCAAAATTTTTCGATCCAATTACCATCAATAAAAGGTATTTTATTCCAATAATACAAAATGAAACGATACAGTTGATATTAGATATTCCTGAGAATCGATTCTTGAAAGATGAATCGGACTTAGATTGGGCCAAGGCAATTTCTTATGCGTTAGTCCTTTCCATTCAGAATTTAGCGAGACATGATATTGAAAAATATGCAATCATTGGAGAATTTTCTTCAGAAATTGCTCACGATATTGGAAACCATGTAATACTAATACGTAAAAGTTTGGAATTATTGGAATTGGATCCGCTGAATAAAG
Source organism: Leptospira bandrabouensis (assembly GCF_004770905.1). Lineage (NCBI taxonomy): Bacteria > Pseudomonadati > Spirochaetota > Leptospiria > Leptospirales > Leptospiraceae > Leptospira > Leptospira bandrabouensis. Next base: position 320,737 of record NZ_RQHT01000014.1, on the reverse strand, counting down.
TGGAGATATTCAGGCAAACGAAACAAGAAATAGATACATTATCAAACTTATCTATAGATATTTTAGAATTTTCTAAAAATAACATTATATTGGATTTAAAAATCACCAACGTAAATGTATTTTTTTCCAGTGTGAAAGAAGACCTTACAATTTTATTTCAAAAGAGTAATATAACATTTAAATATAAGAATTGGATAACTACTGAAACTTTTAAAATAGATCCCTTGCGAATTAGACGGTTATGTTTAAACATTGCAAAAAATTCATTAGATCTAAATTCTGAAGTCACAGAATTTTTATTATCGATACATTCTGAGAGTTCTACTCTCTACATTATTATGGAAGATGATGGACCAGGAATGAGCGAAGATATTAAACGAAATGTATTTGATTCTAAAATCGAGTCGAATAAACCTCATGGAACAGGTTTGGGATTATCCATCGTAAGAAAAATTGTTTTGGCGCATGGTGGCGAACTTTTAATGACAGATCGACCAACAGGAGGAATGAGGTTTACCATTTTACTTCCATTATGTGAATGGAAGTAAAACTTTTAGCAACTAGTTCGCAGTTCAAATGATTTTTATTGGCAAATTCCAAGAGAGCCGCTGTATTCCACAGTGGTTGGATTACCGAATCCAAAACTTACTTTTGTAGCCCAACCTCTATTATCATATGTATATGTGTTAGCAGCATCACTGACAGTGGTTGGTATTGTTCTAGATCCTTCATAAGTGTATGTAATTGTACTTCCAGAAGAATTGGAACGCGGAAATCCTCTGTCGTCATAATTGGAATAAGTCACTGTGGGTGAGGAAACTGATTGTAATTGATTTGATGCATTGTATACAAAATTTGTTTCTGTCGCACCTTCTGTCCTTTTCTCCAAACCTCGTTGAACATGTTGGTTTGATAAAGAAGGAGGATCAACCACACCTAATTTTGCAGCGGTAGCTGATGAATAGGTTCTTACTACTTTATTTCCTCCGCCCGTTGGTTCGCAAGTATACACCTTTCCACTTACAGTACAGTTGTATGTTACCGTTGTAGCTGCATTTCCATCTTTAACGATTGCTTGCGCTGGAACAGAAAAACAATTAGAGAGACTTGCGATGGCAAGTCCCGCAATTAAAGTATCATTGTTTTTTTTATCTGCTTCACAATTTTGAACAAAAATTACGAGCATAACCAAATAACTTATTTTTTTTAATATTTTCATTTTAACTCCCAAGTGACTCAAACAAAGAATCTGATTAGGAGTTTATCTAAAAATATTCTAAAATGGAACTTCGGTTTGTACGGATAATATAGGAATTTCTTACGAAATGGTACGTAGGTAATTGGATTTTTTAGACTAAATTTGAAGTTTGTAACCTAAGTAATAATTTCGCAAATCCGATTGTTGAATGAATTTCTAGTTTTTGCATGATCGATGACCGATGAGTTTCTACGGTTCGAATGCTGATTTGTAAATCTTCTGCAATTTCTCTGTTTAGTTTACCTGATTTTAAATGAACCAGGATTTCTTGTTCCCTTTTTGACAATGAATTTAACTTTTTTATTAATTCTTCGTTGGAATCTATTTCATTTTGTAAGCCAACTATCTCTTCTGGAAATATCTTTTTCCCATTAAATACATTTTTAATAATACTGATAATGTTTGTTGAAGTTTCAGTTTTTAAAATATATGCATCAGCTCCAAGATTTGCAGCTTTCTGTAAATAATCCCAATCTCGATGCATGGTAAAAAATATAACCTTCAGGAATGGAAATTTATTTTTAATAGTAGTTAGTTCTGAAATGCCATTTTCTTCTTTGAGAGAGATATCCATAATGAGAACGTCAACATTTTTGAATTTCATTAAATTCAAACCGTCTTTAATAGAATCAGAGGAACCTATAAATTTAAGACTTGTATCCGACTCTATTTCTGCCTGAAGACCTTTTCGTAGTATGGGATGGTCATCGATGACAAAGACGAAAATAGGGGATTTCGCAGACAATTTGATTACCTAATCTATTTTCCATTTCAAAAATGAATACAAAATCAAGCAGAAAATTTTGAAGAATTTTTAGTGTATATTCCAATAATTTCGGAAGTCTTCTATGTTTGTCAGCCGTTTCACAATTTCAAAGTCTCTTTCTGCTTCCGGATACTGACGGCACAAATAGTGTAACCATTGTTTAATTCTTCCGGCTCGGCTTTTTATCTCCATTTCTGTCTCTAGATTCAACCAATACTGGAATAAAATTTTTTTGATTTCTTCCCAAGAAAGTTTCTCTTTTCTTTTTTCTCGGATCATTAAGGCAAGACTTGGGTTGGCAACAGCACCACGACCGATCATAATGTCTTTGCAACCAGAAACTTCCTTACATCGTTTTGCATCTTCGGCAGTCCAAATTTCTCCATTGGCCACCACGGGAACTTTGACGGTAGATCCGATTTTATATATCCAATCCCAATAGGCCGGCGGTTTGTATCCGTCCGTTTTTGTCCGAGCATGGACAACAATTTCTTCTGCCCCCCCTTCTTCCAAGGCTTTAGCACAAACAAGCGCTTGTTCGGTGGAATCGTAACCTAATCTCATTTTTGCGGTAACTGGAATGGCGGAAGGAACAGCACTACGAACCGCCTTTACAATGGCAAACATTATGTCAGGTTCTTTGAGTAAAGCAGCTCCCCCTCGGTTTCTGTTTACAGTGGGGGCTGGACATCCAAAATTGATATCAATTCCATAAGCTCCAAGGGAAGCCACCTTACTTGCGTTTTCTGCCATACAGTTGATATCAGAACCTAATAATTGAACTTTAACTGGAACACCAGATTTGGTTCTACAATTCTCGTAAAGTTCTGGAACATATCGATAAAACCTATGAGAAGGAAGGAGCGTATCGTTGACTCGGATGAATTCACTGACACATTCGTCATACCCGCCTACGCGCGTTAGTAGGTTGCGCAGGCGAAAATCGAGAAGTCCTTCCATAGGTGCAAGTAAGATTCGCAAAAGAAAAAATAACCTTATCCCGTCACTTTCCTAACGAGGGCACGGCTAATCATTCTTAATTTAGTGGCAAACGGTAATCGCTTTAAATTCGTTCCGACTATCCCTTGGGTAAATCTAGTTTTTTTGCTGTAATCGATATGTACATCCAAAATCACCGGACGGCCTTCTTGGGTGAGATTCCATGCAGTTTTTAAATTTTCAAAAATATCGTCATTGGTTTCTATCCGTAAGTATTCAGCACCAGTCGCCAGGGCGATACCTTCAAACCTTGTGGTTCCAAGCACTGTGCAAGTTTTCCGATTGTAAGGGACTTGTTGTGCCTGGGCTATTTGGGATAACTCACCATCATTGAATACCGCAAAAATTGCACCTACCTGATTTCTTTTTGCAGTACTAATTTCCATACAAGTCATAAGAAAGGCTCCATCACCGATGATTCCAACAACGGGTTTATCGGGATTTGCCATTTTCGTTGCAATGGTTGCAGGAACGGCATAACCCATACAATTAAAATCTGTAGGTGAAATCATATGCCTAGGTTTGTGGATGGGCATAAGTTCTGCGGTTAAAAAAGTATGATTGCCATCGTCTACCACAACAAAGCCGTCATCAGGTAAGATGCTACGTAAGGCACTAAAAAACTTACCAGGGTTCACACGGTCTTTACTATCATGTTGGAACCATTCTTCAGTATAGGTTTGTTTATTTTTAGCAATTTCTGATTTGATTTTTTGTAATCGGTTTTCTCTATTTTGTTTTGTTTGTTCTAACTTTAATTTTAATCTTTTTACTAATTCAGGAAGAATTAATTTTGCATCACCGGTAATTCCAACCTTAGCGGGATAATTGGCACTGATAACGTCAGGGTTGATATCAATATGGATTAGGTTTTTAGGAACTGTGACTCCAAAACTGGCAGTGGCTATTTCTGCAAAACGGGTTCCCACTGCAAGTAAACAATCACATTCAGAAAAAGCTTTCGTTGCCACGGGGACAGCTGCAACACCAAAACTCATTCCACAATGTAAGGGATGGTTTCCTGGAAATGCACTTAATCCTTGTAAGGTGGTAGATACGGGTGCACCTAGTAATTCTGCAATTTCGATTGTGGATGCAGTAACATCGACCGCACCCCATCCTAAAAATAAACCTGGTGATTTTGCTTGCACTAGTAGTTCCACAGCCTCATCTAAACTGGCAAATGGAAATGGTACATGGTTTACGGTTTGTAATTTACAATATTCTTTATAGGTGGGAAGATCCTCCACCGAACCAGTGTAAAGTTGTATATTAACTGGAATTTCTACAAATACTGGCCCAGGTTCTCCCGTTATTGCAATTAGGTATGCTTTATAAATTGTTTCTATGATTTCGGCTTGTGCATTGACCTTAAAAGTTTGTTTGGTAATTGGTTTTAATAATGCATGTTGGTCCATATCATGTAATTGGTATTTAAATTGGGAATCACTCCGAACACCACCTGCAATGACTAACATGGGAATTCCATCTAAAAAAGCTTCGCCAATGCCACTTGCAGCATGTGTCACTCCTGCTGCGGGAACAATCAGTAATGTACCAATCGATTTACTAGTCCGACTAATGGCATCAGCCATAAACGCACCAGAACCTTCGTGAGTAACGAGTATTGGTTGTATAAATTCTGAACTATTGAGTTCATCATAAATTTCTGTATTATGAACACCAGGAATTCCAAAAGTATAACGAACTCCGATTTGTTCTAAAGCATATCTGACTAACCATGCGCCTGTTTTTTTCATCTGAAGATTCTCCCTGATTTTATTATGATTAATTTGAAATGTTGCCTTTGATAGATTTTGCGGCAGCCTTTGCTGTCAGTATACAACCAGACAAAAAAGTACCTTCTAATGATTTGAATCCACTGGTACCACCACCTCCAAATCCTGCGGCTTCGCCGATGGCATACAATCCTGGAATTGGGGAACCTAACGGATCTAATACGCGGCTGTCTAAATCTGTTTGAATTCCACCAAGGCTCTTTCGTGTAATCAATCTTAGTTTAATTGCAATAAGAGGTCCCGCACTTGGATGGAGAATGGGTTTGGGAGCACAAGTCCGCACACGATCAGACCTCCATGCTCTGGCATGTTGGATCCGTCTTAATTGGTCATCGTTCCAGAGCCCTTTCCCTCGCCTTATGACATCATCATACTGAGTGATTTCTTTTTTTAATGCTTCATAATCAATGGATTTATCGCCATTTAACGCATTCATTTTGTCGGTTAATTCCCGTAAGTTGTTGGCAACTATAAAATGATCACTTTCTTTTTCTAACTGTCTGACTAAACGGTGGTTTCCGAGTAATATTTCTTTTAGAAACATAAATAGTTTACGGTCACGAATCATCGGATTGTGTTCTGAACCGGAAACTGCAAGTTCCTTTGCTGCAATCCTCCAATTCAGAATTTGCCATGTATAAGGTTTTTCTAATCCAGAAATTCTTCGGCAAAGTTCATTGGTATCAAAACCTGTCACCATAGGTTCGGGCCCAATGCGACGCCCTGAATGGTCAAACCAGAGAGCTGATTTACAAGGAATCAAACTCAATCCGTGTGCTTCAAATTCTGGTTTGGGGTTGGGAATCCCTGCAGCATAGTTCCACATTTTATCTAAATGCGTTAGGTTTCCTCCATGTTTTTTTACAGCATCATGAACTATACCATCTGCAAAAGGATGAGATCCATTTAACATTTCCTTTGGAGCTTTCCCCCAAGGCTTATACCAATGTTCTCGTACCTTCTCTAAAGAACCGGTAATACCACCTGTCGCTACCATTACGTGATCGGCATAAAAACTTAAATTAGTTTTATCCGTTTTTTCCTGTTCGGTGATACATCCTACGATTCTACCGTTTTCTTTAATTAAATCAGTTACCTTGTGTTCAAAAATAATTTTCAAGTTTTTTGTTTGTTTGTGGTTCTTTAATAATGCAACAAATCGTTCCACCAAACGATAACCAGTTCCCCAAAGAACATGGTATCGAGGTACGGAATTCCCTCGTTTGTATAATCCTCTTTCAACCCAATTGACTACAGGGAAAAAATTTAATCCAAGACTTCCAAGCCAGTGGTAAACTTGACCAAGACTTTCGTTTACATATTGTTCTGCCCAAAGTTTTGGAAAATGATCGTTTGGGCCAAAGTCAGCAAAGGAAAACCAGTCATCCAATGCAATTTCGGGAGTATCCTTGATTCCTAATCGTTTTTGAATTGGTGTGCCAATAAGGGCCATACCACCAAATGATAGTTTAGCGAGTCCACCTAAATGTTCCTCTGTGTTTCTATCCAGAATTAAAACAGTTTTTCCTTGGTTTATACATTCATAAGCAGCCACAAGACCTGCGATTCCAGCTCCGATGATTATGACATCATGTTTTGCGTTCACTGAAGATCCTCCTTTATCCTTTTTCATTACTTAAGAAATGATCACTGGTAGTTATCGAATGAATCTTTTTATTGAAACATACTGACACATGGATAACGCAATCTACATACTATCATAAAAAAATATACTAATGCGACTCAAATTTTGGAAAAGTGATGAAATTCAAATACTTGAATGAATTCAACAACTAACAAGGAATGATGAAATTTAAAATTATTACTAGAATAGTTCTAGAATTTAGAACGAATTTAGCTTTTGGGGCCACATTGTTTTGTTAATCATTTGTTAGTTGTTATGTGGTTTATTCTTTTAAGTTAGAGTTGAAGTGTTTTTAAGGTTACATCAAAGAGTAAGGGTGTAATGTGAGTATTGCGGTACAACTTGGATGAATTTCAAACCATGGCTTCTGGTACAAAAGTTAATAGAAACAATTCATTAATTTTTTTTGAAGGGGGGAAAGGATATAGATTGCACCGGCGAACATTTGTAAACGGATGTTGAAACTTAGAAATATTAAAATTAAAGAATTGATTGTTTTTTAAGGTAAGATAATTCTTTGTATTATTTAAATTATTAAATGAAATCAATTTTATCAAATAGTTTTACATTTGTTCTGCTGTTATCGTTTTTCTCTTGTTCTACGCAGACGGTTTACATTCCCAAAGAGAATTTGAATGCGGCTTTGATGCCAGCAGAGTTTGTAGAAAAATTGGAATTTTCCGAGTTTCTTTTGCCTGTTGTTTCGGAGTCAATAGTAAGGTCAGATGATCGTGGCATAATTTATTACGGAATTCTAAAAGATAAGGAAAATAATCGTATGATTAGAAGTATTACCATCCTTGTAGATTCTAAAGAAATGGATTTGCAACCAGAAGAATATTTATACTATCCAGTATACTATGCAATCAATGTAACAAAAAATTTTTCCATTAGCCAGACCCTTAGGAGCGAATATGATATCCGAAGAGCTAATGAAAAATCTCCCGTTTATATGCCTGTTTATGCTACTTCCAGTGTGGTTGCTTTAGCTGCTCTTGGAATTGTTTACATCGCTTTTACTGGAACTGCATTTATCGTTGGAATGGGAAGAGGAACATATGAATTCACGGAAGATGTGATGGAAGGTATTGTTGTATCTAAGGAAGAAATTGTATTAGGTTTCAATGATTATCGATATGATCAAGAAGGACGTTTGATTAACGTATCTACCTATCTTCCCTACCGCTCTATTTCGAAATCAGTGATTCCATTATATGACCGTGAAGGAAAAAAACAAATTGGTCAAATGTATCCTTCTTCCAAACCCATTTTGTTATCTGAAATAAATTACAAATACTCTACTAATAAAGTCACTTCAAAAAATCCTAAAGTTGCGGAGACTATCGAATATTTTCCGAAGAAAACAAAAAAGTTAATTGATTTGCCCATCAAAGATCCTTCAAAAGTTATCAAGTAATTTCTTGCATAAAAGATAGAACAATTACAATTGCTTCATTGTTAAAGGTGTTCTTACTGGAATGGATTTTAAATTCTATCGTTATGTTTTAGTTTTACTTTTTATAACCATCCCACTAGGAATTTTCCCTAAAACATGGCCAGATCTTGAAGTGGAGAAAGAAATTAAAATTTATGGAAGCGAGAGAAGTGCTAAGTTTACTGCGAGTAATATTTTTTATGACGTAGAAAATTGGACAAACCATTACTCGGTTCGTGCTTTAGGATTCTATCGATACTTTGATTATCCAAAAGCAAAAACAAAATCTATCTTTCCTTTTTATTATCACATTCAAAGTAAATCAGATAATCGTGAGTACAAACGAATCTTAAATGTAAATGTAACAAAAGAAAAAGAATCTATTGACCAATCCTTTTATCCATTTGTTTTTTGGGGAAAGGACACTAATAAATCCTACTTAACAACAATTCCTTTTTTCTTTTTAAGTTCTAATGATACAAATAGTAAATTGGGATTCCCCGTCATTCCTTTGTTATACTATCATAACCTAGAAACATCAGGAGAAAATAAAAACTATTATTCTCGACTGATAACTTTCTTGCACTTTGAAATCAATGAGAAACAAGGATTTCAAGAGTTTTCTTTGTTTCCTTTGGTTTATTATTCCAAAAACAATTATTTATTTTTACCAGTTCTTCTTTATTACCAAAACCAAAGGTCAAATGAAAATGAATATTGGATGGGACCGATTTATTATGCCAATAACAAGGCCAAGGAAGAAAGCCTCTTTTTTGTTTTCCCGATTATTGGAAGGTATAGAAAACCTGGAATTGAATTTGATTTGATTTTTCCCTTTTATCTTAATTATGCGGATGTGGCAGGAGACTATCACATTAATCTATTGTGGTATACGAAAACAAATTCAGCCAATGTAAATATTGCATCTAACGATGGGAGTATGTACGTTGATTTTGACTTTGGAATCCTGTATAATTTAGTTGGGTATTCACAAAGAACCAAGGTTCTGAATGGAGGTGACCAATTTAAAAAAACAAATCCTGCTGGATTAAACGATCCAAAACTGATCAAAAAAAGAGAATTCAATCGTGACAGTAGTGAAAATTTTATCGGTTACCAATTATTCTTTGGAATTTTTTCGTATGAGAAAGCGGATTCTAAAAGACATATTCGTTTGTTGCCACTTGCTTGGTTTACATGGGACGAAGCTTCTAACGATAATGTAGTTTTGTTACCACCTTTTTTTCCTATTTGGTTTAGTTACCAAACGGAAGATTTAGAGTATAAAATACTTTTTCCCATCTATGGTAAACAGAAAGACAAAGATTCCGAATTTCGTGTTTATCTTTTGAATTTTTATCTTACTGAAGATAAGAAAGAGAATAATCATAAAGAACGATCCTATTTTTGGCCTTTTATAAATATATATGAATCAGATATTGGTTCTGGTCATCGGATTCTTCCTTTTTATATCCATAAGAAGGAAATAAATGATAAAAATAAAATTAACAATACTTATACCTTGTTTTCTATTTATCATCAAAAAATAGGTCTAGCTTCTAATCTGACTGAATTTTTGTTTTGGCCCTTATGGATTTCTTATGAGGATAAGCAATTTTCGCATTCAGAAAGAGAACATACTGTATGGATAACTCCATTTTTTTATCGAAATTCTCGAGAGAGTAGGGCAAGAACAAACTTGTTTTGGTTTATAGATTGGGAATGGTATAAAGAACAAGATTTAAATCTTAATTCAAAAACGAAACCAGCAATTCCGTTAGAATATGATAAAAAACTTTCTCACCTTCTGATTTTTCCTTTTTATAAAACAAACACAAGTTTTTCAGTAATCCCTTTGTCTTTTAATGATTGGAGTGGAGAAGAATTTACGACCTTTACCTTGTTAAATTATTATAAATGGGATCGAAAAGGCCATTATTATAATTTTTTATATTTAATTGAGTCAGAGAATTCAGAAGTTGATTATAGGTTCAGAAGTTTGGGTGGTTTATTATGGGGCTTTGAAAAAAGAAAATCGGAAATTGATAGAATGACATTTATGTGGTTAGGTTACGATAATCGATCTCATCAAACAACTTTTAATTTTTTTCCTATCGTAAGATTCGCAGATGCAGAGAAAGAAAAATCTCGAATGTATGGTCCATTTTTATATTATCTTTTTGATTCGGAAGAAGAAAAAACGGAGGTAATGTTAGCTGGAGTAGGTTACTACCATAATAAAACTAAAACAGACAATCAATATTCCACCTATGTACTGCTTGGTGTTTTGTATCAGGAAAAAACAGAGATTGAACGGGGTTATATAAAGAGAGGTAGTTTGTGGGGTTGGCTTTGGGAATACCAAACGGAAGACAACGGATATGAAAAGTTTTCTATTTTAAAATTATTTTCTTATAGCAAAGAGGTGGATGGAACTAAAAGAATTATGGGAATTTCTATTTAATCAATTATGTTACAATCAAAACCAAAAATTCTAGCTATATCAGGTGGAATTAGTTTTTCCTCTTACAATAAAAAGATCTTACAAACTTTAAAAGCTGAATACTCAAAAGATTGTGAAATAGTAATTTATGACCAAATATCCAATTTTCCTTTTTTTGCTTCTGGTATTTCAGATTCAGATATTCCGGAAATAGTAAAAAGTTTTTTAAAGGAAATCGAAAACGCTGATGGAATTTTACTATGTTCTCCCGAATATGTATTTAGCATGCCTGGAGTTTTGAAAAATGCATTGGAATGGGCCGTTTCGTCGGTTGTGTTTACAGATAAACCAGTGGCACTCATCACAGCAGCATCTGTTGGTGAGAAGGCACACGAATCTTTATTATTGGTCTTAAAAACCATTGGTGCTAAGTTATCGGAAAAAACAAGTTTGTTAATTTCAGGAGTGAAAGGAAAGGTTTCTGTTGATGGCGAAATTACTGATGAAGTTACAAAACAATCAGTAAAGGATCTAATGGTTCAATTTATTGATTCATTGAAAATGAATTCGTCAGATTGAACTTATATGGAGACTAAAGAGAAATCAAGTTTTTATATTTGGAAAGAAATGGCTGCCTATACTGGAATATCCTTTGCCACCAAACGTCATAGTCACTTTTTTCATCAGTTTTGTTTTTCTTTAGACAAACCATTTTTACTTAGAGGCAAAAACGGAAAAAACTTTTATTCACAGGCAGCTTTGGTTCCATCTGGAGTCAGCCATGAAACAAGTTTTGGAAACGAAAGATTTATTATTTTATTGATAGATCCGTTGTTATTTGCGGTGTCTTATAAAGTAGTTTTTAATCCACAAGAATGTGATCCTGCCTTTGATTTAAAGGATGTTATTTCTAATTCAGATATTTTGTTTTTTGAAAAAGAACTAAAATCTAATCAAATTGAGTCAAAAAACAAAATCATTCAATTACTAAAAGATAAGTTTATTTTAAAAGACCAACGTAATATCGACAATCGAATCAGAGATAGTTTATCGATCATTCAACAAGATGAATTGGACCAATTAACTTTAAACCAAATCTCTAAAATAACAAAACTGTCTCCTAGTAGATTTCGACATTTATTTCGTACTGAGACTGGAATTACATTTTCAAGTTATAAGTTATGGAAAAAAACACAGAAAGCAATTTTAGTTCTTATAGAACAAAAAGATTTAATGAATGCTGCTTATGAAGGAGGTTTTTTTGATCAGCCTCATTTTAATCGAGTGTTACGTAGATCATTTGGCCTGAGTCCCTCTGAACTAAAAAAAAATACTCATTTTGAATTAAAAATATTCTCGTAATAGCCCTTTTATACAAGAGATAAATTCTTAATTCAGGTAAGATTTAATTCATCTTAGAATCTTATGAATTATCGATTTCCAAGATAGATGATTGGTGAGTAGGTTAATCAAAATGAATTTTAAAATGCCTGAAGATTTTAAAAAAGCCTATCAGAAAGAATTGGAGAACTACCAAATCTCCTTGAAAGAAAAAAACTTGGTTCAAGCTTGGAAGTTTTTAGAAAGAGCCCATGTCATTGGTCAATACCATCCAATTCCTCATACGGGGATTCATTTTCGAATGTTAGTATTTGGGATTAGGACTTTCAATGGTAAAGAAATTTTTGGTCAATTGATAAGAGTTTTGTTCGGTTGGATCGGCAGTTTATTGAATCGAATTCCGGTGGGAAATACTGGCGGAGTCTCTGTGCCTATTTTTGCGTCTATGCCCATTCCTGATGATTTAAAAAGTTTATTGAAGGATGCTGATACGGATCGCATTGGCCTTTCTGGTTTGAAAACTAAGTAGGTCTTTTTTCTAAAAGAAAATTAAATGTAACGTTTTTCTCTATGTGTGATTAGCTGGTAACGGTTAGGCTAGGGAATACGATAACCCATTGGCAATAAATTATAGATTTTGAATATTGATTGCGAACATTACTCCTAGTGTTAATATTGTATTGTTTGAATCACAATCATAATTCTATGTTTCGTTTTCTGTTCATTTTATTATTCATTTTGTCCTGTCGTGAAAAATCATTAAACAATGCTTGCGATATCAATTCGGAGTCTTACAAAAATTCTGTTATTATTTATAACCTATTAGGTATGCAAATTAGCAATTGTTCTGCTGGCATAGTTGATTTCAATTCATCTGTTATTTTTGTGAATAGAAAAGAAGCAAAATTTTCCGAAGGTGGTGGAGATTTAACACTAGGTAGTCCACAAACTTTTACAGTTCAACTAAGAAGAAAACCTATATCGAATGTTGAAATTCAATTGGTGTTTTCGGACTTAACTTATATTACAGTATCGCAATTAAATCTTTCATTCGATTCTCAGTCGTGGTCGATTCCACAGACATTTTATATTACGGCTAAAAATGATAATCTGTTGAATGGCAGTCGAAACATTAGTCTACAACTCATAGCAAAATCGGATGATAAAGATCTAGACCTAACACCTATAGTTATACCTATTGAAGTTTTGGACAATGAAAAACGATTGTTTGTTTCAACAAATGCATATATGGGAGGATCGTTTGGTGGTATTTCTGGGGCTGATACTATATGTTCTTCTGATATTAAATGTCCTTTAGGTTCCACATGTAAGGCGATGATTTTAGGTTCAACAAGAATCGCCTCTCAATCGGCAAATTTAGGTGACGGCCAAGTTAATTGGGTTCTACATCCTAATGCACACTATTATCTCACTGATAATGCAACTTTGATCGCAAATACAAATTCCTCTTCACTTTTACAAATTCCATTTTTCAGTGTTATGGATGCCACTGCTCCCGGAACATGGCTTGGTAGTAACTCTGGTTGGGTATTGGGCGCAAATAGTTGTAGTGATTGGACGGATAATACTAATACTGTTACGGGCTATATGTTTCGAACTCAATTTACGAATAGCACACTTTTTGGTGGAAATTTTAATTGTAATAATCCTGTGAATTTATTTTGCGTAGAGTATTAATATTTAATCTAGTTTCCAACAAAAAAAATGAAAATATCTCGAGGTACTTTCTACACGCTCCAAATAAGTTGGGTTTTAAAATCATTCTCTTCATATGTTCTTGACTAGCATTTAATTATCGTTTGGTGAATATGGCTCATATTTTCATTGATTGGAATTATTTATTTCAAGATTTGGTAGAAATAAGAGATGATATTCCATGTTTTTTAGAACTCTTTTAATCGGCGTTCTTTTTCTATCTTGTAGTAAAAATTCCTATAATAATCCTTGTGACCCAGAATCAAAATCTTTTGCCATGACTTTTTTGGTTATGGAAGTTTCAGGTGAAGAGAAAAACTCCTGTTTTCTCGGGCTAACAATTAAAGATAATTTCGGCCTCTTACTTAGTACAACAACAGGTCGTATTTCTGAACATGGCGGGAATGCCACAGTTGGTTCCTCACTCGCAATTAAACTAAACCTTGGGTCCGAGCCAAAACAAGATGTGAATGTCAACATTGTTGTTTCCAACCCTTCTTATGCAACAGTCATTCCAACGTCAATTGTATGGACATCCAATGATTGGAATACCGAAAGGGTAATTACAGTAACTGCTGTAAACGATACCTTATTAAATGGGACTAGAGATTTTTTAATTCGCCTGGTGCCGACTTCTGCAGATAATACTTTGCGACTTCAAGAGAGATTGATCTCAATGCAGATTATTGATAACGATAAAAGGTTATTTGTGAATTCAACTCTCACCAAAGGAAACTTAGGTGGGATTGCCGGAGCAGATGCCACATGTTCTTCCGATCCAAAATGCCCTGTTGGATCTCAATGTAAGGCAATGCTTAGCACTGATTCAGGAATTCGAAGGGCAACTATTACGGGAGATGTTGGCGATGGTCAGGTGGACTGGGTTTTAAAACCATTCGCATCGTATTTCCAAAGCGACAATACAACGCCGATCGGGACTACGAATGCAGTCTCATTGTTTACCCTACCAATTGTGAATGGAATTGAATCTCCGGGAGTGACCACTTGGACTGGATTAGGAACTTCATGGCAAACAGACCCGAACGATTGTTCGAATTGGACAAATTCAATTTCTGGCAACGGAATTGTAGGGAGTTCTAGTAGCAATAATGTCGCGTTAATCAATAATTTGAATGTAGCTTGTACCAGTGATTTGAAGTTTTACTGCGCAGAACAATAAAAAAATTCAAATAACCTGTTGACAATTCATATCTAATAGATATAGCTTAAAAATATATCTATTAGATATGGGGACCAATGCAAACCAACCAACGGAATATACTTGTGATTCTTGGCCATCCGAATCCAAATTCACTTTGTGCTCATTTCGCAGAATCTTATGTAAATTCAGCAAAACAAGCAGGCCATATAGTTAATTATCTGAAATTGATTGATTTAAAATTCGATTATAACTTACACTTGGGTCATAAAAAAGATTCTCATCAGATACTTGAACCTGATTTGATGCAAAGTCAAAAACTGATAATGGAGGCAGATCATTTGGTTTTTGTATTTCCAAGTTGGTGGGCCAGTATGCCTGCTCTTTTAAAGGCTTGGATTGACCGCGTTTTTTTGCCGGGATTTTCATTTAAATATCGAAAAAATTCTCCCCTTCCCGAAAAACTTTTGTTAGGTAAATCTGCGCGTATCATTGTAACCATGGATGCTCCTAGTTGGTATTATAAATGGTTCAATAAATCTCCAGGTGTTCATTTGTTGAAGTTTGGTACTTTGGAATTTTGTGGAGTCTCGCCAGTCAAAGTAACTATCTTTGGTCAGGTTAGAACTCGTAAACAACCTGATTTTTTGAGATGGACTAAGCAAGTTGAATCTATTGGGACTCAAGGTAAATAACATGAAGTTTTCTAGTTCAGAATTAAATGAATTTGAAAGTAAGGGACAATATATAAATTTTCGAGGTCATTCGATTTTTTATAGAGTGATTGGGACTGGAGATAATGTTTTTCTTCTGCATGGATATCCATTCAATAGTTATGATTGGAGTTTGGTCATTCCAACATTAGCGAAAGAAAAAAGGGTAGTCATCTTGGATTTTTTGGGAATGGGATTTTCTGATAAACCACAAAATTACCGTTATACGTTTGAAGAATATGCATATATTGTCAACGAAGTTGCTAAACACTTAGGAATAGTGGAAGCCGATATATTGGCCCATGATTTAGCGGTGAGTGTTGTTCAAGAAATGTTGGCTTCACCAGAAAAAAATAAGTTTAAAATTCGTTCGATTGCATTTATGAATGGTGGTTTATTTTCAGATGTTTATAAACCTAGATTGATTCAAAAGTTATTATCTCAAACCCCCAATTTTATTGGTAAATTTCTTAGCAAAAAGATGAGTCGAAAGTCAGTAGAGAAATCGTTACTTAGTTTATTTGGAGCAAATACACAACCAAACTTAAGTTTACTAAATATTTTTTGGGAAGTTTTAAATTATAAAAATGGGAAATCGATAGCATATCTGATTGGTAGAATGGTCTTTGAAAAAGTTCACTATCAAAAACGGTGGATTGATGCTATGTTAAATACAAATATACCTTTTTGTTACATTTGTGGATCTGCTGATCCAAATTCTGGAAGGCATATGGCAAATCGTTTTATAAAAATTTTCCCCAAAAACCCTGTTTATTTTTTATCCGAAATGGTAGGTCATTGGCCACAATTAGAGTCGCCGCATGAAGTGATTTCAATGTATTATCAATTTCAAATCTATCTTAAAGGTTTAAATGAAACGAGAAAGTAAAACACCTTATGCTCTCTTAGGAATTTTATCTCAATGTGAAATGAATGGATATGAAATCCGTAAATACATTGAATCCACTATTAGTTTTTTCTGGAGTGAAAGTTTTGGTCAGATTTATCCCACACTTGCAAAATTAGAAGAAGATGGTTTAATCCGAGAATGGGAAAAAACGGACAGTAACGGCAAAAAGAAAAAAGTTTATAAAATCACTCGACCAGGATTAGAAGCATTCCGTCGTTGGATGGACGAATCACCTATTCAATCGAATAAAAGAAATGAATTATTGTTTAAGGTATTTTTTGGAAGGCATATGAATTCTAAACTATTAACTCAGCAATTGGAGGAAGAAATAAAAAAACAAAAAGATGATTTAAAATCACTTAAAAATTTCCAAAAAGAATTAGACAGTGATTGGGAGAAACATCCGGATCAAGAGTATTGGTCTTTAACGCTTGAATATGCAGAAAAACAAACAAAACTAAACCTGGATTGGATTGAAAAGGTAAAGAAGAAAATTAATCCATAAGTTTTGGTTTTATTTTTTAGTGATAGCAAAAGATACTATTCGCTGTGTCTTAAACCTACCAAAATAAAATGGTTTCAGTTTGATTAATTTCATTGATTTGCTGATTGTAATCGTTATAAAAAGCCTATGGTTGGGAGAGTATCTACAAAGATTTTTTACATTTTTGTCTGTCTTCTTTTTTTATTTCAGTCATCGGTCCATGCATCTGAAAAAGTTACTCTTCATTTAAAATGGTTTCACCAATTCCAATTCGCAGGATATTATGCAGCACTAGAAAAGGGTTTCTATCGAGATGTCGGTCTAGATGTAGAAATTTTGGAAAGTACAATTGGTATCAAAGGAATTCATGAAAAGGTAATACGAACTACTGGTCAATATGGTGTTGGAAGTAATGAGTTAATTCAAGAACGTTTCGCAGGAAAACCAGTTGTGGTTCTTGCTGTCATTTTTCAACATTCACCTTCTGTTTTATATTTTAAAAAGTCATCAAATATTCAAAGTATTCACGACCTCGCAGGAAAACGAGTGATGTTAACTCCGAGAATGGATGAAATCGTCGCATATTTGAAAAAAGAAGGTATTGAACCTGGCGATTTACAACTGTTAGAGCATAGATTCAATCCAAATGATTTAATACAAGGAAAAGTTGATGCATATTCTGGTTATGCCACCACACAAGCATACGATTTTAAAAAAGCTGGTTTTCCCTACATTGCCTATTCGCCAAGAGTAGCTGGCATTGATTTTTATGGTGACAATTTATTTACCAGTGAAGCCGAGGTTAAAAAACATCCGGAGAGGGTAAAAGCATTTAGAGAGGCGAGCCTTCGTGGTTGGCAATATGCGATGTCTCACCAATCGGAAATTGTTGATTTGATTTATGAAAAATATTCAAAAAGGAATCCGAAAGAGAGATTACTTTTTGAAGCAGAACAAATGACTCCATTAATTCAGCCTGTTCTTGTTGAAATGGGGTATATGAATCCAGGCCGATGGAAACATATCAATGAAGTTTATTCCGAATTAGGAATGTTACCTAAAAATTTAGATTTAAAAGGATTTATCTACGATCCAAATCCAAAAGTTAACTATGATTGGATTTATTATGCATTTGGAATTGTAGTTTTTTCTTTTGTGATTATATGGTTGGTCCAATGGCGAAGATTGAATAAACAATATTCAGAAAATCTAAAGAAGCAAGTTGAAGTTAGAACTGAAGAGTTAAAACATTCAAATGAATATTTACAGGTATTAAATCAGAGTTTATTAAATACTTTGAAAGAGCTGACTGAAGCACAAGATAGGCTCTTGGCATCTGAAAAGTTGGCAGTCCTTGGTCAACTTTCTGCAGGAATGGCCCATGAATTAAATACTCCATTAGGAGCTATTGTTTCTTCCAACCAATCCATCGCCGATTTCTTAAGTAAAATAAAAAACTTAATCGAGACAATCATTAGTTTTAATAAAGAAGATTCATTGCGGTTTCATAAGTTGTTAAACCAGAGTTTGGGGAACAAAACTTTTCTTGAGGGAAAGGAAGAAAGATCCTTAAAAAAAGAACTAGCGATCCAATATTCGTATTCGAATAAGATGGATTTGTATGGAAAACATATGCAGTTAGTGATTGAAACAGGGGCTTTTCGTTTGGGTGATGAATTAAACCAGATTTTAGAGAGCGAAAATTCTCTTCAACTTTTCGAGACGGTTGCTAATATCTCATCTGCATTTCGATCTAATCAAATCATATCAGTTGCAGCAGAAAAAGCAACCCATGTAATCAAAGCTCTAAAGAGTTATTTAATTTCGGAAAAAGATATTTTAAATGGGGACAGTGAGGTTGATTTAATATTCGAAATTGAAACTATACTTTCTTTATATCATCATAAATTAATGAAAGTTAATGTGTTACGAGAGTATTTAACAGATAAAAAACCTAAATGTAGTAAGGATAAACTCAATCAAGTTTGGATTAATCTTTTGAATAATGCATTACAGGCAATGAGTTATGTTGGAACATTAGAAATCAAAATTCAATTCATTGAACCATGGATCAAAGTGTCTATTACTGATTCAGGTACTGGAATATCAGATTCAATAAAGAGCAAAATTTTTGATCCATTTTTTACGACAAAACCAGGTGGGGAAGGTATGGGCCTTGGTCTTGACATTTGCAAAAAAATAATTTTACAAATGGGAGGAAAAATTGAGTTAGAGGATGTACCTAAAGGTGCATGTTTTTCTGTTTGGTTACACGCGGCGTAAACTCGGTTTTTTAAACACCTAACCAACAAATTTTTATATAGAATCAATCTCTGAAATTTACAGGCAATCGTTTGTTACTTCTTTGTTTTTTCTATCGAATGTTTTAGTTTTGATAGAAGAGAATTTAAGGAAGTGATTTCTTCTACTGTAAAATCCTGAATGCACTCATCTTCATTTTGTGTGTGCAAAACAACTGCTTCGTTAATCAGTTTTAAACCTTTTTCTGTTAATGAAACTAAGGTGGCTCTCCTATCGTTCGGATCGGGAAATCTCTCGATATAACCTGCTATTTCAAGACGGTCCAAGCGGTTAGTCATAGCACCAGAGGAGAGTAACATTCCTTGCCAAAGCTGAGTAGGATTTAATTGGAAGGGAGGTCCTGATCTACGCAGTGAAGCTAAAACATCAAATTCTCCCATTTTTAATCCTAATTTGCTTAAACTAGATTCCACAACATCACTTGCCAGAATGGCTGCTTGTCCCAAACGTCCGAATACTTCCATTCCGCGGAGGGAAAGGGTAGGGATTTCTTTTCGCCATTGTTCGATAATCTCTTCCATTGCGTCCATAATCGGAAGGTTTTGAAATTTATCTTGACGTCAAAATAAAAACAAATTATCTTTATATCAAGATTCTTTATGGAGAGATAATTGTGAAATCCCTAACTCCGGTCTTTGTTTTGGTAGTTCTTTTTTCTTTTTTTGGCTGTTTTAGCAGAGCGGCGATTCCCTATACGAAAGAAGTATCTCCGGTCCAACTGGAGAAACCGATCCCAGGTCTCAAACTGGAAGTTTTCCAAACGGGGCGAATGGTCATTGATGGCTGGGCTGCTTACACTGGTGGCAAAGGGAAAATCAGTATGGACCAACCTGCCTATTTAATATCCCATCCTAACTACGGTTTGGTTGCATTTGAAGCAGGACACCATTCCGAGATTGCAACAAATCCCTCTGAACATTTAGGTTGGATACATCGTGTGGGACTCATGCCGATGGAACAAGACCGAGGTCAGGACTTTCGCAACCAATTGAAAACAACTGGAAAAAATCCAGATTCTTTACGAGATATTTTAGTTTCTCATTTTCATCCAGAACATGTTGGGGCAGTAGAGGAATTTCCAAATGCGAGAATTGTCGCAGACCGGCGAGAAATAAAACATGGAACTGAATCACCAAACTATAATTATGTGAATGCTGAGTATGATGGTATCTCAAACTGGTTTCAAATCGATTTTTCTTCTAAGAAACAATTTGGATCCTTTGAGGGATCGTATGATTTAGTGGGAGACGGATCTATTTTGGTTCTTTCCACACCAGGGCATACACCAGGACATATTTCTCTTTTGGTAAATTTAGGATCTGGACCAGTTTTGTTAACTGGTGATATGGCCTGGACAGAACATAACATCCGCTCTGCTTCGATTGGTCTTCCTTTTATTTCATCCGATGGAGAAGCTGCAAGGATTTCACTAGGTCAATTATTGGCATTCCAATCTAAAAATCCTGGTGTCCTGATTGTCCCAGGGCATGACCTAAATCCATTACGAAAAAACCCAAGAAAAGATATCCATATCCATCCTTGGGCAGTTAATAAATAACCGATCCCAATCATTATATACGAAATACATAAATCTAGCGGTTCAGCCACATCTATCCCATTTGAAGTGGGTTAGTTTGTGGTATGTAAATTCGTTTCATAACTAATTTTCATTGATAAATCTATTACGACTTCGAGAAACCGACAAATTGGGGGTTTATTTGTAATTCGTATATTAAAGCTGGTTTACTTTTTCGGTTCCAATTAACGAAGGGAAATGTAAATTCGTTTTAGTTTGTATGGAACCTTTGAAAGAAATGTATTCTCGGGAGTGGGTTCTCGGGTTAGGAAACCAAATCGCTAAGGTTGATTCCAAAATCAATCCTCTCACGTTTCAAAAACAAGTATTGGCCTCACCTTGGAAAGAAATGGAATTAAAGGAAAGGATCAACCGTCTGTCTGAAGTATTGGTAGAAAATTGGCATGGCCCACTTTCCAAAATCTATCCTAAATTATTTCAACTAATCGAAACTTTGCGCTGTTATGGAGTTTCTGATTTTAATTTTCCCTATATCTTTTTAAACGATGTTGTCACCAAATCGGGATTAGATGATTTCGACACATCAATGAAAGTGTTGGAAAAACTTACCGTTTTTTCTAGTGCTGAATTTGCGATTCGGTTCTTCTATAGAGAGCATTTTGATAAAACGTTAAAACAAATGCATGATTGGTCAAAACATAAGGAGCCAATGGTTAGGCGACTGGCAAGTGAAGGTAGTCGCCCAATGTTACCGTGGGGAATCGGTATTCCTGAAATTAAAAAGAATCCAGAAATTCATATGTCTATTATCGAAACTCTTTGGGATGATAAAAACGAAATTGTTCGAAGAAGTGCAGCAAATCATTTAAATGATATTTCCAAACTAAATCCTGAATTAGTATTGGAGTTTTGTAAATCTAAGTTTGGTAAGTCCAAAGAATTGGATAAAAATTTAAAACATTCTTTGCGAACACTTTTAAAAAAAGGAAATACCAAGGCACTATCTTTCTTTTCTTATGATACAAAATGGAAACCAAAACGAATCAAATTTGAAGTATTAAATAAAATAGTCAAAATGGGAAGTTCACTTGAGTTTACTGTATCAATCAAACAAACACCTAAGGATAAAACTAAGGTTAGAATAGAATACAAAATTGGGTTTATGTTAGCAAATGGCTCTTATGGATATAAAGTTTTCCAGTTAGGTGAAAGAAATTTATTGCCAAATGAAGAAGTAGCGATTTCTAAAAAACATTCATTTGTACCTATCACTACAAGGGTTTACTATCCCGGATTACATACTATATCGATTTTGTTAAATGGCAATGAATACAAATCACAAAAATTTGAATTGAAAAGAGGATAGGAAAAATGCGGCAAAGATTTTTAATTATTTGGTTGAGTATATTCTTAACATTTTCTCTTATTTCTTGTTCAGTATTTTATTCCTCAGAAAGACCTAAGGTTGATTTTTCTAAAAATATAAAAAACAAATCCTTAAGTTATGAATTAATCGGTTGGGATGATGAAGCGGATCGTAGAAGGATATCTTTTATTCTCTCAGCTTTACAGTCTTCTGGGAAGTTTACGAATGTTCGTTATATGGACCCTGCAAAAACAGATGCCCATGTCCAAATCATATTGGAATCAAGTCCGAAATTCAAATTCTTTTTAGGAGAAGCAGCAGAACCTGTTTCTTATTTACCGGATAGGGATCCTGTCAGATTTGGAGTTTATTTGGTGAACCGTTTCCTTGCGATTAGTACCTTTTTTGTCATACCTGATATTGATCGAGATGATGACTATTTGGTTTTTAGATTAAGTAAAAAAGGTAAATTTGAAAGGGAATATAGGTATCCAATGGAATCCTATCGCGTGTTTGGTTGGGTTTCTCTTCTTTTGATGTGGGGAGATGATCGCAAGGAATGGAAGCCGATTCTTACTGAAAAAGTTTCTGAATTTTTAGGAGATACAAAAAATGAACTATAAAATTAGTATAAAGTTTTTAATTCCTTTGATTCTGATTTCCTCCCTTTTTAATTGTGCTGCTTTTCCTGATAAAGTTATATCAAAAGAACGTAAAACCTTATCAATGGGAAAAGAAAAGGTAAGAATTGTTTTTACTGGGTTTTATCGTTATGATGATGAAAAAAATGCGATCTTGGAAGTTTTATTAAAAGAAGGATTCATTCTCGATCCAAATTCCAATTTAGAATTAGAAGTAATTCTTCAAAAGAGAGAGCCTGCTTATCGGTATTTGTGGATACATCGATTAAACTTTCTTTTGACATTTTTGTCGGGAGGTTTTGTTCCATCTCATATCAGAACAGAATCTACGCTTACATTTCGATATTCTAATTTAGGTGAGGTGGAAAAGGAATTTGTTTATGATATGGGTATGGACCAGTGGCGGGGAATTCCAGTTGTAATTTTTATGATCACACATTGGCCAAATAAAATTTATAAAGAACAATTGATAGAAGCCACTAAATTGGAAATTAAAGAAATATGAGACTATACTTTGTATTAACAATTGTTTTTTTTATTTTTTCATGTATGGGACTTTCTCGAAAGTTATCTCCAAATGAAAAATTAGATTTTTTAGAAATTCAAAACAATAAAAGAACATATATTGTTCATTATCCCAAAAAATGGGATGGATCACCAATTCCTATGTTAGTTGCATTGCATGGGCGATTTGGTTCAGGTTTTTCCATGATCAAACAAACCAAGTTGGATATTCTATCTGATACCAAAGGTTTTGTAGTAGTGTTTCCTGATGGTTTTAAAAGGAGTTGGGCTGACGGAAGGGGAAATACCCCGGCAGATCAAAATAAAATCAATGATGTAGTTTTCATTGAGTCCATTGTAAAACGTTTAGTTGCCGAAGGATCTGTAAATCCAAAAGAAATTTATTTAGTTGGTCATTCCAATGGTGGTTTTATGGCGCAACGATTGGCTGTTGAAAAACCAGAATTGTGGAAAGGAGTTGTGAGTGTAGCTGCTCAACTATCCGTATTTACTTTAAAGAGGAAATTAAATTTAAAAACAAAACCTGTTTCTGTTGGCATCATTGCAGGAACTGATGACCCATTGGTTCCGTATAGTGGTGGTTATGTGCGGGATGGAGGGGAGATTCTTTCTGTTGATGATTCTATAAATCGATGGAAAGAGTGGAATTCTTGTAATGATAACCTAACAAAAAAATCTGAAAATTTTAAGGAAGAAAATTCTGATATTAAAATAGATTTTTTACGTTTTGAGTTTTGTGCCGAAAATTCCAAAGTTGGTTTGATTCAATTAAATGGACTTGGTCATAGTTGGCCAGGTGAAACACCAATGATTCCTTTTATCAATCAGGGGAAAACTACGAAAGTAATTGATGGATCTAAACTTGTTTGGGATTTTATGGAGGCATTGTGACTGTTCCAAAAGTTGCATTTGTTACGGGCGCATCTAGAGGAATAGGACTATCCATTTCTAAGATGTTAGTTGGTTTAGGTTACAAGGTTTATGGAGTTTCTAGAAACCCGGAAAATTGTATTTATGCGGACAAAATGTTTCATTTAATCGAATGTGATCTTACCAATGCGAAACAATTGGATTCGTTGTTAGATTCTATCCCTGATAAAAAAGATATAAGTTTAGTGGTTCATAATGCAGGTCTTGCTTATTTTTCTCCAGTAGAAGAATTATCTTCTGATAAAATTCGTGAGATGGTGAGTCTCCACATAACTGCACCAATGTTGTTAACAACTAAGGTTACTAGGTATTTAAAACAAAACCAAGGGCGGATTGTATTTATTGGTTCTGTCTCTGGAAAAGAAATTTCTCCCTGGGGTAATGTATATGCTTCTCTCAAAGCAGGAATCCATCATTATGCTAGAGAATTATTTGCCGAATTACGAAAGTTTGGTGTGAAAGTGCATTTAATCATACCTGATATCACTAAAACCGATTTTTATAATCATTTAAACTTTGAACCAGACGAAGATCCAAAATCTTTTTTATTACCTGATCAAATTGCTGATGTCATTAGAGATTTAGTTGTGGAAGATAGGGGATGGGTGGTTCCTGAAATACAAATTTCCCCAGAAATTTTTAAATTAAAACGTAAAAAACAAAGTTAGAGAATCATTCTCCGATTGGTGTTGTATTTTCAGAAAATGGATCTTGTGTGACTATTGATTCATTACTTTCACTAGAGGTTGCACTTGGTGTAGGAATCATTTTGGCAATCACAGAGTCTTCGTCTTGTTTTCGTTTGATGGCTCGAATTTTTCCATCTGTTTCATAAAGTCTTTCGATTACTTTTTTTAGTAATAAAAATAGAAACTCGGGACTTTCTTGGCTCATCTGAACAAAAGTAGTTCTGTTGATAATTCCTAATTTTGCTGATTCCGAAACTACAACAATAGAAGCTGCTCTTGGGCTATTGTTGATAATTGCCATTTCCCCAAAAAATTCACCAGGTAAAATACTTCTGAGCTTAACGTGTTTGTTTTCGATTTGTTTATAAATATCTAATTGTCCTTCAAACAAAAAAAACATGGCGCCATTAGAAGGCACTCCTTCCTTAAAGAGTACTTCCCCTCGTTTGATATTGATCATACTAAGTTTTGCGAGTGATTCTTTAAGTCCCATCACTAGTCTCCGTAAGATCTTTTAATTTTTGTTCGGCTTCTATCAAACGTTCTACATAAGTTTGTAATAATGCGTAGACAAACATAGGATTGGAGTTAGCGATACGTATTAAGTTTTGTTTGTCTAAAATTCCAAGTTGAGCTCGGTCTGAATCTATAAAAACGGTCATAGCTCGTGGGTGACTGGAAATCAGTGCAATTTCTCCAAAGAATTCACCCGTCGAGAGTTTTCGTACTTCATGAAAATTTCCTTGGTCAGGAGCACCCATACCTACGGATAGTGTTCCACTTAAAATGAAATACATTCTTTCGTTAGACGGTTCTCCTTCTCTAACGATGATTTCTCCTCGTTTGAAGGTCTTCGTAGGGACTGTGTTTACGAAGTCGAAAATGTTGATTCGATTATCTTTTTTAGGAATGGACATTAAAGGCCGTGGTAAATCTCAATGAGTTCAGGAATTCTTTTTTCCTCAGCATAATCTAGAGGAGACTTTCCCATTTTGTCTTTCACTTTAGAATCTCCGCCGTTTAGAACGAACACCCTAGCTAATTCCAAAATAGAATCGCTTTTACCAGGATCAAACTGGATTGCTAGTTCGGAAAGTATAGTTTTCCCTAATTTATCCTGTTGGTTGATATTGGCTCTTCTCTCCACTAGGAATAGTACTAATTTCTTGTAACTTTCTGACTGGGATGTATCTCGTGAAGTCAAAAACTTTTGGATTGCCTTGTGTAAAACAGTAAGACCGTTATTGTCTGTTAGGTTAGGGTCTGCACCTAACGTGATCAGTTGGGACATAGTATCAATACGGTTTCGATTCAGTGTAATATGAAGTGCACTTAATCCGCGTTTGTTTTTTGTATTTGGGTTTAAACCTTTGGTAACCAACAACTTGATGGTTTCGTCAGCAAACTTTTGTTCTTTTTTTTCAGTATCCAATTTACAAACTACTGTGATGAGGTTTTCTCCTTCTTCATTTAATGGTTGAAGGTCGGCACCTGCTGATACCAAAAGTTTAAATGCATCTGCATCTTTTCTTTCGATAGTTGAAAAAATTAAACTAACCCCGTCTTTTTGTTTGTGATTGGGATCTGCCTTTTTTGATAAAAGAAACTTTGCTATCGCTATTTGTTTATTTTCTAAGGCTAAAGAAAGAGAAGTTTCATTGGTTTTAAGATTTAAAGCATCCACTGGGACATTCTTTTTTAGCAAAGCTTCTACAATTCTGAGTCCGGATTTTCGGGATGCCAAATGAATAGGAAGATACCCAGAAGGATTCGGCGTCAATAGATCGGCGTTTTTTTGTATTAAGATATCGGCAAGCGCCCACTTTGAAGATTCGATAGTGTCTTCCAGTGGATTTTTGTTTGTGGAAAGTATTTGGTTAGGATTTGCTCCAGCATCCAAAACAAGTTTTAGTAAGTTAGAATCGTTTTTTTGTAAGGCGAGTTCAAACAAAGTTTTTCCACTAAGATTTTTTGAATCAACATTGAGGCCTTTTTTTAAAAGTAGATTAATCGCTGTTAGATTTTTCTTCTCGAGTGCATAAAATAGTAAAGACTCTCCTTCTGGAGTTTTGGCATTTACGTCTGCACCTCGGTTCAATAAAACTTCCAAACCTTGGGTAAATCCTTTTTCTATGGCAAATACAACTGGTCGAATGGATTTTGTATCTTCTGTATTTGGATTTCCATTGGAATCTAAACTTAGAGTCAATAGTTTTAAATTCTTTTGGTCGATGGAAACAAATACTGTAGTTCTTCCCGTTAAATCTGGAAGGTTAATATCAGCTCCGTTTTGGAGTAGGTAGTTGATAGAGTCTGTCTTTGACTTTTCGAATGCTAAATACAGCGGAGACTTTCGTGGATTGTTTCTTAAATTTACATCGGCTTTACTTTCAACAAGTAACTTCTGTACGGCGAGATTCGATTTTAAAACAGCTACATGAAGGGCAGTATTTCCATCAGCATCGTAAGCATTGAGGTCTGCTCCTTTTTCCACAATGGTTTTAATTTGGTTTGTAAAACGAGAAGTGACCACATAATGTAACAGTGTTTTGCCGGACAAATCCCTTTTGTTCAGGTCGGCACCTTGGCTAAGTAGGATTTCAAAATGTTTTGGTTTGTTTTTTTCGACTGCAAGTACAAGAAGTGATTTTCCTGATTCATCACTGGCATTGATATCTCCACCGTTGGCAATGGCAGTTTCAAATTCTTTTAAATTCCCTTTGATAAGAATCTGCACCATATCGGGGGCAGTTTGTATGACCGAAGTCGTTTCTATTGGGTTGTCTTGTGCAAAACTTGTTCCGAAAGAAACGAGTTGAAGGAATAAACTAAAGGTAATCAGATTATGTTTCATTTGGGTAAATAGGCGTCAGGATCCAATGCTTGTTGGTCAGGGCCTTTCCTAACTTCAAAATGTAAATGTGGGCCGGTAGATTTACCGGTATTGCCAACCTGACCAATGATGTCGCCTGATCGGACAGTGTCACCTTCTTTTACTTGGCGTTCGTTTTGGTGTGCATAGTATGTAAAAATATTGTTTTTATGACTTAAAATAGTTAGCATCCCATAACCACCGCTAGTTGTTGTGGTTCTCCAAACTTTTCCGTCGCTCACGGCTTTTATTGGAGTACCAATGGATGCTGGTAAATCAATACCTGAGTGAAATGCACCAACTTTACCGGTCACTGGATCTACTCGCGTTCCAAAATTGGATGACACGTAACGGTCGTTATCTACAGGGATTTGAAAGTATTTGGAAATATCGTCACTGTCAACAAGAGGGCCTAGTTCTTTGGATACAAATCCTCCAAAGATCCAACCTTCCCATTCATCATTCCAAGAAACGTATAACCACTTGGACCTCACTCCTCCGATGGTTTCTATTTCTTTTTTAGAATCAATGATTTTGATTTTTTCATCACCTGGAATTGTTGTCACAACAGAACCATAATCGTTTGGTTCATCTCGCATTCTTAAACTTGTGGAACGAACAAATCGTTTTTCCCCATTTTTTAATTCATCAGGATTTTCTTGGGGATAGTTAATTTCTCCAGGTTGGACATCATAAGATACAACTTCGGAAGAACTCAAATATCCACCAAAGACCCATCCATTTCCGTATGCAGACGAAATTTGAAACCAATACGAAGTGATTCCATCTATGGTATCTTCTGTGGTTGTTGAAGATTCGATTTTGACTTTTAGGCCTTTGGGGAGTCTTGCCACCACATAAGCATTGACATCAGGTTCTCCTCGCATATTGAGAGAACTTGCCTCGACCCACATTTCTTTTCCTTTTTTACTTTCTGAATAATTGTTGTTAGCTGGTTCAGAGATTCGTCCTGAAAGAGAAGACAAATCTAAAGAGAGTCCCTCTGTGTTTCTGGATTTAACGGCAGGTTTGGTTTGCGATAGCAAATCTTGAGTCACATAACCTTCTTGTTTGGATTTGGTTCGAACCAAAACCCAATGTGGTCCTTCCTTTTTTTCTGTTACGTCTTGTTTTAGGACCATAACAACTTCTAATGAATCTCCCTTTTTGACCTTTACCTGGGAACGATTAGCGATTGTATTCGAAGGTTCGAGTTGGAGAAAAAAACTTTCGGCAGCAATGGCAGAAAGAGATTTAAATTTTTTATCTTTGGAACCGGGGGCTGCATTATGATCTGCAATCCCTTCCGCTTGTTTTAAATCAATGGGAGAGGATGAAATTTTGAATCCAGGAAATTTAGTTTGCACTCGATTTACGAAGTCATTGTATTTTTGTAAAATTTCTTCCTGTTTCTTTTGGTTTGCTGTGATGAGACCTGATTGTCGTTGTTTGTCCCTTTCCTCCAATGTGGTTTGAGAAAGGATAGGGAAAGTGCAGATCAAAAGAAAAATCGGCGTAATTAGGATTCTCTTATTTTTCATAAAACAATCTATAAAAAACAAAGAAAATGGGAATGGTCAAGGTTTTTTGTTTAGTCTTCTTCGGGCAGGAGGGGAGTTAAAAAGTAAGAAATAAATTCCAATTTTCCCCTCATGGACGATTTTTCATATATGGAGGCGGTTTGGTTTTCTATGGTTCGTAGGCTTTTTTTGCGGACAGCGGCAATTTGTTTTTGGGAGAATCCACGGAGTAAAAGAATGGCAATTTCCGTTTCTGCTTCCGAAAGATTCCATTCTTCCATTTGGGCTTTGGCCTCTGCCCAAAATCCAAGTTCTGGATTTTTTAAAATTCGGTTCGTACGTTTTAAGTCATGAATCTGTGACTTTGCATGTATGTTTTCTACAGCTTCTGCTTTTAATTCTTTGTATAGAATAAAGACAACCAAAAAGGAAGAAATGGCAATGAAGGACTCAACGGTTGCAATGATAATTCGGAATCGGTCAAAATATTCCGATGGATTGGTCAGTGTGAAAATTTCTTCAGCAATCCAAACAAGGAGAGATAAAACATAAAATGCTAAAAATAGAATCCTAACTTTGCGAGTCTCCATAGTTCTTTTTTATTTTTGTAACTAGTCCCTAAGTAGGCAAGTCAGTTTCTTAGGTAGTACCCACATTTGCGGGTTTCATCCATGGAAAGATTGGTATGTATATGTGATCCTATTGGTATGAACCGAACGACTTTTTCACTATTGTTCCTTTGTGTAGGTTTCTTATTGGTATTTACTGGTTGTACCAATTCTAAAAATTATGAGACTAAATCGCAGTGTATGGACCGCTGCGTTAGAGAACAATATATATGTGCTTTAGCATTGGCACCACAATTGGACAATGTTTCATCGACTACTGTAGCATGCGTTAGTTTGTATGTGATATGTTATGAAAAATGTCCAACTTCCTCCTCCAGTCGATCTACATCTTCTTCCAGATCAAGTAGTACATCCCGTTCTGGTTCAGGTAGTAAAGGTGGTAGTAGTTCTAAATCGGGATCAGGGAGTGGATCTAGTTCCTCGGGGAGCGGAAACTAATTTAAGAACCGGTTTGTCTATATATGATTTTAGCACCAATTTGTAAGTTTTTATATAAATCTAGGAAAATCTGGTTGGGCACCATACCATCCAAATCTCTGGAAAATTCGGGGCGAAGTCTTTTTAAAAAATACATCCCCAATTCTCCCTTGTTTTTTGCTTTTATCTTTCCTCTATATTCGCATTCAAAAAAACGTTTCACTTTATCATAAGTGGTTTCTGAAAGATTGATTTCTCCTGCATCACCAGAACTTTCCATTCGGCTTGCAGTATTCACCGTGTCTCCCCAAACATCATAGGCAAATTTTGTTTTTCCAACCACACCTGCCACGACAGGACCCGTGTGAATGCCAATTCGGATTTCCCAAAAATCCTGGCCTAACATTTGTTTTACTGATTTGATTTGAGTCATAAACGATTTAATTTCCATCGCAAAAAGACAAGCATCAACGGGATGTGTGAAGTTTCCTTGTGGAATCCCTCCAGCCGCCATATAGGAATCACCAATGGTTTTTAGTTTTTCAAAATTGTAACGCACCGCAATGTCATCAAACTGAGAAAAACATCCATCTAGTTGTTCTATAAGATCTTCGGGAGAAAGAGATTCTGCGGCTGCTGTAAAGTTTTTGAAGTCAGTGAATAATATACTCACTGATTCGTATTCCATGGGAGCTACTTCTCCACGTTCGATTAATTCGTCAGCAAGATCGCCAGGCAAAATGTTTCGAATAAAATGGAGAGTTTTTTCTCTTTCTTTTTCTAAGTCTCGCCTAAGGTTCGCATTGTGAATGGCACCGGCTATTTGTTCACAGAAGGATATGATTTCTGCAAATTCATCTTTGGTCCAATCTTGTTCTCTGGTGAGACGAGTGACACAGATGATTCCTATGGTTTGTCCTTGGACCACAAGTGGAATTTGCCCAAATAACTCCAATTTAAAACTATCTGCAATGGAGTTATCTATGGCTGAAAGTTGTTTCCATTTTAAAGATTTTTTTAAGTATACTGGTTTTTGTTTTAAATAGGTTCTAAATAGAGATCCTATGTTCGGTGCAATCGGAGGACGAAAGGTCCTAAGAAAATTGGTAACTAAAAGTCCTTTGTTAAAAACTTCTGCTCCTTCCATAAGAGGAACGAGTGAATTCGTTTTTGGATCTACAAGAAGGATAAATCCAAGTTCTACTCGATGGTTATTCTTTAGATAAGTGAATACCTCTCTTGTGATATCTTCGATTTGCGAAAACGAATTGATCTTTCGATTGAATTTATGTAGATTTTCTAATTTCAGCCGATTGATTTCGATATTTTCCTTTTCTTTTTGAATTGCAATGTTTCCCTGTTTAAGTTCATTTAATAGATATCCGGTTTCTATCGTTCCGGCAATGTAATCTGCAATAATTTTGATCTGATTTAATTGTTGTTCGGTGACTTCGAAAATTCCAGAATAATCTAATAAATCCAAGGTTCCTATAAATTTATTTCTTAGATATAGAGGCACAATCAATAGGGATTTTAAATTTGCAGAATGTTTGTTTGCAAGTTCGACTCCCTCTGTTTTATATGATTCAAAATCCTTGATGTAAAAACTTCGTTTACGTTTGCGAACATAAGCATGCGCATACATAGTTGCATACGAATCAGAAACTGGGATTTGTCTTCCCATGATTTCTTCTTTCACTTTTTCCGATAATTCCTCGGGAAAGTTACTGTGAAAAAAATCTAGAACTTCAGATTCTTCTTTGTAAACATATAATAAATAGTGTGGGACTTTGAATTTTTCCCGAATATAATAACCAAGGATATTAAGAATATCTTTTAGATCGGAAGCCGAATTGATTTCTCTCAATAAGCCATCCAAATCAGAAAGTTGTGTGTAGGAATCAACGAGTTTGTCTGAGAACTCTTCTGAAACCAATTTTGTGTTTAATAATTCTTTTTCTCTGTTTTCTAAATCTTCTTTTAACAAACTGAGATCGGCATTGTATGTTAAAATTAAATTTTCTTTCTCTTTATTTTGTTTGTATAAATAAAACATCAAGTATAAGATACATACAAATAGGATTGTAATGGCGAGAAGTCCGTATATCATTTGATTAGAATTTTAGCTCCGCGTTTCTGTTGGGTATACAATCTCCCAAACTTCTCATTAGGAACAAATCCTGAATCATCAGATAAATCTTGTTTTAAAGATAACAATTCATAAATTGGGAATTGGTCTCCTTCGTATGTATTAATTTGTCTTTGGTTATCGATTTGGAAAAGTCGTTTTACTTTTTCCATTGTTTCTTGTGAGATGTTGATAGGAACACCTACACCACCTCGTCGTATAGCTTGTGTTTGTGTTACTGTTTTTCCCCAGACATCATAGTTAAACTTTGATTTACCAATAACTCCCGCAACCACTGGTCCCGAATGGATGGCAATGGTAATTCCATTGGGTCGAAATGGAATGTCCCTGAAGTCATCCATCATTCTTAAAACTTCATTTTTGATTTGTAGGGCGGCAAGACAAGCATCCACTGCATGCGTAAAGTTACCAACTGGTAATCCTCCCGCTGCTAAATACATATCTCCTGTCATACGAAGTTTTTCCATTCCTTGTGCTTTGATGATTTCATCAAAACGGGAAAAATATAAATCGAGTCCTTCAATGAGTTCCTCAGGAGTGAGTTGGCCGGTAATTTGTGAAAAACCAGGGAAACTGGTCATAAGAAGAGTTACGTTTTCAAATTCAACCGGATTCACTCTTCCTTTTTTTTGTAATTCTTCTGCCACGTTTTTAGGAAGGATATTGAGTAATAGAGAATCTGATCTTTGTTTTTCTTCTGCAATTTTTTTAAGTAAAAAATGATTGTTTATGGCACTGGCAATATGTTCGGATACACCTACGATTGAGTTTACTTCATCTGTTGTTAGTTGGATGTTTTCGTCGCTGATCCCATAAACTGCCATAGCCACAACCTCATCATTGTTGACAAGAGGTGAGATGAGAAATCCCGTCATACCTGATTTTTCAGTAATTTGTTTGTCTATATCAAATGGCATGGTTTTGGGAACGTGTTTCATATAAAAATGTCGTTTTCTTTGGTAACATTTGTATACAAATCCACTTTCCTCTCGCAATGGAAAACGAAGTGATTTAAAGTAATTGATGTTTTCATCAATTAACAGATCAAAGCCGGAGTGGTTTAAATATCGAAATTCATTATATTCTTTGTCTAAAAAATATAAAACACAATGTTCTATTTTGTAGTTTTTGCGAATGAATCCAAAAATTTCAGCTAAAATATTTTCTAAATTGTCTTGTGAGTTTACGTTTTTTGCAAACTCGTTCATCTTCTGAATTTCTGCTTTTGCACGTTCGGATTTTTTTCGTTCTTCTTCTGTGATTTGTAATAACAAAGAGTTTTGAATGGCACCTGCAATTTGATCACAAAATCCAGAAATTCTTTGGAGTACTTCTCTTGTGACTTCCATTGGTTTTTGGTAAGAAGTGAAGTAAGCCATGCCAATGACTTCGTTTTGGACTACAAGAGGGACAGCCACAAAGGAGGTGAGACTCAAACGAGAAAAAATTTCTTTATCTAATTCTGATTCATAACGTTTGGGAGGTTTGGAAACAAACAGAGCTTTTTTTCTGAGAAAGGTTTTGTAAATAATTCCTCCTCTTTCGTTTAGAGGTACACGAATTGATTTAGCAAAGGTTAACTGATCCTCTGTCGCATAAGTCGGAATGGTTGTATTGTAAGTATAGAGTTCTTTTTTCTTTGGATCAATCAGTTGTAGGAGGGTAGCTTCTATTTCAAATGTTTTTAGAATGTAGTTAAACATCTCTTCGATGATTTGTGAAAGGCTAGATTCTGAATTGATTTTTTTTGTAAATTCGTTTAGTTTGACCACTTCGTTTTTGGCGTTTTCCATTTGCATTCTTGCATTTTCTGCAATGAACTTCTCTCGATTCATTTCTTCTACGAGGATCGAATTGGTTACGGCTGTGGCGATGTTTTCAGCAGTGTTTTCGACTAACTGGAGTTGTGATCTAGAAAAACTTGTGCCTTTTTGTTCGGTAAATAAAGCCAACATAGCGATGACTTTTCCTTGCGAACTGAGAGGTATAATCATACCTGGATGTTTCCCTATCAATTGGACAAACTTTTTGTTTGATTCAGTAAGCCTTGATTCCCATACTTTTGCAAATCGGAAGGGGCGATTCCTTTTGTATACATGGTAAAAAATGCCCGCACTTGGATCCAAAGGAAATCCCATCCCCTGTAATTTTGATGCAAGCGCCAATCCAGAGTTAGGTGAAACAACCGATTTATGGTATACTATCTTCGAATTTTCTACATCCACTAAAAGTAGGATCATGGAATCGCAATAAACTTCTTCATTTAAATAATCAAATGCTTTTGCGAGAATACTATCTAATTCGAGAGAGGAGTTTAGTGTTTTGGCAAATTCATTCAGCCTTTCGATATTTGCTTTGGAATTTTCTAGTTCTTGCGTTCTTTCAACAACGATGTCTTCTAGACCTTCTTTTAAAATGTTTAGTTCTTTATTCGAAACCTCTAATCTTTCTTTTAGTTTTTCAATGGAAAGGTAAGCTCTTGTAAATCCATAAGAAAGAATATATCCTTGAAACAGAATAAAACCCAAAAATCCAAACGGAGTTAGGTTCATAGTATTGATTACATTGTTTTGATAAAGGATATCATGGACTACTGTTCCGAATACAAAACTAAATCCAATGAGCGACAATCCAGCTCCCACTGTGTCTGTACGGTATGCCATGATGATCGCAACCGTAATTCTTACACATACTAATATCAAAAAAATCTGGAAATAGTGGATTTGGGCACTAAAAACCGCAACTGGTAAAAATATAGAAATAAGGAATGGAGCGATGAGGATATTTAATACCCAAATTGTTTTTTGGCCTACAGTGTTTGGAAATACCAATCGATAAAAATAGGCAAACACAATGGTTGCGATATAGATGGTTGAAAATTCCAATCGGATGAGAAAATCCATTGGCATATTGGGGAAGATATTAAGAATATTTCTTTCCCCAATGGTAAGAAGGCGCATAACAATCAGTAAACTAAATAAGGATATAAAAAGACTGGCCTTGTCTTGTCTACGCATGACAAAAAGACCCAAATGGTAAAGTGCCCACAGGAAAATACTTCCCGCAAGAAATGATGTTACTTGGTAACTGCGATTGACTTTGTCGTATAATGTTCGTCTTTCGCCAAGTTCCATACTTTCCCAAAAACCGCCTTTTGAATAATGAAAATTGGAAATTTCATAAACGATTTCTGTTTCACCGGATATTGGTTCAAGGTCCATAAGGACTGATTTATAAGATGGTTCAAAGTAATTTGGGTTAATGCCGAAACTACCTCTTTCTAAAATTAATTTTCCGTTTATGTACAATCTGTACGAAGAGGAGAGGTCTAAGTTGTGAAAGGCAAGATTCGGTGTATTTTCTGGGAAGATAACTTTTAGTTTATATGTCGCATAACCAAAGCCACCAAGAGTTTCTCCAAACCAATCGACACCTTTCCAATTGGAAGGCACAGTTTGGTAAATGTACTTAGATTCTCTTCCAAGGTCTTCATCGATTTGGATTCCCTTTGCCGTTTGTTTCCAATAAAATTCCCATTCTCCATCAAGAGAGATGTTTCCGTCTTTTACAAAGTCCCATGAGGATAAATCTAATTTCCCTTCTTTGGCAATCGGTTTGTTGCGATTGACTTCCGCACATCCGAATATCGCAAAAAATATTCCCCAAAGGGATAGGATCATTAGTCTTTTCTTCATAGGTAGGCACTAAGGTT
This sequence comes from Leptospira bandrabouensis, assembly GCF_004770905.1. Taxonomy (NCBI): domain Bacteria; kingdom Pseudomonadati; phylum Spirochaetota; class Leptospiria; order Leptospirales; family Leptospiraceae; genus Leptospira; species Leptospira bandrabouensis. The sequence continues at coordinate 284,760 of NZ_RQHT01000014.1, read as the reverse complement.
AGGTACTAGTTACAGAAAAGAAAAGGAAAAATTCAAAAATAACTTACTTTTATTTGAGAAGGAGAAAAATTTTTATTTAGAGAGGAGGACATGAGTTCTAAAATTTCTTCTGTTTCAAATTTCGAATAGGAAACTATTTTATCTTTTTTTTCAAAAGCATGAAATAAAATGGAAGAGTCTTTTCTCACTTCCATGATTCGTTTCAGAAAATCAATATTCATTCTAAAACCGCCAAAACTAATGTCTGTAAGGCCATCAATGTTTAGTTCTTTCCCTAGTATGTCGGCTAACGATTGGTAATGGGTTTTCCAATCAGGCACTCGTAAAATAGGATCAATACAAATCCGGACCTTCCAGCCGTCTGAGATCGCTTGGTTGATTGATTTTAAACGTGCTTGTAACGATGGGGTTCCGTGTTCCACCTTTTCTATGATGGCTTGTGGGCTGACAGTCCATGCTAAAATGACATTGGGATTTGGTTTCATTTTGGCAATTTGACTGTAGTTAGTTGATTTTGTGCGGATCTCCAAACTTAAATTTGGATGTAATTCTGCAAACTTTAGCCATGCTTTGGTCGCAGGAAAAAAGGATTCTAGTGCTAAAAGATCTGTGTCATAGGATAGGGCCAGATAGAGGGATTTGTTTTTTTCTATAAATTCCTTTGTAGCAGAAAAAAAATCTTCCCAATTCACAAATAACACGAGATTTGCAGAAGGAAACATCCCCTGCAAATAACAATATTCGCAATCGTAAATACAGTTAAGTGCTAATGTATTGTAATAGAAGTGTGGATGTGAGAAGTTAGGAGAAAAATCGCTTCCCGGATAAAGAAAGTTTTCTTTTTTTTCTGCTAAAATCAATTTCGGACTTTCTTTTTGGATTCGAAAGTTTTGGGAATTTCGATTGAAACTATCTTTGTAATGTCGAATCAAAATAGGAATCACATTGGGAAACCGAGCCAAAATTTCTTTTGTGCGGGAATGATCTTTTATATTTTCTTCAATATAAATATGAGAAAAGGTTTTAAACATGGAGGGATTTTCTCCAGTCATCCAAAAACTGTTTGAGATCTGTTTTTGATTTTAGATTATTTTTTAAAGTATGATCGGGTAAAGGTAATAAAGAATCAAGGTTTCGTAATCGAAAAAAACGTACCGATTTTTTTAGATCATGTTTCATGGTTTCTGTTAGGCGAATATCTTTGATAAAGGACTCTATGATTGGCCAGTCATTGGTTTCGAACGGATCTACTCGGTCCCAAGGTAAAGGGGAAATCCATTCTTCATATAATGGATTTGCGATTTTTTCCATCATCGTTTCTACATCACTTGATTGACAGAATTTTCCTTCCAGATGGTCGGATACCACTTTCCCAACTGCTATGTTTTCCAAAGGAAAGTAAAGTGAAGCTGCTTCAAAAAAACCAGAACCTTCCATGTCAATTAAACTTACACCATCTAACTCTTCTTCTGTGAGAGATAAAAACTTATCTACTGTTTTTTCTTTAGTGATAGGTTTATCAAAGGTTTTGAGATTGGTTTCTTTTTTGAATTGGGAGTCGATGATTCGATCTGGATAAAAATCTCTCCCTGTTGCCGCATCAGTGATTTTATGAATCCAAAAAAAATCACCTAAAGAAAATTCTTTATGGTTTGCCCCAGCAATTCCCAAGTTCCAAACTTTCATTTGGTTTCTTTCTTCTTTGGACAATATATGTGCAAATTCAGAAACTGCCAATGCCATGGAAAGTTTTCCCGTTCCTGAGATTATGATAAAATGAGATTCATTTTTAAAAATTCTAAATTTTCCAGAGTGAGAAACGGGTTTCGCCTGTGATCGTTCCAGCCAAGATTTGGCCTCAGAAAATACAGCGAAAAACAATGCAGACATAGTCTAAACTTGGAACAGGGGGGTTCCATGCAAAGAAAAGTTTTGTTTGCCATTTTTCTCTTAATCAGTTCTTATATCTATGCCGGAGGAAAAAAGATGTCATTTTTTGATTTTAAGTCTGTATCCATCCAAGGAAAGGAAGTTTCTCTTTCCGATTACAAAGGTCATCCCGTCCTTGTTGTCAATGTTGCATCTAAATGTGGTTATACGCCACAATACGAAGGTTTAGAAAAAATCCATCAAACTTATAAAGACAAAGGTTTAAAAGTGATAGGTTTTCCTTCCAATGATTTTGGTGGACAAGAACCAGGTACGGAAACTCAAATTGCCGAGTTTTGCAAACTAAACTTTGGAGTCAGTTTTGATCTGATGAAAAAAACAAAAGTTCTAGGAAATGATAAAGATCCTGTTTATCAATTTTTGATAGAGAATGCAAAGGAAAAAGGCGATGTGAAGTGGAACTTTGAAAAATTCCTCATCGATAAAAATGGAAGTGTAGTATTTAGGTTTCCTTCTGGAACGAAACCCGAAAGTGCCGAGTTAAAACAAGCGATTGAAAGCCTTCTTTAATTTGTTTCGATATTGTGTTTTTTTATTTGTAGTTTTGGGAATTTCCGCTGAGGAATTACCTTTACCTGTTCAAATTATAAGAACATCCACGGCAGAAATAGTTTCTATTTCAGAAATCATTAAAGAATCATCCAAATACAATGTAATTGTTCTTGGAGAAGAACATGACAATGAAGACATACATCGTTTTTACGAAACTTTGTTTGGACGGATTTCTGATTTAGAGCCGGTCTCCTTGTCTTTAGAAATGTTGGAACAGGACGGGCAATACATAGTAAATGAATTTTTGGAAGGCACTATATCTGAGGCAAATTTTCTTTCTTCCATCACTCAATGGAAAAATTTTAAATCCGATTACCTACCTTTAGTTTCCATAGCCAAAGAAAAAAAATGTAATGTTCTCGCAGCCAATCCTCCTAGACGATATGTAAATTTGATTTCCAGAAAAGGTTTGTCTGCGTATCGGGAATTCACAGACAAGGCCATCCAATATTTACCACCTGCTTATAGTTTAGAAAAGTATCTGACTGAGGAATACAAACAAAGGTTATCTGCACTATTTGGACAAGGACATGGAACAGGTCATGGGGGAAGTAAATACCTAATTTTGGGGCAAGCAACTTGGGACCAAGGGATGGCCGAGGTTATTTCTCGCGAATTCTATAAAACAGGGAAAAAGGTGGTCCACTTAAATGGTAGGTTTCACTCGGACAGGTTGGGTGGTGTCGTCCATAGACTACAAGAAATGGGGTTATCGGTCCTAGTTCTCTCTGGATTTGTCAAAGATAGGGAAGAGAGTCGAGATTTTGCGAAAATCGCTGATTTTGTAATTTTAACAAACGGCCGATAAGAATAGGGAGAACCTATGTCGGCACTTTCTCCAAAATATCTTTGTCCTCACTGCCAAAAGGCATCTCGTTTACCGGAGCCAATCCCTAAAGAAGGAAAGTTCCAACTAACATGCGCTCATTGTAAAGAAAAGGTAATTTTAAATTTCATAGACTATCGTTTTGAAATTTTGCAAGTAGTTCCCAAAGAACCAGAAGTTTTGGATGAAGCGCAGTCTTTCCAACCCTTTAAAATTCCGACAACACCTTTACCAAAACCAAGTTCCATTAAGGACCAAACCCAATCCAAATCAAAACCAATTTGGGAACGTAAGGTTGTTTTCGAACGTGAACCTGAGGAACGTAGATTTAAACCAAAACCTCTTAAACAAAGACTGACTAGTGGAAATAGAAAACCTCTTTCGTTTTCTTATTGGAAATTGCTATTTACAGTCACTTCTGTATGTCTCTTTTTATTGATACTTGGATTTTCCTACTTTGTGGCGGGAGTGCTTTCCACTAAAAAAGAAGTTCCTTTGTATCTGGAGTCCCTTTCCAAAAACATTCCAACTAAAATTTTGGATCGGAATGGACAGATGGTGAGTGAAATTTTTCAGAAGAGAACCTCCACCTTACGTTTGCAAGATTATCCAGAGGATATGATTTCTATCCTTTTGAATATAGAAGACCAAAAGTTTTTCTTTCATGGTGGGATCGATTACTCGGCAATTCTTAGAGCATTTTTTAAAAATATTATTAATTTAAGTTATAAACAAGGTGCTTCGACCATTACGCAACAATTAGCAAGAATCATTCTGGATGATCGTCGTAAAAGTTTGAACCGTAAATGGAGAGAAGCACAACTGGCTTTTGCTTTGGAATCTGTACTTACTAAAGAACAGATTTTAGAAACCTATATGAATCATGTTTATTTAGGTCATGGAGCATTTGGATTTGGTGAAGGGATAAAGTTTTATTTTCAAAAGAATCCAATGGAGTTAAGTAAAGAAGAAATGGTGTTACTCGCATCACTTCCTTCTGCACCTAACAAATACTCACCACTTAAAAATCCAGAAGATTCTTACACTCGTGTTCGTGCCATATTACAAATGTTTCGGAATCGAGGTATTTATCCGAATTTGGATCGTGAAAAGTTTGTTAGTTTTTATCATAATCTTTCTACTCGTTCCCCCAATGAAACCGTTTTTGGTTCAAGACAAGATATGGCACCTTATGTAACGGAACATGTTCGAGGGATACTTTCTTCCTTAGAAGGGGACAAAAATATTTATGAAAGTGGTGGTTACACAGTAGAAACTACTTTGGATCGGGGTGCACAAGAACTGATTGGTCCGATGGTGCGTGAATATTTGGCCAAAACAAGGAAGTCTGGGAAAATCCAAAAAAAGAGAATTCGCTTAAAACCTGAATCTCCGCTCGATTTAGCATTTCGTCAAAAAATGGAAGAAGTGACTATCTTAAATGAACTAGTTTGGAATACAGACAGTTTAGATTCTGAGAAAGATACAAGTGTAGTGCAAGCTGCGATTGTGGGAATACAACCAAACACGGGGCAGGTGCTATTTTTACACGGCGGTGAGGAGTTTAATTCACAGAACCAATTTAACCGTGCCACTCAAATGCGTAGACAAACTGGTAGCTCCATCAAGGCCGTGTTATATGCCTCTGCCATTGATGCAGGAGTCATTCAATCGGGGACAAGAATTTTAGATGCACCTTTGTATTACCGTGGTGGTGGTGGAAAGGAATGGGCACCTGAAAATTTGGGAGGAAGTTTTGATGGAGAAATTTCTCTACGTACAGCTCTTGTGAAATCAAAAAACACAGCTGCCGTCCAAGTCGCAGAACGATTGGGAAGTGCTGGCATTGAACGTTATTTTACAAAGTATTTTTTCCCGAGCGATGCAGAGAAAAAAGCACGTTATCGAGGAGACTTGTCTTTGGCTCTTGGCACTTTAGAAATTTCTCCTTTGGAGATGGCATCTGCCTTTACGGGTTTTGTCAACCAAGGCACTGTCAAACGTCCTTATCTTATCCAAAGGATTAAAAATGCGAAGGGTGTTGTATTGTATGAAGCCGGCGGTTCTGATGAATTTAAATTAAAATTACCACCAGAGCGCCAAGTCATTCGCCCCGATACGGCAGAAGTGATGATATCTCTCCTTCGAGATAGTGGAAGGGCCAGTGGTGTCAGAAACGGTGGTTATGCGGGAGATTTAATCGGCAAAACAGGAACTACTAATGATTATAAAGATGCTTGGTTTGTGGGAGCAAGGCCTGATTTAGCTTTGGCAGTGTGGATTGGATATGACAATCCAAAATTTGGAATGGGCCCAAGTGGGCTGGGTGGGGCAGTGGCCGCTCCTCTTTGGGGAGAGATTGTTTCTTCTATAGATAAAAAAAATATAATTCCGAAAATTCAATTCAGCCAACCAGTATATGCAAAACCATATAGAATATGTGCTTTAACGGGGAAACAAGCAGGTCCCAATTGTCCGGCAGCGAATGAGTTGTATCTTTCCGATTATCCTCCAGAAGGAATTTGTACAGAAGATCATAAAGCAACTCACACAGAGAACAAAGATTTGATGAAGGGATTGTATTAAATGAAAAGAAGTTATCTATCATTCCTTCGTTTGGTATACTTATTGTTTTTAATTGGGTTTTCTCCATCGATATTCGCAAATTCTTATTATGAAGCAGGGTATGAGATGGAACAATTGAATACTCTATTTGCTATCCCTCTATATGAAAAAGCATTAACAGAAAAACCATCTGGAAAATTACAAAAGGCTGTCGTATCTAGACTTTTCTTTTTATATAAAAAACATGGAAAGTTGTTAGATGCTTTATTTTTAGGAAGTAAGTATCCATCTCTCATCCCTTCCAAAGAGAGAGGATGGATCTGGACAAACTTAGCGGAAATTTATAAACCCATTGGTGTTTCCGAACTTTCTGCAACTTATGTGTTTGCGAGTAAGTCATCTCCTGAAAAATTTTCTGAATTGTCGGAACATCTGAAACTTGCCAACTCACAAAAGTTATATGAATTTGCATCCATCATTCTTTTGAAACGTAAACAATATAAAGTGATTTTATCAATTTATGCAGAAAATCCTAGTATGGCAAAAACTCCGCTTTTTATTGGGATTTCGGAATTTAAAATTGGTGCGGACTCAGGTAAAGAATTTTTAAAAACAATTTTAGGTGATACGGAGAGGGAACGCACTGACCAAGAAAAATCTGATATATTGTATTTGATGGGTGTTTATTACCGTCAATCTGCTGATTATGATTTATCTGCCAGATACTTTCGAATGAGTGGAAGTTTTGGATCCAAACCAAGAGGGGATTTAGAGACAACGAAATCACTTGTTTTAAAGGGAAATTCCAAAGAAATGTGTTCTATTTTTAAATTTGCAACGTCCTCCACAGATGAAATTGAAACTCTCTTAAATCTTTATTGTTCTCCCAACCCAAACATTTCTTGGAAAACTTATGAACCTAGTATTCGTATTTTAGCTGAGAGAGAAGGGAATGAATTTTTAACCATTCTTTTTCCAGGGACAAACTAATGAAAGGTCACTCACCACTCTTCCAAATTATTTTTTGTTTTATATGGTTCGTATATCCCGTGTTAGGTAATTTTTTAGTCACACCGGAACTAACTTTCAGATTAGAACTTGTTGGATTTTCCAGAGAGCAAATTCGTTTTTGTAAACAAAAACCAATCCAAGTATTTGGGCGTAATCCGATTGCTCCTTCGATGAGCTGTCATTTTTTACCAGAAGTAGAAGTGGGTTTGGATCAATTCTTTACCGAAGAGTCAGCAGAAACTGAAGAAACCCAATGGGCTTTCTATGATGGAGCTGGCAAACAATTGTTCCCTATTGTATCTTGGGAAGGGCAAGAACCAATGAATTTGATATCTGTCGTGCGCTCCAAACGCGGACAATTTGGAGTGCAATTACAGAGAAAAAAGGACGGGGCCTATTTTTTCTATAGAACTAAGATCCAGAACTGGGTGATTTAGGGATCTGATTCCTTCGGTTTGTTGTTAGCTGGAGATTTGGTTTGAATGCTTCAAACTTTTAATTCAAATTTTCATTTGAACAAATGATCAGATAAAAAAGTTTCCAAAAACCGTTCTTTCTGTTTTAAAAACATTTGAATTCCGTCCAAAACGGTTTGAAGCGAAGTTTCCATAGAAAAGTGAGTCGATTTATATGCTAATTTTCGAATGTTTGTTCGGAAGTATGAAAATGCAAAAGATTGAGTCCAAAATTAGTCATAATAAAAATAGAAAATTCTCTCCTCTGTTGCCACCAAAGTTTTTTGCCATAATTATATGGATTTTGTTTTTAATCCTAAATTGCACTGATCAAAAAGATTATTGTATGGAAAGCGTAAGAACAGGAGGAGTACTCGAAGGTGATGCAGAATCCCTTTGCTTAGGATACGTGGTTTTAGACAATTCGGTAAAAACCAGTGGAGAACGTGGAAGACCTTCTTCGGCTACTCGTTTATTGGCAGATCAAAATCTATTGGGTTGTCTCTATAAAACCATCGAAGAACGGAAATGTGAAAACAAATCGAAATTCATTCCGCATTTTGGATATTAGGTGAATCCATATTAAGCAAATTCTAAAGGAATTTTGTCCGATGTTAATTGTAATCCTAACAAACTGTTCCGTTGGTAAAAAGGAAGAGGCATGTAAATACTATCTGGATAGAGATTATAAATTTTATTGTAAAGCGCTAGCTTTCTCGGTTACAACATATAAAGAAGATCGAAATTTAGGACAAGTGATCGGCTCCAATATTGTCTTAGTCGGTTGTGCCACGTATCTCAAAAAGAAAAAGGAATGTGAAAGCGAAGAAAATCAATACCTCCCAGGCTTTTATGGAATGAATTTGTTTTTTGAAACTTCTAACTTTTTGGATAGAATCGTTAAAAGTTGAATTTGGAATCGAACTCTTTGTGTTTTAACGTGAAGATTGAATTTAATTTTGATAAGTATAGTCAATGGATCAAGGTATTGTTTCGTATTGCTAACGCTGTATCCGGGATAAAGGTTTATCTTGAAAAGCAAGGAAAGAATTCGAACATAGTAAAGGAATGGAGATTGTAATTATGGCGGAAATATTTAAGAAACTATTAATTTTAGTTTTCGTGACATTCTTAGTTTTAGATTGCTCTAATCAAAAAGATCAATGCCTAAAAGGGGTAGAAACTAAAGGCGGAGAGACATATCAAGATTCAAGTTCAGCATGTGCAACATACGTTGTTTTAGAAGGTATGGCTAAGACAAATGAAGAGAAAGGAAGATCTCCTTTTATTGAAAGACTAGTAGCAAGTGAAGCATTGGCAATATGTATCGTAAAGGCAGCTGAAGAACGTAAATGTAAAAGTAAATCTGAATATATCCCACATTTTGGAGATTAGGATAGATGTTATTTTTTATGAAAAAGCATTAACGATGTTATACGGATGATGATAAAACTAGGATTATGAAAAAAATAGCAATCATATTGATTCTAATCAATTTTCAGTGTGCAGATAGCGAAAGGCAGAATTGTAGAGAAAATTTGGATTCGCTTGAATTTCAAAAAATTATGGCTCTAAGTTTACTTGTGCCAATTCCAAACAATACAGATCAGGAAAACGAGAGTCAAAAAAACTATGCTATCGTTAACTTTGCATACGCCCAAAACAAAGCAGAAGAGAGAAAAAAAATCTGCGATAATTCTTTTATGTTAAAAATTTTTGATCCTGAAGCAAACGATTTTGATTGATTTTGACATATTGCCTGATTATATACCAAGATAAAAAATTCAAAAATACTACCTACTGCTTGGCTAAAACCAAAAGCACTCGATGGTTGATTGAGGCATACCCATTGTTCGTATTCTCGAATTTGACCTAATCTATGTCACTTGATATAGCAAACATTTTGGTTTTCCTGAATCAATTAAGATGAAAAGAATCACTGATTCCTACTTGATTTTTTATTAAATCGTTTTATCCTTTGGTTATGGAAAACGAGTTAGAAATTCTAAAAAGCCAAATTATCTCACTCGTAAATCCATTAAAGATTATCCTTTTTGGATCAAGGGCAAATAGTACAGCCGGAAAAAATAGTGATTATGATCTTTTAATCATTATGCCTGATGGAACAAATAAACGGGGAATCGCACAGTATATTTATAAGAAAGTAGATCATATCAAAATCTCATTTGATATAGTGGTAGCAACTCCAGAAACTCTCAAAAAATATTCAAATAATCGTCATTTAATTTATTTTCATGCTCTTCAAGATGGTTTAGAACTTTATGCAGCATGATGACCCAGGTTCTCCAGAGGCTTGGTTAGCTCATGCAAAAAGCGACTTACTTCTGGCAAAACTTGGCGATAAAAAAGATATTTTACTGAACCAACTTTGCTTTCATGCTCAACAAACTGCTGAAAAATCTTTAAAAGCTGTCTTGATTAAAGAGAATGCCGAATTTCTATTTACGCACAATATTAAAACTCTAATCCTTTCTTTACCGGATCGAATTGAAAAACCTAGTTTCTTCGAAGAGCTCGCAATTTTAACTGACTACGCCGTCTCTACTCGATATCCGGGTGATTATGAGGACATTCTTGAAGCTGAATATGCAAAGGCAATTGAATTAGCTGAACTTGTTTTTAAATGGGCGAATCATTTAATCAAAAATTGATTTCTATAAATGAACGACCACGCATAACAGATACTTGTTTGGGCAGGGAACGGACAAGTATGGAAGCGTCCTGATTCGCCCACCACAACACTTCCGCCATCCTGGCTTCGTTCGCTCAGGCCCGTCACCGCTCGCTTTTCCGCATCCATGCGGAAACTTCTCCTTCCCCCCTTGTTTGTCTGACGACAAACAACTTCGCCTCAGCTTTTTACGAAAGCTTCGCGGGGTCTTAGTCGATCTATTCTATTCGAATCATTCCGTTTGTTGTTAGATGGGGATTTGGTTTCTGGTAAAGAGTCTTCTTCGTTTGGGCAGGGAAGGATTCGAACCTTCGAAGGTAAAACCAGCAGATTTACAGTCTGCCCTCGTTGGCCACTTGAGTACCTACCCGAAGAAGTTGCATGGAGCCGCCTGAGGGATTTGAACCTCCGACCGGCTGTTTACAAAACAGCTGCTCTACCACTGAGCTAAGGCGGCATGCATATCCAATTTTTGTGAAAAGCTGTTAAGGTCAAATAAAAATTCTTTGAGCGGAGGCGGATTCTTTCAGAATGACAGGAGATGGCACTGTTTTTGGTCAATTCTCTTATGACGATTTCCATAATTGGATTCTATTTGGGTTATTTCTTTCGCAAGAGTGACCAAAAACGACATAGATTCTTCAATACAATCGGGATTTTGGCAAATCTCACCGCCGCTGTTTATCTTTTGGGCATGAAATATTTGTTAGGTGGGATAGCGGTTCATCAAATTTATCCCGCAGCACCTGAAAACATCATCCATATCCATCGTTTTTTTGCGGCCATTGCCCTCGTTCTAATGTTGTGTATGGGTTATTTAGGATGGAAAAGAAAACGCAACTTACATGTAAAATTGCATTACATCTTTTTGCCTTTGTACACGATTGTTTATATCTCCGGTCTGTTTTTATTTCAATCAAAACCGCTTTAAGGAATGTTCATGGAAAAAATTGAAGTCGCAAAGAAGTTTGCAAAAGATATCCGAATCCAAGTAATCAAAATGGTCACTGCTGCCAACTCTGGTCATCCAGGTGGTCCTCTTGGACTTGCTGATATTTATGCGGCCTTATATACTTCTGTTTTAAACCATGATCCGAAAAATCCTGATTGGGCAGAAAGAGACAGACTCATTCTTTCCAACGGTCACGTATGTGCAGTTCGTTATGCTTCGATGGGACTCTCCGGATATTTCCCTGTAGAAGATCTCCTTACGTTTCGAAATATAAATTCTTATCTCCAAGGCCATCCTTCCACTCGTTATATGAAAGGGTTAGAATCTAGTTCGGGTTCCCTTGGACAAGGTTTATCTGTTTCTGTTGGTTTGGCTCTCGGTGCAAAATTAAAAAAAGAGACATATAAAATTTATACATGTATTTCTGACGGTGAATGTGGTGAAGGAATGACTTGGGAAGCAGCACAGTCGGCGGTTCATTTTAAAACTGACAATCTCATTGCTTTTATGGATCGTAATTATATTCAAATCGATGGTAACACTGAAGAAGTAATGAAGTTGGAACCATTAGATAAAAAGTTCGAAATGTTCGGTTGGAATGTGATCAATGCAGACGGACATAATATGGAAGAAATTTTTGCAGCCTTTGCAAAAGCAAAACAACATACTGGTGGACCTACACTCATTGTCTTTAGAACTATTTTAGGAAAAGGTGTTTCTTATATGGAAAACAATCCTAAATGGCATGGAACTCCTCCGAATAAAGAACAAGAAGCACAAGCACTAGCAGAATTGGTTTAATCTTCTAGATTCGATTGACATTTTTGTTTTTATCAAGATAGTTTTTGCATGGGACAAACTTCCTTTCCTGACTTTTATCCGGATGATATCACTCGTTTATTGTATGATTGGGAAGTTGCCCCACCCGAAAAAAAACGTTTTTTATTAAAACTCATTGCATCTCGAATTCCTTGGCAGATCCAATTGGAATCTGCCTTGGATGAAGTAAAAGATCCATACCTGAGAGTACAAGCTCGGAATTTAAAATCAGAAATCACTCGTCACAGGTTACGTCATTCTTTCTTTAAACTCACGTTACGTGGGAATACAAACCATTATAAAGATTTAGAAGAGATGACAGTCCAACTTTCTAGTATTGGTTTTCCTGATCAAAATTATGCAGAAATCAAACACGAATTGGATCGAATTGCACTTCGAGTTTCTGAGTTATACGATGATCATTCTGGATATTTGACTGATGAGTTAAAAGTTCAAATCCTTTGCCAAGTTTTATTCCAAGAAGAAGGATTTGTTGGAAATATCCAGAACTACAACGATCCAGGAAATTCTTACCTTTATCAAGTGATCAAAAGTAGGTTAGGGATTCCAATTACACTTTCCGTAGTTTACTTGTTAGTTGGACAAAGATTGGGTCTTCCACTTTATGGAACCAATTTACCACTTCATTTTCTTTTGCAATACGAATCGGAAGGATATTTTACTTATATTGATCCATTTCATGGTGGTGTTTTGTTAGATAAATTCACTTGTGAAAAATTTTTAGAGGCAAATGGTTATACCAATTCACCAAAATATTTCACAAAAGCATCCACTCTTTCCATGATCAAACGTATGTGTAGGAACCTAATCCATATTTATCGGGATAACCAGACAAAAGAAATGGAATATATCATAAAGGATCATCTTCAGATTCTCGAAAGCAGATCCACGCATGTGGAATAATCAATGAATTCGAAGTTTCGCATCCAATCCATTTTAACCAAGTTTGATAAAAACTTAGATGGAATTATAAAGGAAGATATTCCTGTTCTCAAAAAAATCAAAAAACATGTAATCACCTCTGGTGGAAAACGGATTCGACCCTTTTCTCATTATTTGTTTTGCCAATTTCTAAATGTAAAAGATGTTAGTTGGCTCGATGTAGGTAGTGTTGCAGAACTCATTCACGCAGCAAGTTTACTACATGATGATGTAGTGGACAACGCTCCCATCCGACGTGGCAAACCAACCATTGGATCCTTGTTTGGAAATAAAACCGCCATTCTTGCCGGCGATTATCTGTTAGCTTGTGGCATCAGTCGACTGAATTCACTGGGGAATCCTGAGCTTATGGAAATTTTTTCCCAAGTTTTAAAAGATCTTTCTGTGAGTGAACTTTTGCAGATGGAATGGGAAAAAAATCCTAAAATTTCCTTAAAGGTTTATGATTCTATCATTTATGGAAAAACTGCTTCCCTTTTTGGTGTTTGTACAGAATCGGCGGCCATTCTTGCTGGGAAATCCAAAAAAGAAAGATTGTCCGTTCGTGATTTTGGTGTTAGGTTAGGAAAACTTTTTCAAAAGAAAGATGATTGTTTGGATTATTTTGTAGATTCAAGTGCTAGCGGTAAGGAATTTTTAAAAGATTTTAAAAATGGATTATTTACCTATCCGGTTCTTATTTTGCGCAACCAACTTGGTTTGATAGAAAAAAGAAAGTTAGAATCTGTTTTTAAAAAGGAAGAAAGAAGTTCTTCCGATGAATCTTATATTCTGAATTTGATGGAATCTAAAAAAGTTTCAGAACTTTTACATAAAGAGTTAAATTCAGAAAAAAACTACCTATTAGGTTACCTAAATCAATTTCCAAAAAGTGCCGAAAGGGAATTATTCGTAGAACAATTGGATCGTCTGACGTAAGTTAGCTTTAAGATTCTTCAACAAAAGGTTCGTTTGGGTCTATGAATTCGATGACTGGCAATTGAATCGAGAAACAAGTCCTTCCAGGTTCTGATTCTATATAGATATTTCCTTTGTGTTTTTCTATAATTGATTTTGTGATTCCTAAACCCATTCCTGTTCCATCTCCATGATTTTTGGTGGTGAAAAAAGGTTCAAAGATTTTGTTTTGAATCTCTAGCGGAATACCTGGACCATTATCAATCACTTTGACTTCAACCAAACTTCCTTGTTTTTCGGTAGTGATCATAAGGTTTCCCTTTTGATTCATGGCCTCTAATCCGTTTAAAATTAAATTGGTCCATACACGAATTAAATCTTCTGGCCAACCGAGAATGGTTGCATCTGTTAAAAAGGTTTTTTTTAGGGAAACTTTTCCCCGCATTTTATATTGATAAATTGTAAGAACGGTTTCGATATTTTCAAGTAGAGTGAAAATTCTTCTTTCCTCGACTTTTGTGACCCGAGAAAAGTTTTTTAGCGCGAGTATGATTTTCGAAGATCGGTCGACTGCAATTTGTATGATAGATAGATGGAGTTTGAAATTTTTTTCCTCTAAAATTAAGTTAGATAGTTTTTCTTGTCCAATTTTTAGTAGAGCAATTTCTTCATCATATAATTTCGTTATCCCTACATCTAAAAATCTTTCTAATATGGCATCTTCGAATTCTAAATCATTGTCTTTGCAGTTTTTTTTAAGAATCGCTTTTTTTTCCTTTCGTTCTGTGTAACTTGCGACTAATCCAAAATCGGATTGGTAGGTGAGCATTTTTCGAAGGGTTTTTAGTTCAGTTGGCTTCAGCGAAGAATAGATATTTTCTTTGGATCCTAAATTCTTAATTTCATTGTCTTTAGATTCAATTAACGTTTCAATAGATGCTTTGATCGCACTAAGAGGATTGTTGATCTCATGGGCAACACCCGCGACTAATTTCCCCAACTCAGACATCTTTTCAGAAAATACCAATTGGTTTTCTGTATGACTGATTTGTAATAATGCCTTTTCTAATTTTTCTTTTTGTGTTTGTATCTCTTTGGTTCTCTCCAAAACCATAGTTTCTAATTCTTCGTTTTCTTTAGTTACAGTTTGTTCTTTTTTGATACGGTTTTGGATTTGAAATTTAGAAATCGCAATTGTAAAAATTGTCATCTGAACGGCTGCACCAATTTCATTTGCAGAACTTAAGAATGGAAAAGAAGGTAAATAACCGAGGTTTGCAAAAATTAATAAAGTGGTACTGATCTGTCTCACAAGGAATGCATAAAACAAAACATTTGCGTTTTCTTTTCTTTTGATCATGCAGTAAATGGCATAACCAAAATTGAAGGTTGAAAACATTAGACTATTCGCATATATAAATCGAAAGTAAAGTTGAAGATCAATAAATACGATGAAAATAGACAGAATTAAAAAGTAGGCATAAGAAACTATATATTTGTCTGCATTCGGATATTTCTGTTTTGTTTGTAAGAACTCTCTAAGAAAAAGAACCAAACCAAAAGGGCTTAATGAAACGAGTCCAGGTACATATCTATAAAACCATTCACAATCACTAAACCCGTATTCGTAAAATAGTCCCGATCTCAAAACATTTGTAAAGAGAATGGACATGGTAGCAAAAGTTAGTAAAAGATAAACTCGCTCTCTTAAAATGATATACTGTGTTGCGGAGAGTAGGCAAACCAAAATACATAACCCAAAGTAGAACCCTTGCCAGAGAGAAATGGATTTTGTAAATTTAAGTAAACTGAATTCATCTTGGATGCGAAAATTGATTCGGTGTGTGTCTTCGGATTGGATTCGAATTAAGTAAGTTCCTTTTTCTTTTGCGGGAAAAACAAAGCCGCCTGTAAAGGATACTTCAGGAAGTTTTTTCCTAACAAGACCTGTTTTGATTTCAGAGACTTTTTTCCCGTCTTTGTATAACTCACAATCCAGTTCGGATATCATTCCATTTTCGAAATGAAAGTATCGGGAGGAACTTTCTTCAAAGTTGATTAAATAGTAGTGACTTTCTTTGGTGAATCCAAAATAAAAATGAGAACTGTTGTCTTTGGGGTTAAGCTCTGTTAGTTTTGTTTTTGGATTTGTTCCTAAATGCCAAAGCCCTTCATTTCCTTCCGCCATAAGGGAAAGGGGAAGTAATAAAAGGCAAAGTATTATCTGATACAATCTTATCGATCGTTCTTTGGATTTTTATTGTGGTACAATATTTGGCGCGTTACATTTTAATGTACCGCGAATGATCACAGACTTTGCATCCGTATTTGTATTTTGGACTAAACAAGTTCTGTTATCAGATGTAAAACATTGTGTTGAGGAAGTACCTGATGTGCAGTTAACACTATCTAGAGTATTACAAGAATTCAATATAGATGTAGTGGATGTAGTAGTAGTGCTGTAAGTTCCATTCAAAGTAATTTCTAAATTAAAAAAAGAAATCTGTTGTGCACTTTGGATTGCTGTATCAATATTGATCCCCTGGTTAAACCACTCGACAGTTCCTTGTGTTCCTTGAACTGTCCTTCCAAAAAGACCACCGGCAAGAACAAACCCTTGTTGTGGATCAATTTTACCTTGGATTTGTGTGCTGTCGTAAGTGAAACGTAGGTTCAGTGTTTCTTTTGTTTTGAAAATTAATTGAGAAATGACAGTAAAACGCGTGTTATTGGAATTTCCGGTAGTGGTTCCAGTGGTTCCCGTTGTTGTTCCAGTACCGGTAGTTGTCGTAGTTGCTGGAGTGGCTTGGCCGCAACTGGTTGTCACATCATTATCGACCTCCCCCAAAAAGTAAAGGGAAGGTTCGCCTTCTGGTAAAATCGTGATTTCCGCTTTGTTTTCATTTTTTAGGCCACATGTAACAAAAATGGAGGAAAATGCGAAAAAAATAACGATGGTTCGGAACATACCATCCAATCGTCACAGGAATTCATTCCCTGGTCAAGAGGATTCAGAATTTCCTTGGGAAATTTAGAGGAAAATACAACCTTGCCCTATGGGTACAAAAATCGGTCTAAAGGGAGTGTTTTCGATCCAGGGACCGCGTTCGATTTATGTCTATTCTCTATTGATTGGCCTTCTTTCGGGATTCGGTGCTTACGGATTTAACTGGGCTCTCACTTGGACAGAATCGTTTACTTTTGGGAACCTTATGGGGTATGATCCAGGAATCCCCACAGGAGATTCCAATTTTCATTCCACGGGTTACGTAAGTTCTCTCTCCCCACTTTGGATTTTGTTTTTACCTGCGTTTGGTGGACTTCTTGTCGGTATCGTTACTAGTTTTTTCTGCGCAGAAGCACAAGGTGGTGGAACCGATTCTTTAATTTATGCATTTCATTTTAATGAAGGAAAGATCCAAACAAAAGTTCCGTTTTTTAAAGTTATTGCCACCATACTCACGTTAGGTTCCGGTGGGTCTGGGGGAAAAGAGGGGCCAACGGCTCAAATAGGTGCAGGTTTCGGTTCCAGTTTGGCTGGATTTTTAGGTGCTGGTGCCAGAGCAAGAAGGACCTTGATGCTTGCGGGAACAGCGGGAGGGCTTGGTGCCATTTTTCGCGCACCACTCGGTGGAGCCATCACAGCTGTAGAAATGGTTTACCAAGAAGATATAGAAAGTGATTCTCTTGTTCCTTGTATTTTATCTTCTGTTACCGCTTATCTAACTTATATAAGTATTGCGGGAAGTGGGTCTCTGTTTTCTGTACAAGAATATAGCCTGAATGACTATCGGCACATTCCATTATACATTATACTTGGACTTCTTTGTTATGTGGTGGGATACTTTTTTGTAAAAGTATATCATAATATCCAGGATGTTTTTTCCAAACTTCCATTGCCAAATTTTTTGAAACCAGCGTTTGGTGGACTTCTAGTAGGTTGTATTGCCTTTCTTTTTCCTGAAGTTTTGGGTACTGGATTTGGGCTCATCCAAAGAATGATCAACGGTGAAGTTTTAGAATCTACAAGTTTTGGTTTTTCAGGACCATTTTTCCTTCTGGCAGTGGCACTATTTAAAGTGTTTTCTACTTCACTAACAGTTGGTTCAGGAGGTTCTGGAGGTTTACTTGGACCATCTTTTGCCATTGGAGGTATGTTAGGTGCATTTGTGGGATCAATGGCACAAGTATTATTCCCTGAACTTGGAATCATCATTTTTCCCTTTTTGTTAGTGGGGATGGGGTCTTTTTTTGCAGGTGTGGCAAGGGCTCCGATTGCTGGTATGATTATGGTTTGTGATATGATTGGAAGTTATGAACTTTTACCGCCGCTTATGATTGTCTCAGTCATTGCTGTTGTTTTGTCCCACAAAACATCTATTTATCGAAACCAAATCAAAAATAGGTTTTTATCTCCATCTCACCATTGGGATATGAACCAAGACATTATGGATCGAATACGGATCCGAGATCATTTTTCGGAATTTAGAAAATATGCGATGGTTTCTGAAAACCTTTCCTTAACGGAATTACAATCGAATGCTCCTGGAATTCAGGCCAGTGATTTTATTCTGATTGGGGCAGGGGAAGAATACAAAGGTATTGTATCACTTAGGAAAAATAGAATCCTTCCAGAATTTGAAGACGATTTAAAAAACTTGATCACGTGCGGAGAAATTGTGCAAGATGTTCCTTCTGTTTGCACAAATGATACATTAGGCAAGGCACTTCAAATTCTATTAGAATATGATGTCGACAAACTCGCAATTGTTGAAGATGGTAAATGTCTGGGTTATTTGAGGTATATTGATTTATTCAATGCCTATCAAAATGAAGTGAAAAATAAACAGCGAAAATCAGTATGAAATTCTTTGGTCAATTGGTAAAACAAAAGCAAACTCTAATGTTACATTTATTTCGATTTTTATTATCCTTTTTTATTTTGGGACATTTATTATTATTTATAAACTGTTTTGGATCCAAACAAATTATCGAGAAAAAACCTGACTCACATATCAAGCCGATTGTCATTCCTCCTCAATATTTAAAACCAATCATTGGTCGGGTGGAATGGGTAGAATTTCCCAATTGGAAACTCAAACTACGAGCAAGAGTTGATACGGGAGCAAAATCATGTTCCATCCACGCAGTCAATATTGAAAAGGTCACTGAAAATGGAGAGGTATTTGTTTTGTTTGATACCTTTGTCGATGAAAAACCTGTTCGATTAAAAAGTAAATTTGTCAAAGAAGCAAAAGTAACAAGTACGTCTGGTGTTTCCGAAAATCGGATTATCATTAGCGAAATGATGAAAATGGGTAAATACAAAGAAGAGGTAATTATCAATTTAAATGATAGAACCAATCTTACTTATCCTATCCTCATTGGCAGAAATTATCTTATGGGTAAGTTTCTTGTAGATGTATCTCTGTCACATGCGTTAGGGGATTAGTTTGGATCGAAAAACTTTAATTACAGTCTCGATCCTTTTCATCTTGCCAATTGTATCGATACTCTATAAACTAAATGTTGCTGAACTTTCCTTACTTCCTGTCGAAGTCGATGACACAGTCAATTTACAGGTGGTGATTCTTCCTAAAGAAAACGTTGCTGTTTCTGAAGTGACTTTTCCGATACCTAAACAATTTATCCAATCCAGAGTTCTTAAATCCAATACGAAGGTGGAAGATTTAGATTTTCGTCTGCAAAAAAAACAATATGGCCACTTAGGTATTTGGGAAGGAGAAGATTGGAATTCATCGATTGGATATTATGCAAAGATCAAAATTTTACCTTATACACATACAAACCCAGAACCAGAAATTCAGCAGACAAATGAAAAACAATTGGGAAAAGAGCCTTATTACCTTTCTTTAAAAAACTTTTCTTCAGAAGAAATTCGATTAGGGAAAAAACTCTTTGAACAAATCCATCCTTATGATAGAGATAACGTCGCTGCAGCCAAACAGATTTATTATTTTATTTCAGAAGAAGTTTTAAATACATCCAAAGATATCACACTTGCCGATACGATACGATTAAATAATGGAAGTGCTTATACACAAGCGATGTTGTTCTCACTACTTTGTCGTATGAAAGGAATACAAGCCAGAACCGTTGCCGGATTTGATTTATCAAAACAGAATTCCAAAGACAATAAAGTAAAACTTAGTTTTTGGAATGAAATTCGAATTCATGGTAAATGGTATTTTGTTTCTACATATAAAAATATATTTGCCCGACATGTAGATGGTTACCTCCCGTTATGGAAATCGGTAGAAGAAAAAAGATCTCTTGGGGAAGAT
Source organism: Leptospira bandrabouensis (assembly GCF_004770905.1). Lineage (NCBI taxonomy): Bacteria > Pseudomonadati > Spirochaetota > Leptospiria > Leptospirales > Leptospiraceae > Leptospira > Leptospira bandrabouensis. The sequence continues at coordinate 264,773 of NZ_RQHT01000014.1, read as the reverse complement.
CCAGCTACGTTCCGTTATACGGCTTATATAACAAAATCAAACGTAAATCGTTATAATTTTAAGGAATATAGTGAGGAAGTAGCCTCAAGTAATAGTTTCCTCAGGTATTATTCTTTGTATAGTTTGCCTACGCCATTACAAAATTTATTCCGTTTGGTCATTTTGATTCCGATAGGTGCTTTGGTGTTATCTGTAGCAAGGAATATGATTGGGATTCCTACTTTTGGAATTTTTACACCGATATTACTTGCTATGTTTTTTTATGAAACCAATCTCCTTTTTGGGATTTGTTTTTTTCTTTTGATGATTGGTCTTGGGTTTTTCGAAAGATATGCTTTGGATAAATATTATTTATTAGCTGTTCCAAGACTCTCGATTCTCCTGACTATTACCGTAATTACATTAATCTTATTTTCCATTTTGAATGAAGAAATTTCTTTTTTTAATCAAATGAGTGTGACTTTATTCCCGATTGTCATCACAACGATTTTTGTGGAACGATTTTCAATTATGATCATCGAAGAAGGAATTTTTCATACCTTTGTGACACTTGCAGGAACTTTGCTCATCGCACTGATCAGTTATATGATTTTCTTTTTTGGATCATTACAAATTCTCTTTTTCACTCATCCAGAACTTTTGTTCATTGTAATTGCCATTCAAATTCTCCTTGGGCAATACAAAGGGTATCGAATTTCTGAACTTTTTAGGTTTAAGGAAATTTTTAAATCATGATTTCCCTTTTTAAGAAGTTTGAAGAAGAGGGAATTCTTGGAATCAATCGAAGAATCGGCGAATACATTTTACCTTACAATGCAAGAGAATATTATCCTTTAGTGGATGATAAATGGAAAACGGCAGAACTTGCCAGGCAGTTTCATGTGCCCATGCCATACCATTATGGACTTGTAGATACTTTTGGTGGTATTCGAGGTACTGGGGAACTGATCCAAGGAAAGCCTGGATTTGTTGTCAAACCAGCTAACGGTGGTATGGGGAATGGAATTCTTGTCATTACTGGTGAATCGAAAGCTGAGAACGGATCTGTTCTTTTTCATAAGGCAGACGAAAAGAAAATAACCGAAAAAGAATTATACCACCATATCTCCGGAATTTTATCCGGACTATATTCTTTGGATGGCAACTCCGATTCTTGTGTATTACAAGAAAGATTAGAATGCCATTCCTTCTTTCGTGAGATTTCCTTTCGTGGAATTCCTGACATCCGAGTGATTGTCTTTTTAGGATATCCTGTGATGGCTATGTTACGTTTGCCAACAAAAGAATCGGGTGGAAGAGCCAATCTCCACCAAGGGGCACTCGGTGTTGGTGTTGACCTTCATACCGGAACTCTCACCCATTCTGTTTGTAATGATAAAATGGTTTACCAACATCCGGACACAAAACAAACATTAAGTGGAAGGGTGATTCCTCATTGGGAAACTATTTTGGAAATGGCTTCTCGTTGTTACGATATGTCCGGTCTTGGATATTTAGGTGTGGATATTGTTCTCGATGAATTGCGCGGGCCACTGCTACTTGAAATGAATGCAAGACCAGGTCTTGGAATTCAGATTGCGAATCGAATGGGTCTATTGGATCGTTTGCGTTTGGTGGAGAGAATCAAAAATTCGGCGGATGGTCCAAAGACACGTGTCCACCGAATGTTTCAAGAATTGTAAAAGAAACTATGCGTTTTGTTTTGCAGTAACAAATACTGTGCGATTGAGAAACGCCATGGATCCAAATAGGATTCCAGAATATACTAAATCACCTGCCATTGAGTTTTGGAAAAAAGGAATGGCGAGTGTAAAACAAGTCACAAGTCCCGAAACGTCTAAAGTATACATTCCGCTCGTTGCCCAAACCGCAAAGTTGGTAAGAACAAAAAAAGCTACCGATCCAACTACTGTGAACCCAAAGGATTTTTGTAAAGAGGATCCAATTTGTTTTCCGAATAGGACGGCAAGAATCATAAATCCGTAAATCACAGGCATTAAGTCGTGAAACCCGATGAAATAATCGGAAACGAACATCGCTAAGATGGGAACAAAAAGAGCAATTCGTCTGTCTGCCAAATAGGCACCCGAAAACAAAGAAACGGCCAAAATGGGCGTAAAATTCGGTGGGTGAGGTAGGATACGGCTGATGACAGTAGCGATCACCATAAGGATGGCAACGAAGACACGAGATTGGAACATAGGGATAGACTCGTAAAGGGGGGGGCCTTTCGCAAGATAAAATTTCCGTTTGCTTCCCGCAAGGTTCGGGAAAAATACAATCAGTGAACCCTCCTAATTTTGATTCACCCTTGGAAAACCTACTGGCATTGACGGCTGATTTGCGAAGCCCGGAAGGTTGTCCTTGGGACAAAGAACAGACCCATCTTTCCGTCATCCCCCATTTACTCGAAGAAACCTATGAAGTTGTAGATACAATTGAAAGGGGAGACGACAACCACTTAAAAGAAGAGTTGGGTGATCTACTTTTTCAGATCACCTTCCACAGCCAACTGGCCAAAGAGAGGGGAGCCTTCGAGTTCCAAGATGTGGCCAACGATGTATTTCAAAAATTAGTGTTTCGCCATCCCCATGTTTACGGGACCAAAGAAGGAATCAATTCTGGGGAACAGGTGCTGACTCAGTGGGATCAGTTAAAACAAAAAGAAAAAGAAAAAAAGGGAAACACTGATTCCGATAAAAGTATTCTTGCCGGGATTCCAAAAGCCCTGCCCGCCATCCAACGATCTGAAAAAATTCAAAGTAAGGTCACAAAACAGGGGTTTGATTGGCCTACTGTTTCGGGCGTGTTTGAAAAGTTCCAAGAAGAAATCAAAGAACTAGATACAGAACTCCAAACGAAAGGATCCCTTAGTTCTAAAAAATTACCTTATGATGAACGTGTCGAAGACGAGTTAGGTGATCTTTTCTTTTTACTCGTCAATTTATCTCGCAAACTTTCGATTGATCCAGAAACTTGCCTTCGTCGTGCCAATGAAAAATTTGAAACTCGATTTCGTATTGTAGAATCATTCGTGGAAGAAACGGGAAAAACTTTGAAAGATTATTCCCTGGCAGAACTAGACCAGTTTTGGGACAAAGCGAAGTTACAGTTAAAAGAAGAAACAAAAAAAGAATCCCGATGACGGTTTCACAAATATCTTTTAGTATAAAACAATATCGAAAATAGAAAAAACAAACCATGAACTCAATTGACTTAAACGATTTACCATTTTTAAGAGAAGAATCCCTTCGTGTATTTCATTGGTTGGTTTCACAATTTCCAAAAATAGAAATACCTAATCCTTCAAACCAAGTGCCAAATGACAATCCACTAATAGATAAAGATAACCTGGATGTAATGGAACAATGGGAAAACAACGAATCCATGGAATTTCCCATTCGTTGGAAGACAGAACAGATGGGACAGATCTTTGAATGGGTGGTTTCGGATATGGGTTCCGTAACACTGAGGTTAGGTGGATCAGAAGGAAACCGAAGGAATCCGGCTCCCATTTTTTATTTAAGTCTTCGGAAAAAAGAAGGAGGTGGGTTTCACTGGACAGACCCAGAAGGAAATCCAATTCCCTTTCCCGATCCATCCATTCTTGTGGAGATCCAAAATCGAATCCAATTGTATTTGGATTCGATTTCTTAAATATAAGATTGGAAATCTGTAAGATTGAGGAAAGTATAAGTTTCTAAAAATCTTTCCTTGGGGAATTTAATTAAGATTCCTTCGATTCAATTCCTACTTTTTTTTCAATGTTTTCAATGCGTTTTAACCATTTGTTTAAATTCACAATGTTTTTGATATTCACACGATACTTTTGAAATTCAGGGAAGGTAAGACCTAAGTCCCAACCTACATATACATCCTTTGTTTTCGGTGAAGTTCGTAAACTTGTTCCTCCAGCAATGATGGTTCCTTCAATGAGTGTTATATGGTCACTGATGGCACAGGCACCGCCGATAATTACATGATTTCCGAGTGTTACACTTCCCGCAAGACCGGATTGACCCGCAATAATCACATGGTCTCCTACCTTACAGTTGTGAGCAATATGGACCATATTATCAAATTTACAACCGTTACCAATGGTTGTGTCAGTGAGTGCTCCTCGATCGATGGTGCAGTTACTTCCAACTTCCACATCATCGCCAATCACTACGCGACCTACTTGTGGGATTTTGTTATGTCTGCCTTCAGCAAAAACAAATCCAAATCCATCCCCACCAAAACTTGAATTACCAAATACGATAAAACGTTTTCCGATGATTGTATCGTCAAAGAACACACAGTTTTTTCCAATCCTTGCACCATCACCTATGCGAACATTGTCACCGATTTTGACTCCATCTTCGATGATGCAGTCATTACCAATGACAGAGTTTTTTCCAATGGTTACAAAATGTCCGATATCCGTGTTCGATCCAATTTTGGCGGTAGGATCGATGAAAACATGTGTGCTATGTTTTCCTGAAGGTTGTTTTTCTGGAAAAAATTGGCGGATGATTTTTGCCGTGCTTAGTTCTACTTTAGGAACAATGATAAGAGCTTTGTCCGGGATTGCATCAGCTATATCAGAAGATACAATGAGTACGGGAGCTTTTGAGGTTTTCGCTTCGTTCACAAATGTCTTTGAGGCAACAAAGGAAATGTCAGTTGTACTGGCTAAAGAAAGAGAAGTGAGTCCGGTAAAAGAAAGAGAAACGATACTTTCTGTATTTTGAAACTTTGCTTCTGGGAGTAATGATTGGAGAGTAGATAGGTTGAGTGTTTGCATCTCCGATTCCTTATCGATGGTTTAAGACAAGGAATCAGAGAGGTGAAAGTTTGGCTAACACTATTAGATAGTCTTAGTCATGATTTTTCTATTATCCTTCGATTTTATGTGCAAGGAAATCATCTAAAGAGAACGAACCAGCGCCTTTGATGATTAATGGAAGTGCAATGCCTACAGCTAGGATGTGGTATTCATAACCATAACCGTTATTGTTAACAAAGAAACCATTTGGCAAGTGTACAAGCACTGCTGCCACGATCATAGTTACAGCAATTCCAAACGCTGCAAGACGAGTGAAGAGTCCAAGGATAAGACCAATCGCTCCAAAAAATTCCGCAATGATAGCAAGAAGACCAAAGAAGTAAGGGATCCCTAAACTAGAGAAAAATCCCATTGTTCCTTCGAATCCGTATCCACCGAAAGCACCTAAAACTTTTTGTGCTCCGTGTGGGAAAATGGCAAGACCAAGTACGACACGAAGGATCGTGAGTGTAATGTCTTTGTTTGTTGCGAGTAGTTTATAAAACATTGAGAACCTCTTATTGCTAAATAGTTTAATATCAAACTATTTAATGATGGAGAAACTGGTCAATCCAAAATTTAGAATTTTTTTAAGATTTTTCGTAAACGAGAAAGATTTCGTTTCTTTTGGTAAAATGGTCTTTTAGAACCCAACCATTTTTATCAAAGTTGGGAAGTTCAGAATTGCGGTCAGCGATCCCAGGAAGGCCAGTTTTTCCAATGATATAAGGAACGATGGTAAGAAAAATGCGGTCCACAAGGTCAGCTTCCAAAAAGGAAAAATTGAGTTTGGGCCCACCTTCCAAAAGGACATTTTTGTAACCTTTTCGTTTGAGGATCCCTGTGACTTTTTTGGGATCAATGTCGTCGGAATCCAAAGCAAAAATCTCAGCTTTGTTTTCTAGGCTTGTTTTGATTTCTTTTAAGTTTGATTTGGTGCAGATAACTAGGGGGATATGATCGGATTCTTCAAAGACATGTTTGTCTGGGGGAAGAGTGCCCTTTCTGACAAGGATGACTGGCCTCGGATTGAGTGCATTCGGAACTGCTCGGATTTTTACAATGGGATTGTCATTGATGATGGAGTTTTTTCCAATAAGGACGGCATCAGATTGGGACCGGTAGACGTCCATCTGGGTTTTGTCTTCACTAGAAGTAAGGCCATACCAACGGCCATCCGGGCGAACTACCTTCCCATCCAAGGTCATCGCCATATTGATCGATAATTTCATGAAATTTTCCTCCGAGAGAGATTCTGCAATTCGCGCTGGAGGATGTGGTAGACCTGCATCGAACAGGTCCCGCAGCCAGTAGTGGCTCTTGTTTTTTCTCTGATTTGTTCCATGGTTACGGCGCCCGCATGGATGGCACGGACTAAATCTTCTTCCGTCACCATTCGACATAAACAGACCCGTTTGGGTCTCATTAGGGAATTTAAATCGAAAGGATCCATACCTGAACTAATCATTTGACAGATTTAGGAAAGGGAGGGAAACTCTTTAATTACTTTCAACCAAGGAAAATTCAATCAACCTCTATGTCCAAAGACAAAAACCCGGAAGCCAAAAAGAAAAAAAACCGTGAAATTTTTGGATGGTGTATGTTCGATTTTGCGAACTCTTCTTACACCACCGTCATCATCAGCGTCGTTTATTGTGAAATTTTTACAAGACTCGTTGTTCCTGCCGATATGACTTCGGACAGTCCGTACCGCATGGGAAATTCCCTTTGGGCTTGGGCACTCGCTGCGTCCTATTTATTTGTGGTAGCCACTGGACCCATCTTTGGGGCGATCACTGATTATAGTTCCAAGAAAAAACTATTTCTTTTCTTAAGTTACATTGGTTGTGTGGCAGCCACTTTTTTACTCTATTATGTGGAACCTGGTATGATTTGGCTTGGAATGGTGCTTGTTGCCTTTTCTAACTTTTTCTTTGCTTCTGGTGAAAACTTTGCCTCTAGCTTTTTGCCCTTCCTCGGATCCAAAGAGGACCTAGGAAAAATTTCAGGTTATGCCTGGGGGATTGGGTACTTCGGCGGGATTGGATCTGTGGCTCTTGCGACAACTCTTGGCGATTATACTTTGGACAATTTTCAAAATTTAAAGTTAGTGGGACCTTACACAGCGATTTTCTTTTTAGTTGCTGCGATTCCTACATTCCTTTTCTTAAGGGAACCACATTTGCCTTTAGGTGTTTCTCATCATGTCAATTACTTCAAAATTGGAAAGGATCGTGTAGTTCAAACACTGAAAGATGCAAGCCACTTCAAAGATTTGATGATTTATCTTGTGTCTTTGTTTTTTACAATGGCAGCCCTTGCAATTGTGATTTCCTTTGCCTTTATTTATGGATCACAAGAAATCCATATCCAAGCAGAACATAAACAAGCTATGTTTATCTTTATTCAAATTTTTGCTGCTATTGGTGCTCTTGCGTTCGGTGTGATCCAAGATAGTATTGGTGCCAAAAAAACGTTTAACCTAACTCTTGTTCTTTGGCTTGTAACTTGTGGATTGATTTATTTTGTGTATGACATTACTAATTTTGCCAATGTAACTCTTGGAAAAACTTGGACAGTGCAGTGGGTTTTTGTTTTTATCTCTTCTCTTGCGGGAATGGGACTTGGTTCTACGCAGTCAGCATCACGAGCCCTCGTTGGTATCTTCAGTCCAGAATCCAAGTCAGGAGAATTTTTTGGGATGTGGGGACTTTCGGGTAAAATTGCAGCAGCAGCGGGACTTTTTCTTTTTGGTTATATCCAAACACTAGTAACCCTTAGAAATGCCTTCCTTGTAGTTGCTTTCTTTTATTTTTTATCACTGCTAATTAACTTGTTTGTGAATGAAGAAAGAGGAGTCGAGGCGGCCAACCGTTTCCAAGAAAAAACATGATAATCGAAGACGAGGATGATTTTGAATTACATCAGAGCCAAAGAAATTTGGCTCTGGCAACCATCGATGAATTAATGTTAACTAAGATGGATTTGTTAGATGCAGAAAAAAAAGTGCCTCGTTTTATCAACAACGCACTTTCTTATTTGAAGAGGAAATATGTGACAGAGGAACAAACGATTTCCCAACTTCTCATTAGTCGAAGAGAAAAACAACAAACCTGAATTTTGGTTTGTTGTTTTAAATTTTTAGTTCGTATTATAATCCAAAATTTTAGTAATCATTTGTTTTTGATCTAACTCGATGTTTCTGAGTTTGAATGCAGTTTGTTTGGATATTTTTCGTAACATCTTTTTGTAAGATCTCATGATATGTTTTTGTTTATCGTAAGGAAGGGGATCTTTTTCATCATTGAGAACCATTGCAATGTCAGGTTCTGATGGTTGCACAGGATCATTCGGCCAAATGGTATCAGAAGTGAGTGATCTATAATATTCCAAACGAATGTCTGAGTTTGTATCTAACTTTGCTTCTCCCTTTTCATCTTTTTCAGTTCCTTCTGATTTAGGAGTTGGGTTTACAAGTCGTCTCATCTCTTTTACATGGATGGTTCCATCTGCGTTCACCCTGCGAAATGTTAAAATGATTTTGTCTAAATCGCTGAAATCCTCTTTTGGGTAAATATATGCGATTCCGTCGTATAAAAATACTGTCGGATAATCAATGTAAGACTGCCCTTGTGGAAGTTTAATTTCCAAATAAGGTTTACCATCTTTATCTTTTTTATATAATTCTTTATGTTCTTCTGGCGTATGTGCTAGGTACTGTGCTGCTGTTTTATCCACTCCTAAGTCTTGGAGTTTTTTCATTTTGCGTAAGTTTCCAATGATGTTTGCATGTAAGGTATCAATTTCGTTATCACCAAACCCGTTTTTTCTTTGAAGATCGATTTGTTTTTGGGTCTCGCGTTCCTTCAAAGTAGCAGAAGCAGGTTTTTCAGCATATACAGCCGAAATCCCAAGTAGGAAAAAGAGAGCGATGGAGAATCGTAGAATCATGACGTACCTCAGAGATTTCTGTCTTTTATAGTATCGAATCCTTCCTTGTCGATTCTTGAATGGACTTAGTCAGATTTTTCTCGTAGAAAAAAAACGATTGAGAGATTGGAAAAGATCCATTTCTGCTTCTTTGGCCTTGGGGATGAGTCCTGTGAGTTGGATGTACCCGTGGATGAGAGAGGAAAAGAACCTTTCTTCGACTTTGACACCGGCTGATTGCAGGAGTTTGGCATATGTTTCTCCCTCTTCGCGTAAAGGATCATAACCCGCAATTCCTATATATGTAGGAGGAAGGCCTTTCAATTCTTTGGAATCTGCTAAAACTGGGGAATTATAAGGCAGTAACCTATCTTTTTTGTTAGGAAGGTAGTTTTGGATGAACCAACGCATCAGAGAACGTGTGAGGACATAACGTTCCGCAAAAAGTTCATAAGTTTCAGATTCTTTCGAAGTATCAAGCATTGGGTATAATAGTGCTTGGAAAACAGGAACAGGAACTTTGTCTTTTTTGGCTCGGAGGCAAAGGGAGGTTGCCAGTAACGCTCCCGCACTGTCCCCACAAACAGCTATCGCATTGGGTGAGCCACCAAAAAGGTACACAGTGTTTCTTACATATTGGTATGCCAACCAAACATCATCATGGGCTGCAGGGTAGGGATGTTCGGGTGCCAAACGGTAATCCACAGCAATGACTATGCTCTTTGTATAATGAGACATTTTGCGACAAAAATTATCATGGGTTTCTAGATTCCCAATGGTGAGTCCACCGCCGTGAAAGAAGAGTATGGTGGGAAGATTTCTTTTTTGTGGGTTGGCGTTGTAGACTCGGATAGGAATGAAAGAGGCGCTAGGAGTAGGAATGAGTTTGTCTTCGATATGAGGAATGGGAATTTCCGGTTCCTCGAAGATCCGCATCTGATCGCGGTAATGCCGGCGTGCCTTCTCTGGGTTCATTTGTTCCATTTTAGGTAGGAACCTTGCAATGTTACATGCTAAAGCACAGTGCGGATCCAATTCATTTGTTTCCGGTTGGTTGTTCTTTCTTACCAAAGTGGAAATCCAATGTTCTGGTAACGAAAAGACAAGTTGTGCGACTGATTTTTTGATACCTAACATTAAATAACCGATAATCTTTCTTGTAACATTCTATAGATTAAAAACAAACCGTAACTGTCTAATTTGCAGTAAGCTTTCAAATCCTCCAGAACACGTTTTTTTTCTTCGGCTGTCACCTGCTTTTTTATTAATCTTAAATATTGGTAGTTAGCATCTTGGCCTTCACGAATGGAAAGGCCTCCGTGACTTTCTGTACTAAAGCAGGGAAGGATTTCCTTTAAGGATGCTTTTCCGTTTTGGCCGGGATGGTAGATCCAAAGTTTTTTAAATGGCAATGCCAGGTCGATAAACATCGATTTGACTCTCTCCCAAAACTCTAAAAACTCTGGAAAAACTTCGGCAGACTCCTGGATGATCAGTTTTTCAAAGAAATCGTTAAACGAAAATATGGTGATCCCTGGTGGTAAATCCTTTTGTAATTGGGACATAACAGGAACACGGGGGTCAGAGCCTATATCTTCGTGTAAATAGGTTTTATGTGTTAAAGTATTCTTTTCAGAATCCCAAATATGTAAGGAATACAAATACGGAATGTGTTGGAAGGGTCTTGTTTGTGGATAGAGAGGAATGTAAGGGTTTATGGATTCAAAATCTAAAAAAGCAACGGATTTTGTCGCATTCACTAAGTAAGCTTCAAAAGATTTTCGATCAAAGTGAATATTTCCCGTGATATGAGCTTCTTTTTGTATTTTTTGGATGGGAGAAAGTTCGGAATCGGGAACAGAATCGTACGAATTGTACCCAGAGGCAAACCATTGTTTGGCTAGTTCGGAACTGTCACGAAAATCAAAGATTTCTTTGGCAGTTTCTTTTCCTTTTGCGCAGTGACTTGGAGATAGACAGGTTTTTAAGGAACGACAACTTGGTTTTGCCTCTAAAAAAGAATACCGTACAGATTGTTCTTTTGTGTTTTTTAGTTCCTCTTGGAATGACCTCCATTCTTCTTCTCTAGTCCCCATCTCCGATTCCATTCGTGGAGTGATATCTTCTACGAGTAGGTAATCTTCTGGATTGATGGGACCACCTGGATAAACAAATTTTGTTTGGATGCGAATGAGTTTGTATCCAAGGATCCGAAGTGACATTCCTTCTGCCACTTGTTTGTAAAAATAAAAAGAACGAAGGATGTCCTGTTTGATAGAACCAATCGGTCGAAAATCCCAGAGAAACCAACCTTCCTGTTCGTTGTCGTATTCTAAATATTCTACTGTGGAAACAAATTCTTTAAACCGAAGATGGGCGTGAAAGATAGATTTCTTTTTTAGGATTAGTGTTTCCGTTTTTTGGAAACTTTCTTCTTTCTCTAGTGTTTTGTCGATGGTGGTCACATCATGAAACTGGTTTCTACAAAGTTGGAGAAAATCTCCCCATTCCAGATAACCACCAAAAGACGCTGAGGAAGGTTTCTGTACCAATCCCTCTCTGATTAAATGAAATGCATTATTACATCTTAAGTATTGTAAATACTGAGATTTGGTAACTGGAGTGACTTCTGAATCAAACAAATTGATACAATGTTTCCCAATTTTGTGTATAGGTTTGGAATGATTCTTTCCAAACTTCTGAAGTGGAGACAAGAGCCTCTGGAGATAAAATCAAAAATTGAAAAAGTGCATTTTGATTGGTTGTTTTGACTTTGTATTCGTTCCCTGTTTTTTCGAAATTGGCACCTTCTAAAAATAATCTCCAACGATCTTCATAATCAGGATTTATTTGAAAAGAGATTTCCATCTCCGGGTGTTTGGTGATCTGTAAAGGGTGAAAGTTCAAATCTTCTTTTGTGATTTTTAAATTAGATAAAAATTCTTCTTTGGATTCTTTTTTAACTGTGATTCTCGGTAAAATGAATCTTCGTAAAGATTTTTTTCCTCTATCATAGGCTAATAAATAGAAGTCGGTGGTGTTTTTGCGAACCAATCGATAAGGTTCGATGATTCTTTCATTGGATTCAAATCCATATTGGATGGTGAGTGCTCTTTTGTCTTTGATGGCCTGTAGGATTTTTTCAGTATGGGACGAGTCCGGTTCTTCTTCCGATTTCGAATCCTGTTTTGGTTGTTTGGCAAATTTCGGAAGGAGATCCAGATGGTTTGAAAAAAGTTTCTGGGAAAGACTAAATCCTTCGGCCGAAGGTTCTTGGCTATATAATACTTTTGAGAGATATTCTAACTCTTCTTTGGTGAACTGCAGAGACTTACTGATTGATTCTTTTTCTAAATAATAAGGAAAATAGTCTTCTGATTGGTATCCAAACTGAGCCACTTTGATATTGAATCCAAGGCTCTTGAGTTGGTTTAAGTCGCGGTAGAGTTTTTTGCGATCGGATTCTATATCTTCATTTTTGTAGAACCGAGGCATAATATTACGAAATTTTTGGAAACTGATTCCTTTGGGTTCGCGGAGCAGATTAAAAAGTAAGGCAAAGAGGCGGACTTCCGTCTCATTCATTTTTTTCACTTCAATCATCGGAAAGTCTTCAAAAGAAGTCATATCTTCCCAAATTGTTTGTTTTTTTGATTCCGAAAAGTAGAAAATGAAAAAAACTGGAAAAGAATGCGAATCATTGGTCTTATTCTAAGCCTTTCCTTTTTTCTACAATGTGCAACGTATTGGAAAAATCGTAAAAATGATTTCCAAGATATAGTAACCGTTGGTGCAGAAACACCAATGTATGGAGCTGCCCTGAAAGTTGGTCCACTTCCCATCGGTGTTCTATTCCAAGGTGGTGAGTCCGAATTAGGAAAAAAGGATTTGGGCCGAGGGGTAGGTCTTCGGGGTGGAGAATTCGGCACTTACCATTCCCAACAACTCGTCTTTGGTATATTAGGTGGTGAAAGTTTCCATTCGGGCCTTCCCATTTTGGATGCCAAAGGGAATTGGCTTGTCGATAAAAAAGGAATCCCTCTTACCAAAGACGAAAGAGCCAATGTAAAAAGTTATAAGATGCGATATTATTCTTATCTTTATGATCCTGTTAAAGATCGAAAGAGGAGAAAAAAAGAACACTTCCGTCGGGAGCTCACAAATGACTTGGTAGCTGCGACTGGTCAAAAAGAATTTTTGGTGTATCTTCCCGCAGAAGACTTAAAACCGTTTGGTTATCCCCCAGGATATTCTTGGAATGTAGAGTTTGTAGCAGGAGTTTATGGTGGGGCAAGACTTGGATTTAATGTTGCCGAAGCTTTTGACTTTTTACTTGGATTTACCACCATCGATCTGTTAGATGATGACGTAGAAGGAAAAGTAAAACCAAGTTTCCCTGGGTTTCCTTTCCCAGCTCCCACCGATGCGGAATTGGAATCCACATCGGAAGAATGATTTTATAGTTTGAAGTCTTTTGCTGTAACTTTGTTTTTAGCGTCAAAAGTAAGTTTCACAAACTTTTCGATTGTATCTGGTTTTTCTTTCAAAGTGTAGTATTGTTCTGGAACATCGCGGTCTTCTGCAAAATACCAAACCATGACTGTTCCACTTGGGTCAGATGATTTTTCTGTCGATTTGCCAAGAACAGCTTCTACTTTTACCAAACCATCTCCCACTTTGATCATATCGATTTCTAATTTGCGAAGTGCCGTGTGCGGATGAACTTTAGTGCTCCCTGCTTGTACTTTGTTTCCAGAGGAACAGGAAACAAGGAAAAGAACGGACGCAAGTGTACTGAGTATCAAAAGTTTTTTGAACATAAACCCTTACCTTAAGATGGATTAACCAAGATTCTACAGGATAGGATCGGTGTTGGCAAGTGTTATCTTTTCCCTTTCTTCATCGATTCTGCCCATTTTTTCCAAAATCTTTTTGAAAAAGGGAATGGTTAAAAACACGAGTCCAATCTCTAAGAATCCAAAAAAGAAAGAGAGTGCAGAAAAACTATAAGTCGGAGGTAATAACGATTCAAAAACCGTTTGCATTTGGACAGAAACAATCGGTCCTAACATAAAGCCAAGCGAACCTACTCCAGTGAAAGCGGACATAGTGGTGGCGGTAAGACCGGGTTTTGACATTTTACTGGCAAGCATCATGGAAGGTACAAACATCACTCCAGCCCCAATTCCACAGATCAGTAAAAAAGTAAAAAGATACCAATAATCGTTAGTTGTCCCAGAAAGACCAAGGAAAATTCCGTAGATTGTGGAACCTACAAGCACCAAGGGCAAAACACCTGTTTTGCGAGAAAGAAGTGCCGAAGGATAAGAAAGTAAACTCATTGGAAAAAGAACAAGTCCTAAAAACACACCGAGCATTCCAGGATGGAAAGCCAGTGTTTCACGTAAGTGGATATTAAATGAAGAAATAATAAAACCGACGGTAAAGCGGTCGATGAAGTTAAATAAAAAGGGAACAAATAAAAATGGGTTTTCGAAAATGGCTACTTTTAAGTCGTTTAACTTAAAATCTTTTACTTTATGAATCCCTTTGTCCTTTAACATCAGTAAACTCATTAAACCTACAAAGATAAGAATTCCTGAACCTACATAAAATGGTAAAAGGGGATTTTGTCTTCCAAGAATGCCTAGGGGCATTCCAAAGGCACCACCTAACGATAAAAACATTCCCGTGATACCCATAAGAATGCCTTTGCCATAATAACGTTTATTTTCTGGATCGTTTTCACGATCGGCAGCAGAACTAAGTAAAAGTCCAATGATAAAAATATGAGCGGCCCCTTCCAAAAATCTTAAAAAAAGAAAGAGTCCCATATCAGTGACGATGGTGAGTAAATAAAAAAGGCCTGCATCCAAAAAACAGAAAAAACTAATGAAATACTTTCTGTTTTTAAAACGGTCAGAGATGATTCCCGCAACTGGTGCAAAAAGAAAGGAACCTAGCATGGGAATACTTGTGAAATAAGCAACTTCCCAGTTGGAACCGAGTAACCGATCTTTTACTACATCCTTGACTACCGGCACAATCATTGTCACCGGTAACATGGATAAAAAAACTAAAGTGACTAATGTATACGGGAATCCCAAAAATTAACCTGCTGGTAAAAGAGTTTGGTAACGGTCCATTCCGATATTTTCTTTTAGATCGGAATCGAGTTCAATAAACAAAAACTTGTTTAAATCAAACGTAACCTTCGCTTCTTCTAATAGTTCTGCTTTTTGTGATTCGTCCAAAGGGAGAGTGTCCAAATTTTGACGATAAATTCCTTTGAAAGCCATTAGGTCTTCAATTTCTGGAAATTCATAAAAAGCAGTTCCTTCATTTCCTTCTAGTTCAAAAGTTTTAGCTACTACTTTTTTGATTGCTTGGCCACCAGATAAATCTCCCAAGTAACGGACGTAAGCCTGTGCGACTAGGAGTTCTGGTTTAGTTTTTGCGGTATTTTTGATATGATCGATGTAACCTTGTGTCGCTTTGGAGACAGAACCTCGAAGTTTGGTTCCAAATTTCTTTTGGAAACTGGCGATATCTTCTTTGAGTGCCTTTTCGCGAAAGAGAGTCGGAAAGTAAAGTTTGGCAAGAATGGGGTTGTCTTTGTTTTGGCGGTAGAGATCTTCCATTACCGTATAAACTGCGAGTAAACTTTCTAATTGGTAAGTATAGGTTTGGGCATCGAGACCCCCGCGAAAAATGGCACGGAGATAGGGAACCTTTTCGGTTTCCTGGTGTTTTTCTGCGGTTCCTTCTCGTAACATCATTGCAATAGACATAATGACTCCTCGTTTTCTTTCATGAGAATCAATCTCATATATGACACTACCCTGACAATTGCGGTTCGTGTCAAAGAAAATTATAAGGAATCTTCCTGGGTGGGGGATTTCCAAAATTCCAGCGGGGTGTTTGCCCTCTGTTCGGGGTAAAGAAAGTAGGAGAGAAAGAAAACCAAAATGGATACAAGGATTCCGATGGTGGCAAGAACTACATCCTTTCCCACTTTCCGAAAAGTATCTAGGTAAGGAAGGTCTTTGTATGTGATGACGTTTAGAATGATTTCCCGGCCCGCAAGGAGTCCAAGGAATGCCCAAGTGGTAGACATAGGGACATTACTGATGTATTGGAAAAAGAATAAGAGACTTCCATAAACTAAATCGACAATGGTGGCGGCTTTGGCCCATTGGATGTCTGATTTTTCGGATACCACACGTTGGATGGTACCACCGTTGGTGCGTATGATGACAAGTAAGGCAGCGATAAGTATAAACACTGCGGTTAAAAATTCAATAATCCCCAATTGCCGAGGTAAAAAAACTGCAATGTTCGCAGTATCTTGAAATAACCAAGCTACCCATAAATACATTGTGGAAAGCCATTGTAACTGAGACCATCTTCGCTCCGTTACAGGATCAGGAGTATGAACCTCATGGTATTCATGTGGATCCACTTTGACAAGGATCGCCCATACAACAATCGCTACAAGGAATGCCAGACCATACCCGAAAAAGGATTTGGTTAACATTTGGTCTATGCTTTTGCCACCAAACAAACCTAAGACGAGAAAGGTAGTAGAAACAGGAGCTCGAAGTCTTGTAATGACAACAAGTAATACAGGGGCTAAAAGTTGGAGAAGATTGAAGTCTTTGGTTTCAGGAATGGAATCAAGTCGATGGAAATGAATTTCACCACCATGTAAAAACCATGCAATTAAATGAACGAAAAATAAAAGACCACCGAAAACGAGAATCTTTTGGAGCCAATGAACTGATTTTTTACTCTCGATAAAGGTTCCGATGGTTTGGACTGCATCGTTTCCGGCCACAGAGAACGATGCAATCGCAAAGGAAAACCATCCGAGATAATACCGAGGAAGGCCCAGGAAATAACCGGCACAGATCGTAAGAACTAAAAAAAGGGTAAAACCGAAAAATCGAACTTGGTCCTTTTTTGTAGGGTGCTGGTAGTCTATTTCCTGGTTAGGGCTCATGCATTCATATAGTGTTTCGCATATCTCTCCGTAATTTCCTTGCGGTCGAAAAGAATAAACACATCTGTAGTACCAAAAACAGAATCCAGTGCAGGAATTCCACAGATTTTAGCACCCACTCGGAGGTATCCTTTCAAAAGTGGAGGGATATTTTTGGAGATGGATTTAGGATCTTCTACATGAAAATTGGCATCAAAACCGGGAAGGACATAGTCAGGGTTTGGATACACCCGAAATTCTTCTGGGGCGAGGGCATCTTTGGCTTTCAAAAATCCATAAGATTGGGAAGCAACTCCTGCATCTGTGGAGTGAATTGATCCGCAACCCATCAGGTAACGAACGTTATGTTTATTCATGAACTCAGCAAGACCTTGCCAGAGTAAAGAGATCACTGAACCATCACGGTAGTCAGGGTGAACACAAGAACGACCCACTTCTGCAATTTCATCAGGAAGGTTGTAAATAGAAGTAATATCAAATTCGTTTTCACTATAAAAACCAATACCGTTTTTTGCATTTTGGCGTGTTAAAATGCGGTAGGTTCCTACAATTTTTTTGTCATCAGTAGACTTATCGATCACAATTAAGTGGTGGCAGTACAAATCGTACTCATCACGATCTTTTCTTGTGGCAGAAGATTGTGGCAGACCTTCTCCCATTTCTAAGTTGAACACTTCATATCGTAGTGCGAGTGCTCTTTCAATTTCTAGTTGGTTTTCCGCTAAACGAACTTCTAAAATTCGTTCTGTTTTATTGATAGTATTTGGTTTCATCGGAATGTATCCTCTTGTTTATCTACTGATAAGGTAAAATGGATCGGTTACGACAATGTGACAATAAGGTGAAAATCAATTGTTAAGATCAATTGTTGCATTATTACAAATTGATGACACTAAGTAATTTTTCCGAATCAGTAAATCATTTAATGTTTATGATTCGTCGAATAGCGTTGGTTCTTTGTTCAAATCCTCTTCTGTTGTTTCGTCTGGAGTAAACTGAGATAATAGATCTGTAATGTCTTTTGGATTTTTGACAGAAGGGTTAAGCCAATGATTTTGATTTTGTAATGGCATTACAATTGGTTGACGATGTTTATTTTCCCCGCTGTTATGTATGGTTTTTATTTTTTCGTTTGCTTCACCAGTGAGAATGGTAATCCACTTGGTTCCGTTTTCTTCTCCCCATAAACCTGCAAAATAAGAATGAGGATTTTTGAATGTGATTTCGTATTTATGTTTTTTGCCTGTCCTTTGTATTTGCCATTCAAAAAAAGAACGAACAGGAACAAGAATACGGTTCTGCATATACTGACTCCAATAAGGAGATGAAATTAATTTTTCCGATTTTGTATTGGTAAGAAAGTCAGGACACCAGGAAGGTTTTGTACCCCAGGCATTCGTTTCAGATAAAACCGATTCACCAACTAGTTGAAAGGATTGCACCAAACTTTTGGGATGTTTGATTTCAAATAGCGGTGAATTGAATTTTAGAAATTGGTTGATTGTTTCTTTTGGTAACCTGTAAAACCAATCGGCTTTTTTTTCTTCTTCTAAGATCAATCTCCAAGAAAGCAAGTTACACATGGTGATAAAACTTGTGAACGAAAAAAAACAACCTAATGGGCTTCATCCCAATTACCACCAAACTTTCCTTGTGCGACAATGGGAACTTTTAACTTCATAGCAGTTTCCATTTCTTCTTTTGCCATTTGGTAAAATTCTTTTTTTTCCTTAGGATCCACTTCAAACACTAGTTCGTCATGTACTTGTAAAAGTAATTTGGAACGAAAAGATTCTTTTTTGATTTTTTTATCAATTTGAATCATGGCAAGTTTGATCATGTCCGCAGAAGTTCCTTGGATTGGTGAATTGATGGCGACTCGTTTAGCTGCTTCGCTTGCCATTTTGTGTTTGGAATGAATGTCGGGAAGGTAACGTCTGCGTCCCAGTAATGTTTCCACGTACCCGTGTTCTTTGCAGAACTCTACAATTTCCTCCATATAAGTGCCCACACCAGTATATGTGGCAAAATATTTTTCTATAAATTCTTTGGCTTCTTTTCGGCTGATTCGTAAGTTATTGGAAAGGCCGAAAGATGTAACTCCGTAAATCACAGAAAAGTTTACCACTTTTGCTTTGTTTCGCATATCGGGCGTTACTTGGTCTTCGGGAACTCCAAAAATTCCGGCGGCCGTACGTTTGTGGATATCCGCCCCTGATTTGTAAGCGTTAATCATTTGCGGATCATTGGAAAAATGGGCCATAATGCGAAGTTCGATTTGGCTATAGTCAAGGGAAAGAATTTCGAATCCTTTTTTGGCAACAAAACCCTTTCGCAGTAATCTACCTTCTTCATCTTTAATAGGGATGTTTTGTAAGTTTGGATTCGTTGAGGATAACCTACCTGTGGCGGCAATCGTTTGATTATAACTTGTATGGATACGTCCCGTTTTGGGATTGATGAGTGTAGGTAATGTATCTGTATAAGTGGATTTGAGTTTTGAAAATTTTCGAATCTCTAACAAATGATCAATGATGGGATGAGTGCCTTGTAAAGATTCCAAAACAGAGTGGTCTGTAGAATAACCAGTTTGTGTTTTTTTCTCTGCGGGCAGTCGTAAATCTTCGAATAAAACGGTTTGCAATTCTTTGGTTGAATTGATGTTGAATGGTCTTCCCGCAAAAAAATGAATGTTTTTTTCGTGTTCCTTGATTTTTGTTTCGAAAATTTTTGAAAGTGATTCAAAGTATCCAGGTTCTACAGCGATTCCTTCAAATTCCATATCAGCAAGCGCCTGTAATACGGGCATTTCAATATCAAAAAAAAGTTTTTTGTGAATTCCTTCCTCCATTTTGGGTGAAAGCACATTGAAGAGTTGTAAGGTAATGTCTGCATCTTCACAGGCATATTCGGAAACACGTTCCGGATCAATATCGTATAAGTTTTGTTTTTTCTTTCCTGTTCCAACTAACTCTTCATAAGTGATGGTTTTATAATTCAAATAGTCAACGGCCATATCATCCATATTATGGCGGCGTTCCCCAGGGTTTAAGAGATAAGAGGCAAGCATGGTATCAAAATGAATTCCTGATAGTTCCACTCCATAATTACGTAACACTAAAAGATCATATTTAATGTTTTGTCCCACTTTTTTCCATTTGGGTTCGGATAACATTGGTTTTAAGACTGCGAGTCCTTCTTCGGGTGTTGGGAGAATGTGGCTATAAATGGACTCAGGATGAGAGAAGGCGATATAATAGGCAGTTCCTGGTTCCTGAGAAAAAGAAACTCCAAGTAACTCCGCAAGCATTGGATCTTGAGAGGTAGTTTCTGTATCTACGGAAATCGGTTTTTTGGGATCGAGTTTTGCGATAATTTTTTTCAAATCCTCTAAGGTTTGGATTCGCTTGTAATTTTTTTTTGTTACCGCAGAACCTTTGTTTGGTTTTGGTTCTGAATCTGAATTTGAAGTTTCTTTTGATGGCTTTTTACTCTTTTTGTCTGGTACTGATTCTTTTTCTTTTGTATCTCCGTCGCTGGCAATGGAAATTCCTGCTTGTTTGGCAAGATCGCGGTGGAGGACATTGTATCCTTCGTCTTTGAAATACTGAACCTTGGCTGGTTCATGATAGTTCGGAAGTTTGAGATCATTTTTTTTGATATCGAGTTTGAGGTTAGTAACAATGGTTGCTAGTTTTCTCGATAAAAATGCGTTTTCTTTGTCTGCCGCTAGTTTATCAATCAGTGATTTGTTTTTTACCTGGTCTAGTTTTTTATAAATAGTTTCTAAGTTTCCAAATTCTTGGATGAGTTTTGCGGCCCCTTTTTCTCCCACACCTTTGACACCAGGAATGTTATCAGATGCATCACCAAGTAATCCCATATAGTCGGGAACTTGTTCTTTGGTGATTCCGATATTGGTTTCTACCCATTTAGGATCGATTTTTTCAAATTCGGAAACTCCACGTTTTCCACGTAACATGTGTATGTTTTTGTCAAGGACTTGGTATAAATCTTTATCACTGGAAAGGATGACTATTTCTTCAAAATCTTTTGCAAATTTTTTGCATAAAGAACCAATGATATCGTCGGCTTCGATTCCATCTATTTTATACATAGGAAATTCCAAAGCCTTTAACATTTCGTAAATTGTCTGAAGTTGAGGTTTTAAATCCTCTGGCATTGGTTTTCTATGTGCTTTGTAATCTTCGTAAATATCGTTTCGTTCCAGTCTTGTACCTGGATCAAAGGTAAATGCAATATGTGTGACTTTTTCATCTTGAAGGAGTTTGAATAACATCCTCCAAAAACCAAAGACGGCACCACTAGGAAGACCTGTTTTAGAATTGGTGAGGTTAGAGGCAGCAAAAGCAAAATAAGCTCGGAAGGCCAGAGCATGACCATCAATAATTAAAAGTCTTCCGCTCATATTGCTTCTCCGTACAAAGTATCTCCTAAAAAGGAATAATAGATGAGTTTTGTTTTTTCAACTGTTTTGGTAACAGAAAATCGTTTTACTGAAGATTTGTTGAAGGTTCCGAACTTGGTTCTTAATTCCTCAGATCCAACTAATTTGTCCAAACCTTGGGCAATACTATCCGAATCTCCCACCGAACAAACGTAAGCTCCTTCGTTATGATCTAACATTTCACCGATTCCACCGCCATTTGTGGCAACAATGGGAAGGGCAGATGCCATTGCATCCAAAACAGAAGTTCCAAGGCCTTCTTCTTTTGATGTGAGTGTAAAAATATCGAATAGAGAAAGGAGGGCAGGGATGTCTTTTCTGTATCCCGTAAATATCACTTTGTCCTTAATTCCTAATTGTTCGGCTTGTGATTTTAATTTGTTTTCTAGTTTCCCATCGCCAACGATCATTAGGCGAAAGTCGGTACTTGTTCTCATTTTTGAGACTGCATTCAGGAGTGTTTCTTGGTCTTTGTGATCAACTAGGGCTGCCACATTTCCTATGATGATACATTTTTTGGGAATATGAAATTCTTCTTTTAGATATTCGTGTGGAGCCGATTTCGAAAATCGTTTTAAATCAATTCCTGAATATACTGTGATAATTCTTTCAGGAGCAATTTTACTTGAAATCATCACTTCTTTGATTTTTTGAGAAACGGGCAGATAATAATCGTTAGCTGGGTGTTGGTATTTCCATCTTGAGAAAAAGCTCGTTTTTGGTTTAAAGTCTACTCTTCTTGAAACGATTAATGGAATGTTTAAATGGTTTCGCTTTGCGAGTAAGGCGAGTGTATGGGCGTGAGCCGTGTGAGTGTGAATCAATTTAACATTTTTCGAAATACAGAGAGATCGAATATTCTTATATGCTTTTCTATCCCATTCACCGCGCATTTCGATGGGAACAAATTCGTAACCGTTTTCTTTGCATTTTGTTTCTAAGGGAGAACCAGGTTGGCCTACAACAATTTGAGGGATTTTGAAATGGGAAAGTCCTTGGACTAAATAAAAAAGCTGCTGTTCTCCGCCGCGCCATTCGCGGGAAGTATTTACATGAAGGATCAAATTATAAGTGTTTGGAACGGTCGTATTCGAGAGCGATGATGGAACCCATTACTTTGAATCCCGCCGGTGCTTCGTCTACCATTCCTTCTCCGTGAAACATTACTTTAACGGAGTCCATCATGGCATTGATAATTTTCAATCCTTTTCCCATGTTCTTATGTTTTTGGCCAGAGCCATTATAAGGTAGGGTATCCGGTTTTCTGCTTTGGTGATTTTTGATATGGTCGAGGAAGGTACTAAAACATTGGTTTTGATTGGATCTAAGAAGTTCTTTGTCGTTATCAGGAAGTGAACCATCTTCCGAAAGTCCCGATCCATAATCTAAAATGTATAGAGTGAATTTGGCAGAATCAATTCGCCAACGGCAGATAATGGTTTCATCACAGTGGCAAGATACGTTTGCAGCCACGGCATTGGTTAGAGCTTCGTCTGCCGCCAGTTCAATCTGCATGATATTTTCAGCACTAAACCCGTTGTCTTCTAAGGTACGTTTGAGCTCTGTTCGGAAATGTCTGACAGAAGACATATCTGGTGGTAGGAACATGGCGTATGATCCTACAGAGGGGGTTAATAAATAAGGCAAAACTTCAGATGCAGTCAAAGGCCGTTTCTCCCTCCCCTCTCTATTCATATTACACGAAGGAGAAGGAGAAAAAAAGTCAAAAATGCCCTAAAAACAAACAGCGAGCGAAAAAATTTCTTAAATGCTGAGGCCAAGAGCCTCGGCCAAGTGTTCCATCCGTTTGATCAGTTTCTCTTGGCCAAGAAGGCTAAAGAGGATGGGAAGTTCTAATCCGTGGGATTTGCCCGTAGTGACAGCTCGAATTGGCATAAAAAGAGTCCTTCCTTTTTCCCCGGTGGTTTCCCCGGCCTTTGCCATCGCCTCTTTGTAATCATCAGGAGTTACCAAACTATGTGACTTCACATATTGGTAAAACGCAGAAACCACAGCCTTTCCATTTCCTTCCAAAATCAGTTGTTTTGCTTCTTCGTTTTCAAATTGGAGATTCTCCAAAAAGAATTCTTCGATGTAAGGTGGAGCTTGGATGAGTCTGTCCAAATACACACGAACGGAATCCAAAATAGAGAGAAGTTGAGGATTGGTTCCTTTTTTGTATTCTTCTGGAATTTGGCAATCTTTGAGAAATGGTTCGAGTTCCTTTCCTAAGGTTTCAATCTTTACATCACGAATGTATTTATTCGACATCCAATTGAGTTTTGATTTTGGGTTTAGATATTCTGCAAGTCCGAGAAGGGATAACTTATTAAAATCAACAGTTTCCTTTTCTTCTTCTTTTAGTTTTTTGAATACATCAAAGGTAGCAGGTGATTTAGAGCAGCGTTCCACATCAAAAACAGCACAGAGCTCTTCGTCACTCATATATTCTTTTCCATCAGGAGAAGTCCATCCAAGGAGAGCCATATAGTTTCTCATGGTATCACTTGAGTAACCTAAGTCGCGGAAGGCAAGAACAGAGGTAGCTCCCGCACGTTTGGAAAGTTTTTTTCCATCGGTTCCCACAATTTCACTGGCATGAGCAAATCTCGGAAGGGGAAATCCAAAAGCTTCAAAAATTAAAATTTGGCGTGGTGTGTTGGAAAGATGTCCCACTCCGCGAATCACGTGCGTGATTTTCATAAGTGCATCATCAATCACCACAGCATAGTTATACGAAGGAAATCCATCGGACTTCACGATAATAAAGTCACCAATGAGTTTGGATTCAAACTTTACTTTTCCTTGGATCATATCGTCTACGATCACAATTTTATGTGGAGTTTTGAATCTTACAGTGAAAGGGATTTTTTTCTCCATTTGGGATTGGATTTCTGCATCAGTAAGGTCAGAACATTTACCATCGTAGATGTATGGAATTCCCATGGCATCGGCTTGTTTTTTTTTGCCCTCGAGTTCCTCTGCAGAACAAAAACAACGGTACGCTTTTTTTTCAGAGATTAGTTTGTCTGTGTATTCTTTATAAATATGAATTCTTTCAGACTGAGTGTATGGGCCGTTTGGACCACCCACTCCCGGACCTTCGTCCCATTCCATTCCCAGCCATTTTAAAGATTCTAAAATAATTTTAAAAGAGGCTTCTGTAGAACGGTCTTGGTCCGTGTCTTCAATACGAAGTAAGAACTTTCCTTTTTTGGCTTTCGCGTATAAATAATTAAATAAAGCAGTTCTTGCTCCTCCAACGTGGAGAAATCCGGAAGGGGACGGGGCAAAACGGGTGCGAACTTCTGTCATTTGATTTCCTCTTTGAGTAAAAAATCTCCGATCCGTTTGTAACCAAATGGTTCTTTTGTTTTAGTAGTGAGTCCATTTGTATACGGCGGAACAAAGTATAGTTGTGTATTATTTTCTTTATAAATAAGTTTGGAATATAATTTGTCGGTTTCTGTTTCGTTTAATTCATAACGAAGTTGAAGGTAGTCGTAATGATTGGAAACATGTTCCGATTTGATGGTTCCTGCTTCTTGTTTGGTAAAAACGGTGGAGTTGGAAAAAAACTCCATAGTTCCCAAACTATGAGACCAACGATTTTCTCCACTTAAAGCAGAGTGAATTCCTTCTTCTATTAGTAATCCTGTATCACCACCTAATTCAAATAAATCGAACTCTTCGATGGAAGATTTTATTTCATTAGTATTGAATTTTTTTTCTAAAAGAGCTGTAAGTGTAGAACCTTTGGTTTCTGAAGCATAGGATTCGGTATAAACAAAAAGAATTCGTTTTTCAGATTCATCTTTTTTGAATTTTCCAATCTTTTTGTTCCAAATGATTTTATAGGATTCAAATGGTTCGTTACCAAATTCTGATTTCACTTTTGATAAAAAATTACTGTCATAAGCAAGGAAACTGAGTTCGATTTTCTCTGCATATCCTGTAGTTTTCCCAGGTTCCCATTCGATAAATCGGAAGTGAGAGGAACCTTCTTTGAAGAAGGATTGAGACATTTTTCTAGGAGATTTAATGTATAAAACAGAAGCGGGAATTTCTGAAATTGGATCTCTGGTGATGAGTGATTTCAGGTTCTGGCAGTTAGATCCAGAAAAAAAAATCAAGGTACATAAAAGCCAATAGAATCGGGAGTATACTTGAGTTTCTGGGGACATAGACCGGTGCGTATCGCCAGTCTAAAAAGGGAAAACCGCTTGACAAGTCAATTCACCCCATCCCTGTGTCATTTGGAACCATGAAGAACGAAGAACAGTATCCGAAACGCCCCTTTGAAGACCAAGTGAATGATGACCAAAGGAAATACTCTCGCTATGTATGCGATTCGAGAGCCATTCCGCAAGAAATTGATGGTCTAAAGCCTGTTCAACGAAGGATTTTATGGGCGATGTGGAACTCTGACGCTCGTAACCGCCATACCAAAACTGTAAAAGTGGCAGGGCTTGCGATGGGATACCATCCGCACGGAGATCGTTCCATTCAAGATGCCCTTTCTCAAATGGCACAAGACTTTGCTTTTGCCAATAACTATCCGCTTGTACACGGCGAAGGAACTTTTGGGGATGTTTTAGATCCCAATGCAATTGCGTCCCCTCGATATACAGAAGTCAAACTTTCCGACTTCGCGAAAGATTTAGGATTCTTTGAAAGTTTGCCTGATATTGATTATGTCAAAAATTATGATGAAACCGAAGATGAACCCATTCATTTTGTGGGAAAGGTTCCCGTTGTCCTCTTAAATAACATCCAAGGGATTGCAACGGGTTTCCGTTGTTTTATTCCTGCACACAAACTCAGTGATGTCATTGAATCACAAGTTACCTATTTAAAAACGGGGAAACCAAAAAAGATCACACCTTGGTACAAAGGGTACGGTGGAGAAGTGAAGTTGTCCAAAAACGACAACGGTAGCACAGTGATGTCCACTACGTTTGGTTTCAAAAAAGAAGATGGGAAATTGTTTCTAGTTGATGCACCAATGAACTGGAACCGAGAAAAGGTTGTTGGTTATTTGGATGACCTGATCGAAAAGAAGGACAATTGGTTGAAGGACTATGTAGATCATTCCAGTCAAACCTTCAAAATTGAACTCGTTGCCAAAAAAGGCGAAGAACCTTCGGAAAAAGAAATCAAAGAACTTTTTTCCAAAGAGAACAATGAAGTTTTAACCATCAACGTCATCACTCACGAAGGAAAACTTCGTAACTTTAATCCAGAAGAAATCATCAAACGATTCTGTGATTTTAGAAAAACCCATCTCATTCGTCGTTTCAAACGACTCGCTGGACTCGAAAAAGAAAAGATTGATCGTAACTCAGAACTCATTCGATTCATCAAAGAAAAGTGGAACGAAAAAGTAACAGGCATTAAGTCCAAAAAAGAATTCGAAGATAAATTAAAAGCAGCTAAGTTTGTTTATTTTGAATGGTTGAGTTCCATTCCAGTCTATCGAATGACTTTGGAAGAAGTTCGTAAATGTGAAGATGCCATTGTAGAAGCAAAAACAAAATACACTGAGTATACGACATTACAAAAAGATGATAAAAAACTCACCGGTTTTATGACCGATGAACTTGATGAACTGAAGAAAAAATGGGATCCGAAATAAATCATTATGGCTCAAAAAACTGAAAAAACCTCAGGAAATTCGCGAAATTTTAAGAAATTATCGAATGTAGAACACGTTCGTATGCGTACAGGAATGTGGCTTGGGCAAAACTCCCTTTCCACTTTTGAACAACATTTTTTTACCAAAGATAACGCTGGTAAGTATGATATCGTACACGAAGAACTTTCCGACATTCCAGCCAAACTAAAGTGTTTGGATGAAGCATGTATGAACTGTGTGGATGAGTACAGAAAGAACTTAAACGACAAATCCATTCCAGAAAAAGACAAGATGAATAAACTCATCATCCAATTGTCAACCGATCGTAAACGTGTTACCATCCAAGATAACGGTCGTGGGATTCCTGCAGACAATGCCGAAGGAGTTTACCTCCATTTGATGTATGGAGAAAACTTTGATGATAAAGTCAAAGAAGACCATGTTGCCGGACAGAACGGAGTGGGGATTTCTCTTGTACGTATGGTCTCTTCCTTTTTTAGAGTGAAAACCATCAACGGTGGAAAAGCTTACAAAAAAATGTTTAGCATTCATGATGATGTGAAAAAAACTATCCGTGGTTTTAAACTTTCGAAAGAAGATACAGAACGAGTTCATTTATACTATGATGAACATGGGACCTTTGTAGATTGTCCGTTATTATCCGCTGACCAAATCAAACAACTAAAAGCACCTTGTGATAAAACAGGGATGACTGCCGTGATTGAAACTGCTAAAAAGGAAGACCACGGAACAACAGTGGAGTTTGAACTCAATCCAGCTTATTTTAACAATTTAGACACATCTTTTAACATCAATTTGGTGAAACAATACCTTCAAGATATTGCTATGTCTAACCCTGGTTTAGAAGTAGTATTCATTCACAAAACTGGAAAAGAAAAGTATAAATTCAAAAAAGGTTTTGATGAGATTTTTAGTAACTCCGAGATGGTTTACTATAAGTTAGATTATGCGGATAAAACTTCCTCCTCTCAAATCCATATGGATACTTATGTAGTTGTGGGACAAAACAAAACTCTGACTTGGGTAAACTCGATTTTTTGCCCGCAAGGTGGATCTGCGATTGAGTATTTAGAAAATAGACTTTGTGATGAGATTCGTAAAAAATCACAAATTGTCAGTTTAGAAAAAAAACTAAACACTCAATGTACAAGAAACGATGTAAGAAGTTGTTTTCATATGTATGTAAACCTTCGTATCCTCAATCCTCGGTTTAAGTCACAAGATAAATCTTATCTCATCAATGATTTGAATGAAGACATTCGAAAGTCTGTGGACAAACACCTCGACAAACTTTTGAAAAAAACGGGCCTCATCGAAGAAATTAAGATGGTGATGGAACGCAGAACCCAGATGAAACAGCTCGAGGATGCGCAGAAAGGCCTCCGTAAGGCGTCTCGGAACAATATCCCTAAGCTTATGCCTCCGACGGGCAAACCAAACGATCCAGGCCGAATTCTTTTTGTGGCGGAAGGGGACTCAGCGATTGCGGGTCTACGTCCTGCAAGAAATCCCAAGTTACATGGGCTTTTTCCACTCCGGGGAAAACCACTCAACTGTAAGGGGATGTCTCTTGCGAAAGCCATGCAAAACGAAGAGATGAAAAATATCGTAGCCATTGTGGGCCTTCCACTCGACCAAAAAGTGAAGTCCATTGATGAACTTCATTACGATCGCATCAGTATCATCACGGATGCGGATTTTGATGGCTATGCCATCAGGTCTTTAATGTTGTCTTTTTTCTATGAGTATTGGCCTGAACTTTTTGATTTAGGTTTTATCAATATTTCTGCGGCACCACTTTATGAGGTGGATGTGAAGTGGAAAGATGCAAAAAAAGAAACTGTATTTTGTATCGATGATTCCGACTACGACAAGTTAGTTGCGAAAGTGAACAAACAAGGTGGTGAAATCACTCGCAAAAAACGAAACAAGGGACTTGGGGAAACTGGAAAAGAAGCAATGAAATATGCAGTCGATCATTGTATGACCACAATCACTGTGGGAAATAAAAAAACTGCCAAAAATACCCAAGACTTATGGTTTCACAAAGACTATGCAGAAAAACGTCGTGAGGCAATTTCTGAATACTCTATGAGTGTGATTGAAGACTAAGGTTTATCCACTCACAGGCAAAATTTTTACCAACAAACAAAGCCCAAACGAAAGGAACAATTGTAGTTCTTTCCGTTTGGCATAGCGATCACTCCCCATTCCATAGGTTTGGGGAGTTTTGTTTTTTATGGGCTTGCCGCAAATGATAGATTTTCATTTTTTAGGGGAATGAAACCTCGTTCTTCAAAAAACACTGAGTCTTCGGTTCAGTCTTCTGCTAAATTCCAAACTAAGGAAAAAGAAGAATCTCTTCTTCCGTTTCATCCACTCCCATTATTTTTTCCTCTTCCTGTTTCCTTAAATCGTAAATCAAAATCCTTTTTTCTGATATTAAACATTTTTATTTTTTTACAATGTTCCTCCCTACAAGAAAAACCCAAGGAAGTTTACCATAAGGATATCGCAACTACAGAGAAAGTGGTTTTATCCAAAATAGAAGAAGTTAGAGACTCAGGAATCAAATCCTTGTCTTACATGTATTTGTTAGGTGATGGCATTGTACATTCTGGATCACTTGGTGTAGACAACAAAGAGCAAATCAAACGGTTTAAAATTGGAAGTATCACCAAACTATTGACTGGGATTTCTCTTTTGCAATTACAAGATAATGGCAAACTACAGTTAGATGATCCGGTATCGAAATATTTACCGGAAGTAAATGTAATGCCTTCTCGAGAAAAAAAATACCGCGAAGTTACCATTCGAGATATTTTGACCCACCAATCGGGATTTCCTTCTGACAGGGCCTCTGGTTTTTTCCTATCTCCTGAAGCTAAGGATCCTGAGATATTGGACACCTTTCGTTCTCTTCCCCAAACACTTTCGCAGATGGAAAAAAACGAACCAGGGAAAGCCCATTCCTATTCCAATTTTGGGTTTGGGCTTTTGGGAATTGTCATCGAACGAGTATCAGGTGTTGGGATTGAAGAGTATTTTCAAAAGAATATTTTTTCAAAGGCGGGAATGAAACATTCCACCTTGTTAGAGTTAAATGAAGGATCGGAGTTGGTTTCTGGATATTCTGGATTGTTTTGGAAAACAAAAACCGTGAGGCCTGTGATCCGTGATTTAACGGCTGGTTCTCTTTCGACCACCGGAGAAGATATGGGTCTT
Source organism: Leptospira bandrabouensis (assembly GCF_004770905.1). Classification (NCBI taxonomy): domain Bacteria; kingdom Pseudomonadati; phylum Spirochaetota; class Leptospiria; order Leptospirales; family Leptospiraceae; genus Leptospira; species Leptospira bandrabouensis. Next base: position 234,685 of record NZ_RQHT01000014.1, on the reverse strand, counting down.
TTTATGAAGGCATTCTTCCAAAGCAAAAGAGGGAGTGGTCTTCTTTCTCCATCCAGTTTTTTCGAATTCCATCGCATCCAAAAAGGACCGAGTTCCAATTTTCAAATGAAATTGGGCCTTCCCGTTTTAATGGAAGAAAGGAAAAGTGGTGATAAAAGTATTTGGATTTCGGGTCACTCGGGATCCCTTCCTCCCTTTTTTGCAGATTTGATTTATGATCCTGAATCAGAAACAGCAAGTTTCCTTGTGGGAAACACTTTGAGTTTTGCGACGGCTTCGATTCGACCAGCTAACAAAGAGATTCTGGATATAATATACGAATACAAAACAGGATTGAAATTAGAATCACCTCCATTACCAGAACGAAAAAATCAAAACCAGTTAGATGGATTTTATGGGCTTTATGTTTCTCCTTTGGGTGTTCATGAAGTAAAACAAGGTAATCCACCTAAAATCGAAATGATGGGTTTTGACTTTGATTTAGTAGAAAAAGACAATCGATTTGGAACCAACTTACGTCTGTTTTTTGGTTTAATCCCAGTGAAAGAAAAAACATTAGAATCGATGCGGATCGAATTTGAAACTTGGGAAGAAATTCCCATCTTTACTATGTATTCATTAAATGCAGCCAAAGGAAGTTGGGGTTTTGGAGTTTTGGTTCGACCTGACTTTAGGTTGCCAGAAAAATCTTTTTTAACCACTTATAAAACTAAGGATCCGTATTCACTCATTTCCAGAGTAGAACTAAAAGAAGATAAACGTGGGTTTATCAATGCAAAAGTTTTTTATTCGTTAGGTGGAATGGAGAATTTTAACCAATTTCCTTGTCAGTTAGAATCAGAATCTACACTTCGGATTCTGGGTTTTGGTCGCAATTTAGGGGAAAGGATGGAATTAAAAAGAATCGATGGAAAACCTGTTCTATTGTATTCGGGAATCCAGTTTTTGGGGGAATAGGGGTCAATCCTTGAATCAAATTCAGTCGGCATTGCATCACTCGTATGACGAAATTCGCGTTATACGCTCCTTTTCTGCAACTTAATTTGATTCTAAATTTTTGTTTTATCGAAGACCCTAGGAAAGAAATTATATTGCCTTTCGAAAAAGTTTTTGACGAATTAAAAAGATCGATTAGATTTCGTCCGAATTTGATTCGAAAGTTTCAAAAGGAGAATTCGAAATGGGAAAAAGAATTACCTCAATCCTATTTTTGTCTGCTGCCGTTGTAGCTGTCACAATGACATCTACTGCTGTAGAAGCAAAAAAATATGGTATGGCTGGTTGCGGACTTGGGACATACGTGTTTCAAAAGAATAATGCTGAGCAAATTTTTGTTGCAACAACTAATGGAATCTATGGTAACCAAACTTTTGGTATTACCTCTGGAACTTCCAACTGTACAGCTGACGGTGTTGTAAAACAAGACAAAGTTCAGGAATTATTCGTAACAATGAACTACGATTCTCTAGGCCAAGAAATGGCATCAGGGAAAGGGGAAAAATTAGAGTCTCTTGGAAGCCTACTCGGTTGTTCTAATGATTCTTTATCCAGATTTGGCCAAGTAACAAAAGAAAACTATGCTAAACTCATCACTGAGGATTCAACTCCTGCAAGTTTACTTTCAGCAGTTAAATCAGAAGTTAAAAGCGATAAAGTTCTCGCTAAGTCTTGTTCACAAATCTAAGGAGATATGAAATAAAATGAAAAAGTTAACACTCATCTCCACAATCGGAATCTCTATGATTCTACTTGCTTCACAAATGTCAGCTGCTCCTAAATACGGAATGGCAGGATGCGGACTAGGAACTCTCGTAATGCCTGGTGGGAATCAAATTTTTGTTGCTACAACCAACGGAACTGCGGGAAGCCAAACTTTTGGTATTACATCAGGAACCTCTAACTGTACAGCAGATGGCGTTGCTCAAAAAGAACATGCACGTGAGATTTATGTGCATATGAATTTTGATAGTTTGGAACAAGAAATGGCAGCAGGAAAAGGGGAAAAACTTTCCAACCTAGCTACACTTTTTGAATGCAAATCAGGTGTTCGATTCAATGAAGTAGTAAAAGAAAACTACTCTAAAATTTTCACAGAAGATTCAAAAGCAAACCCAAGTTTGATGTTGTCCAATCTTCACGAAACTTTGGAAAAAGACCAAACAGTAAAAAATTACTGCAAAATCTAAACCTTTATAAAAATTCAGAGTATCCACCAATTGGATACTCTGGTGTTTCCTCTGTACCTACTTACTTTTCTTTTTATACTTTTTACCACTTCGCTTGGGGCCATAGAGCCAACCAGTGAACCAAATATACTTGAATTAGACTTTCTAACGGCAAGAAAACAAGGGAAAGAAATTCCCAAGTCACCCAAAAGCCAACAATACTTACAAGAACTGATAAACGAAGCGAAGGAAAATCACCTAGCAGAAGAGAGTCATTGGTATCGGTTATTACGACTTAAAAAAACTAGATGGGGGTTTTGGGAAAGTGAAGTCGATAACAAACGTTATTTTTTGTCGGAAGAAGGAAAATACAATCCAGAAAAAGAATTAATCGCAACCCTTCATAGTTTTTTTACAGAAGAACCAATCCCGGAAGGACTCCAACACCCACAATGTTCTTATCCAGAAAGATACCATTGGCTAAAGGGAAAACTCAAATTTGATTTAAATCGAATCACTGAGATACAATGCCCACGTTTTGAAAGTTGGAAAGAATCTTTAAATCCCGATTCTGTTTCAGTTGTGTTTTCATCTTATTATATGCAAGCACCAGCTTCTATGTTTGGGCATACACTCATCAAACTCAATAATAAAGTAAATGAAAACTCAGAATTATTAGATTATGGAGTCAATTATGCTGCCAATCCTGGGGAAATGAATGGTTTTGCTTATGCTTATAAAGGATTAACGGGAGGTTATCCTGGCACCTTTGCAATTTTTCCTTATTATTTAAAAGTAAATGAATACAATGATATGGAAAGCCGAGATCTTTGGGAATATAAACTAAAGTTAAAACCAGAAGAAAGAGAGAGATTGATTCGTCATCTTTGGGAAATGGGCAGAGCAGACTTTGATTATTTTTTTATTAATGAAAATTGTTCTTATCATTTAATGGAATTTTTAGAAGTATCGATTCCTGAATTAGATATTAGTAATAAAACTGGTTGGATTGTGGCACCTGGTGACACCATTAAACTCTACTTAGCTGAAGATGGATTTGTCATTTCTAAAAAATATCGCCCGTCTCTGTATTCCAAAATTAAATATAAAATTTATGATATGACAGAGGAGGAAAAAACCACCTACTTTGATATGATTCGTTTTGAAAATGCCTTCCTTCCTGAACCAAAAGAAAATTTTCGAACGTCTTTAGTGACAGATGCCGTACTTGATACATATCGTTACCGGTATTCAAATAAATCAGATATCCCAAAACAACACAAAGAATACTACGATAAGTTACTTATTTTTCGAAGTAAACAGAATGATGAATATATTCCAATGGAACAAATACCTTTGTCTACACCGCCTGAGGCCTCACACCCATTAAGTCGCGTTGCTACTTCCTTCGGTGTTTCTTCTTTGGGGAATTTCGCTGAATTTAAATACAGAATTGCCTATCACGATCTTTTGAATGTAAGTAAAGGTCATGCACCCAATTCGGAATTGGCTTTTTTTGATACAACGATCCGTGCCTATGAAAATCATAAACCTGAACTTACTTCTGTAAGTGCCGTTAAGGTAACATCTTTGAATCCCTATAATGCAATTTCAAAAGATTTTTCTTATTTATTAGATACAGGGATTCAAACAGCAGTTTATCAAAATAATAACGAAACTCTTCGGAAACAAGTTGGTAATTTTGATTTTCGCATGGGTTATTCTTTTTCCAATGAATTTGGAAAAACTCCTATGAGTCTCGGGGTCTTAAGTGTCCTTGCGGGACTCAAGGCACAAAATGGTAGAATGTTTGAAAATGGTATCCGTTATGGTGGAAACTTGAGTTTATTCTATCAGAATGAATGGGGTGCTTGGAAAATTTATACAGGAGCCACAGCGCAAAATTACCAACTGAGCCATAATTTAAATTCTTATTATGTTACTGCCAAAGTTCGATATGCATTTTCAAATACACATGAATTACGAGTCGAGGTAAATGGAGAAAGGTTTTATGAAGAAGCACTTATATCTTATCATTATTTGTTTTAGTTTTTTTTTGGTAAACTGTTCCTCGTTGTATTACCATCCAACTAAGGAAACTTATTTTACTCCGAAACAAATGGGTTTTTCATACACACCTACGTTTTTAACAACAAAAGATGGAGTGAAGTTAAACGTATGGCGAATTTATTCCAAACAACAAGAGACACCTAAGGCAGTTATTTTGCAATTTCATGGGAATGGCCAAAATATGAGTGCCCATTTTTTATCTTTGGTCTGGCTTGTGAATCATGGTTATGAACTCATCGTATTTGACTATCGAGGTTATGGTGAATCAGAAGGGGAACCTGATCCTGAAGATATAGTCGAAGATAGTAAGTTAGTTTTGGATTATGTATTGCAAGAAACTAGGATAAGAGGTTCCAAGTTAATTGTCTATGGGCAAAGTTTGGGTGGTGCTATTGCCATGCGCTCTGTCGCTGATTGGAAAGATAAAAATGAAATTGTTTTACTATGTATTGATGGTTCTTTTCCCTCTTATCGGGAAGTTGCCAAACAAACAATGAATCATGTGATTTTTCCTCCGATGGGAAATTTATTCTCTTGGGTTTTTCATGACCAAACAAGTCCACGCGATGTAATTGCAAACCTTTCACCCATTCCACTTTTAATCATTCATGGAACCGAAGATACGGTTGTGTTTTTTGAAAATGGAAAACAGATTTTTGGTTTAGCGAAAGAACCTAAGGTGTTTTGGGAAATTCGTGGTGGGGGACATGTGGATTGGATGAACCTTGGACGTTCACAATTTGCAAAAGATTTTTTAGTTTTACTCAACCGGCATTTGTACTGATACAAACTGGGATTCTAAGAAAGTAGGGGTTGAAAGTATTTCAGATAGAGCAGATTCTTTATCAAATTCTTTGAAGGTTAATTCACTTCTGCTCCATTTTGTTTCACTGAATATTTTGAGTTCGAAGTATTTTTCTTCTCCTCTTTTGATTTGAAAAACTTTTGTGGCATCATTTTTTCCAATGACATTCAATCGGTAAGTTCCTTCTGGTAATCGAAGATAACCTAAAGAGGCATTCGCAAGTTCAATTTTAAACAGAGGGGTTGGTTCGATTCGGGAAGAAAATTTATCCGGGTAACGAGATAATAAACATTCATAGTTCCAAAAAGCAAGAGCTGTATGATCTGGACGAACTAAATACAAAAGTCCTGTTTCATTTTCTTTTGAAACTAATTTTACAAAACTTTTTTTAGCACTGCACTGTGTTGCCATTCCTAAAAAAAATGTTAAAACAAAGAGGACAGGTAGATTACAAAAAAAAGTTTTAAATTTTTTATTCATACTGATTGTTCTGGATTTGCGAGAATCCGTTTTTGGTTTCTGTAATGGGCAATGTAGGTGATAAGAACAAGGGCACCCACAGGAACCGCAAAATAGATATGAACTTGGATGAGGCCCGCAATCATTCCTAAGATTCCACCTAAGAATTGTATAACGACAAGATTTCCTCCGGTATTATCCAAAATCATTTTTTCTAAATCATCAGTATCAAGGGCCATCACACGTTCTTCCACTAGGGCTGTGACATTGATATTGTGGACAAATTTTTCTATATTGGTTTTAAGATAAACCTTTCCTTCATCGCTATTCATAAACTCAAGGAGGCGTTTTTTAACCCAATCCACAGCACGAAAGAAATTCTTTTCAATTTCTTCCCAGTTGTTCGGGTCATCTAAGTAGGCTTGTAATCTTTCAATTCCCGATGGGAGAAGGTTTTGTCTGGCGTAGTCACCACTGGCTTCCAACCAATTGGAAATTTTTCCCGTAATGAATTCTTGAGTTTCTTTGGAGTTCAATCGTTCTTGAAGGCCAGCCATCATTTCATCCATCATCTTCATAAACTGGTCAGAAGTTTCAGGATCTTTCACAAAGCGTTCTAAAAGTTCGCGAATGGCATCTTCGTTGAAAGAAAAAATCTTTTTCACTCCAATTCCGATTTTACCAAGGGTACTTCTTGTTTTTAAATACTCTTCCAAACCTTCGTTCAGTAAGTTCGCAAGCTTTGGCATTTCTTCTAAAAGGATAACTCGGAGTTGTTTTCCTAATTCCTCACGATTGGTTTCTTCAGTAAGATAATAGGTTAGGCGTCCTTTTGTATAATCCCATAGTTTTTGCACTTCTTCGGGACGTTCGGCCATCTTTTTCATTGTCTCTTCTGAAAAATCGAAGATAACTTCTAAAATCTCTGGCCCTCTTTCCTTTAACATCGAAATGATTTTTGTCACAAGCATGGTTCGAATTTCTTCGTTATGAATAGCCTCATCAATTTCTTTGACTATTTTTTGAATGCCTGTTTCTACTAAGTTCCGTTCGTAGATATAAGTTAAAATGATATCTGGGTGAAGGAGATTACTTTGGATACTTTCTCCGAGTGATTTTGCAATTTTGGATTTGTTTTTGGGGACAAGACCTGACCAACCAAGCACCTTACCATGTTTAGGTTGGAATAACATTTTGATTGCTAGGAAATTGGTGAAATATCCCACCATCCCTGCCATAAGAACTACAAAGATCGCATTGACCCAAACATTTCCTTCATAATATAGTTGGAAACCTCCACCAATGACAGAGAAAATAACAAGGAGTCTGCGATACCAAGTATCTAATTTTGCAACATCCATCCTATTCCTCTTCTAACTTTAAATATTTTCCGCTCAACCTACGAAGGAAACCTCGTGGGATAAGTTCAGATACAGTGATGGCGCCTTGATTGAAGGAACCAGTAATACAAACTGCTTGGTTATAACGAAGTGCATTTAACGATTCTTCCACAACTACATCTGCATTTTGCCACATAAAAGATGGGTATTTGGATTTGCTGATTCCTGCTCTTTGGTGAAAGTCAGAATGAGTGAGTCCTGGACAAAGTGCTTGGACATAAATCCCATGAAGTTTTGCTTCTTCATGAATGGACTCTGTAAAAGATTTAACGAAAGCTTTGGTGGCTGCATATATCGCACTACCTGGTGCAGGCAAGTAACCTGCGATAGATGCCACATTAATCAAATATCCCTTTTTATTTTTTTTGAATCGGTTTAGTGCCACATGACTTAAATGAACTAAGGTTTTTACGTTTAGATTGACTTCGTCTAACTCTTTATCGAGTGGCAATGAGGCAAATTCACCCACAGTTCCAAATCCTGCATTGTTCACAACAAGTTCAGCATCTTTGTCTTTTGAAATGATTTCAGCGAGTTCTTCTACATCTTTTTTTTTGGTAAGGTCCAAAGCGAAGTATTTTAAAATCCCTCTGGATTTAGGCTCTAATTCTAAAATTACTTTTTTTAAATCGGATTCAGTACGGGAAATTAGAAAGACATTATAATCTTTCGCAAGAGCACGAACAAATTCTTTTCCTATTCCTTGGGATGCGCCAGTGACATATGCATTTTTCATTCAGTTGGATTCCTCTTCATCAGGACAGCTGTAGATCCATCCGGATAGTATTTTTTACGTCTCTCTAACTCTGTAAAACCGACGGATTGGTAAAGACCAATGGCGGCAAGGTTTGATTCCTTCACTTCCAAAAAGAATTCTTTTTTCGGAAATTCAAGGAATAGATTATACAACAGTTCTTTAGCCAAACCTAACTTTCGATAGTTGGGAAGTGTTGCGATCCGAAAGATTTCAATCTCCCAAGGAGTTTCGCAAACAAGAGCATAACTCTTAGTTTCCGGATCTCCTAAACCAAAAGCCACATGGAATTCGAGATGGGTTTGGATCATTTTTTCTGTCCATTCCTCGCCGGGAAAACATAAAGATTCCCATTGGAGGAGTGAGGAAAGATCGGATTCACCCAGCTTTCGAAAACTATGAGACATAATCACATTTTTTTCTTTTCATCTAAAAGAAAGAAACTAAAATCGAACCGATGGGCACAAAAAACAGCAGGTTTTCTTTGGTTTCCTTGCCACTGGTGATTCTTCTTTCCCTGCTTGGCTTTAGCTTGGTTGGTTGTGACTATCTCAAATCACTCACAGAATCCAAATACCGCAAACGGATTGGTGGGGAATTACCTTCCGAAAAAGACATCGTGAATTGGAAAGAAAAGTTGGCTTTGGAAGAAGCCGAAATCGAAGAAATGGACAAACGGATTCGTAAAATGGTCCAAAAGTCCAACCAATCGGCAGCCCTTTCCTGGAAAATTGCCAGGGCTTATATGCGAGCCGGCTCTGCTGACCTAGGTGCACGTTATTACGAAGAGGCAATGGGCGAAACTCTGCCCAACTCCAAACAAGGTGGATTTGAAATTCATTCTTATGAGTCAGCTTTACCATTTTTCGAAAAAGCGATCCAATCTGGAAAGTTAGACAAGCAGCTGTTATATGAAACGGCAGTGGCTTATGCCAATGCTTCTAAAGATATGGGTTGGGAGCCTGTTAGACGAAATCGTGCCATTGGGCTTTTTAAACAACTTTCCAAATTAGATAAAGAAGATTCTCGGTTCCCCTTTCAATTGGCTCTTATTTATTTTGATTCTTCTTTGAAGGATGAAGCTTGGAATGGAAAACTTTCGAATGGGTATGATGAAGTGGAAACTGCATTTTCCCTTCTCGACCAAATTTTACGCAAAGAACCATATAATGTTCCTACTAGGTTTGCAAAGGCTAATTTTTTATACCAAATAGGAAAATCAAATTTAGCTTATGATGAATACACTCGGATTAAGTCCATATTGGAAGAGATGAAAGAAAAAGGATCGATCCGCGAACCTTTAGATGAAAATTCATCTTACCGCAATGTTATAAAAAACTTAAACCAATTGGGGGCCCAAAACAAATCAAACTGACCTCTTAGATTGTGGTCGTTTCCATTTTGGGACATCCTAAGGTATCATCGTTTCTTCGTAAAACAAAAGTTTGGTGTAGGTGCGGCCATTTTTCTGAGTTATACCAGGTTTTATCCAATCTCATTGAAGAGGAACTTTGGAACCAATATGTGGCGGAATGTATTCAGTGGGAAAAATCAAAAAATCCCAATTGGAAACTAGTTAGTTTTTTTGAACCTGAGTATCCCCCAAATTTAAAGGAAATTTATGACCCACCACTGGTTTTGGCCTGTTTGGGTAACCTTACTTTATTACAATCTCCAATGGTCGCAATCGTCGGAACAAGAAAGTCCTCTCCGGTTTCGCTTTTTGCCACAAAAAAGTTGGTGGAACTTATTTCAGCAAACAAAGATTTGGTGGTAGTTTCGGGTATGGCTCTTGGAATTGACCGGCAAGCCTTTTTATCTGCATTGGAATTGCAAATTCCTGTGGTGGGAGTTCTTGGAACCACTTTAGGGATGGAATACCCACCTGGGAACCGGGATCTTTACAAACGAATCAAAGAAGATCCAAACCAACTTCTCATCACAGAATTTTTACTCAAAACAGAACCAGCCAAATGGACCTTTCCCAAACGAAATCGTGTCATCTCCGGTCTTGCGGACAAAGTGTACATCATGGAGTCGGGTCGAAAATCAGGAACTATTTCTACAGCCTATAGTGCGATGGAACAAAATCGTGAGATATTTGTATTCGACCATCCCAAACAATTTGATAACGAAGGAGGAAGGTTACTTCTTCGGCAAGGGGCACAAAGATTATTTGGGGAAACAAAGTTTCAAATAGAGGAAGTGGAATTGGAAAGTAAGGAGATGAGTTATGAAGAATGGAGGAAAAGTCGAACCATCCCTTCTGGTATTGGAAGAGATGGTGAATGGAAAATAGACTTTACCCTTTAAATACAAATCCTGCTACAGTGGCTAGGACATAAATAAAAAGTAAAAATACACCAAACGGTCGTTTGATTTTGTCTTTAGAGAAAACAATCCCTAAACGAAAGAGTACAAGAACGATGAGCATAGAAGGAAAGTAGAAGGTAAAAAAACTAACGGGAGCTTCGAGTCCGTTTTTTGTCACAGCAGCAGCGGCCCCGGAAACAAAAAGAACATTTAAAATATCAGCTCCAATGATATTTCCCACTGCAAGTTCGGAATGGCCACGACGAGAGGCTTGGATGGCCGTGACAAGTTCTGGAAGGGAAGTTCCAAAGGCAACAAGTGTGGCTCCAATGATAGAATCAGGAATGGACAGGCGAATGGCTGTTTCTTGGACAGAAGGGATAAGAACCTTAGAAGATAAAATCACAAGAGTGATGGCCACTACTAGTTTTATTAATACAATCCAGAAAGGGGATTCATCATATTCTGTTGTGACATCAATCCCTGCTTCGACTTCCCCCGGTTTGGAACGAGACCAACGAATGCTTAAATAAATATAAACAGCAAGAAGGATTAAAAATACAAAACCGGTTCCTTGGTCAATTCTTCCCCCTGTGGAAAATACGGATGTTAGGTTTGTCCAAGGAAGGGCTGCAAACACTAACAAAAATCCAGCTAGGACTTGGATCCATCCTTGTCGATTGACAAGTCGTTTGTCAATGTCAGGTGGGGAAATCAGGATGGCGATTCCTAAAATTAGTCCCGTATCACAAATGATGGAACCAACGGCATTCCCTAGTGCGATTCCTGGATTTCCCTCCAAAGCAGATAACACAGATACCGAAACTTCGGGGAGAGTTGTCCCTAAACTCACGATGGTGGCACCAATGATCATTTTGGGCACACCCCAACGTGTCGAAAGGGAGACCGCTTCGTCTACAAGCACGTCTGCGGCTTTGCCCAGAACAAGGATAGAGCCGATGATGATGAGTAAAAGAACTGGTAAGGGAAGGGTTTGAAAAGTTGCAGTAAGAAATGCATCCATAGATAAAGGTCAGAATATGGAAAACTTCCTCCGACTGCGACTCTTTCTTTGGGTAGGGACCCTCGGATTTTTTTCTCCCGTACTCGGAGAACCACGATTGCCCAAGGAACCAAACCTACCTTCTCTCCCTCAGGAAGAATCGAAAGAACCAAGAAATGCTCGAGGAGACAAAGACTCTTCTGAACCAAAAGTTTTAAACCTTACCCTTTGTGACGGAAGAACCGTTCGTGGTGAATCATCTAGCGGTAGTCAGTCGATGTCATTTGAACATTCAAAAGATGGAATCCTTTACAAAAAGAAATTGAATGTAAACGAACTAGACTCATTACGAATTGATTCCTGGGAACTAAAACAAAAACGAGAAGAAAAAAAAGGGATCACCTACGAAGTGGTTCCCAAAAAAATTCGAATCCGCACAAGGAATGGAGAAGTGTTTTATAAAGAAACGGGTGTTTCCGATTTAAAACTTTTAAACATCGAAATTAAAAATAACAACGGGGAAACCACACTTTTTACTTTTTGGGTGGATTTAAAATATCCTGATGGGAAATGGTATTCTGGATTGCCGACTTTGAAACCTAACCAAGAATATAGAGAAGATTGTTTGAAAGATGTGGTGAAGATGATTGAATGGGAGTAAACATTTGGAACAAAAGTGATTCTTTTAGCTTAGAATCCGTTTACACTGTTGTTACCGTTGACGTTATTGTTACTAAAATCCAATCCCAGACTCAGATTCGTTTGTCTGGAATTGGCTCGTAATCTTTGTTATTCGGATACACAATCCACATAATAAGTTAATATACCAGATTCTGATTTTTCTTCCACAAGACCGTGGATATCGGTTTCAAAACCTGGGAACTTAGAGTTGAACTCCCTTGCAAATTGTAAGTAGCGAATGATGGTCATGTTGAACTTTTCTCCAGGAATGAGAAGTGGAATTCCTGGAGGATACGGTGTTAATAACACAGAAGTGATTCGTCCTTCCAATTCATCAATCGGAACTCTTTCAATGTCACGGTGTGCCATTTTTGAAAATGCTTCCGAAGGTTTCATTGCAGGGATCATGGGGCTAAGATACATCTCCGTTGTTAGGTGGGAAATGTTGTTTGCCCTATAGACTTCATGCATCGATTGGCAAAGATCACGTAGTCCAATGCGGTCGTATTTAGGATAAGCAGCCGTAAATTTTGGCATCACACGCCAAAGTGGTTGGTTGGAATCATAATCATCTTTGAACTGTTGTAATTCGGTGACCATTGTATTCCATCGACCTTTTGTGATTCCAATGGTGAACATGATAAAGAAACTATAGAGTCCTGTTTTTTCTACAATGATTCCGTGTTCTGCTAAGTACTTCGTGAGAATGAGAGCAGGGATTCCCCAATCAGCAAATTCTCCTTCCACACTCATACCTGGTGTGATGACAGTTGCTTTGATAGGATCGAGCATATTAAAGCCTTCCGCAATGTCACCAAACCCATGCCAACGGTCATTGGCTTTGAGAATCCATTCGTCTCTTTCTCCAGCACCTTCGTCTGCAAGTGCCTCTGGTCCCCAAACACTAAACCACCAATCTTCTTCTAGTTCCAAACCCACTTTCCGCATGGCTCTACGGAAATCGAGGGCTTCTTCAATAGATTCTTCCACGAGGGCATTTCCACCAGGAGCTTCCATCATGGCCGCTGCCACATCACAAGAAGCGATGATGGCATACTGTGGACTAGTGCTTGTATGCATTAAAAATGCTTCATTAAAAAGGTTTCTATCCAGAGTTTCTTTTTCACTGTTTTGCACTAGGATCTGGCTTGCTTGAGAAAGGCCTGCCAGAAGTTTATGTGTGGACTGGGTAGAAAAGATCATACTTTCTTTCGGACGTGGTCTGTCTGACCCAATGGCATGCATTCCAGTATAAAAACGGTGGAAGGATGCATGTGGAAGCCATGCTTCATCAAAGTGTAAGGTTGAAATTTTTCCATCTAACTCAGATTTGATGTCTTCGACATTGTATAAAATTCCGTCGTAAGTACTTTGTGTAATGGTTAGAATTCTTGGGTTCCCTTTTACTTCTTTTGCAAAAGGATGTTCCGCGATTTTTTTCTGAATGTTTTCCCATTTGAATTCGGATTTGGGAATTGGGCCGATGATCCCAAAATGGTTTCTTGTAGGCATTAAAAAAACAGGAATGGCTCCTGTCATTGTAATAGCATGTAATATACTTTTATGACAGTTGCGATCAACAATCACAACGTCGCCAGGGGCAACCGTACTATGCCAAACAATTTTATTAGAAGTGGAAGTTCCATTGGTTACAAAATACAAACTATCACATTGGAAAATCCGTGCAGCGTTTCTTTCACTGGCAGAAATGGGGCCAGTATGGTCTAGAAGTTGACCTAGTTCATCCACCGCATTACAAACGTCAGCTCTTAACATGTTCTCTCCAAAAAATTGGTGGAACATTTGCCCTACAGGGCTTTTTAAAAAAGCAACTCCGCCAGAGTGACCAGGGCAATGCCAACTATAACTTCCATCATGCGCATATTGGGTTAAGGCACGAAAGAAAGGAGGAGGCAAACTGTCTAAGTAAGTTTTAACTTCTCTATGAATGGCACGCGCCATAAATTCAGGTGTGTCTTCAAACATATGAATGAAGCCATGTAATTCTTTTAAAATGCTATTGGGAATGTGACGACTGGTTCTTGTTTCTCCGTAAAGGAACAGAGGTATATCGGCGTTTCTATGACGCACTTGTGTCACAAAATCTTTCAGTTGGCGAAGAGCATCGGGAACCTCGCCTTCTGTTTCTGGAGTGAACTCTTCATCGTCGATGGAGAGAATGAATCCACAGGCCCGACTCTGTTGTTGCACAAAACTCGTCAAATCTCCGTAGCTGGTCACACCCAGAACTTCGATTCCTTCGCCTTCTAAGGCCTTTGCAATAGCTCGAATGCCAAGACCGCTGGCATTTTCAGAACGAAAATCTTCATCGATAATGATGATAGGAAATTGTACGATACCGTTTTGATACATCACACTCCATAGGAAGAGTGACCACTTAAGAATCAAATAATTTTAGTATTTAAACGCGTTTTTTCGGTAAGTATTTATAATACTCCATCTCAATCGTGTTAATAAGGTAGGTGTAGTACTTAACCAATTTTTTATCGAACTTCTTTTTGTTCATTTCCTCTCTGTAGTGATCGGCAAGTTGACCACGAAAGAGTGCTGACTTCATATCATTTCGGTTGATGAGAATGGTGTTCGGCAGATCCCGAATCGCAACATCGTCTGGGATGACTATAGTAGAAACAGATTGTAATACCGCATATTCTACAGTCGAAGCAACTTTGTCGTTATCTTTCTCTTTTCCCAAGGTCATGTTGTTTCGTTTGATATTGTCTAAGTTTTCGTAAATTCGAGATCGTAAAGATTTAGGATCCAAAACTTTGTCGGTGATTTTATTGAACCGTTTGGGAAATACGAAGTTATCGGCGGCTTTATAGATATTAGAAAGTTTTTCGTCTTTTTTGTTAGTTTCCGCTTCCTCCTCGTAGGAAGAAGAGGAGCTAGATTGATAAGTAGGTTTACCCCAATCTCCAATCCCAGAAAATTTTCCTGAGTTTTTGATATCTTCTCGGATCTCTTCTGTAGATTTTTCTCTGAAATAAATGGCAGCCATAAATCCGAGAACAACAGAGAAAGGAACCCCAAAGAAAATTGGCATCGCAGAACGAAGGTAGTAAGCTCCTGTGATAAAAATAAGTGTGCTAACTACAAAAGTTAAAATTCCAGGAACTACATTGAAACGAGAGCGAATTTCATTGGACCTTTCTTTTTCCAATTCTTCCACTTCCATATTTTTGACATCGGCATTGAGTTTGGCAATTAACTCAGGTTTTAGTTTGTTATTGAGTTCTGGATGTTTAGGATTTAAAAGTTTATGGTTGATGATTTTTGCATAACTCAATTGTTTTTTGAATTCGGGATTGGTCCTTCCTTCAAAGGCAAGTTTGTGGATGACAGCAGCCATATAACCATGGTCCACAACATAATAAACAGATCTTCCATCGGGAAGTTTTTCTTCATAATAAGAATGATCGGAAAATACATCGTCTTTCAAACGTTTGATGTATTCGTTTGCTTTTTCTTCGGAAGTGATTCCCGCTTTTGCGACTTCTTCTTCAAAATCAATTCTTAGTAGTGTATTATGATTTTTTGTATGTTCAGGAATTTTTGCGATGACTGCATTTTTAACTGTACCATAAATGTTATCATCTTTCCGAGTGAGAACCGATCCTTTTTCTTCCGAGAGTCTTTTTAAAATTTTCACACTCAGTTCAATAGTTTCTTTTACTGATAAAGATCTGTTTCCTTTTTCCATAGGATAAGGAAAGTTTTCAATGATGGATAAAAACTTTTTTACTTCTTCCTCTGGATTCATTTTTGATTCCAAAGAAGAAAATTTTGGTTTAGATAAATAATCGCTAAAAGTAGCCAGGAAAGATTCGTATTTTGCGTCTTTCGCAAGTTTGGTGAGTTGGTCTTTTGTAAAATGCTCCAATCCATTCATATGAGCAAGGATTTGGTTCACCACTTCTGGCAAACGTTTGAAACTTCCATCAGGTAAAATATTTAGCTCATCAATCACAATATGGTAATCGGCTAAAATAGGAAGTGCTAAGTTTTGTTCTCTTGCAAATTCAGTGAAGTCTTGGAGAAAATCCGGCATGGGAATATAAGGTAAATTTCCAAAACCTTTTCGAACCAGAGAGGAAATTTCTGCTTCCAGAGATCCAAGTTTTGGATAAAGCCAAGTATTGCCTTCTTTGTTCTTTTGCAAAAGTAAGGAACCTGGATTTTCTTCATCCCAATTCCTTCCTTTTTTAGCTCGGTTATCTAAAAGTACTTTGATTAGGTCTTGAGAAAATCGAAAACAAGCTTGCCTGTAAGGTTGAGTATCCGTTTTATTTTCGTTTTGTGGTGCAACGAGAGCAATTTTAGAAGCGATTTTGCTACCATTTCGAATGAGATATGGGTAGGCATAAGCGGCTCTGTTTTGGCCTCTGTGGTCAATGTCCAAAATTTGACGCAGTGCATGGTAAATGGAATTTTCTGTACGACCTTGGGTTCCTAGGTTTGTATACTTTCCAAGAGCTTCGGGAAGTTTGTCTACAGTCAGCAAATAGGATGCGTGTTTTTCTTTGGATCCGTGTTTTTCTAAACGTTTGTGCCAGTCTTTGAGTTCATCCAGGATACAACGTGCTGTAGGTGTTAGACTGCCTACGGAATCAGACAAAAAGATATAGGATTGTGCGGATGGTCTATCGGAAGTTGTTTCCTCTTTGGCAGACGGATTCTCTACGACTGTGTCTGATAGATCAAAGTTGTCTTCACTCATTTGGATTTTGCCTGGTGTGAAGCCACAATTTTTGCAAGGATATGGGCTCCCCTGGCTAATTCTTCTTCCTTACGGCAATATGTCAAACGTATGCATTCTTTGGTGTGGGAAAAATCTGAGTTTAATCCCGGAAAGAAATAATGACCAGAAACTATAAAGAGCCGTTTATCTTTACAAAGGTGGTAAAGTTTGTGATTTGATATGGAAAGATTCGGAAAACGAATCCAAAGAAAAAATCCACCCAAAGGATCGTGAATTTCATACTCCACTCCCGACTTTTTAAATTCTGATTCAAAGATCGAAATAGCAAGTTCCAACTTTTTTTCATAGAACGGACGTAAGACGTTTTTTGCAAGATCGGGAAGGATATTTTTTCGAAAAAGGATCTCCATCATATATACACCGAGGTTTCCCACAGCTAAGTTTCCAACGGCCGCATAAGAGGAAAGAGTTTCAATGGTATCCGGATTGGAGATGATGATACCCAAACGAACTCCAGGCAGACCAATTTTGGAGAAACTTAAAGACAGAGTTCTTCCTTCGGCGTAATGGATAGGTTCTTCGGTTGCAATGAGGTTGGGGAATGGATTTCCATAAGCTAGGTCAATAAGAAGTGGGATTGATTTTTTTTGGGTTCTTTCTTCAATCCATTGAATGTCTTCAATTGGAAAAATATTTCCCGTTGGGTTTGTGGGCCTTGACATAACCACACAACCAATGTTTGAGAGATCAAAGTTTTCTTTGTTAAATCCATAACGAAATCTATGGTTTCCTGTTGGGATCACATCGGGTGCGTTTGCCAAAAAAGTATCGGCTTCGATGGTTTGGTCCGCATAACCAATATATTCTGGGACTATGGGAAAAAGGATTTTTTTGAAACTGCCATCAGCCATTTTTCCCGAATGAATGTTGAGTAGATAGGAGTAGGCATTTTGGCTGCCGTTAAAAAAAGCAATATTATCTTTTGTAAGTTTGGCACCTAAATGCGGAGAAAGATACTCTGCCGCTAGCGAACGGAAACGGTCATTTCCAATCGGAGCTTGGTAGTCTCCTAGAAGTGCAGTAAGGTTCGGGTCATTGGCTAAGGTTTGAAAACAGGTAGCAAAAATTTCTTCGGCTTCGGGAATATGAGCGGGATTTCCACCCCCGAGTAGGATTTCGTCAGGGTGTCCCGTGACTTGGCCTAAATCTTCCATGAGAGAACGAATTCCCTGGTTTTGGCGGAGGCGGCTGGCCCAAAGAGAAGCAAAAGAATCCGTCATGGGCGTCATATTCACCAGACTTTCTCGATTCAGAACCATTTTTCTAAAGGAATCTTAAAATTATGTTCGCATTTCGAAAAATGAAGTGACATAATTCAGAAATCGGTTATTTAAGTGACATAATATAGAGGAGTGCTGTTGGATGAGCACCGAAACAATACAAAGACCTATTCGAAAAGAAAAAGATATCGAATTTTTTAAACCGACTCTATCTCGGGAAGACCTGAAAGGGGTTTTGGAATGTCTCGTAGAAGAACATCTTTCTACCGGTGAAATCGTAGAACGTTTTGAAAAAACGTTTTGCCATACATTTAAAATCAAATACGCAGTTTCTTCCAATTCCCTTACCTCCGCGTATCATTTGGCCTTACTTGCGTTAGGTGTAAAAGCAGGGGACTCCGTTTTACTTTCTAGTTATGCCCCCATTTCGGCTTTGGATGCCATTTTTCTTTTGCAAGCAAAACCTGTGCTTGTGGATTTAAAACGAAATTCTTTCCACCCATGTCCGGAAGAATTCCTTCGCAAAAAAAATGAGTCAGGTGCGAAATTTGCTTTATTCGATCATAGTTTTGGATCTCTCATTCGTCTCTCCGATTATTCTATCGAAGGATTGGAAGTCGTAGAAGATTTTACAGAAGCCATTGGTGCCACTTCTGAAACCATTACTGTCGGCAAACAATCTAAAATTGCGATTTGTGGCCTTAGTGCTGAAAATATCATCACCACTGGGAACGGTGCGATGATTATTACTTCGGAACTTTCTCTTTCGAATGCAGTGAAATCCTATAAGTCTGGATCATCCGCCAAACGTAACTTTGGTGAACCAAAGTATGATTATAATTTGGTGGATTACCAAGCTGCACTTGGAATCGAACAACTTTCTAAACTCGGTGTGATTTTAGAACGTAAGAAAAAAATTGCTTCTGCTTACTTACAAGCAGTTCAAAATTCTAGATTAGAAACTTATTTTCAAAATCCAACAGAAGATACGTTCCAAAGATTTCCTATCATTGTTTCGGGCCAAAACTACGAAGAGATCCAAAGATATTTTAAGTCGATTCATATTGGAACTCAAAGAACTGTAGATGAACCAATCCATCGAGTGTTGGAAGAAAATCCTTTGGAATTTCCCAATGCGGAACGTCTTTACCAAAGAGGGCATTGTATTCCTATTTATCCTAACCTAACAAAAGATAATGTACAACGGATTGCCACTGCCATCCGACGCATCTATTGATTGGATAAAACTCTCTATTATCTAGACTCACTTTTTGAGTATAGATTACCTTCGAATCCTCCAAATTTAGATTCCTCTCTGAAAAGGAGGAATCGTTGTTTGGAGAAGATGTTTTTTCCGATCTCAAGGCCAGAAGACTTTGTCCTCGTGGAAGAATTGCCTAGCGCAGAACTTTCCAAACATTGGAAGGACTCCGGACTCACTCCGGGGACTCCGTTTTTAGAAGGGGGACTCCTTGGCGATGTGACTCTTGTCGAATGGGGGTGCCGGAACGAATGGTATG
The DNA here is from genome assembly GCF_004770905.1 of Leptospira bandrabouensis. Taxonomy (NCBI): domain Bacteria; kingdom Pseudomonadati; phylum Spirochaetota; class Leptospiria; order Leptospirales; family Leptospiraceae; genus Leptospira; species Leptospira bandrabouensis. The sequence continues at coordinate 215,512 of NZ_RQHT01000014.1, read as the reverse complement.
AAGGTAGGCTTCAAGAAGATCCGATTCGTATCGAAACTTCAAGGTATCTCAATTCCAAAATTACTCAATTAGATTTTCGAAAACACCACTCACCTTTGCCAGCTAAGGTAATTACTTCCGAAGAACATTTGTTTGCTGAACTAGAAGAGGCAAAACTTCCCATCGTCCTTAAAAGTGAATTTGGTTTAGCTGGTCGAAATCATATCATTTTTAAATCCCCATCAGACTCCTGGAAGATGTCCCAAGTGAACAAAAAACTTTTTGGTTTTCCCATCGTTGCCGAGTCTTGGGTGGGAGAAGAAAGATTCTTTGATTTTTCAACTTTGTGGGATGTATTAGATGGAGAGTTCTTTTATTTAACTTCTACCGCGATGCTCATCGATAAAGAAGGAGTGTTTCGAGGGATTCGTATCAGTGGAACAGACCTTCCTTATTCGGCTCACTTTTTACCACCTGTCATGGATCTTGTACGTGATACCAAGGGACTAGTTCCAAAAGAATATTCAGGTCCCTGTGCGATTGATGGATTTTTGTATAGGGAAGAAGGAAGGACTCAAATTCAACCTGTCTCTGAATTTAACTTTCGTTACTCGATTGGAAGAATTTTGTGGGAAGTTAGAAAAAAACGAAATGCAGGTAAAGATACTGTCAGTGGAATTTTAATATTGCCTTACCCGAAACAAGGTTCTTTAGAGGAATGGTCTACATTAAATCGATTGGAAAAAGAATTAGGTGTTAGTTTGATTCTCTTAACACCTGTAAGAGATTTATCTGGAAAACCATACCAAAATACGGTTTTGTATTTTGAAACCACGGAGGAAAAAGAACCTTCCGTGGTAGAATCCATTTGGCTATCCTGGATGGATTGATTTTAACAAAAAATCCCTTTTTTAAACACCATCTCTGTTAGAAATAAATTCATGTTTTCCATTGATCTCAAGGATTGGATCAGTTGGATTTCCTCTGCGTTTGATTTCTAAAATATCTGTATTTGTGAGAGGAAGTGTTGCCTCTAAACTAACAATGACTTTGTCCCCTTTTTCTGTCCAAGTGCATAACATCTTTGCAGTTTCGTATCCCATTTCACAAGTTCCATCATTATGGAGTTGGATCCTTGCAATATTGGATTTTGTTTTCCATTTTCCAATGGCCCAAGTATTTTTGGGAGGGATAAGAGCAGAACCTGCTTGTTCTGAATTGAATAAAACTTCTGCAATGGCAGTATTTTCCGTATTGGTTCCTTTATATACTTCTTGGATTGTTAGAGAGATTTCTTTTGCCCGAAGTTCGGATTTGAATTCGATCATTTGAAGAGATAAACTATCTTTCAAAGTTACAATTTCTTCGTTTCCATCTTCGGTAGAAATTTTTAATTTTTTGATTCGGTTGTTGGCGGCCCATAGTTTGGGATCACCAAATCCATTGTAGATGGAAAGAGAACGAAAACTAATCGGTGATTTGTATTTGATTTGCAAAGATTCTCCAATCCCTTCACCAGCTGCACCTTCAACCCAACTGGTTTTGAGTTTCCCGTCCATAGCTAATAGAGGAGTGTATTTTTTTGACTTTGGTAACAATTGACTCGTGGAAGTAATGTTGGGAGGATTGAGTGGTACTGCTAAGATAGGAAAACAAAAAGCCGCAATGATTAGGGAAGTTTTTGAAATATAAAACTGCATACACAAAATCATAAGTATCTAAAAATTAGAGCAAGTAGGAAAAAAAATAAATGAAGGAAGCTTGGGATTTCAGCACAATCTATGTCACTTTTTCTTCGGAAGAGGAAGCCAAAAAAATAGCCAAAGTTGTGGTGTCAGAACGATTGGCTGCTTGTGCCAACATTATAAAATCAATGGATTCGATTTACATTTGGAATGATGTTTTGGAAGAAACAACGGAAATGGTCTGTTTGTTCAAAACCACAAAGGATAAGGTTGGGTCCTTAATGCAGAGGATCAAAGAATTACATTCTTATGAAACTCCCTGCATTGTGGAGTGGCCAATTGTATCTGGTAATCCAAACTATTTGGATTGGATTCGAAAATCTCTATAGAATTCTTTGATTTTATCGAATAATAAATCGAACCCTAATTCTTTTCGCCAAGTGAGAAAGGATTCAGGCATTTGTACAGAGGCAAACCAAGGATAGGCGGGAGATTCCTTGGGTTCCGAAAGCATACCCATAAGACTTGCCAAGGTCAAATCAACTCGTCCAAAGGAAGTTCCATTAAAAAATTTTCTGCTTTTATAAATTTCTATTAGTTCTTTGGAACATTCGTCTAGTGATTGTTTTACGACTTCAAGGTTTTTGGGAGTAATTTTATATCTTCTTTTGAGAGATAATGCAATCAAATCAAAATGTTCAGGAGCCCCAACGGTATCATTAGGCGAAGCAGGTTTTAATAAAAATAATTTCCCTACAATTTCAGGATAATCTAAAATAAAGTGATACAATAGTGTTTGTAAACTTTTTCCAATTTGAGTATCGATTTTTTCTTCCATCTGTTTTTCTTCTGGAGAAGCTTTGTGACCAAATGCTTTTTCTTCCACAAAATCTAGTATATCGCCAGAACCTTGAATGATCCCTGTTTCTGTCTCCAATACTGGCACATAGAGATCATTCACTAGGGGTTTTAAAGTTTGGATGTGTTGTCCGGGAACGAGAGGGTTAAGTTTGTAATCGTAATTTGCAAGATCAAGTGCCCATCTAGCTTTTTCAGAAAAATGTGAAATCGGGAAGGTATATAAAGTTGCAGTCATTTGTCGAAGTTAGTAGATAAGAAATCATTCTGCAATCAAGTTTTTACTGTGGAAAATGGATTGTCTTTTAAGAGTTCACATCGTAAATATGATTCCTGTTTTATGAGATTTGTTTTTTTTATCCTATTCCTAGTTTGTCCCATTGGATTTCTAGTTGCCAAAGAACATTCGGAATTCTGTTCGATGGAAAGATTGTGTGTCATTTACATTCAGGATAAAACAGGAGTCGATATTTACTTTCAAAACAAAATCGCCATTGATGAAACTTATACAACTGTCTCCGTTAATGCAACGTCTACCAATATGAGAAGCTCTCGTAAACTTCCCTTAGTGACTGTTCTAAAAGGTCCAAAACGTAAAAAACTGTTCCGTCTAAATGTAAATAAACCTAACAAACGCTGGGTGTATCAAATTAAATACAAATGGATTTTAGGAAACTATTCCGCCTTCCACGATCCTAAAGTTGTTTATGAACTTCCATTTGAAAAAGGCTTAAAAGTTCGTGTATACCAAGGTTATAAAGGAACCAAAAGCCATCAAGGTGACAATCGTTATTCGATCGATTTTGGATTGAAAGAAGGGGATTTGATTACAGCAGCAAGGGATGGAGTTGTGATTGATACGGAACAAAAAAATAATGAAGGTGGTTTCGAAATCAAATACATCCATTCAGCCAACTATATAAAGATTCTTCATGACGATGGAACCATCGGTCAATATGCTCACCTTCGTTATATGGGTGTCCTTGTCAAACGAGGCCAACGGGTTACAGCAGGAACTCCTATTGGATATGCTGGTAGCACTGGGTTCAGTGATGGACCTCATTTGCACTTTGAAGTATATAAACCCACTCGCAGTTTGCGCAAACAAACAATTCCCACTCAATTTCGAACGGAGTTTACCGATGCAGAGGTAGTTACGGAAGGAGAACTTCTTTGGCGAAGAGATTCAAATTCTCCCGTTGTAAAACTTCAGTCGGATATAGATGAAATTCAGATTTGTGAATCCGTTCAAAATTTGGAAAGATTAGGATGTAATGGAACCTCTTTTGCCACGGGTTCCCCTATTTATTTTTATATTCCTCTTTTGAAGCCATCTCGTTATAAAATTCAAATTTCCGTTCGTAAAAATGGAACCTCTATTTTGAAATTGTATAATTGGGAGACAAATCCTGACTGGTGGGATACTTATTTAGATGTCCAGCTGGAAGATCCTTCTGAACCTTTGGAAGGAGATTGGACGGCCACAGTATCTATCGATGGGGTAGTTCAAAAGGAAGTTGAATTTCAATTAACGAGTGTCAAGTGAATCAGTTTTTATTAATCATTTTATTTTTTGGTTTTTCTTTTGGATTGTATGCGGAATCGAAGGTCACTGAAGAATGTAATCAGGAATGGATTTGTCTTATCCAATCAAAAGATGAGGATGGAATTGAATTATCTATCCGAAACTACAATTCGAATGCAAAAATTACAAATTCGGTTCTTCTCAATGCTACTTTAGTCAATTTTAAAACCGATATAGTGTTTCCTTACTTCGTTGTGGTAAAGGGTCCCTCTCCTGTTTTTATAACCAAGTTCCTGTTAGATGATAAAACTAAAAATGCATTCCACTCGTTTTCCTTTCGAGTTAGACCTGGAGATTGGGACAGCATTCATGATGATTCGGTGAGTTATTTATTACCCTTTGGTCCGGAAATTCATGCAAAAGTCGTTCAAGGATACAATGGAAGTGTAACTCATTTTGGCAATTTTGCCCATTCGATTGATTTTGGAATTCCAGTAGGAACTCCTGTACATGCTGCACGTAAGGGTTATGTGATGGCAACTGAGTCACGTTATTCGGAAGGTGGATTTCGCAAAGATTTATTATCCAAAGCAAATTTTATCATCATCCAACATGAGGATGGGACTTTAGGAAATTATGCACACCTTATGAAAAATGGTGTGGTTGTGAAAGTAGGTGAAACGGTTGAAGCTGGACAATTGATTGGATACTCGGGTAATACTGGTTATACGCAAGGGCCTCACCTTCACTTTGAAGTCCACAAACCGAATCGCCAACTAGAGGTAACCACCATTCCCACTGTGTTTACAACACAATATTCCGACAGAGATACTTTGAATGAATTTTATACGTATTGGCATCCTAAGCCAGGGATTGATCCACCTAAAACAGATATTTTACCAGAAGACATTCAAATTTGTAAATTAAATGCAAAACGAGAGAAAATACAATGTGGAGATAATACTTTCCAACTGGGGGAAAACTTCCTTGTATCTTTAGAATTCATTCGGCCGGGAAATCAACGAATTGAGGTGGATATATCCATTGATGGTAAAAGTTTTGAACCTATAAAACTGGATTGGGTGGCACAAAAAAATTTAGCTTTCGAAGGTAGGTATCTTTCTATTGCGAACAATCCTAAATTCATAGGTCGTTGGAAGGTGAAAGTGCGGATCAACGGAGAGGAAAAAAAGATACTTTTTTTTGATGTGAGACAGTAACTATTTGACAAGTAAATATATGTATAGTAGATTGACTATGGGCTTTCCAAGACCTTTTGGTCGTTCTAGTGGGGGTGCAAACCCCCATCTTTTTTCTCACTTGAGTGCGGATTCGTCTTCCCAGAATTGATTCCTTTCCTAGTTTGAGATTCCTATGGAAATGGATGAATCAGTCAATGTTCTCGGTGGGCCTTTGGTGCCATGTTCCACACAACCGCTTACAGGTTTTTTTAGAGATGGCTGTTGTAATACTTCTGACGAAGATGCCGGTTCTCATACGGTTTGTGTATTGGCAACAGTGGAATTTTTGGAATCCCAAAAACAAAGTGGTAATGATTTAATCACACCTTGGCCACAATATGCTTTTCCCGGTGTCAAACCAGGAGAACGTTGGTGCCTTTGTGCTTCTAGGTGGTTGGAGGCTTATCGTCATGGGGTAGCTCCCAAAGTTTTTCTGGAGTCTACCCACAAACGTGCGTTAGAAATCATTCCCTTGGAATTATTGGAAAGATTTGCCGCCGATGATTTCGATTAGTTCCTTTTCAGAGCATCCAAATACGCTCTCGTATGTTTGGATGTATTGTGGAGGAGGGAACCGAGAATCTTATGGATCGGATGATCGGCATCATATAAAGTTTCGTATTTCGGAATTTCTAAATTTTCCAACTGTTCATCCATAGGTTCCCCAGCATCATAGGCTTCTTTACAAACATTTTCCCGCAGTCCATCCATACCTGACCAAATTGGTTTTTCTTTTTTGGAAAAGTCAGTGATGGAAGTGGCGACAGTATGATTCCAGTTTTTGGTTTCGATTAAGTTCCGAATCAAATAATACTGGTACTCTTCGATTAATGTATGTCTTCCCGAAACAAAACGAATCATATTTTCTTTAGGAGTTTGGTATCCTACAATAGAGACAAGTTGTACGCCAATTTGTTTGGCAGCACTGACCCTCGGTAATACGGAAGAATGGTAAGGTTGTGTTAGGTCTTGAATGTAATGAAGTGCCCAACCTGCAAAACGGTATCCCCAATAAGGATGGCCTGTTCGAAATGCCAAGTTGGATAACTCGGTAAATTGATGAATGCGGTATTCGGGATAAGTTCGTTTTAAAAATCCAGCAAGAGCAAAAATAATGCCAGGTTCATAATAGAAACCCATATGGAAGGGTGCTTGTGAAGAAAATTCAACAGCAGGATTTCCAAATGGTTGGTTTCCGAATCCATAAATTTTACCTACTTCGCTACCGCTATCTTCAAATAGATATAAATCCAAATCATAATCAGGTTCATCTGTGGCCGAAATCAAAACATCATCAGCACCAATCATTTGACCTTCTTGTAAGGATAAAAAGGTTTCGTTGATAAGTTTTCCTTTATCGTTTAAAGTGGTAAGTTTGTCCAAAGGTAGTTTTGTCCCACCACGTTTGGCAACAGATTGTATATAAAGCGAAGCCTTGTGGTTTGGGTTCACACGAAGTGCTTTATAAAAACTAACAATAAGATCTGTATCCTTTGTTGTTTTAGAAAACTTTAAACTTTCGTTAGTAGGAGTTAGGTGAGGAAGACGATTTTTTGCCCATTCTTCCGAAATAGACAAACTTTCTTGGATGGACGATTTTTCTTTTGATAAAAATGTCTTTAAAGATTCTACTTTGACTAAAGGGGTAGGTTGGCCTTTCCAATGGTCTTTTAAAATTAAATAGGTAATTCCTGCGTGGTTATTCCATGCAAAGACAGGGATAGTAAAAACAAAAATGGTGACGAAGCTGATTATTTTATTCATTGGTTACGTTATTTTCCTTTTTTTTGAAAGATCGTTCCATCCCAGTTGTATTCGGATTGGAAGTATTCATGGGAACTTTCATCATCGACATCAAAACTATGAGTTAATTCGATGATTGTATTTGGTTTTCCTTTGGTAAGTTTACGGTTGATTCTTTTGTCGGCAGGTAAATTTTCATTGGGAAAAATAAGCCAAGTTTCTGCACAAGAAGGAGGATCACAAGCACCAGGATTCCAAGAAAACTGTGGAACAAATTTTAGATCTTTATCTATTGTGAAAATTTGTTCGTTTGTATATCCGTATTCAATTTCTGAAAATATAAGATACCTTATTCCAAAAACGGCAACGGGGGCTGGTGCAAAGGATGTAGGTTGATAAATTGTATGGTTCCATCCTTCATTGCTCATGGGTCCAACGTCCCAACTGCCATTAGATATTATTTGATTGTTTTGGATTAGTTTTAGTTCCAGTTTCCCTAAACGTATACCTAGGTTTCGTGCTAATATGGTTTTGTCATTCCATTCGAATGAATAATCAGAGATTAATCCACCCCATACATATCCGATGTCTTTTTCAGATTGGATTTTATACCAATATTCTTTTACTGAATTCTGTTCTAAAATTTGGTTCGTTTTTGAGAGAATTTTGACAGAATCGCCTATAGAAAGTTTCTTTAAAACTTTAGAATTTATATTATTTGATTCTCTTAGATTGACATTATCACCAAATATTAGATAGGTGGAACCTTCGTTTTTTTCGTGTATGTAGTTGTCCCAGTGATTTTGAGCAAATATGGGAAAAACGAATAGAAACATTAAAATGCTGAGTAAAGATTTGTAACCCGACATAGTGCAAAAAATAGGGAACGTACTGTCAAGAGTCGATCTCTTTTCGAAAGGAGTGGTATTTTTCTCTAAACAGTGGGTCGACAATGAAAGTATAGGTTTTTCAATGAGGATGTTGGCTGGATGATATTTGCACAAGTAATGAAAGCGTATTCTGTAGAAGAAATACGATTGTTAGAAGAAAAAATGAATACCTATGAACATTGGGTATTCTTGTTAATATTACTTGTTGCCGTACTTGTCCTAGTGTCTGTCCTGCAAAGACTTACGATTGCAAAGTTAAAAAGCTTTGAATCATCAAAAACAAAATTAATTGCCAAAGGTTTTATCGCTAACGAAGATTTTGATCGTTTGCATTCAAGAGACGTGGCTATTGCCGACATTCATACAATTACCCAAACTCCAATTCACTCAGAGATGACGATAGGTGGTAAGGACTTGTTGTATCCTGGTTTAGTATTTAAGTACATCGTGAACATAGATACAAACAAAGTGATTACAATAGGGCAAAGGGAAGGAAACATTGTCACACGTTCAACGGATGTTTTAGACAATCACCTAACTATAGTTATAAGTGCAGATGATGTATCAAACTTGGAAATTTTATCTTATACTTTGGAGTTTAGAAGAGAAGGAAAGGTTTTATTGCAACTTCCTGGCGCGCGAAGTTTTCGAGAGATGGGTATGAAGGAAAAAATTCATGTATCTAAAACTCTTTCTTTTGATGGTGAATCTTGTTTTGAGTCTTTAAGTTCCAAATTTCCCATAAGATTTCGAATTGGAAGTCGAGTTAGTGCTGATGGCAAGTTTAAGTCGGGATATTTTGAATTTCATTTGTTCAGTAAAGATGTGTTTGAAAAAACAACCAACGGGACAAAACGAATCGAAAAACATTTTTATTTGAAGTTAGTTAAGATTTTTCCTGGATATGACACAGCGGGTCAGACTAAAGAAGGGCTTGTTCCTATGCTTGGGCGGTTTGGGGGTGGATTGTGAATCTTATATCCCCGCCCTGATTTGGGTGGGGAACTAGACCCGCCTCCCAATACCTACCTCTTACCACATCTTTTCCTTTCTTACAAATCCCTTTCTCAAAACCAAAAATTCTTTTCCAATAAGTTCATACTTTCCCAACGCTCGCCTCTCAATCCATTTCCCTCCCCAAAACAAAAAAGCCAAGGTTACCCTTGGCTTTTCCATCGATCTTTCGAACGAAACGTATCCGAATTTTAAATTCGACTTAAGCTCTTTCTACGATCATTGATCCTGCGATCCCACCGTGTGCACATGCAGTCACAAGTACCTTTTTCACGTCTTTGTTTTCTTCAAAGTCCATGATGGCGTTGTGAAGGAGTCTCACACCGGTAGCACCAAACGGGTGTCCAATGGAGATCGATCCACCGTTCGGGTTGATTTTTTTCTCATCAAATTTCTTTTCCCAGTCAAGACCAGTTCTAGATTTGATTTCTTCAAGAGCTGCTACTGCTGTGGCAGCAAATGCTTCGTGGATTTCGATGATGTCGATGTTTTCGATTTTATCACCAGTTTCCCCAAGAAGAGCGATAGTTGCTTCTGCTTGGCCAAGACCCATAAGGTTTGGATCCACACCACGCATGTTAAAACCATTCACATAAGCTTTTGCAGTAAGACCTAATTTTTTAGCCGCATCTTCAGACGCTACAATGATACCAGCCGCTCCATCAGAACGTGGGCTTGCATTGAAGATAGAAAGAGTTGGTCCATGAGATTTTTTTAAGTATTTGCTGTATTTTTCTTTGAACTGGTCAAATTTCATTTGAGGGTTGTCAAAGAGTAACATCGCACGACCCATACGAGTAGGGTTTTTCACAAGACCTTCACGAAGTAGAACTGCTTCATCAGCTTGTAACATGTTCCCTTCATCGTCTTTCACTTCCATAATATATGGTTTGTAACGACCTTCTTGAGTGGCATCAAAGGCACGTTTGAAAGATTCGTAAGCTACCTTGTCTTGTGTTTCACGAGAAAGTGTATAGTTTTGTGCGAGAATTTCTGCCGTTACTTGCATACCGAAAGAAGTTTCCCCATCACCAAGTCCGTCCTCGAGTGTATCACGAAGTTCCACACCTTCAGGAAGGTCATTTGGAAGAAGTTTTACAAGAGAGTCTAAACTGTTTGTTTTTTTGTTAAGACGCGCATTTTTTACAACAAATGGCATAGAAGTTTGTGACTCTTCACCAATGACGAGGAAAACTTTTCCTTCCCCAAGCATAATGCGGCGAGTGGCTTCCGCAACTGCTTCCAAACCAGATACACAGTTGTTGGCAACTGTAAGGCATGGAATTTCCATAGGAAGTCCAAGCAAGTTTGCAATCACACGTGCCGAGTTAGGTGCGTTAGAAAAACCTTCTCCCACGATCACACCGTCAATATCAGTAGGTTTTAATCCACTGCGTTTCATAACTTCTTCACCAACGATTTTACCGAGGTGGTGACCAGAGTACTGCGAGAGTGCCTTTCCAATTTGAGCAAAAGGAGTTCGTGCAGGTGCTGCGAGTACTATCTTTTGTGTTACTTTCATAAAAAATCCTTCTTTCCTTTCTTTAGACTAAAACTTAAGTTACCTTAAAAAATTACTTCGCAAGCCACTTCATCATCGAACGTAGTTTTGCTCCTACTGCTTCGATCGGGTGGGCCGCATTTTTTTCTTTGAGTTTTTTATACTCAGGGTATCCCGCTTTTGTATCAGCCATCCAACGTTTTGCGAACGCTGCACCTTTATCTTTTTGGATATCAGTGAGAACGTCTTTCATACGAGCTTTCACACCAGCATCAATGATACGTGGTCCGCTGATATAATCACCATACTCTGCAGTATCAGAGATGGAATAACGCATACGAGCCAGTCCACCTTCGTAAATTAAATCAGTGATGAGTTTCACTTCATGTAAACATTCAAAATATGCGATTTCAGGATCGTATCCTGCTTCGGTTAATGTTTCAAATCCACTCATAATGAGGTTTGCCACACCACCACAAAGAACTGCTTGTTCTCCAAAGAGGTCGGTTTCTGTTTCTTCACGGAAAGATGTTTCTAAAATTCCAGCTCTTCCCCCGCCTACTCCACTTGCGTGTGCAAGGGCGCGTGCTTTTGCTTGGCCAGTCGCATCTTGGTAAATGGCAATTAAACAAGGAACTCCACCACCTTCTGTGTAAACACGGCGAACCAAATGGCCTGGACCTTTTGGAGCTACCATATACACGTCTACGTTTTTAGGAGGAGTGATGAGATCGTAATGGATGTTAAACCCATGAGAAAAAACAAGAGCCTTTCCTTCGCTAAGGTTCGGTTCAATGTCCGCCTTATACATGTCAGCTTGGATGGTATCAGGAGCAAGGATTTGGATGATGTCTGCTTTTTTTGCAGCTTCCGCAACATTGTACACTTCAAAGCCAGCTTCTTTGGCTTCCTTCACTGATTTAGATCCATCGCGAAGTCCAATAATGACTTTCAAACCAGAATCTTTCATGTTTTGAGCTTGGGCGTGACCTTGGCTTCCGTAGCCAATCACTGCAATGGTTTTACCTTTAAGGAGATTTAGATCGCAACTGTCGTCGTAATAGATATTTGCCATGGATGGGCACACTTCCTGCGGAAAATTTAACTTATTTTTCCATCATTTTTAACTATAAGGAGGGAAACAAGAACGAATTAGGGCGCCTTTCCTTGCTGTCTCCGGACTTCGCGTTCGCTTCGGTCCTTCGGACGGCTAACGCCTCCTTCGCATCAAGGGCGCTTAGTGACATAATATTTTTTTCCCTTGGCCAGAAATTCACTTACCAGTCCAAACGATCGGCATAGGTGATATCCGCAAATGCGGAAACCCTCCATTGGGGAACAAGTGTTTTCGCCCTATACTGAACTCATGATGAACCGAATCAATTTTGAATCCATTGAGAAGTCGCACCACAAACGTTTTGTTAGGTGTATCCTTTCTGTTTTGTTTTTGGGTAGTTTGGCAATGTTGGGAAGCGGTTGTATCTCTCCTGACCTCGTCCATGACTCATACTATACGAGACACCCCAGCCAAAATGGTCACAACTACCACCAATACCCTTATCCCTACCAAGGTTCTAGAGGCGGCTATGGTGTTCCGTATCCTTACCACGGCGGTGGAAACCAGTTCCAAATCCCAAGGTCTCACGGTGGTGGTCACAATCCCTTCCATGTTCCCGCAGGAAGATACCATAATATGGGAAACCCAGGGAAATGGAGATTATAGAACTTGGGAAATTTAAACTTGAATACGATTTCTTCGGATTAAATTGACAAATACCGTACATTCTGTCCGAAGAAAAGGAAGGTTTTTTGCCGAGCGATTATTTTATCCAGAATGTTTCTTTTGTTTTTCGTATTTCTTTTCGTAAGTTGTGCCAGTCTTCTGTCTACCTAGTAGCGACTGTATCTGAAAAATCCTGTCTCCTTACCGGAAGGAATGAACATCCACAAACCAAAGAATAAATCTACGATTCAATCTTATCTTTCTCCTCGGTAATCCCCGAGTAACGTATGAGTCCGAGAGTCAAATCATCTTGAATGGCAGCAATTCCTCCAGAAAGTTGGATGACCGATTGGAAAACTTGGTCTTGGATTTCAAAAAGAGGAAGGCTTCGTATATCGCGAATTAAGTGAAGAAGTCTCTCCTCACCAAACATCTGTAATGATTCAGGTTCTCTTGCTTCAGTGAGTCCGTCAGTGAGCATAATAATCAAATCTCCAGTTTCTAATTGGAATCTCTCTTCTTCCGCAAGGATTTCGAAAATGGGGGTGATGATCCTCCCCATTGGTTTTAAACTTACAAGAGCACCCGATTTACGAATGATAAAAAGTGGAAAATGTCCTGCCCGGGCAAATGTGAGAGAACCCGTACCTGTATGAAGGTGGAGAAGGCTTGCTGTGACAAAATGTTCCCGAAGGTTGGGAATGATTTGGTGGCGAATGGATTCTAAATTGTCTTTTAGACCAACAGGATCTTGTTTCCATTTTTCCAGTGATGTTTTGACAAGTGCACTTAATAGGGCTGCAGGAATTCCGTGTCCAGAAACATCACAAATAAAAACACCTAACTCTTGTCTTTCGGGTTTCCAAACAATGTCATACAAATCCCCACCCACTTTCATCATGGGAATATTTTTAAAAAGGATTTCCACACCTTGTGGTGTAATTTCCTTTTGAGGAAAAAGGGATTCTTGGATGCGTTTTGCCATATCCAATTGTTTTTCAATTTCTGTTCTTTGTTCTTCAATGACAGCTGTTCTTTCTAGAACTTTTAGTTCCAATTCTTCATTGGCCTTTTCTTTTAGTTCATTTAAAACCTGTAAGGACTTTAAGGAAGCAAGTTGAGCTCTTTCCCTTTCCCTTGTGGCGGTGACAAGGAAGTAGGCAATCCCGCTGATACAAAACAAAAATGCATCTAAAAAAATTAGGGAATCGTTAATGGAGAGACCACTTTCATCTCTTCTTGCAAATACTCCTTTTCCTTCGATGGTCAATGTCACAGCAGTAAACGCAAGGACGACTGTGGAGAGTGTGGCTCCAAATTGACGAAAACGAATGCTTGTGACAATGACAAAGGGAATGGGTAAAAAGAGTAAGGGCCATTCATCGCTAAAGGCAATCGACCCAGATATATAGACTAAAATGATCCAAAGTAAAAGTTCGATTTGTTTGCGAAGTTCTAACTTTAATTTTGCTTTGGGATGAAACCAAACGTAAAGTAAAGGTGCAACGATGAGAAAACCGAGCATTTCTCCCGAAAACCATGTAAAGAATACATTGAAATACAGTTCAGAAGATAAAAAATCCCAGTACCATAAACTTGTGACACCTAAGATGGTGCTTACAAAAGATCCAGGAAAGGTTCCGATGCTTAGGAAATAAATTAAATCCTTTGTAGAATAAATGGGATCACTTTTTTCTGTGACTCGTTTGATGATTCGATAGTTGATATAACTGCTAAGGGTGTTTCCAATCCCTATAATAAACGCTGTTTGCATGTGCGGGTTGTTAAAAAAATTAGCAAGGGTTGCTCCTATATAAATTCCAGGCAATGCAACAGGACCAAGTAACAGAAGGGAAGCAAGGCCAACACCTTCTGGGGGCCAAACAGGAGAAACTTGGCTATTTAAGAAGGCTATTTTAAAACCAATTTGTGCTGAGATGAAGTACCCAATGAAGATGATGGGTGTCCAAATAAAAATTCTTGTATATAGGACTGTCTTCATTCGGATTGAAGCATTTCCCATTCCTCCATTTTGTAAAGAATTTCCGTTTCTATCTTTTGGATTTCTTCAGATATTTTCTGAAGTTCTGTATGATCATTTGCGAATGTACTCAATTTCTTTTCTAATTCTAATTTTGATGATTCGAGTTTGGCAATCTCTGATTCTAACTTAGAAAGTTTCTTTTGGTCTTGCTTCGATTTTTGTGGTTTTTCCGTTGTCTGTGTGGCTTGCGGAACTACAGTCAGTTTTGGGGAACTTGGTTCGTTTTCTAATTCTAAAGTATCATTTTCTAAAAAGGAGGAAAATGTTCCAATGTAATGGTCCAGTTTTCCTTCTTTGCGAAAGATAAGTAGGCTTTCTGCTGTGCGGTCTAAAAAATAACGATCATGCGAAACAATCACAACGGTTCCTGGAAATTCATCTAAAAAAGATTCTAAAACAGAAAGTGTTTGGATGTCCAAATCGTTAGTTGGTTCATCTAAGATGAGAAAGTTTGGACCCGTCATCAGGATCTGAACGAGGAAAAGCCTCCTTCTTTCGCCTCCCGAAAGTTTGGCGATGGGAGTGTATTGTAATTTCCCATCAAATAGAAATCGTTCTAACATCTTTGAGGCGGAAATTTTTTCACCAGATTCGGTTTCAATCATTTCACCGGCTACATCTTTAATATAATCCAGTACATTTCGTTCCAGTGGAAGTTCAGAACTGGTTTGGTCAAAGTATCCCACCTTGGTATTGATCCCTGGTTTGATGTATCCACTATCAGGTGTAAGGCGGCCTGCCATAAGATTGAGAAGTGTAGACTTTCCAATTCCGTTTGGTCCAATGATTCCCAGTCGTTCTTTGGCTTTAAAAGTATAAGTGAAATCATTGATGAGTACTTTGTCGGCTATCCCCTTTTTTAGATTATGGATTTCTAAAATGGTTTTTCCTTGGCGTTTGGCGGCCACACTCAGTTCTAAGTCTTTTTGTATTTCTCGTTTTTCTCTGTTTTGGAGATCACTGGCACGATCAATCCTTGCTTTTTGTTTGGTGGAACGTGCTTTGGGTTGGCGTTTCAACCACTTCACTTCTTGTTTGAGGAATTGTTTGATTTTATCTTCTTGTTTTTGAAGGGTTTCTTCTCTTTCGACTTTTCGTTCTAAATAAATAGAATAGTTTCCTTCATAGAGAAAATGACTGCCACGATCCAGTTCCAAAATTTTAGTTACAATCCGATCCAAAAAATATCGGTCGTGTGTGATGAGTAAGATGGCTTTGTCGAGCCCAGCCAGATATTCTTCTAACCATAAAATAGATTTTACATCTAAGTGGTTTGTTGGTTCATCTAAGATCAGTAAATTACTTTCATCAATGAGGGATTTAGCAAGTTCTACTTTCTTTAACATCCCACCAGACAACTCAGACATTTTTCTTTCTAATTTTTCGACACCTAACTCTTTTAATATGGATTTAATCTGTTGTTCATAATCCCAAGCAGAAAGCCTGTCCATTTCTTGTGAGGCATTGGTAAACTCATCATCAAGTCCTTCTTCCCCTTCACTCATTCGTTCGCAGATATCTTCATATTTGCGGATGGTTTTGACTAATTTGTTATCACCTTTATAAATATGATCGAGGATGGTTTCCTTAGGATCAAAAATGGGGTTTTGATCGAGGATGGAAATTTTAAGGTTATTGTTTTTGATGATTTGTCCAGAATCGGTTTCTTCTTTTCCCAGAAGTGCACGAAGGAGGGTGGACTTACCCGATCCATTGATCCCCACAATGGCGAGTTTTTCTCCTTCACTGATTGAGAAGTCGAGATTTGAAAAAAGTTTTTTTTCGCCGATGGTTTTGGAAAGTTTGGATACGGAGACTAGCACAATGTCCATGAGATGGAATGAGGCCCATTCGGACAATCGTATTCAATATTTTGTTATGAATGTACATCTGATTTATCGACTTTGGCTTGGATTTTAAGACCTAAGATTTTTTCGCATTCTCCCTCTCTCCTACCGAGAACTTACTAGCATATATGTTATCGAATGGACAAGATGAATTTTATACTTCGATCCTCGGTCGGCAATCCATCCCCGAAACTGTGGTTGGTGGCAAACAAGTGGCCAGTCGGTTTTTGGAAGAATTGTTTTCGATTCTTTTTTCTGGATACCATTCCGAACGTAACTTTACTTCTAAAGACCAAATCATCGACCAGTTGGAACTCTTTCGTATCCGTTGGAAAAACTTACTAGAACCTTACTCTTCTTATGCGGATAGGGAATTTGGAAGGATCATTCCTTTGGATGATATTTTACATAACTTCATTGCCAAACTTCCTGGATTGTATCAACGGATGTGGGAGGATGCGGAAGCTGCTTTTTTAGGAGATCCTGCTTCTGAAAGTATCCACGAAGTGATCCTCGCCTATTCAGGGTTTTATGCTGGTGCTGTCCACAGAGTGGCCAATTATTTTTTTAAGTCTGATTTGCCTATTTTTCCAAAACTTTTATCTCGTGTGGCACATGAAGCAACAGGGATTGACATCCATCCTGGTGCCGAAATTGGTAGGGCATTTTTTATGGATCATGGAACAGGAATCGTGATCGGAGAAACCACACGTATTGCCGACAATGTAAAAATTTACCAAGGAGTGACTCTTGGAGCACTTTCGGTAAACAAGTCTTTGGCGAAACAAAAGCGCCATCCTAGCATTGAAGAAGGAGTTGTGATTTATGCAGGAGCCACCATCCTCGGTGGGGAAACTGTTATTGGAAAACAGTCGATCATCGGAGGGAATGCTTGGATCACCCAAAGTATCCCTCCTTATTCGGTTGTGTATCAAAAATCAGAAGTGAGAGTCCGAAGTGCAAATGAAATCCAAGGATTGGATTTCACCATTTGAACTAAAGGCCAATCCTATTCCGACTTCCTAACCCGTACAACACTCGGATGAGTGCATCAATGTCCTCACAAGAATTGTAAAAGGCAAGTGATGGCCTGACTGTTGATTCCAATCCAAACCTTCTTAAGATCGGTTGGGCACAGTGGTGGCCTGCACGTACGGCAATTCCTTCTTCGGCGAGTTTTTTTCCGATCTCTTCTGTTTTGAATCCACCTACCACAAAGGACAACACTCCCGCTTTCTCCTTAGCAGTCCCGATCAAACGCAAACCTGGAACCTTTAACAATTCTTTGGTGCCGTATTCCAATAGATCATGTTCAAAGGCTGAAATTTGTTTCATCCCAAATTGGTTCAGATATTCAATCGCTGCTCCAAGTCCTACCGCATCAGCGATGTTACCTGTTCCTGCTTCAAATCGAAACGGTGCCTCTTGGAACGTTGTGTGATCAAAGTTGACATCTTTAATCATATTCCCACCACCTTGCCAAGGAGGTAAACTGTCGAGGATGGATTTTTTTCCGTAAACCACACCAATCCCGGTGGGTGCAAAGAGTTTGTGGCCACTAAACACAAAGAAGTCACAATCGATTTCTTGTACATTCACTGGCATATGAGATACGGACTGAGCTCCATCCACAATCACAAGAGCACCTACTTTATGAGCCGACCTTGTCATCTCCTCCACAGGAACCACGGTTCCCAAAGCATTGGAAACTTGCGTGATGGAAACAATTTTTGTTTTGGAGTTTAACAGACGTTCGTATTCGCTTAGGATGATTTGTCCAGAGTCGTCCACGGGTGCCACTTTCAACTTCGCACCTTTTTTGGCACAGACCATTTGCCAAGGAACAATATTGGCATGGTGTTCTAAGTGGGTGATTAAAATTTCGTCACCAGCTTGGATCTGTTTGTCGGAGAGTATATTCGATAGGAGATTGATTCCTTCCGTGGCTCCCCTCACAAAAACAATTTCCTCTACACTCCCTGCGTTAATAAATCCTTGGACCAGTGACCTTGCTTTTTCATAGGCATCCGTAGATCTTGCTGCCAAAGTATGGGCTGCACGATGGATATTCGAATTTTCATGGAGATAAAACTGAGATAACCTTTCGATCACCGAAGTTGGTTTTTGTGTTGTCGCTGCATTATCAAGCCATACCAAAGGTTTTCCGTTCACAGTTTCCGTAAGGATAGGAAAATCTCTTCTGGCTCCCACCAAATTACCACCACCTGGCTGTGGTATGTCGAAAGTGGGAAAGGACTGAAAATCAGAATAGGAAAAACCTGTGTCTGTTAATTTTAAATCTTCTAAATAAGGTAAGGACTCTTTTTGTAAATTTTGCGAAGGTAAGTCATTTGATAAAAAACCCGCTGTGGGAACGTTACTACCACCAAACGATTGTAAAACTCCAAACATTTCCTTCGCCATTTTTTCTAGTGTTTTTTCATCAGGAAATGGAAAAGAGGATACATTCCCAATTGAGTCCGGCTTTAGTTTTAAAAAACTCGGATCATTGGTATTCATAATAATTTCCCACATCGACATTGTCTAGGGCCGCAATGGCATCGTCAGTGAGTATCGCTGCCGAGCAGTAAAGAGAAATCAAATAAGAACCAATGGCAGATCGGTTGATCCCCATAAATCGAACGGAAAGTCCAGGAGTTTGTTCACCAGGTAAATTAGATTGGTATAAACCCACAACCCCTTGCTTTTTTTCACCCACTCTTAGAAGTAAAATGCTGGAGGTTCCGGATGCGACCTTCGGATTTGTTTCTCCATTCACAAGAAGTTTGTCTGTAGGAATGAGTGGTAGTCCTCTCCATGTGAGAAATTGTGCACCAAACAATGTGACGGTGGCCGGTGGAACTCCTCTTCTTGTGCATTCACGGCCAAAGGCAGCAATCGCAAGTGGATGTGCTAAAAAGAATGATGGTTCTTTCCAAACCTTAGTAATTAAATCATCCAAATCATCAGGAGTCGGAGGTCCTTTGCGAGTGCTGATTCTTTGGTGAGCCGGAACATTTTTTAATAATCCATAGTCTTCATTATTAATAAGTTCTAATTCTTGTTTTTCTTTTACACTTTCAATCGCCAAACGAAGTTGTTCATTGATTTGTTCGTGGGGAGAACTGTACAAATCGGAAACTCTGGTTTGTACATCAAGGATAGTCGAAATTAAACTAAGAGTGTATTCACGTGGTTTTTCTTCGTAGTTAACAAATGTTTCAGGAAGTTCTTGTTCTCCTTTTTGCCCACAAAGTACATCCACTTGTGTATTGGATTTTACTCGGTTGACACGAAGGACTCCGGCTTCTAAAGGTTTCCAGTCGAGTAACCTAACTAAAAAACGTGGGGTGATGGAACCGTACTGTGCGTTTGTTTTTACCGTATTTGCCAGTTGGCGGGCGGCTAAATCTCCCAAAGCATGTTGTGTTTGTTCTGCCATAAATGACCTCTTTTTTGGAAATGGATCATTAACGGTTGATTCCTTTCGATACCCCGAAAACGAGAATCGATAAGAACAATGAAAATTGGGTTAAGTTTTGTGTGGTATATTGTGGAAGTTGATCAGTAGACTAAACAACCTAATCCAATCGGAGCCATTGTTTTATCTTTTCGGCAATCGTTTTTAAAACAACAGGTTTGGAAATGTAATCGTTCATTCCACTTTCGAGGCAACGTTCTTCCTCTCCTGATAAAGTCCCTGCGGTCAGTGCAATGATGGGAACCATTTTCCCATTAGCTAATTTTCTAATTTCTTTGGTCGCATCATAACCGTTCATTTCTGGCATCTGTACATCCATCAATACCAATTGTGGTTCTGTTTGAATGAAGTTTTCTACTGCTAACGCTCCGTTCTCAGCTTCGATGATGATGGTGCCGGGTAAAGATTTTTGAACAATAGCTTTTGTCAACATCATGTTTACGGGATTGTCTTCTACAATCATGATCTTAATTTTTTCATTGGTTAGGATGGGGGAAACAGGTTCATAATTGGCTGTTAAAACCTCTTGGTTTTTTCCCGAAACGAGTTTGTCTAAACTCTCATACAAAATATTGGTTTGAATGGGTTTCAAAAGAATCGATTGAATCCCAAGTTCCTTTCCACGTTTGTAAATACTTTCATCATTGGAGGATGTATGAAGGGATAAAAATGGTTTTCTTAAATTGTTTTTTTTGACAGTTTTTAAAAGGTTTTCTAGGAAATCTAATCCATTCATTTCTGGCATGTTAAAGTCTGAGATCACAACGTCGTATAAGGAACCAGCTGAAATTGCATTTAAGGCTTCTTTTGCAGTTCGAAATCCGTCCACTTGGATTCCTTTGTAATTTAACATCTCTCGGACAACCAGTAAGTTGGTTTCATTATCATCTAAAACCATTACTTTTTTAATTTGTTTTAACTCTGGTTCGGTGTTTCTTTCGTTGTCGGCAAGAGTTGTGATTTTGAAAAAGAAACGAGAACCTTTATCACGTTCCGATTCCAGTTCCATCTTAGAATCAAATAAGTTTAGCAATTTGCTGGAGATGGATAGGCCGAGGCCTGTCCCGCCAAATTGGCGTGTGGTGGAAGTGTCAGCTTGAGAAAATACTTCAAATATTTTTTCTCTATTTTCTGGGCTAATCCCAATTCCAGTATCAATCACTTCAAATAGAAATTCGTATTCGTTATCGTCCTTTGGTTCTGCAGAAATTTTAATTTGGATTTCCCCTTTTAGGGTGAACTTTAATGCATTTCCTATCAAATTCAAAAGAATCTGTCTTAACCTAAGTGAATCGACAAATATATTTCTTGGAACTTTGGGTGAAATATTGAGAATAAGTTCGAGTCCTTTTTCGTAAGCTTTGTGTTTTACGATCTCTGCAATTTGATGGAGAAGGTCATAAATATTCACACGTTCTTTGTAAAGTTCCATTTTTCCAGATTCAATTTTGGAAAAATCTAATATGTCATTGATTAGGTCGAGCAGGGAACTAGCAGAAAGATAGACAGTTTCCATGTATTTTTTTTGTACTTGGTTAAGTTCTGTTCGCATAAGAAGGTCTGAAAATCCTATCACTCCATTGAGAGGAGTGCGGATCTCGTGACTCATATTGGCAAGAAAGTCTGATTTTGCTTGTGAGGCTTTTTCTGCATTTTCCCGGGCCACAATAAGTGCTTTTTCCAATAACTTCCGTTCGGTGATATCTGTGTGGGTTCCAATCATGCGGAGGGGTTTGCCATCTTCTGTCCACTCAATGACTTTACCACGATCCAAAATCCATTTATAGGATCCGTCTTTACATAACATTCGATGTTCATTTACGTAAACCGCAGTTTCTCCATTAAAATGTTTGTCTAAGTCGGCAAAATAATTTCCTTTATCTTCTGGGTGAACTCTGGATTCCCATTCCGATATATCGGAGCCAATTTCATCTTCCGAATAACCTAACATATTTTTCCATTGGTTGGAAAAGAAAACTTTGTTTGTGATGGCATTCCAATCCCAGATTCCATCTCCTGAACCTTCCAAGGCAAATTGCCAACGGCTTTCACTGGCACGTAATGCTTCTTCTGTAGCCTTATGAGCGGAAATATCAATTCCTATTCCCAGATAACCAGTGATTTCTCCATTATTGTTTTTGGTAGAAGTGACAACAAGTTGGACAGGAAACTCAGTTTTATCTTTACGAACATAAGTCCATTCTCGAGAATCATACTCACCTAACTTTGCTTTGTGGATAAAAGTATCAAATCCTGAAATGGGAATTCCAAATTCACTTGTCAATGCAGCGGAACGGGCTTCGATTTCTTCCTTTTTATGAAAAATCGCAGGTGTCGTTTTGCCAATAATCTCTTCGGCACCATATCTTAAATGGTATTCGGCACCTTTGTTAAAATGAGTAATGATTCCATTCGTGTCAGAACCTATAATGGTAACATGAGTAGTTGCATCCAAAATGGTTTCTAGTTTTGAAAGTGCATCTTCTCTTTGTTTGTCTAAGTTTACGTTTTTTGTGATATCTTGAAAACTACCAAATATGCGAACACATTTTCCATCTTTAAAGGTAGAGTGTCCGATAGCTCTCGCCCATTTAATTTTCCCTAATTTGGTTTTGATTTGTAAAACTAAATCGTAGGATGTGCCTTCAGTAACTGCTTTATTGAAAGCATCTATTAACATTTGTTTGTGTTCTTCTAGAGGATAAAAATCAAAAGCAGTTTTTAGGTCTGGGATATAATCATCGGGTACCTCATGAATTCTTTTGGTTTCTTTGGCCCAAAATAGAGTGTTGTTGATTAAGTCAACATCCCAGGCACCGACATTGGCCGCTGCATTCGTTTCTTCGAATAAAAGTTTGATACTAGCAAGTTCATCTCTTTGTTTGATGACTTCCAATTCCTTATCTTTTCTTTCAGTAATATCGATCAGGTAAGAAATTTTTTCCGTAGGAATGGAGTTGAAATAACTTACAACACTATAAACAGAAACATAAATGTATTTTCCGTCTTGTTTTCGAAATTGAAATTCCCTTTGGTAAGTGTTGGCTTTGTTTTTTAAATGTTCTTTTTCTTCTTCCTTAGCTCTTTCTTTATCGTCCGGGTGAATGAGATCATCCGGTTTTAACATCCCTTTTTTAAAGTCACCGGTTTGGTAACCGAAGTTTAAAGAAACGTTGGGAGAAACATAAGTTGTTACAAACTCCGTATCATACTTATAACGAAAGATGACATAAGGTCCACTGTCTAAAATTACATTTTCAATGTTAAAGTTAGGTTCTCCGCGGAGGATGACTCCAGGTTTATTTTTGAATTCTAAGTAACGCCCGGAAACGCGAAATGGATTTCCCAGTAAACTTGTTGTAAACTGAAAAGGCGTTCTTTTGCCCAAAGTTTCTTGGCATAAATTTACAAGGATCATTGCATCCCTTGGAGAGATGTGGAGGTCGTTGATATGTTTTCCGACAGAAATGGAATCCGGTGGCAGATAAAGATTGGGTGAGGTGCGGGAAAATTGAATTTCTAAAAATGGATCCAGGTAGATTAGGAATTCGTCAAAACTCTCCACAATGGATTGGTAGTTGAAACTTTCTGCCATGAATTGTTATGTCACTTGACCAAAACGATTGGTCCTAAAGAATAATGGATACGATGATGAATCGCCTGTCACTTTCTATTTTTCTTCTGTGTATTTCCACCATTCCCGTTGGAAACTTGATGAGCCAAACCCAAAGAAATCATGGTTGGGTGGTTTCGGGAAATTCCTCCAAACTCCTCATCCAAGGAAAAGAAATTTTAAATTCCAAAGATGATTTTCGATTCAAAGCACCTGAAGGGATGAATCAAATCCAGGAAATCGATTATTATCTGATGTTAGGGGAGTATTACCTTCGCAAAAAAGATAAAGTGGGGATAGCTAATATTCTCTATGATTTGCGTACCAAAAAAGGTGAGTATGCATTTGCCGATTCATTACTCACTTCTTTATGGAAACAATCACAAGGGGAAGAAGTTCAAGCAATTAAAATCCTTGATACTTACGTTCAAAAAGAACCCAATACTTACTACCGTAATCTAGCCAAAAATATGCGGACCAATCTTTTTCAGACAGGAGAAGATGAAAAAAAATCTATGGTTCGTATGGATTGTCAAAAGACCAAACCATATTATTCGTTATGTCGAGTTTTTCGATTACAATACTACATTGATCTTCCTTCCGGTAAAGAGAAGGATATGCATAAACATTTTGTGAATATTATGCGGGTTAGTTCTCCTTTTTTTGAAGATCCAAATTTAGAATGGATTCCACTTCTTGACCGAATCGATGAGGATCTTCCCGCCAAACTAACATTTCTCGGATTTGTGAAAGAAGGAATTCATTTACAAAAAATGATTATGGATTTGGAAAAAATCACTGACGGGTTTATCAGTGAAAATTCAAACGAACGAATGGCTTTTTTCCAAATTCTCTCTGGAGATTATTCGGGAGCCGAAGAGTCTCTACTCAATTTTCTGAGATTGGCAAAAGGTAAAAAGGCATCAATTCTCAATAGGATTTATGTGAAGTTAGGTGCACTTGCCTATATACAAAAAGATTATAAAAAATCTTTAGATTATTATTTAAAGTTAGATTTAACGAACTGGTCAGCTGATATCCATCATCCCTATTTAAACGAACCAATGTCGATCAGTGGAGTTAAAGATTTAATTTCAGTAACCTTATACAAAGTTAGTGGGGCTGAAGTCGCTCTTAAAGCATTACAAAAAATCAAAGATCCTGAGAAACTAACAGAGGCAGATATTTGGCCAAAACTTAGGATTTCCCAAATGTTAATGGACCAAAATCCTGAGTTATCCTCTCGAATGACCGATGAAATCATTTATATGGCTCAGGAAAAAAAATGGAGAAGGTTGGAGTATGCCGCCACCATTTTGCAAGGATACAACCAAATATATAGAAAGGAATTTCGTAAGTCTACAATTGAACTCACAAAGAGTAGGGGAATTTTGGATGAAGAAAATGCATTTTATGCGGCCGAGTTTCTTCGTAATTTTGGATTTGTATTTGCTCATACTGCTTCCGGCAAAAAAGGCCCAGTGAATGGAAATATCCGTGATGGAGTTTCTGATTATCTGCAAAACAATCTTTATGAAGATTTGTATTATATTCGTAATTATAGGCCCTTAGCTTTTTCTACCGATTTGTTTTTCGAATATGCACTTAGTCACTTACGAGATGATAACGATGTATGGGGACTTTTGGATTCTATTTACAAATACAATTCAGTAAAGTGGTCCCGTAGTTTAAAGGGAAGTCCCCATTCTCTATTTCAAATTCAGTTTGTTGATAAACAATTTCAATATCTCTCTGGTTTTTCTACAACAAGAGAATCCAAGTTTTTTGATTCTACTTATGCGGATAGTCGCGAAACGGAGAGCCAAATCCAAAGGAAAAATGAAGAAGAGTCTGTTCGCAATTTAGAATCTGCCAAACATCCCTCAGTTCTTTTATTACCTTACAAAGAGGAGTTTTATCTTTTCACTTTTAATCCAAAAGAATCCAAACGAAACCAACTGACTTGGAAAGTCATTCGTTCCCAAAGGCCAGACACATCGGAGGTCATTGATTCCGTAAGGGAGCTTGTAAGTTCTAACAAAGAAAATGAAACGGTACAGATTTATTTAAACGAATCTGGTGCTTCTCTCATGCGAACGCTCAAAAAAGAAATGAAGGATACAGGATTTGTATTTTTCTTTTCGCTCCAACCAGGTTCGGATCCGCAAAAACCTTTAAACGTGTTTTCTTGGAAATGTCCTCAAAATATGCGTTCATTGGAAGGGAAAGGTATGAATTTAGTGGATACCGCATATTTCGAAGGTTCCCGTATTTTAAAGGAAAAAGAAAGATTACACCTTTGGGATTTCCCGACAAACACGGGTTCTCTGAACTCTGTGGCCAATCTTACTTGGTCTTGTAAGTCTGAAACTGGTTCTTTTGAAGAAATACCTTTTCTAAAATTATTCCGTCGGATTGATTATCGAACTGTACCAAGGATGGTCGTTTACACCGAACGTGTGGTTGCGAAATCCTTTTCCGATTACACTTGGCATTACCAATGGCTGCATTTTTGGTTTCGTTCGGGGACAAAAAAAATCGGATACCTGCCGACTCTCCCTGTTTTGGATGCAAATACAGTTTCCAGCCTTGCCGATCCTTCCCGTTATCGCGAAGAAGGGGTTTGGATCTACGCCACTCCACAATAAAAGTGACATAATCATCGTTAAATCCTTGGATGGAAATCCCTAGAACTTCATCATTTCCGGTAAAAATCTGCCAAAATTATAGGCGACACTGGGAGATCGGTCCAAAATACTTAATTCTATTCCTCATACCAATGGACCCTGATCATAATACTTTAGCGGTGTTCGAGTTTCTATGGAAATAATCGGCATCTTTCTTATCTTCCTCCTTGTCTTTGTGAATGGTTTCTTCGTAGCTTCCGAGTTTGCTATGGTCTCGATTCGGCCTTCTCGCCTCGAAGAGCTTGTCAAAGAAAACCGGGCAATGGCTCTTTTGACAAAAAAAGCCGTCTCAAAAATCGATGATATGTTGTCGGTTTGCCAAGTGGGTATCACTGTCGCAAGCCTACTTCTTGGATGGATTGGCGAAGCTTTGTTTGCCAGTGTTGTCTCTGGATTCCTTCACATGTTTCAAATTGAACTGGATCTTGTGACCATCCATAGCATTTCGATAGGAGTTTCATTCACACTCATTACATTACTACATGTGATTTTGGGAGAACTAGTCCCGAAAACTCTTGCCATCCAAAACACAGAGTCGATTGCTCTTGGTGTTTCGGGCCCCATGTGGTTGTTTTATTATTTGTTTTTTCCAGTCACTTTTGTGATGAATCGGTTGGCGGGTGGCGTTCTTACTCTGTTTCGTCTGCAAAGGACTGGTGATAAGTATGTTCACTCGGCAGAAGAACTTATGATCATCATTGAGGAACAAAGGAAACAAGGTCGGATTGATAATGCAGAAATGCAACTCATCCAAAAGACTTTTGATTTTTCAGAACATACAGCAAAAGATGTAATGACACATCGACTTTCTATCATTGGGATTTCGCAAGAGTCTACGATAGATAAAATGCTTCCACTGATTGCCGAACATAGTTTTTCGAGATACCCTGTGTATGATCAGACTTTGGATCGGATCGTGGGAATTGTCCATGTCCAAAAATTTTTAAAATGGCAAGCGGCACACCTTTCCGCGAAAGGTAAAAAAGAAAAAATCACTGTGATTATGGAAAAGGATTTTGTGAAAGTCCCAGAATCTATGTCCATAGAACGTGTGATGACAAAACTTCGTGAGAAAAAACAACACATGGCCATTGTGATTGATGAATACGGAGGTGTTTCCGGCTTACTTACGTTAGAAGATATTATAGAAGAGTTTTTTGGTGAAATTCGAGATGAAACAGATACCGATGAAGTGGATGTAACCTCTAAAAATAAGAAAACCAAAACTATCACTTTAGATGGTGAAACAGAACTTTCAAGTTTATCTGATATTTTGGAAGGGGAAGAACCTTCTGATATGGAAGAAGTAAGAACCATTGCTGGTTATTTTATGGAAAAGAACGAAGATATGCCAAAAGAAGGCAGTGTCGTTCAAATCAAAAAAGGAAGTTTGAAGGTTAAAAAAATGGAGGGGAATAAAATCATCTCTATCCAATTCACCCCCAAACTAGAAGAAGATACCGACTCAGAAATGGAAAGGGAACTCTCTTACGAGGACAGATAAATGAAGGAAATTATAATCGCTGTATCTGGATCCATTGCTTCTTACAAGGCTTGTGATTTGGTAAGAGGTCTTACCAAACAAGGTTATCCAGTTCGTGTGATTATGACTTCCAATGCCACCAAATTTGTGGGAAAAATTACCTTCGAAGCCCTCACGGGAAAACCAGTGAGAGTGGATGAATTTGATACGGGTATGGCTCATATTGAAATCAAAAATCTTGCTTCTGTTTTTGCCGTGGTTCCAGCTTCTGCAAATATCATAGGCAAAATGGCTAACGGAATTGCTGATGATTTGGTAACATCTACTTATTTGGCATGCACCTCTCCTGTGTTAGTCGCCCCTTCTATGAATCCTGGAATGTATTTACACCCTGCTGTCCAAAGAAATTTAAAAACATTGGAATCAGATGGAGTAAACATTGTTTCTCCTGACAAAGGGATTGTGGTTTGTGGGGATGAGGGATACGGAAAACTAGCTACGGTTGAATCCATCATGGAACAAATCATAAAACTTCATACTGCTAATTCATGAATCTAAAATTCAAACGAGTCATTGTTACCTCCGGACCCACACGGGAATGGATTGATCCTGTGCGTTATATTTCCAATGCTTCTTCGGGAAAGATGGGTTACGAAATTGCCACTTCCTTTTTGAAATACCCAGTGGAGGTAGTTTATATCCACGGAAATACACTAGAGCGATATTCCCATGTTCAGGGAGCGGTTCGAAACATTGAAGTTGAAACCACAATCCAATTAAGAGATGCCGTTTTATCAGAAATCACTAACGATAGTTTGCTTATCATGGCAGCGGCCCCTGCGGACTTTCGTCCGATTATGACAGCAGAACATAAAATCAAAAAAGAAAAAACTTCTGAAGGAACCAAAGGACTTCTTCTTGAATTAGAAGAAAATCCTGATGTATTACAACAAGTAACAGAATTTGTCAAAGAACATAAAATTCAGAATTCCCTTCGAGTTGGGTTTGCTGCCGAAACTAGAGAATTGGAACGCCATGCCAAAGACAAACTCGTTCGAAAAGGACTTTCCTATATCGTTGGAAACTATGTGGGTTCTGGAAAAGGTTTTGGCGAAGTGGATTCTAGTGTTCGTATTTTTGGTGTTAGTGGGCTAGAAAAAGAAATTGGCCCACTTCCTAAAGAAAAAATTGCAGAAGAACTAGTATCCTTTTTAGTGTCCGTTTGATTTTGATCCAAAACCAAACGCAAAGTAACCAGCAAGAAGAATCAGTCCAAAACTTACGATATAATTCCATTTGATTTTTTCGCCAAGAAAAACTGTAGCAAAGACTATAAATACAAAAATGGTAACCACTTCTTGGATGATCTTGAGTTGAAAACCTTCAAATTTATAAACTGTGAATCCAATGCGGTTGGCTGGAACCATTAATACATATTCGAAAAAAGCAATACCCCAAGAAAACAAAATGATATAAAACATATTGTTTGATTTGGCAAATTTTAAATGTCCATACCAAGCAAAGGTCATAAAGATATTGGAAAGTACTAGAAGAAAGATGGTTAACATAAAGTTCTCTTATTTGTTATTTCTAAATGGCAAATGTATAAATGGTTGATTGATATTGTATTTTGCTGCCTTCAAACATAAACAAAATTTTAGTTTCGTTTTGTATCGGGAAACACTTCTTTAAAAATTTCTGGAAGGACCTCTCCCGATTTACCGCCAAAATGAACTTGCATGGATGGTGTAAGAGTAGTGGTTTCAGGATTGATTTCAATTCCCAAAGCCCCATTACGGATCGCAGTCAATGCTAAATTTGCAGGTACAGATACATTGGCACTAGTTCCAATCACAAAAACAATATGGGCGACTTTACTTAGTTCCCAAGCTTTGGTTAGGAGTTTGTTGTCATAACCTTCGCCAAACCAAACGATATCGGGTCGTAAAAGGGATTCACATACGGGACAAAACTTTAAACCTGGTTGGTTGATTCCGTCTTCCCCTAAGGAAAACTTTTCCCTACAACTTGTACATCTTGCACGAAAGATATTACCGTGGATTTCTAATAGGTTTTTGCTACCTGCTCTGGAGTGAAGTCCATCTACATTTTGTGTGATTAAGTTGATCGAAGGCGATAGAGATTGCCATTTTGCAATCGTTAGGTGTCCTTCATTCGGTTTTGCATCCAAACAGATTCCACGCCGCCAGTCATACCATTCCCAAACTACATCAGGATGATTTTCAAATGCTTCCGGTGTCGCTAGTTCCTCCGCTTTAAATGTTTTCCAATACCCGCCCTCTCCCCGAAAGGTGGGAATTCCACTTTCGCTAGAAATTCCTGCTCCTGTGAGAAATAGGATATTCTTAGCAGAACGAATTCTCTGGATGACATCGGGTGAAAGGGTGCTCATCTATGGGATCATTCTAACAAATTATGTAAAAAATTAAATCGGAAAAAATAAAGGAAAAAGAAAACTGGTAGCCAATGGCAAATCATTGGGAAGAAGTCCAAAAAAAACTGGATTCCATACGTGAAAAACAATTGTTTCGGGAGACTAAGGTCTATCAGGGAATTGACTTTTGTTCCAATGACTATATGGGATTAACATCTAATCCTCGTATGTTGGAGTTTTTCCAATCGAGAAAAAATTTATATCCTTTTGGGTCGACGGCATCGCGGTTGGTAAGGGGGAATACAAGTTCCATGGACCGGTTCGAATCGGAGTTTGTCCATTTTGTAGAAGGGGAGGCCGCACTTTTGGTTTCTACCGGATTTACTGCAAATTTCGGACTTTTGGATTCCATTGCGGCTCCCGACTGTTTCGTGTTCACCGATCGATTGAATCACGCATCCATTTTAGATGGGATTCGCATTTCGGGAGCTAAAAAAAAATACTATAATCATTTGGATTTAAACCACTTACGTACTTTATTAGAAAAAGCTGATTTGGAAGATCCAAATCGCAAACATAAACGTATCGTTGTGACGGAAACTTTATTTAGTATGGATGGAGATTCACCTGATTTAAAAACCTTACTGAGTTTAAAAAAAGAATTTGGATTTGTTTTGGTTTTAGACGAAGCCCATACTTTGGGAATTTATGGCCCAAGTGGGAAGGGACTAGTCTTTCGTGATTTAACTCTTTCTGAAATCCAGTCCATTGATTACAGAGTTTACACTTTGGGAAAATCTTTAGGACTTGAAGGTGGGATCATTGTTACTAAAAAAATAGGTAGGGATCACTTAGTGAATGTAATGCGGCCCTTTATATTTTCCACAGCACCTCTCCCAATGGTTTCAGAACTTGCTTCTTTTGCTCTTTCTTTACTTAGTTCTATGGATAAAGAGAGAGAAACTTTATTGACATTGGCAAAAGAACTAAAGAATTCTTTGGAAGAAAATGGATTTGTTTTAACCAATTCTACTTCGCATATAATCCCAGTTTTACTGACAACAGAGAAAGAGGCTTTATTTTTTGCGAACAGTTTGCAAGAGAGAGGTTTGGATGTTCGAGCCATCCGTCCTCCCACAGTGTCGACTCCGAGGTTACGCATTAGTTTAAATGCAAAACTAGGCTTAAGTGATATTCAAACATTAGTGAAGGAATTAATTTTAATTAGAGAGAAATGGAATTCTCTCTAATTGGTTTCCTTTTTTTGTTTCAAATTCGCTTTAGGATTCTTCTTCGAATTTGCGGATTTTGTTTTTAATTTGTTCTGTAGTCGATTTTAAGTCATCAAGAGATTGTTTA
The DNA here is from genome assembly GCF_004770905.1 of Leptospira bandrabouensis. Lineage (NCBI taxonomy): Bacteria > Pseudomonadati > Spirochaetota > Leptospiria > Leptospirales > Leptospiraceae > Leptospira > Leptospira bandrabouensis. The sequence continues at coordinate 184,444 of NZ_RQHT01000014.1, read as the reverse complement.
GTGTTAGTTGAGATAGACTCTTTCTTTTTTCTTGTTCCGAATTTGTAAATTCCAAACAATCCCAAAATTCCGAGTGCCAGGAGAGTGAAATTTATCCAGGTATCATCCGGTTTAGCCAAAATTTTAGGTCCAAACCCGTAGACAATCGAATCGACCATTCCTTGGTTTCCGTTTTCTTGAAACATAACTACGATTGGATCTTGTAAAACAGAAGTTCCGAATCCATTTTCCATTTTCGATATGATTTCTTCTTCTTTCATCCCGTCTTTGATTCGGTTTTCGATAAATGTTTTTATGTAACTCGACGCCGCACACATGTTAAATGAACACGATTGAATGGGAAGACTTGGTAAACAAATACAACGAATGTTTTCCGTAACCTTTAAGAAAGTTTGGATTTGTGCTTCTTCTTTCAGATTGGTGGTTGTTTTTTGTGCTAAAAGTAGGCTTGGAAATAGGAAACAAAATCCAATCACCAATAAATTTGATTTCGAAAGGGAACGAAACCAAACATTTGTAGGATAGGAAGAAGTTTCCTTTTTGGACTGGGTTTTGTATTGATCACCTAACTTCATTCTATCCTACCGTTTTCTTTTTGGTTTCGCCGACTGGTAGCAGTAAAAATATCCCTGATAAGAAATAGAGAAGTGATCCGATCCATATCAGTTTTACCAGTGGGTTCACCCATACTTCCAAGTTTGCTACAATCTGTTTTGGGAAATTTAGAAATAGTTTTAGTTTATCCATCTCCGTACCAGGAGTGAAATAATACTGCATAAACATCAATGGAAGGTCAGGGTTTTCCGATTTTAAATCAGAGGTTTCAATGGCACCCAATTGGATATAAAAATCTTCCTTAGCCATGGAAAGGATTGCAGGTTCACTAGTAGGGATATGAGTTTCAAAATCTCCTGTTAGGTGAGAGATCTGTGGATAAAACCTACGTTCTGTGGTAAGATCACTTAGTTTTTCTGTACCCCTAAAAATTCCATAAGTTCCTTCTTGGGAAACAATGACATTCTGAATGTTGGGTTCACCACCAAGGCCAGAAATCAATACAGGTTTTAGTTTGAGAGTGGAGGCTTCAATTTGGTAACCACCGATCATCGCTTTATCAATGGATTGATAAACAATCTCTTCCGAAGTCGGTGGTTGGAGCTCATAAAAGAAACGAACGGAAGTATTGATTTTAAAGGCATTTCCTGCATAACCTATAAAAATTAATACCAGGGCGAAGTGCACTAAGTATCCACCATACCGCCGTTTGTTTTTGAGTAACATTCGGTAACCGGCTACCAAGATATTTTCGTTTTTGAATTCTTCTCTTCGTGCTCGAATTCCTCTGTAATATTCTTGGATGATTCCAGAAACTGTAAACACTCCGATTGTCACAGTCAGCACAGAATACACTTCTGCCAAAACATCTCCATATTTGCTATCTGGTTTGGTAAAGTTTTGCGAATAAAAAAGAATGTAGAGCCCACCACCGACAAGACCTGCGATGAAAGGTTTGAGTAAGGTCGAAAAAAATACAGCCCCAGCACCTTTTCTCCAGGCAAGAAGTGGGGCAGCTCCCATAAGAAGTAAAAGAAAAATCCCGGCAGGGACACCCCAGGAGTTAAACCAAGGAGCCTTAAATTCTTTTCCATACAAAAGAGGAGAAAATACACCGAGCAAAATAGCGGCAGTAGAGAGAACGAGTAGAAAGTTGTTTAGTAAAAAACTACCTTCTTTTGAAGTAATGGCTTCTAAATTTCTTTCAGGAGTAAGTTGTTTTCTTCGATAAACCACAAATCCTGTGAAAAATAAAAAACTAACGATGATATAAATGATAAAAGGAGTTCCAATTGTCGATTTGGAAAAACTATGTGGGCCTTCCAAAACTCCGGAACGAGTGATCCAAGTTCCCAGTAAACTAAAGTGGAAAGCAAGGATGACAAGTAACATATTCCAAAACTTTAACATCCCTCTACGTTCTTGGATCACCACAGAATGAACAAAGGCACTGGTGAGTAACCAAGGCATAAGGGATGCGTTTTCTACTGGATCCCAAGCCCAATAACCACCCCAACCTAACTCTTCATAGGCCCACTTGGAACCGAGTAAAATCCCTGTTCCCAAAAAGAACCAAGAAAACAAAGTCCACTTGCGAATGAACTTCATCCAATCTTCTGAAAGTTGGCCCGACACAAGTGCCGACATTGCAATGGCAAAAGGAATGGAAATACTTACATAACCAATATAAAGAATAGGGGGATGGATGATCATCGCCCAATGTTGGAGTAGGGGATTTAAACCCCTTCCTGCAGCGGCTTCAGGAACAAATTCACGGAATGGTTGAGCATCTCCATAAAATACGGCAAGAAAAGAAAAAAATCCAGATAAAACAGCAAGGATGAGATTCATCATTGGAATTCGATCTTCGATGGATTTCCTAGTTTGCCATAACACGATAAAGGTGAAAACACTAAGAATCAAATTCCAAAACAACAAACTTCCGGAGGAACCAGACCAAATTGATGTCATTTTGTAAAATAGTGGTAAGTGTTCACTGGAATGCATGACCACATAATAGTTGCTATAGTCAGATCGGACCAGTTGTGTTAATAGAACTGTAAAAGTAAGTATGATGACAAATGGATTTGTCATGAGGGCAAGACGGCCAAGTTCTATGGCTTTTCTGTCTTGTTTATAAATTCCGTATATTGTTTGTAAGGCGGAAAAAATTAATACGGCGAGTGATGCAGATAAAAGGATGGTTCCTAAATTGTTCATTTTTCCTCAGCGTATCCTGCTTCATATTTCGAAGCACACTTGGCTTCTACGTGAGAGGCAACTAGAACCCCGTGGTCTAACTTTCCATCGACTCGGGCCCTGGCTCCTTCTTTAAAAGCATCAGGCAAAAGTGTTTCCCCGGTAAAAAAAACAGGGATGATTTGGTCATTTAGTTCTAAATCAAATTTGGCTTTTTTTCCTTCGCGGACAAGACTCCCCACCCGCACAAATCCACGTACACGCAGGTTTTGGTCTGAGTATTTAGTTTGGTTTGCTGCCAGTTCGGAAGCATCTAAAAGGAGGTAGGAGGTTTCTTGTGAAGAGAAATAAGCAATCCCTCCGAGAGAAAGTCCAATGAGAAACAAAAGAGTTAAAAACTTACGATTCATAATCTATTCTTTAGACGGATTCCCGTCTTTCCTCTAACCTCTCTGATTGCAGGTTGCGGTCAAACAAAAAGGTCTTAAAAAATACCAGAGAAAATCGACTGTTATAAATAGGATTTGGCACGATACACAAAATATCCCACCCATTCTTTGATAGAAAGAGTCGTTTGGTCCAAAAATCCTGCAGAAGGAATGTAGAGTTCAAAGGCTCCCGATTGTAAATTTGTCGAACGGTAATCTGTCGGAAAGGCAATAAAAGAGATGTTTTGTTTCTGAAAGCAACCTGCCGCCCGTTTCATATGGAAAGCAGAGGTAATGAGAATCGCTGAATTTATTTTTTTTTCAATGAGTAACTTCTTTGTTTCGATCGCGTTTTCGTAGGTATTTCTGGAATTGTTTTCCCAAATTAAATCTTTTTCTGGAACACCAAGACCTAAAAACAATTCCTTTGCTAAGTCTGCTTCTCGATAAACATCCGTAAAAAGAAGTCCCGATCCACCTGTAAAAAGAATCTTTTTTACTTTCCCTGCTTTATAAAGTCGGATTGCATCTGTCAACCTGTCGACTGAGTCCGTAAGTTCAGGCCTTCCTGGATGCACTGAAATGGTTTGGACCATCCCACCGAGAACAATGGCTACTTCTGATTGCGGAACCTCATTGATGGTTATGGGAGGATAATCTTTTTCAAGAGACCTTAGTAAAAAATTCGCCACATGCGCGTTAGATGCTAGATACAAAAATAATACGATGCAAAAAAGACGTAATTTCCCTTGTTTTGACTTTGTTGTTAAAATGAGAAAGAAAGATAAGATAAAAAAAATAGGAAGGGGGAAAAGTAAAACTGTACCTAGTTTGGAAATTGTAAAAAATATTGAATCCATGGGTCATAGGATTCTGAATCCTAGGGAATCTTACCAGTCGAAATCGGGACCTAAAACCCCAATCCCACTCCCCCAATATTGGGAAGGATGCGGGTAACGAACGGAAATGCCAAGTGGTGACCGGGAATATTTCCAATCCCTTGCAATTTGTTTGCGTTGTTGGATTTGTTCTTCGGGAGTGGTAGATTCGATTTTCTGTAAATAGGCTTTGGTCGTATCCACCCATTCTTTAATGGCAGAAGGATTTTGTTTTTTTAAATCTTGGATCAAAATTCTAAGTTCAAATTCTGCGTCTTCTCTTAGGTCACGAGCAATTTCTGAAACTTCTGCATTGGCTCCAAAAATGGTTTCACTTCCTTCCGTTCGGTCGACTGTGTCTCTCCATTTTGCATAGGCAATCATCAAATCCTTTGTTTCGTTATACCTAAACATAATAACAAAACGATTGTTCCTGTTTCTAAAAAACGCAATCGAAAATTACAATCATGGGAAGTTTGTTTTTCGTCTAATCCACGTGAAGTCCCTAAGCTTATATTCCATACTTGTACTTTTTGTTCTTTCTTGTTTCGCTGACGCTAGTGTTCGTACATCGCACCATACACCTACTGGGTTCAAAAACCCAAATCCTAATTTCGAAACAAAAGGTTTTTGGAATGTAATCACTTGGCAAATCCAAAGATTCCGATTGCCCCATAGTGTAGATCCGGTTGATTATCCGAACTTTCCTGTTGTAGAGAATGATGGAAGTCAGCTAAAAACAAATTTATCCCAACTTTCTGTGACTTGGGTGGGACATGCAACAACTCTCATCCAAATTGATGGAGTGAACATCCTAACAGATCCTATTTGGAGCGAAAGGTGTTCTCCTGTAAGTTTTATTGGCCCTAAAAGGTATACCCCGCCGGGAATCAAAATCGATGACTTACCAAAAATAGACTTAATCATTTTATCTCACAATCATTATGATCATACGGACTTACCCACACTGAAACAATTAGAAGAAAAATTTCATCCTCTGGTTCTCACTGGCCTTGGGAACAGAAAACTTCTGTTAGATGAAGGAATACGGAATGTTCAAGAGATGGATTGGTGGGAAAAAACTACGATGAAAGATCTACAAATCACTTTCACACCCACTCAACATTTTAGTGGTCGTGGATTGTTTGACCGAGATAAAACTCTTTGGGGAAGTTATTTGATTTCTGGAAAAAAAGAGAAAGTTTACTTTGGGGGAGACACTGGATATTACACTCATTTCCAAGAGGTCACGAATCAATTGGGACCAGTAGACATTGCTATCTTACCGATTGGGGCTACCGAACCTCGTTGGCTTATGGAACCTGTGCATATCGATCCAAAACAAGCCGTTCAGGCTTTTGGCGACCTTAAGGCAAAGTACTTAGTTCCCATGCATTATATGACTTTTGTACTTTCCGATGAGCCACTGGATTCTCCTGTGCCCCGCACTATAGAAGAGTTAAAACGAGCCGGATTCAAAGAAGGGCAGTTGGTTTCTTTAAAAATTGGAGAATCGCGGTTTTTTTAGTTCCACGAGGTTTGGATTTCGGATAAGCTGTCCTAAAAAAATAGGATGGTGAGCATGTTGAAGAAGCTTCTCACAATGATAGTATTCCTGGTTTGTTTGTCTGTGACAACAGCAGGTTTATTTGCCGAAGATCCGACTCCGGTTCAGACGCAAACAACCACTCAGGAAGAAACAGGACATTCGTCTCACGGCGAGTCAGTACACGAGGAACTACCATATTGGACGGTTTTACCTTTTGTTGCCATATTACTTTCCATCGCAATCTTACCGGTTGCCTCTCACAAAACTTCTCATTGGTGGGAAGACAATAATAACAAATTGATCCTTGCTGTGGGACTCGGAGCCATTTCATTTGTGGTTCTGCTGGTTTATGGTTACAGCCATAATATTGTTCACACAGTATTTTTTGATTATATTCCTTTTATCATTTTACTCGGGTCTTTGTTTTATATTTCCGGGGGAATTGTGATCAAGGGAGACATTCATGCAACTCCTCTTAATAACACATTATACTTGTTAATTGGTGCTGGCCTTGCTTCCTTTATTGGAACTACAGGGGCTTCTATGTTACTCATTCGTCCTTTGTTAAAAACAAATAGCGAAAGAAAACATGTAGTTCACACAGTTGTGTTTTTTATCTTCCTTGTTTCCAATATCGGTGGATCTTTAACACCACTCGGTGACCCTCCACTTTTTCTTGGATATTTGAAAGGAGTTCCATTCACTTGGACATTCAAACTTTTGCCTGAGATGCTTTTGGCAGTTTCTATATTACTCGTTGTGTATTTTGTTTGGGATACAATTGCTTATAAAAAAGAAGCTAAAAAAGATTTAAAAAAAGACGATAAACTTGCGACTCCTTTTTCCATTGGTGGTCAAGTGAACTTCATTTGGTTACTTGGTGTGATTTTGGCAGTTGCTTTTTTGAACAGTAACTACATTCCTGAAATCAATCAAACACCATCTCTTGGATTTATTCGCGAGGCAGTATTAATTGTACTCATTGGTCTTTCTAAGTTAACTTCTAAAGAAGCCGATCGTAAGTTTAACAACTTTACTCTCCATCCGATCCAAGAAGTGGCTTATCTCTTTATTGGGATTTTCATCACGATGATTCCTGCTCTTGTTTTACTTGAGGCACATGGGAAAGAACTTGGGATCACAGAGAACTGGCAGTTTTTCTGGGCCACAGGAGCATTCTCCTCTGTTTTAGACAATGCGCCGACTTACCTCACCTTTGGTTCGTTAGCTTCTGGTCTCCTCACTCCAGCGGGTGCTGCGGCTCCTCTGACACTAGGTCAGTTCATTGGAAATGTCCAAGCGGAAGAGATTTTGAAAGCCATTTCGGTGGGTGCAGTGTTTATGGGTGCAAATACCTATATCGGTAACGCTCCAAACTTTATGGTGAAATCTGTTGCCGAAGAAAACAAAGTAAAGATGCCATCTTTCGGTGGATACTTAGCATATTCGATGGGAATTTTAGTTCCTGTTTTTATCCTCATTACTTTCGTGTTCTTCGTCTAAACTTTTGGACAAACCGGGGACTTTTCCCCGGTTTTAAATCATTTTGAACTTATCTAAACTCCAATCCTTATCAAAAACTGGTTCATTTCCTCATTTAACTGACGTTCGCTTATCTTTAGAGAAAGAACGAAACCAATTGGAAACTATTTTAGAGTTTTCAAAAGAAAAACTAATTTATGGAATTCATACCGGATTTGGGCCCCATGCCTTCGCATCCAATGAGGATACCGAAAAAATCCAAAAATCATTAATCTATCATTTAACTGTAGAACCTGTATTTTCTTTCGATGGGATTCCCCATTCTCATTTGAGTCATAACGAAGCGAGGGCAGTTCTTGCAGCAAGGATTCATTGTTTATCGCTTGGTGGATCGGGAATTGATTTTAAAACATTAGAACTATTGAATACACTTCTGGAATTGGATTGTATTCCCGTTTTGCCAGAAAAAGGTTCTCTTTCTGCTTCCGGAGATTTGATTCCTCTTAGTTATATTCCTTTGGCACTTCTTGGTGAATCTGGGTTTACAGGTAAAGGAAAGGATTTAGGACCGAGTCGCTGGAATGGTGGAACTTCCCAAATTCCAGGTTTACCTTGGACCCCAAAAGCCAAAGAAGCCATTTCTCTTACTAATGGAACAAGTTTTACCACGGCTCTCCTTGGGCTCCAAGTCCTTGAATTTCGAAACATACTTTCTTATAGTTTGGAACTACTCGAGTATTTATTTAGTTTTCATTCTGTATTTTCTGATGCCTTCCATCCGGCTTACCATAACCACAAACAGTTTCAGGGCCCAAAGGAAATTGTTCGAATTCTTTATCCCGTGGTTTCCAAACATTCCAAAGAGAAAAAAGAAGGAAGTCGAATCCAAGATATCTATTCGATTCGTTGTATCCCTCAAATTTTAGGTTCCATTTTAGATGAAATAATTTCTGTAGGTATGATCGTAGAACAGGAGTTAAATTCTCTTTCGGACAATCCTGTTTTAATTCCTACAGAAGACGGAGTTCGGTTTGCCGAAGGTGGTGGGTTTTATGCCGCCCAAGTCAGTTTTGCTTCTGACCGATTGCAGAATGCGATGGCTGTTTGGTTTACTTGGGTCGATCGTTTTTTGAATTACCTTTATGAACCTAAAGAAAACGGGGAGTTTCCGCTGATGTTGTCAGATAAACCTGGTACTTATGCTGGTTTATCTGGGTTAGGACTTATGTCGACCCACCTAACGGCAGAAGTGCGAAGAGACAGTATGCCAGGTTCTGTGCAGTCTGTACCCACCAATGGCAATAACCAAGACATCGTTCCTATGGGTGCGATTTCTGTTTTGAGAAATCGCAGAACGGTTGTCAGTGGGTATAAATTGTTATCTATTTTGGCATTTTCGGTTTTTCAGAGTTCTCGGTTTGCCAAAAGAAAGGATTTGGTTCCAAGTAGGGATTTGTTTGCCGGCCTAAAGACAATGGCGGAGGATCGAAGTCTGGACTTTGAAATCCAGACTCTGATGGAAAGGTTTAAAAATTCTACTTCTTCTCTTGTAAAGATTCCAATCGGTTGAGACCAAACCCAAGTATTAGACCAAAAACTAAGGCAGCGAGAGGGATTTGTGTTTCCGCAAAATCATTCGGTAGAACGTTCTTTGCTGTAGCAATTTGGATGTCTCGTTTGACTTCTCCCGATCTTCCCACGATAGCCTGACCATGTGCATAATCCTTAAAAGGCCAAAGGATAAAAAACGATCCAAGGATGAGTCCAAGGAGGAAAGTCATAGTATGGGATTTATATTTTACAAATAACCATTTTACAAAATGGGTAAAAATAAGAAGTCCGAGCAAACATCCAATCCCAAAGGCTCCTAGAAAAATAATCGAACTTGGTTCGAGGATGGTAGAAAGTTTCCCTATCACTATTTGGTATTCACCTAACACAAGCATGATGTAAGATCCAGAAATCCCAGGTAAAATCATTGCGGAGATGGCAATGGCTCCTGTGAGAAATGCAATCAAAGGATTTTCGGAACCAGTTGTATCACCCATAAAGAAACTAGGGACTATGGTAAGTAGGATTCCTGGAATTAAAAATAACCATACAAAGAAACTATGTTTTTCGATCAGTTTGTAAGGAACAACTAGGGAAGGAAAAATAAGTCCGATGAAAAGGGCAAGTGTAGCTTGTGGGTGGTTTTGGAGTAAAAACTGGATGAGTTTGGCACCAGAAATCACAGATAATAAAAGTCCAATTCCTAAGAATACAAGGAACCAAAAATCGATACGTTTCATTTCTAAAGCAAAACGTTCTCTTACATCTTCTTTCCAAAATCCAAATACAAGTGCTAACGAAACTTTGATGGTATCTAAGTTAAGGGAAGTGATGGCAGTGATTAATCTGTCATAAAGTCCAAGGATGAGTGCAAAAGTCCCTCCGGAAACACCGGGAATGAGGTTGGCGATCCCGATGAGAAAACCATTGAGAAGGCAGAATAGAATTTCTTTTTTCGATAGAGGCATAAAGGAAAGGATGGGAGTCCGAAGACTTTATGCAAGGTTTTTTCTAGGCACAAAAAGCCAAAGGATTCCATAACTGATTGTTGCAAAAAGAGATAAGATAAAAAATAGAAACTGATTGGAAATGCCTTTAGTTTTTAAGATAAAATGGATACAAACAATGAGAAGATTTAAGAGGGAAAAAATACAAAGTGATCCAACTTTTCCGAGTTTGGTTTCTGTGATCCTTTGGAATAGGTGTTCTCTATGAGCGGTAAATAGATGTTTTTTTTGGAAGAATCGTTTGGTTAAGGTAAAAACCCCATCCAACCAAAAGTAAGGAAACAGATAAAAGTAATAGGTGATATCCCAAATTTCCGATTTTTCTGTTCCCCACTTCCCAACAAACAACGGTAATGCCATCACAAAAAAACCTAATGCTAAAGACCCACTATCTCCCATAAAAAGTTTAGCTCTTGGAAAATTATAAAATATAAATCCGAACATAGAAAGAAACAAGATTCCATACAAACTGTATCCACTATTTCCAATAGAGTAAAAATCGGGAGCCGTCAGGACTAAAGAAAAATACGAAATGAATAGGGTAGCGACTAAATACCAATCCATACCATCCATAAAGTTTACGAGGTTTACTGCAAAAACAAGGAAGATGGTGAGAACAACAACTTGGATTGAATTGGGGAGAAAAACGGTTCCAAAATAGGAAACCACGGGACTAATCCAAATTAAAAACACAGCCACAGTTGTGAGTTCTAAAAACAATCGAAGTTTAGGGCTAAGGTGATACAAATCATCAATGAAGCCAATGATAGAAAAAACAAAAACTCCAGCTAACAAAAGATAAATGTCTTTTTTCTGGACCCAATCTTCGGGTAATGGAAATCTTTCTCCCATTTGGGGGTAAAAAAGGAGAAAAAGGACAGAGAGAAGAAACAGAGGGATAAAAAACATTCCTCCAGATTTTTTTGTGATTACGTTGTGCAAACTCCGTTCATTTGGCACATCTTTGACCCCAAATCGGGAATATACATAAAATGAATGCAAAATCAGGCTAAGAATCGCAAGAATGCTGATCGTAAGCGGTAAAAAAGGGACCATTTTCGCAAAGTTTATCGGTATGGGGTCTTTTGGCAGTTTTTTATTGCAAAATTCCGTCCCTCCTCGATGTTTAATTTATGTTTCAGGGCGTTTATACCGCGGTCATCACCCCCTTCCGCCAGGGGAAAATCGATTATGATAGTTATTTTAAAATCCTAGAAAACCAGATCCGCTCCGGCGTGGCGGGTGTGGTTCCTTGTGGGACAACAGGGGAATCTCCCACCCTTTCTTACGAAGAACACAAGGAGCTCATCCAAAAGACTGTCAAAGTTGTGGCTGGAAAAATCCAAGTCATTGCAGGCACTGGTTCTAACTCTACCAAAGAGGCCATTGAGCTCACTGAGTCGGCTTGTGCTGATGGAGTGGACGGAATTCTTACTGTCAATCCATACTACAACAAACCCACACAAGAGGGAATGTATCGTCATTTTACAGAGATAGCCAATGTATCTTCTAAACCGGTGATGTTGTATAACATTCCTGGAAGAACCAATGTCAATTTACTCCCGGAAACGGTAGCAAGGCTTGCAGCCCATCCAAAAATTGCAGCCATCAAAGAGGCAACAGGTGATTTAGGACAAATGGCAAAGGTGATTGCTGCCACACCACCTGACTTCGAATTGTTGTCAGGTGACGATAACCTAACCTTGCCGGTGTTATCGATCGGTGGAAAGGGAGTTGTTTCTGTTGTTTCTAATCTATTTCCTCGTGCATGTGTAGATATGGTTTCCTTATATTTACGTGGAGACTTAGAAGCTTCCAAAAAGATTTATTACAAACTTCTACCGGTATTCATCAATGCATTTATTGAAACCAATCCTATTCCTATCAAAGCAGCTATGAGTTGGTTTGGGTATTGTGAAAATGAACTTCGTCTTCCTATGACTTCTTTATCTGAAGGATCGGCGGCTGATGCCTTTAAAAAAATTGTATTCCAATTAAAAGAGGAAGGCATTGTCTAAAATCAAAGTAGGTGTCATCGGCGCTGGAGGAAGGATGGGAAAGGCCATCATCCAAGTCCTTTCTCTTTCCAAAAAATCAGAGTTAAGTGCTGCCGTTGTTAGAGAAGGTGCTGTGTATGCAGGTTTTGATTCGGGAATCCATTCAGGAATCAAAGAAACAGGAATTTTACTTTCTACAGACTTACAAAAAGCATGTGAGACATCGGATGTCCTGATCGATTTTAGTACTCATACAGGTTTCGAATCTATTTTGAATACGGCCTTAACTAGTAAAAAACCCCTAGTGATCGGAACCACTGGATTAACTGATGCAGATAAGGCACTCATTCAATCAGCATCAACTTCGATTCCTATTGTATTTTCACCTAACATGTCAGTAGGTGTGAATCTTTTGTTTAAATTAACGGAGATCGCAGCAAAAGTGTTAGATGAAGATTTTGATGTAGAAGTTCTCGATATTCACCATAGACATAAAAAGGATGCTCCTTCAGGAACTGCCATGTATTTAAAAGAGGTGCTTTTAAATGCTACAAAACGTTCGGAAGAAAATGTCATTTATGGTCGTCATGGAATGTATTCCGAAAGAGACCAAAAAGAAATTGCCATGCATACGATGCGAGCTGGTGAAGTGGTAGGGGAACATACTGTCTATTTTTTAAGTTCTGAAGAACGAATAGAAATTACTCATAAAGCCCAAGATCGTAAAACCTTTGCTACGGGTGCTGTAAAGGCCGCCGAATTTTTACACGGCAAATCCAAAGGTCTTTATAATATGTTTGATGTGTTAGGAATCTAAATTGGATTTTTTCCGAGGATTATACATCATTCCGTGGAGTAAAAATTATATCTCCATTTCGTTAGATGTATTAATCGTCGCATTTTTAATTTATAAAACCTACACAACACTCCGAAGAACTCGTGGAATCCAACTGTTACTCGGTGTAGGAATCATTTGGATTTCTGGAAGTCTTGCTGAATATTTAGGATTCGAACTTTTGGAATGGATTCTTACCAATATCAGACCAGCCCTTGTGTTTGCTATCATTGTACTCTTGCAACCAGAACTGCGAAGACTAACCGGTGATTTGGCAAGGATAAGACTCCTTCGATTGTTTTTTCTCAAACCAACCTTTGATTTAGATCCGATTGTGGAAGCAGTGAGGATCATGGCTCAGGAAAAAACAGGATCTATCATCGTTCTCGTCAAAGACATTAGTTTAAAAGATATATCTGAAAACGCAGTGCCTTTGGATGCACAAGTCACCTCTGAAGTTTTACAAACTATTTTCTTTAAGAATTCTCCCTTGCATGATGGTGCAGTTATCATTGAACAAAATAGAATTGTTTGTGCGGCCTCCTATTTGCCTATGAGTAGCTCTGTGGAAATTTCCACATTAGGAGCAAGGCATCGCTCCGCCTTGGGACTTTCAGAAGAAACCGATGCAATCATTATCGTTACCTCAGAAGAAACAGGTGATATTACTATCTGTTACGAAGGAGAAATGTTACATCCTGTTAAACCACTCGAACTCAAGGCTTTAGTCAGTAGTTTGATGACTGGAACTAGAAGGACAAAGGATGATTCTCTTCGTAAATCAAAAGAAAAAGATACTGGAGTGAGTATATGATCTCCAAAGTATATGGAAAATTGGTAAGAAACTGGAAGGCAAAACTTGTTTCGTTAATCATAGCCAGTATTTTTTATGTAAATCTTCAAAATTCAAAAGTATTAATTAAAACAATCAATGTCCCTGTCGACTATCCAAAGTTATCTGGCAATTTGAACTATTCCAAAAATCCTGAAAAAACCATTCCAGTACGTGTGGAAGGATTGAAAGATGTTGTAAATTATTATTCACAATTTATGAAAGCTGTCATTGATCCAGAGGATGTCCAACTCGGTGTTACAGAAGTTCCCATCAAAAAAATTGTTGGTGTTCCCAGCGGTGTAAAAGTCACCAAACTGAAAAAAACGGTACCTGTGGAAATTGAATCCCGTGGGTTAAAAGTGGTTCCATTGGAAGTGGTTTTCGAAGGAGCTCCACCGGCTAACTTTGAAAAGTTGACACAAATTGTGAGTCCTCAAAAAATTACACTCAGTGGAAAACCACAAGATTTAGAAAAAATCACTAAGGTTCTATTGCCAGAAATTTCTCTATTGGATAAAAAGGAACCATTTGCAAAAACAGTAAGGATCCCAGACCTTCCAAAAGGAATCACTGTCCTTGGATCACGTGATGTCACCGTGAATGTTAATATCATTCCGCTTTCTTATAAAACGGGAGAACAGACGGCAGCAGGAATTCCTATTGTTTGTTCTGGACAAGATGTTCGGTTGGATGCAGAACTTTCAGAAGAACAAGTTGCAATTCGTTATTTTTCTTTAAAACCTATTCGTTCCGCACAAATCCTAACTGGAATTACAGCACAGGTGCCTTGTAATTATATTTTTGATCCTATTAAAAATAAAATTATCCCCGAATTACAGCCGCAAGTTGCTAAAGTTCGAATCATTAAAAATAAAGATTTAAAAGGGATTGAAATTTTACAAATCAGTCCTGAAAAAATTGAAATTCGTTATAAAGTAAAAGAACAACAAAATCCAGATTCGGATCCCACCGATGATGGAACCGGGATGGAAGGTCCTGGTACAGTCCCTTCCGATAGGTCTTGATTTTTAATTTCTTTTGATAACAAATGAATTCGATGCTATATTGGCATGTTTCATTACATTCTCATTAAAACCAAATTCAAATATTAAAGGACTAAAATCCTTACTTTAAAAATTCATAAATTTCTTTAAAACAATCTTCAGAATTTTCCCATTGTGGGTAATGTCCAATGGATTCCCAGCGAATTAGCTTTTTGTTTTTAATAGGAAGTTTTTCTATTTCATCGGCTAGATGGCTTCCACTCACTGGGTCCTCTCCTCCATTGATAAAAAGTAATGGAACTTCTGTTTGGAGGAGGGCATTTTTCCAACGTTCCCCGTGAATCCTTCTTTCCTTAATATATTTTAGAAGTTTGTGTGGGATCAAAACGTTGTTTGGATACGTAATGAGTTTCCAAAGAACAGAAATTTCTTTGTCACTTGGTTTTGTATTTTTACCAAACACTTGGGCAAAAGCCACCCCAAATTTTTTTTCATTATAAAATCGCGATAGAAAAGCACCTAAGATCGGTGTGGCGAGAAGTTTTTGTTTGAAAGTTGGTCTATGCAGATGAGGGAAAAGTCCTCCATTTAAAAATACAGCTCCATCTATTTCATACTTACGATCACTTCTTTCCAAGTGCCTTGCCAAAATTTCTTGGCCAACGCTGACTGCATAATCATGAAAAACAAACTTTACCCTTTTTAATGCATTTTTTTCAATAAAGTTCTCTATAATATCCGTTTGTTCGATGAGTGTGTATTTATGTTTTTTGGGTTTAGAGGAATATCCGAAACCTAGAAAATCAATAGCGATCGTATTAAAATAACGTGAAAGTCCGTTAAAGATTTTGGAATAGTCCCAGGAAGAAGTCGGGAATCCATGAAGAAGAATTAAGTTTTGTCCTCTTCCTTCTTGGATAAAGAAAATTTGAAATTTTTTATATTCGAAAAATTTACCAGCAGCTAACCATTCAGTAGCGTTCTTTTTTGGAAAGTTTAGATCAACCATATCCGACATAGAACAACAAAAGAGGAAGTGAGTCAAATAGAAGAATTTGCTACTTTCTCTTTTCTCGAAAGCCGATCTTTAAAGGGATGGAATCATACCCACTTATTTATTTTATAAAACCAGAAGGAATTATTTCGGATTGGGAATATTTTTGGTATCAGATTCCTTATGGAGCTCCGGGGATTCTTACTTTTTTTGTAGGAGTTTTTTTAAGTTATTTTGCCTTTCAAAAGTTTCGTAAATCAGATGTTGATAATAAAATTTTCCATTTAAACTTAACCATTTCTTTTATTAGTTTTGGATCGGTGGGACTTGTTCTCACAACAAGGGCATGGATTCAAGATGTAAATACCTTGGTTTTTTGGAATGATTTGTTGTACTTTCTAGTCGCTCCTTTGGCCCCAACAGCTTTTTATTTGGCCTATCATATGACTGGAAAACAAAGCAAACTGTTGTTATATTATTCCTATCTTTGTTGGTTGGCTAGTTTCGTATTGTATTTTGGAGTTTTGATTGGGAAAGGATTTGAAACTACCGTTTTTGAATTCCCATTCGGTAAGTATCCGAGGGGAAGTTCATTTGTTAGGCCTTGGGGGATTTTAGCACCTCTTGGGTATTTTATATTAATTTTACCGTCTTTTATAAAACATTATCAATACATTCGTAAACATTATCACCTAACGCTTTTTCACGGAGTCAATTTACTTTTTTTACTCACAACTTTAAATGCTCCAAGTATCCTTGGGTTCAAAGTGTATCCAGGTGGATTTTTTTTATTCATCCCAATGTTACTTGTGGCGTATGGAGTCTTTCGTTCAGACTTTTTTGATGTAAATGAACTTTTGTTCCAAAAAAATGGAATGTTTTATTTCTTATTTGCACTTTTATCTTTTGTATTGATTTTTATTTCTTTTGGTGTTTCCTTCGGGCTTTCCCCAGATGCTTATGAATCTGCAAAATGGTATCCTTGGGGGATCCCACCCGTAGTATCCGTGTTTGGTGCTGTATTTCTTTCCATCATAGTTGCGGGTGCCAATCCTTCAGCAAGAATCAACCAACTATGTGCTTTTGCTCTCATTCTAACCGGATTTTATGTCATCCAATCCGTTCCTTTAAAGTTAAACATTTCTTATGTAGTACAACTTCGTATTTCGCAGATGACCTTTGTGGCCTTTGCTTTTGCGCCGAGTATTATGGTGCGTTTGGTATTTGAAGCCATCGGACAAAAGTCACCATTTTGGATCCAGGGTATCGACTTACTCTGTGTCACTGCAGCGATCCTTGCTCCTTCTCCTTACCTTTTTGTTGGTTATTTTGATTACCCTTGGTCAAGAGTGCATCATGGTGGCCCAGCGGAATTGCTTGTTGGTGCTAACGGTGCCATTGCGATTCTTTTAGTGCTTTTTACATTCATTCGCAACAAAGGTTATATTAACTTTGCATCCAAATGGATCATAGGTTCGTTTTTTTTGTCTGCTATTTTATTATTGGCCGCCCTTTTTCCTAGTCATGGTTTTCCTATTTATCCTTTGGCAGATTTCCAATTTATACCAGCGTTTTTACTTGGTTATGCGGTGTTACGACATGGCGCTTTGTCTTTGGAAGGTAGGACCATCCAACTCAGCCAAAGGCTTGCTAACTTAGGCCTCATTACTATGGGAATTGCTGCAATCCTATATTTCCCATTGATTCGCGAACAGTATGGAGTAGGGGAATCTGCCTTTCATTTAACTATGATTGTGCTTCCGCTTGTATTGTTTAACTACCTTGTTGTTTACATCATGTCTCGTCCTTTAGCAGAGGAGCTAGATATCAGTTACTTTTTGTTAGATTTAGAAAAACAAAAAGCTGATGAAGAAAGAGAAAAAGCCCTCATTGCTCAGGACAAAGCAGAAGAAGCAAGGGAAGAGTCTGAAAAGTTATTACTCAATATTTTGCCTTATAAAGTCGCACAGGAATTAAAACAAAAGGGAAGTGTCACACCCTCTCGGATTGAAAATGTTACGGTTTTATTCACAGACTTCAAAGGATTTACACGAGTAGCTGAAGGGATGGATGAACAAAGTTTAATTGAAGAATTAGATGCTTGTTTCACTCAGTTTGATGAAATCATTCTTCGTAACAATTTGGAAAAACTAAAAACCATCGGTGATAGTTATATGTGTGCCGGTGGAGTTCCGGTCGAAACTAGAACTAGCGCCATTGACGCTTGTTTGGCGGCCTTAGAGATCCAAAGTTTTATGAACCAACTAAAGGAAATTAAATCTACTTTAGGTTTGCCTTTTTGGGAATTAAGACTAGGTATTCATACAGGGCCTGTAGTGGCAGGCGTTGTGGGAAGGTTTAAGTTTGCTTATGATATTTGGGGAGATACAGTCAATACTGCCTCAAGGATGGAGTCTGGCGGGGAAACTGGAAAAATTAATGTTTCCAAAGAAACTTATGAATTAGTAAAATATTTTTTTGTTACGGAATACAGAGGGAAAATCCACGGAAAAAACAAAGGTGATTTGGATATGTATTTTGTCCACCGCCTAAGACCTCGTTATTCGCAAGATCCCGATGGAAAAGCACCTAACCAGTATTTCCGGGAAGTATATTCCCGGATCACTAATGGCGCCAATATTCGTTGGAAAAAAGAAACTGAAAGTTCCTAACTTTGTTCTTCCTCGGCAAGCCAAGTGCGTAGTAGCTGTGCCACATCTTCTGGTTTTTCTTTTGCCAGGTTGATTGCGTTTTCTAAAAGTTCGCGTCTGAGTTTTTCGTCGAGGGAGAGTTCGACTTCCGCTCCTCCTTCGTCCATCACTCGAAGTGCTGCTTCCCGCATCATTTGTTGTTGAGCAGCAAGTTCTTCTTCTCTGAGTCTTCTTCTTCTTGCGATTTCTTTTTTGATCGCACGGTAAACTAAGATAGCAAGTATTAAGAGAATTAAAATAACAAGCGAAGCAATCACCATATTTCGGATGGCACGTTGTCTTTGAAACTCTTCGTCTTCAGCTCGGAATTGTTCTGTTCTATCTTTTGGAATTGTAATGACACTGATTTGGTCACCACGGGATCTTGTGTATCCAATGGCTGCTTCTAAGTTTTTACGAATGAGTTTTAAATCACCTTCGGCAACAGGAATGTATTTTCTGTCATAACCCATTCCATCTTCGCGTTCTTTTCTTTCCCAAACACCATCCACAACGACAGATAAACCAATTTTTTCAATTTTCCAAGGTTGGCGTTTGATATCTTTCACACGTTTGTTGAATTCGTAGTTATTGATATTTTCATCTTTGGAATATTCTGCTTTTTGATAATCTGTATCTTTATAACCAGGAGGAAGGTTTGGTTCTGTACCAGCAGGACCATCGGGAGTGAACCCACGACCCTTAAACGATTCTTTTGTTTCTTTGGATGAAACTTTTAAGGAATATCCATCAACCAACTTTCTTTCGTTATATGGTGTATCAGGGTTATCTTCTTCAGCAACCACAGGTAAAACTTCATTTTCTGTTAAGGATTCTTGGTCCCAATTGAAAGAATATTCAAAACGTGTGATGTCCACACGGTCCTCTCCACCCAAATACCAGCGTAAGGTGTTACGAATGTCGATGAGTCGTTTGACTCGTTCTTCTTCTTCGATTCTAAGTTTTTCTTGGACGATACGAAGTTCTAATCTTTCTTTTTCTAAATCTTCTTCGAAGTCAGAAATGATTTTGCCATCGGGATCGGCCACACTTACGTTTTCTGGTTTTAACTTAGGAACGGCACGTGCGACTAAGTTCACAATCCCTTTGATTTCTTTTTTACTCATTCCTTCTACACCAGGTTTAAAGTGTAAAATGACACTGGCTTTCACAGGATAGGAATTGGATTCAAAAAGATCACCTTCCGGGATGGCGATGTTGACATCGGATCTTTCGATCGGTCTTAATGTATTGAGTGATTTTTCTATCGCACCTTTTAGAGCTCTGTACTTTTTAATGTCTTTGTCGAATTGGGTCTCTGTAAATTTTTCAATGTCAAAAAGTTCCCAACCTGTCACACCGGCAGGAATTAAATTTTCTTGTGCGAGTTTTGTGACGATCTCTTGTCTTTGTTCGGGATCAACAGTAATGAGGTTTGTATCACTCGATCCATAGGAATAACCAAGGGCATCTAGTTTTTTGGTTACCTCAGAAAAGTCTTTGGAATCCAAATCCTTAAAGAGAACCACACGGTTGCGTTGAGACGAGACATTGAATAAGATGATGACTGCCACCACCACAACGGCAAGCACACCACCCAAAATCATTTTTTTGGTTTTATCGAGTTTGTTTAACAACTCTTTGAGATTATCGATGATTTTTTGCAGTGGTTCAGGCATAGTTCGGGCCTCGTCGAGATTTGAGACATAATCTCTCGGCAAATTCGAAATGTACAAGTACTTTTCGGGGAAGGCATGAAATTAAGGGGAATTTTGGCTGAAATTGGCATTGACATCTTTTTCTTGTAATTACATTGTAATTACATTGAAAGCGGCAGTCATACAAATTGGAAATTCAAAAGGAATCCGAATTCCCAAAACAGTTTTAGCGGAATGTCAGATAGAAGGTGAAGTCGACCTACTGGTAGAGGACAATAAAATCATCATCACGCCGGTAAAAAGCAAACCGCGAATGGGTTGGGAAGACCAATTCAAAGCGATGGCAAAAGAAAAAGAGGATGAGTTACTCATTCCAGATTCTATTGATTTGAATTCACAGGATTGGGAATGGTAATCAATCAATACGAAATTTATTTGATAAATTTAGATCCAACCGTTGGGTTTGAAACTCAAAAATCTAGACCTTGTATTGTGATTTCGCCTAATGAAATAAATCAGTTCATTGGAACTGTGATGATTGCACCGATGACAACCGCTTCAAAAAACTATCCAACAAGAGTGGAACTAACCTTTCAGGGGAAAAAAGGCTCTATCGTTTTAGACCAAATCAGAACCGTTGATAAATCTAGACTAGTTCAAAAACTAGGCTCAGCGGATTCTAAAACCATTCAGAAAATTAAAAAAGTCATAAAAGAAATGTTAGTCGATTAGACTGAAACTTTCTTTTACGACTCTTAAACCAAATTCCTTAAGCCACACCTTCCACTTTTTGGAACACTCGATCAAATCGTTTGAGGGCATCGTCAATCACAGCATCTGTATCGGAAGCACTGGTATAAAGTCTACTTCCTGCAAGAGTCACAAGACCTTCGGACATATAAGCTGCTCCCATTTCTTCCATAGCATGTTTTCTTTTATGAGCTTCCGCAATGGTTTTTTTGATGGTCCAGAACTTCTTAATATTGATGTCGAGTAACATGGTACCAACAGTTTCTAAGTGGCAAATGGAACCTTGGTTGAAAGCAACAAAAGGAAGGTCATATTTTTTGATCAGTTTTTGTAATCCTTTTGTTAGGCGGTCTCCTGCTCTGCCTGATTTTTCAAGAGCCCCTGTTTTTTCCATTTCACAAAGTGTAAAATAACCTGCTGCGGAACTAAGTGGGTTTGCGGCCATCGTTCCACCGATTAATGCCTTTTTGGTGCCCGTCTGAAGACCTGCCGATACATACTTCATATATTCTTTTTTACCGCCAAGTCCACCGGCTGATGGATATCCACCTGCTACTACTTTTCCAAAGATAGTAAGATCAGGTGTCACACCGAAATACCCTTGGGCACCACTGAGTCCAATGCGGAAGGCCGTGACCACTTCATCAAAAATTAGAAGGGCTCCATACTTGTCACAAAGTTCACGGACACCTTTATTGAAGCCAAAGTCAAGAGGTCTTGTTCCACTTTCTGGCCCCACTGGTTCTATGAGAACGGCTGCTGTTCCACCACAAAAACGATTTCGTTTGAGAACTGACTCTAAAGCGTTCAAATCGTTCGGATAAAATTCTTGTGTGTATTTGAAAATGGATTTAGGAACTCCATTGGCTTCGAAATGTCTTGTTCCTGGGATACGAAGTCCATAAGCAAGTTGATCGCTCCAACCGTGATAAGCACCACCCATCTTCACGATGTTCTTTTTCTTAGTGGCAAGTCTTGCAACACGAATGGATGCCATACAAGCTTCTGTTCCCGAACCGAGCATTCGAAACATTTCGACGGAAGGAACTAACTCTACAATTTTTTCGGCTAACTTATATTCGTATTCATGAAAGAGGCCTGTGACAGGGCCTGTTGTATTGAGAAGTTCGATGACTTTTTTTCGGACAGAGGTTGGGTTACTACCAAGAACCGTCGGTCCACCTGCTTGTAAAAAATCGATGTATTTGTTTCCGTCTAGATCATAAAGATAAGCACCTGATGCTTCTGTGAATACAAGAGGGAAGGGATGATTGAAAGAAAGGTTGTGTTGTACACCGCCAGGAATGTATTCCGAAGCCTTAGTGATCATGGCTTTGGACTTACCGCATTTTTTATCAAAGTAATTATGGATGATGTCTTCCATTGCGTCTTTTCGAATGGAACGGATGGGAAGGGAAATGAGTTTCCTTAAGTCTTTGTAAACTTGGTCAACATCTGGGTATTCATTCATGGAAAAGCCTTGGGCCATAATATCTTTCCTCTTCCGGGTCTTTTTCCTTGACAATGAGTGAGTTATCACTCATTGTCAAGGAGGATTTCATAAAAATGAGCAAGAATGACGGATTCTTTGGAAAATAACATAAATTTTCTGGAGAAATCCAGCCTTTTTTCATTTATAGGACGGTAGATGGGTATGGCAGACACAAAGCATTTTAATGATAGTTTTGAACGGATTTCCGAAGAAAAAAGAAATCGGATTTTATCGACAGCCATTTCTGAATTTGCCAACCGTGGGTTTACAAGCGCCAATACGAATACTATCGCCCAAAAAGCTGGGATTAGTGTAGGTTCTCTCTATAAATACTTTGAAACCAAAGAGGATTTTTTTCTCACAGTGGTGGATCATGGGATCACCCAATTAGAAAAAACCTTAGAGTCCGTTCTCTCCATGGATTTGGATTTGTTTGGAAAAATTGAAAAGATCATTCGCATCATCCAAACCCACTCGCGGATCAACCAAGACATCATCCGCCTCTACAATGAAATGACAACGGAAAGTAATTATGAACTGATCACACGTCTTTCCGGTGAGTTGGAATCGTTATCTGCTAAATGTTATATCGAAATGATAAATCTAGCGAAAAAAGAAGGAACGATCCGTTCTGATGTGGATAGCAACCTTTCAGCCTTTTTACTTGATAATATTTTTATGACACTTCAGTTTTCTTATTCCACAGTGTATTATAAAGAACGTATGAAGATCTATTTGGGTGACGATATTTTTGATAAGGATGAAGATGTTGTGGCCGGGGTCATGCGAGTCATCCGCAGGGCACTGGGTGGGTAGAGGTAAAATTTAATTCGTTCGAAATTTTTTGGAATTGGAGAACTATTTAATCTCTGAAGCAAAAGCACAAAAAATTTGGTTTGATGAAGATATCAGTGTGGCAGGTCTCCTACTTGGAGCTGGCGACTTATCCTCTTCTAAGAAATAATTCAAAACGATCGATTCGTTCTAAGTTTTCATTCATTTAACCCGCATATCATTTTTTGCGTATCAAGTTCCATTTGACAAACATCAAGCCTTTGTCTTGGAATCCAACAGATGCACCTGAGATGGTTAGGGTTTCGATTTTCCGTTGACTCTAATTTATTTTGGATTTACAAATGGTGAAAGGGGCTGCAATCTATTCACCATTCCAATTAATCTGATTCCTTAACCCAGGTAAGATTTTAAAGTTCGGTTCGTCAGCAGTATGGGTGAAATTATTCTATGAAGAAAATTTTGATTCTTTGTTTTCTTGTCTTGTAAATTTGCAATTTAGATGCTAATGACCTTAAAGATATACAAGAGATTTCAAAATACATCAATGAAAAAGGTACAAAGTGTTCCTGTAGCATGCTTTATGCCAGTGCAAAAGATCAAAACGTCTATTCTGTCAATTATTATGCACAAGATGGTTTCTTTAAAAGACTGTTAAAAAGCCCTGATCGTGAAGAATCCATCCAAAAATGGGGCAATAAACGCAAGTGGCTTGTTACCGAAAACCAGGGTGTTGGTTAGTCCTTGTATCTGTTTCATGAGTTTAGAGAGGTAAATGAATTTTGGGAATACTCACCAAAGTTCAAAGTAAAGAACATCCAAAATGTGCATAATTTTGCTTTTAAAAATTACTGTGAGGTGGATGGGAATCTAAGTGAAGACTTTGCCCGGATTAAAAAACTAAAGATTACTTTTTTTGAGGCCAAATACAAACTTGTGAATCATATGATGAGTTATGCTCTAGCAACTCCATTCAAAAAGACAGAATCATTCGAAGTTACTTTCTCTAATGAAGCAAGTATTGTTTACCCAATGCCTGCATACAAACCAGTTGGTTCGAAGGAGAATTTCCTCGGGAATCTTTTTTTGATGCAGCTCACTGTGCTTGAAGTATATCCTGGGAAGGAAGGGCAACCCTTGTTTGCAGAGGATTTTTATCTAGGTGAAAAATGGCGCGGTGAATACACCGAGGTTTTGAAACAAATTGATAAGATTTAAACAGCACAACTTTGTTTTTTTTCTTATTGTATTTTTCATTTTCGGAGCTGAAACATTTGCCCATGAAATGATACCTGATTCGGACCTTCCAGGAGGTTGGGAGTCTCAGTTCAATGCTCCATTTGGTCAAATTGACGATATCACTCCTATCCCTGGACCGTTTCAACCCTACCAGATGGATGCTTATTACTTTATCATTCAAACTGCCACTTTTGCGGATTTAGTCGGCACTCATAGTGATAACAGACAAATCACTCGGTATGCATGTCTTGCTCTTGACACCAAGAAAGGTGAGGCTGTTTTGAAATTTTTATTCGACCGCACCTTCTATATGTTAGATGTAAAGAAAACCTCTTCCCAAGTCTTTGAACTCAGTTATAAAGGCGACAGAAGGAAGATAAAACTTTTTAAAATTAGTCCAGAACGAAAAGATCGTTCTGATTATCGCCTAAGATTTGCCGATGGATTTGCGGGAGGAGATAATTTTTATCCGAAAGGTGCTTATGCAGCTACCAGTGATACTTATCTTTTCCCAACGATGAGCGCTTGTATTAACAAAGCCGTCAAGATGTCCTTGAAGTGATCGGTCTATTCTAGTAGAAAAAACATTGACGTTTATTTTTATGTATATACAATGTATAATCTATGGAATCAACAGTCCAAAAATGGGGAAATAGTCTTGGGATTCGAATCCCAAAGTTATTTGCTAAACAATTAGACCTAAATGATGGAAGTCAGGTGGAAGTGATCCAAGAAGGAAATCGAATTATCATTTATCCTTATACTAAGGAAACTTTGGAGCAAAAATTAAAAAAAATCAATTCGAAGAACCTTCATAACGAGGTAGATAGCGGTAACTCTGTAGGAAGTGAATTTTGGTAAGTAAAAACAAATATGTTCCGAAAAGGGGAGAAATTGTTTGGCTCAATTTTAATCCTCAGGCTGGACATGAACAAATGGGGAGAAGGCCAGCACTTGTTCTTTCGCCAGCTGAATATAATATGAAAACGAGTTTAGCAATTTTTTGTCCAATCACAAGCAAAGAAAAAGGTTATCCTTTCGAAGTAAAAATCAATGGCAAAAAAATTAGTGGAGCAGTACTTTCCGATCAAATCAAGAGTTTAGACTGGACAATTCGCCAAGCTGAATTCATAGAAGAAATCGAAAAAACTGCTTTGAAAGAAGTTGTAGACAACATTAAACTTTTAATCATTCCCTAAATCTTTCCAACAAACACCAGTAAGATTTGTCTCAATTTTTTCCTTAACTTTCCATAAACGGTGATTCTTTTAACCAAAACACCATCACAAAATTAATCAGTGATAAAATGAGAAGGATATAGAGAAACGATATCATCCCTAAAAAGTTCAGGCCTAAGATAAATAGAATTCCTGACACTTGTCCCACAAGGAGTAACAAACCTTGGGAAGTGGATTCTGGTGCAGGGGATGTGATTTCTGCGCAGTATTGAAATCCGATGGGTGCCCCGATACCTAAGAGAAAAAATCCAATGATCACAGAACCTGTGAGTAGAAAAATAAAACCTTGGAATAAGGTAAATAAACTAAGGCCCAAGAGAAATCCTGCCATGGCAATGATAAGAAATAATTTTCTTTTTTGCCATTTGTCGGATAACGGAGGTATGATGATCCCACCAATGATTCCAGATATAAGCATCACTCCACCAACAAGACCTGATTCGTCGATATTCAGTCCTTTGATTTCACAGATTTGATCAATACAAGTGCTCACCGCATTGAAGACTCCAAGTCCAATAAGAAACAAAAATAGGATTTTTCTCATGTCTTTTTGTTTCCATAAAAAACGAAGTCCTTCCAAAAAGGGGAGTTCATGGTCTTCTCCGTGAGTGCTCGGCGAAGTTGGCGGTTTTTCTTTGATAAGTAAAAGAAAAAGAATGGCGGAAGTCACAGAAACAAATCCATAAATCATCATAACCTGTGGAATGGAATTTCCTGATTGGAGTAAGATGGGTGTGAGGATCATCACAAGTATGATTCCTAGAAATTGGGCGAGAGTTCCCAGAGCAACCGCTGTGGCTCGTTCTTGGATAGGAAACCACAATACACTAATCTTTGTAACAGCATTCAGTAAAAAAGGTTGTGCTACGGCCAAACCAATTTGGCAGATTAAAACGATTGAATAGTCGGCAGCATAAATTCCTTTGAGTAACCCACAAACTCCCGTTAGTATGGCACCAAACCCAACTCCTTTTTTGATTCCGTAAGTATCAATTACATACGATGCAGGGATCGCTATGAAGACAAAAACCCCGAGAAATACGAGCGAGAGTAAATCGATTTGTAAAGGGCTTACTTGATAAAACTCTTTGGCATCTCGTGCGATGGGAGCAAAGGTCAACCATTGTAAACAAATGGTGGCAGTGATGACGATATAGGCAAATAACACGACCCAGCGGTACGGATATATTTTTGGAGTGTTTTGGCTCATGAGGACTCCCTTTTTTGCAGTCGATGGAACTTACTTTCAAACATTTGTTCGGAATAAATTCTCCAGAAAAGAAATCCCGACGGAAAATGATTTGCCATCCGAGCCGATGATTCTGAATCTTTGTGAGTCATCACTCACTTTTTTCCAGTTTCAGGAGAAAAACGAAAATGCCGTCGGACTTGTCCAGATATCTGGGCGGTAACTGGCAGAGGGTATGAAGAGCCGAACCTAAGGAGTTATTATGGAATCTGGATATATACTGACTTATGATATTGGCACAACGGGGGTCAAAACCTGTATTTTCCGGATTTCAGAGGCTCTGGAGCTTGTTCAATCAGCCTCAAAGGAGTATTCGATCCAACTTCTAGACAATGGGGGAGCCGAACAAAATCCAGACGATTGGTGGTCCTCGATGAAGGATACCACGGCACAAATTTTGACCCAAACCAAAATCCAACCGGAGTCCATCCAAGGAATTTCCTTTTGTTCGCAAATGCAAGGTTTGGTGCTCACCGATGCAAAGTTTCAATCCGTACGCCCGGCGATGAGTTATATGGACCAAAGGGCCACAAAGGAAATGAAACGAGGCATTGTTCACGGTTTCAAAATTGAAGGGATCAACGCCGTTAAACTTTTGTTATCTCTTTGGATCACGGGGGCAGTTGCTGCCAGTGTCAAAGATCCGATTTGGAAATACAAATGGGTCGAAAAAAATGAACCAGAAGTATTTTCTAAAGTGAAGTGGTGGTTTGACGTAAAAGAATATTTAATCGCACGCTCTACAAACGAAGCTGTGATGACAAGAGACTCTGCCTTTGCTACTTTTTTATATAACTCAAGGGTAGGAAAAGGAAATTGGAGTCCACTTCTATGTAAGTTATTTGGTGTTCGTTTGGATCATTTACCAAAGATTGTGAATTCTTCTGAAAGGGTGGGTGGACTTACAAAAGAAGCGGCGGAGTACCTCGGTTTAATCGAAAACATATCCGTGTTTGGTGGTGGAGGAGATGCCTCACTCATTGGTGTGGGAGCCGGAGCCGTAAGTGAAGGTGATACTCATATCTATGCAGGAACTTCTGGTTGGATCGGGACTGTTACCAAAAAAAGAACTGTGGATATAGGAGCAAGGATTGCATCCATCGTTGGAGCACGAGAAGGATATTATAATTATTTTGGGGAACAAGAAACATCAGGGAAATGTTTGCAATGGGTGAGAGACCACTTGGCCTTAGATGAAATTGATTTATATTTAGAAAAAAAGAAAATTACCGATGGCCCTGATGCCGTATATGAAAGTTTGTTCGAGTTTATGTTTGATTCGATTAAAGATACAGAACCTGGCTCGCAGGGAGTGATTTTTACACCTTGGCTTCATGGCAACCGATGTCCTTTTGAAGACCCAAAAGCAAGAGGGATATTTTTTAACATTAGCTTACATACAGGAAAAAGAACTCTCATTCGAGCGGTAGTAGAAGGAATCCTTTTTCATAAACGTTGGATTTTAGAACTTTCTGATACAAAGATTCCTACATCAGATACCATCCGATTTGTGGGTGGTGTGGCAAGGTCTGCTTTTATCTGTCAGTTGTTAGCTGATATCACGGGAAAAACCATTGAAAGGGTAGTTCATCCGGAAAACGTTGGCGCGATGGGAGCTGCTGCCGTGGTTGCTTTTGGAATTGGAAAAATTAAAAGATTTGAAGAGATCAAATCAATGATTCCTATCCAAGACAGATGGACTCCTAATTTGAAACATAAAGAAATTTATGATAAAAACTTTAAGGTCTTTAAGAATCTTTATAAAGCCAATCAAAACAATTTTGCAATTTTAAATACATAAGTTCGGGAAAAGAAAATGGATCAACAAATCAAAGAATACAATATAACAAGTTTAGGGAAACCTTTTGCAATTGGAAGGTCGGCCGATCTATTTGTTTTGCCAGAGAATCGAATTCTGAAACTTTTTTTTCCTGAGGCAAAGGAATCAGAAATTGATTTAGAAGTAACAAACACCATCGAAGCCAATCAGAAAGGTGCTTCAATGATGCGTTGTTATGGAAAGGCCAAGGTTGGGAATCGGTTGGGAATTATTTTTGACAGGTTGGATGGGATTTCACTCACTAAACTTCCAGACAAAAATCCGTTGGAACTCTTTCGGATCGCCGGAAAACTTGCGAAGTTACACTACGGCATCCACCAGTTAAAATCAGATAAATTTCAAGACATAAAAGAAATCTTAAACCATTGTTTGGAATCTGCACCACTTTCATTTTTGAATGCGTCGGAAAAAGAAAAAGTCAAATCGTATATCGCAACTCTTCCCAATGGAAATTCCATTTTGCATTTGGATTTTCATCCTGAAAATGTAATTGTGGAAGGAAAAAACGAAATCATTATTGATTGGATGACTGCGGCCAAAGGAAGCCCCGCAGCCGATGTTGCCTTCACCTATCTTTTGTTTACTGATGCCGAACTTTGGCCAGGAACCCCAAAATTGAAAATTATCTTTTATACGATCATTCGAAAATTCATTCTTAGCGGATATTTGAAAGAATACAAAAGTCTGAGTGGAATCACAGATTCACAAATTGCTGCTTGGAGACTTCCTGCACTTGTCCTTCGTTTGGGTTTATGGAATATAGAAAGTGAGAGAGAGCGGCTAAAAGCACAAATCACCCATTTGGTGGAAAAAGGTGGGAAAGTATGAATTTAAAGTTAGATCGTTTTATTGAAACCTATAAAGGTGAAGAGTTTGATGTCACGATCATTGGTGGTGGAATCACCGGGGCAACTTTGGCTTACGAAGTGGCTAGTCGTGGTTATACGGTCGCTTTGGTGGAAAAAAAAGATTTTGGTGGGGCTACTTCTGCGGCCACAGGAAAATTAATTCATGGTGGGCTTCGTTATTTAAAACAGTTTGAAATCGGACTTGTGAGAGAGGCATTAAAAGAAAGAAGGATTCTTTCTAACATCGCACCTAATTTAGTATATCCCTATCCCATGGTACTTCCAAAACCCGGACTCATTGCAAGGATTGGGCTTTTTGTTTATGATCTGCTCTCTTTTGACAGTAAGTGGACTTGGGATGAATCCAAACAAATTCCCAATCATAAGTATCTCAAAAGAAAAGAACTCCTCCAAAAGAACTTGGGTGATTTTGAAGATGCCGCTTATTTTTATGATGCGATTTGTTTGAGTCCAGAAAGGTTAACTCTTGGTTTTTTAAAATCGGCTGTTTCTTATGGTGCCAAAATTGCCAACTACACAGTGGTTGAAAATTTAATTTGGAAAGAGAATTCCGTTGTTGGAGTTTTAGTCCATGATGTTTTGACGAATCAAAAACACCAAATTCGTTCTAAGGTAACGATCAATGCGTCTGGGCCTTGGACACATAACATTCTATCTAAATCTCCTAAAACAGAACAACCTATGCCGAAAAAACGTTCGGAAGGGATCTATATCATTACCAAAAAATTAACAAACTTAATGACTTTGTATGTGGGTGATAAAGGCCATTTCAGCTTTGCTCCTTGGCGTGGACACTCTATGATTGGGCCCACGGAAAAATCCTATTTTGGAAATGTGGAAGATTGGAAACTCACTAAAGAAAGTATCACTGAGTTTATCGATTATATCAATGAAACATCTCATATCAAAGAGAAGTTAACGGTAGATGATGTTATTTTTGCTTACGGGGGTTTACGTCCTTTGGTGGAAAGTTCCGATGATACTTATTCTGCATCCAGAAGGTCAGAACTTTACGATCATGTTCGTGATGGTGTCCAAGGATTGATTACCGCTGCCGGAGGCAAGTATACGACAAGTAGGCATTTTGCAGAGACCATATTCAAACGAATCCAAAAGAAATTAGATAAAAAATCGGGTGAAGCTATTTCCGCAAAACAATACTTATACGCATCGCAGATTCCGAATGTGGAGATATTCATCCAAGGAGCAAAGAAACAAAACTCTGATTTTTCCGAAAATACTGTTGATTATTTAATTCGTCACTACGGTTTACAATATGAAATCATTTTGGAACTGGCTAGAAAAACAAAAAATCTGGCAGCAGTTCTCAATGCCGATGGTGAAATTTTAGCAGAAGTAGTGTACGTGATTCGTTATGAAATGGCAAAATCCCTTTCTGATATTTTTTTAAGAAGAACAGGTCTTGGTACACTTGGAATTCTTTCTGATGAAATTATGAAGGTAATCATTGATACGGCGGCTGCGGAATGGAACTGGTCAGAAGAAATAAAAAAGAAAGAAACAGAGATCATTTACAAAACTTTAAAATTACCAGTTTGATCCTTTTTCCTTCTTAATTTTTCAGCTGACAAAGATCACTTTACCCTTTTACAATTCTGTTATGGGCAAAGTGATCACCATTGATACTGAGTATGCAAACATGCCACAAGTGGCATCGGCTTATCTTTTAGAAGAAGAAGGGCATGGAGTGGTAGTGGAAACCAATACAACCCATGCCATCCCCAAAATTTTAAAGGTGATGGAGTCTGAGGGAATCAAAAGAGAGAACCTCGACTATGTCATTGTGACTCATGTGCACTTAGACCATGCGGGTGGTGCCTGGGCACTTCTGGAAGCTTGTCCAAATGCGATTCTTCTCGCACATCCCAAAACCGCCAAACACTTGATAGATCCTAGTTTACTCATTAAAAGTGCCACATCCGTGTATGGAAAAGAAAACTTTGATTCTTTGTATGGTGAAATCAAACCAGTTCCAAAAGATAGAGTTCGTGTGATGGAAGATGGAGAATGGTTTTCTTGGAAAGACCATTCTTTTCAGTTTATCTACACAAAGGGACATGCCAACCATCACTTCTGCGTTTATGACAAAAAAACGAATGGAATTTATACGGGGGATTCCTTTGGAATTTCCTATCCACATTTAGAGAATAGAAAACGATTTATTTTCCCGACAACCACTCCCACTGACTTTGATTTTGCGGAAGCGGTTCAATCACTGGGTCGAATTTTAGAAACTGGGGCAGAGGTAGCTTACCTCACACATTTTGGTGCGATCGGTGAGTTACAAAAAAATGCCGAGGATTTGAAATTAGGCCTTACTCTATGTAATGAAGCGATTTTGATCTTAGAGACGATCCAAAAGGAAGATCGTCTCTCTTTTATGGAATCCAAAGTAAAAGCCATGATTCAAACTTTGGCAGACAAACATTCTATTACACTTACCGAATCGGATTGGAAATTATTAAATCTAGATGTGAATTTGAATGCACAAGGGTTAGTTTATGCTTTTGAAAAAAAACAGCCAAAAGTATAAATGGCCAAGATAAATTGAAATAGAATCAAATGAATGAGAATCACTATAAACCTAGGAATCGATGGAGAAACTTTTATTTCTCACGATTCGTTTTATCAATCTTAGTATTCCTCCAAATTTTTTTAGGAGTCCAATGTTTACTGCCTACAAAATCCCAAACTTCAAAAGAACCCCAAATCCAAATTCATTTTATATCGGATGAGTATGAGGAAACTAAGTCGCTTCCTTCTTCTTTATTGGAATCAAAAGATTTACTTCTCATCTTGGCAGAAATATCCAAAAAAGAAGATCCTTCCATGCGTTTTATTTCTACCAACCGAACCGAAGAGATTATGGAAGTGAATGGAAAACGGAACAGTTGGACAGAAGGTTGGGTGGTTTATGTAAATGAAGAAAGAATTGATGGAATCCAAATGAAACGTGGGGTTCGAGTTTCTCCCAGTGACCAAATTGAAATTCGTTATGAGGCCGTAGAGCGCGTGTTTGGTCGCCCTACGCCATAATCCATTGAATGAACCTGTCTGTTGCAAAGAGAACGGACCTGTTTGGTTATACAGGTTTAGTGATTTAAGTTTTATCTAAGAGTTGTGAGTTCTCTATAAGCTCTAACAAATCCATCAGACATTGTTTTTGCAAATGTCAAAGAGATCCTTGCTTTTTCTGCCGCAATCATCACATCATGAAGTTCCACAGAGTTTGGATCAAAAACAATTTTTTGAGTGAGTTCATCCGCTTCGACTTGTTGGTCATTCACTTGTTCGAATGCTTTTTTTAAGGCATCTCCAAAAGTTCCAGCCACTTCATCAGGAGATTTGGCTTCATTGGTTTTACCATAGTGACGTTCGTTGGAACGAAGGATTCCTACCTTGTCACCTTGTGGGAGTAGGGAATGTGGTTTGTATGTTTGGGAACTGATGTTTGCAATGCGATCAATGGACATGGTCTTTCCTCCTTCTATTCATCGGCGAAATTCAGAAAACCTAAAGAAAAAAATTATGTCACATTAAAAAAAGGGAAAAACGGACGGATGGGGTCAGGGCCTTTACGCCCGACCGATCTCCATGGCCTTATTCATCATGGCTTTGGAGCCGTTGATGAGTTGGACATTGGCCTCATAGGACCGAGAAGCAGAAATCATATCAGTCATCTCAGTGACGATATTGATGTTCGGAAGTTCCACGTAACCTTTTTTTGGGCCAGTTTGGATGGCGTCGGGGTGGGTTGGGTCATAAGTGAGTCGTAAAGGGCTCATGTCCTTTTCGATTTTCATTACCTTGACCCCTTTGCCTTCACCAGGAGCCACTCCAAAAGGATACACAGGGCTTTTCCAATTGGTTCTGAGGTTAATTGGTGTTAGGATCACGCGGTCACGTCTAAAAGGCCCGTCTCCATTGGTATTTCTCGTTGTGGTCGAGTTTGCAATGTTATTGGAAATGACATCCATTCGGAGTCTTTGGGCAGAAAGGCCAGTGGCAGATATATTAATCGAATCAAACATTCCCATCATTTACTCCTTAGTTGGTTCTCATCACTATATTGAGAAGGCGGTTGTTTTGGTTTAAGCGATCAATCATAAGGCTATAACTCATTTGGTTTTGGTTGGCATCTACGACTTCTTTTTCAATGTCTACGTTGTTTCCATCGGGTCGCATCGTAGTTAAATAGTCCAAATTGGTTTTGGGTTTCGCATCACGGTAATCAAGAGGTTTAAAAAATTCAATATGACGGTCGTTTGTGATTTTAGTAGGAACTGCTTTGTCTTTTTCAATTTTTTCTGATTCGATGGCGCGTTTGAGCATCGATTCAAAAACCACTTCCGAACGTTTGAAGTTGGGAACATCGGCATTGGCGATATTGTCTGTGATGACTTTTCGTCTTTGGGTAGCAGCACTAAGACCACGTTCCAAAAGGTCTTGAGTTTTCATGAAATGTGTTGCTTCAAACATATATCTCTTCCTCTCTACATTCCCATTCGGTCGGTTTTTCTTCCTCCTAAAGTATTTTATGTCGCCTACATTGATTTTTTTGGGGCGGCCCCAATCAATTCTAAAACCAAACTGAGAAGCAGGAAGGGTCGGGCTCTCCCTCCAATCCTCCCCTAGGGTTTTATTCTACGAATATAACCGTAATGATGGAAGGGGGAGGGATTTCCGCTCGATCCCTGCCGCAGGTGATGGAACTAAAATCCCAATGTTTGGAGGGACCGGGTCAGTCGCTTAGTTTTTTGAATCAATTTCTCTAGTTTAATTTCTTAGTTCTATTTTCTAACTCGAGAAGCATGGATTGGATGCGGGAATGGTTTGAGAGATACCAATCCGATAAAATTCCAACCATTCCTCGGAAGAGTTGGATGGGGATCCAACGAGCCGGAACGATGATTCTTGGTTTCCGCTGTTTCAAACCATTTACCAATGCTTTTGCCACTTTTTCCGGTGGAATTGCTTTTCTTAAAACCATAGGAAATCCCAGTTCTCGCATGTTTGTGGTTAGACGATCACCTCCGAATACTCCTTCTGTCAGGGGAGTGGCAACCCAACCAGGATAAAGGACACTCACGTTTGTACCTTTACCGGCAAGCTCTGCCCTAAGCGACCGAGACAACATTTCAATCCCTGCTTTGGAAGTAGCATAAGGTGCATTACACATTCCATTGGTGAAAGCGTAAATGGAAGAAGTAACAACCACTTGGCCTTGATTTTTTACCAATTCTGACAAAGTCGACTTGATTGTGCGCCAAACACCGAGTAAATCTACTTCTATAATCTTTTCAAATTCTGATTCATCACAATTAAAAACCGTATAAGCCGATTCTTTCCAGGAAATTCCAGCATTGGCAAATACGATATCTAGTTTTCCAAACTTGGAAATCGTAAGTCTTGTCACTTGTTTGATGGATTCCCAATCGGTGACATCCATTGTTTTTGTCAAAATTCGTTCTTTTGCAAACTCAGCCGCCAATGTATCAAGTGATTTTTGAGATATATCTGTTAATACTAGTTTGGCGCCTTCTTTGTAAAGTTCTCTAGCACAAGAAACACCAATGCCTCCAGAAGCACCAGTGATGAGAACTACTTTGTCTTTGAGATGATATGCCATATGACACCTTCCGTCCTGTTAGGGTAATGGTTTAGATCAATAGTCAACTTCTTATTCAAAAAGAACCAAAAGGCGAGTTTGTTTCTTTATAGGTCTTAAAAAGAAAAGGAAAAATGATTACAATGGATACAAGAAGAACTCGAGGTATATAAATTGGTTTCTACTCTCGAAAAGCATTTGAATTTAATTCTTTGATCTTTTGTTCTAATACAGCGATCTCTTTTTTGGATTTTGTTTTTTGAATTGCCTTCTGGTAATGTAGAGAGGCCAATTCGCTATTAGAATTAGAATATAAATATCCAAGTAATGAATGATAATCACGATTCTTATAATCTTGATAATTTTCCATCTCATTCAATGCTTTTTGTTTTCCATAAACTTTTGAATAAGCGAAAACTCGATTTAAAAAAACAGACGGAGATTGGTAGATTTCCAAAAAGTTATCGTATAGATTCAAGATGTATTTCCATTTTTCTAAGGACTCTTCTTGTGTATGCCAATAGGCAATGGCAGCTTCATAATGGTATCTTGATCTTGAGGTTGTACTGAATGCCTCTAAAAAATATTCGTTTCCCTTCTGAATCAAGTTTTGGTCCCATTTGGATTTATCTTGGTCAGTAAATATGACAACAGACCCTTGCGTATTTGTGCGTGAGTCGAGTCGAGATGCTTGAAAACAAAAGAGAGACATGAGTGCAAACAATTCAGGAGTTTTTGTTGATTCTGTCTGAGTCAGAGAGAGTCCTAAATTCATTGCTTGTTTGATTAAATCAATACGAATCACGGAATCTTTTGTTTTTGACGAATAACCTTCATTAAAAAGTAGATAAATTGTTAAAAGAACTGAGTCCATCCTCAATTTGATTTCATCAATTGTAAGATCTTTAATTTCAAATTTTGATTGTCGTAATTGTTCGCGTGCGCGGAATAAAATTTTTTTTACAGCTTCTTTGTTTGAATGAAGAGCAAATCCTATTTCTTCAACACTAAAGCCACATAAAATTTGTAGACTTAGACAAACTCTGCTTTTTGGAGAAATTGTATTTTCACAAACTGCAAAGATCATTGCAAGGTGACTGTCGGAAATTAAACTTTCTTCAAAACTAATGTCTTTTGGTTCTTCAATATTTGTGTTTAGAACATTATTTATTTTTTTTGTTTCGGATGTTTTTTTTCTAAAACCATCTTTTGCGATATTTTTGGCAACAGTGTAAAGCCAAGCAGAAGGATTTTCTGGGATTCCATTTTGTGGCCAAACTTCCGTGGCTCGTAAAAATGTTTCAGCAATAATGTCCTCAACTAAATCAATGTCTTTCAAACTAAAATGACGGCATAAAACTGCCGTCATTTTTACTTGTTCTCTACGAAACAAATCCGAAAGGATTTTGTTTTCTTGATTAGCTATGGTCATCAGGAGTTACGACTTTTCTAACTTCGACATTTCCTCCGATTTTTAGAATGGGACAACCTTTTGCAATTTCAACCGCACCAGTGAGTGATTCTGATCTAACAACGATATAGCCATTGATGAATTCTTTGATTTCTGTGTAAGGTCCATCTGTCACCAAATTGCCCGGACGAACTGTTTTTGCATCTGAAATCGCCAAACGGTTTCCTTTGTCGGCCAATTGTTCCTTAGCCGACAAATTGGTCATCCAGGCCATCCATTCTTGTAACAGTTTTTGCATTTGGTCAGGGGATGGTCTTTCTCCCTCTTGGTTGCTATTTCGAAAAATTAATGTGAACTCTTTCATTTTTTACCTCAAATGAATAACGTTTCCATTTTGGAAATGGGGACATGGACTGGAAAAAAAATCCCATCCATACCAGTTTCCATTGAGGTTATTGTAAAAAAAAGTTCAAAAAAGATGGGTCGAGTTTATCTCTTAGACAAGCAGACAACCCCAGGTTTGTTTTAAGAAATGAAAACTTCGACTCCCGCTTCTTTCTTCGGTTTTTGTTCTTTACGTTTTCTATCCCTTTCTTCTGTCACTTGTTCATAATAAGTTTCATAGTAAGGGAAGTTGGTTCCCATAAGTCGGTCCCAAACATTGAAATAGAGAGAATAGTTTCCTTGAAACTTTTGGTGATGAAGGTTATGGTGAGTGGATGTGTTGATCCACTTTGTAATCGGATGGGAAGCCCAACCTTTAGGAAAAAATTCATAACCTAGATGCCACCAAATGTTAAGAATCATGGCGTAAAAAGTGTGGAATAAAACTACATAAAAATGGACAGGAACAAACATCACAAAAGGAACAATGTAGATAGCTTCTAAAAAAGCTTCTGTTGCTTGGAACCGGTAGGCTGCGAGGGGAGAAGGATTAACGGATTGGTGGTGTTCCGAATGAACATGCGGGTATACTTTTTTGATATGAGCAAATCGATGCATCCAATAAAACCAAGTCTCATGCCAAATCGTAAAAAGTAGGAAACTTAAAAAAATATATCCGATCCCCGCTAAACTCGACACAGGCCCAAAGTAAACGGCACTTGGAACAATTTTTGCTTTCATCAAAGTGATGTTAGTCATAGCAACTAAAGTGAAAACAATTAGCGTCACTGCAGATTGGCGAAACTCTTTCCAAACCTTTTCTGCTTTAGGATATACTTTTTGGATGCGGTAGGTTTCGAAAAAATCCTTTCGCCAAACATAGAATAATAGAAATGCTAAACCTGCAATTGGGTAATAACGAAGGAAGTTTAAAACTCCTTGTGTAAAACCAATTTTGGTAACACAATCTAATACTAAATCACACTGAACCGGTCCACCAAACATAAACTCTCCTAAAGACTAAAAAAGAATGAATCCATTCTAACAAAAATCCAAACCCAAATCGACCGGATTGGTAAAGGCGGAATAAAAAAAGATTCCGATCGGGTCCATCCGGATCAGCTTTTGAGTGACTTCCGGAATTCGCTAGGACTTGTACCTACCTCTCGTTTGAAGGCATCGTAGAAGGTGGATTTAGAAGGGAAACCTACATCGTAAGCGATCGTTAAGATGTTTCGTTCTGGATGGGAAGCGAATAACTCTTTGGCCTCTTTGATTCGGTAAAAATTGATTAAATTAAAAAAATTTTTCTTTTGGTGGAGGTTTAAATATTCGGAGAGTTGGTGTTCCGAGAGTTTCATTTCTATGGCCAACTTTTCTAAATTGATACTTTCGTCCCGGTAAATCCTCTCTACATCCATCAGGTATTTCAATTGATTGTGCAAAGATTCTAAATTGATCCCACCCAATTGAGAGGTTTGGTATTTTTTTTCTTCGATTACAATCTTTTGGACTTCGCCCCATAATTCAGGACTTTTTTGTCGTAAAAGATAAATTCCTATGAGAAGGAAGGCGATGAGTGTAGAAACAAGTTCTAATCCATGCCTTTGGTGGAAAAATAAAGTATAAACTCCCACAAGGCTCGAAAAGGCTCCAATCCCTACAACGATTCCCACCAAACGAATGTGAGCTGAATTTTTGAATCTTTCCACACGTATGTATTTTACCATATTTGAAAAAACGTAAAAAGCCGCATAAAATATGGGTGAAACAGCGATGAGAATGGTAATTTGAAATTTTAGTGGAACTCCCTCTATTTGGTATTTTGAGTGAAGCGCAATTTTCTCTTCTCCGGAAGATAGATAAAACGGAAGAAGGAAAACCATCACGACTGCGGCAGGGGCCAATTCCCAATAAGAAAATTGATTTCTATTGGGACTTTCGTCCCAGAGTTCCGAAAAATAACGTTTGAGTAGGGCACCAATACAAGCGGTGAAAGGTAAGTGAATCAAATACAGGTGTGGAAAAAACTGGTAAAGCCCCGTGGCAGTTAGAAAGGTATGAGCTTGGAATAGGGAGGCAAAGAGAAATAATAAACCTTGGATTTGAGTTTGGCCTTTCGTATTTTTTCTAATGAATTCTCCCCATGCAAAGAGGAGAGAAAGGCCGGCAGAAAATCCAATCAAACCAGTTGTGAGATTCCACATTCTTGTTCATCTTTTATTCGATCGATTGGATTGTAAAATAAAATCACTTGCCTAAGGTTCCTTCCCATTTAGAATTACGTTTGAAACGTGGACACCATTCATCGACAATCCTCTTTTTTGTGGGAAGGTAGCACCTTAGAAATCCACCTCCCAACAGTTCTTACCGCTGTGGAAACTGGTAAAGATTGGACTGCCTTCATTAGTATCCTAAAAACAAATCCACCTAGGTCAATAGTGGTGCAGGCAAACGATTTGGTGGAATCGGATACTTCAGGAATTTCTTTTATCAAACTCATACGTTTAGAGTGCGAAGAAAGGAAAATACCTTTCGTATTGCGTGGGTTAGATGACCGGTTTAAATACCGGTTAAGTATAACCGACGACGATAGCAAAAAAAATAAAGAGACACTTTTAAGTGACCTTCGTCGGTCTGAAAAAATTGGAAAACTGACTATTGATTCGTTGTTAGAGTTTAAATATTTAGTTACCTTTACAGGGGAACTTACTATTTCGTTTTGGCGTTCTTTTTTACATCCTTCTAAAATTCGTTGGAAGGATACATTTCGAGTTGCCGAATCGATGGGAGTGAATGCGTTTCCTATCATTGCGATGATTGGATTTTTACTTGGCCTTATCATGTCTTTTCAATCTGCCATTCCTATGCGCAGGTTTGGTGCCGAGATTTTTGTAGCAAACCTTGTCGGACTTTCCTTGTTTCGTGAACTTGGACCTCTGATGACTGCCTTTATTTTATCAGGAAGGTCTGGTTCGGCCTTCGCAGCGGAACTCGGAACCATGAAAGTGTCGGAAGAAATCGATGCATTGACAACTATGGGTCTACCTCCCGTACAATTTTTAATCATTCCAAGGCTTGTGGCATCACTCGTAATGACCCCACTACTGACCATTGTGTTTAATCTGTTTGGATTGATCGGTGGTGCTGTTGTTCTCATTAGTTTTGGTTTTCCACTCGTAACTTTTATCAACCAAGTGAATTTAGCAGTGGGACTTTCAGATATCCTTGGTGGACTTTTGAAATCTTATTTTTTTGGGATGATCATCGCCTCCATCGGTTGTTACCGAGGTCTAAAAACGGCATCCGGAGCAGGAGCTGTTGGTGAGTCGACTACTTCGGCAGTAGTAGGATCTATCATACTTGTCTCTATCCTAGATGGAATTTTTTCCGTCTTATACTTTTATCTAAAGATATGAAAGAAAAACCTATCATTCGAGTAGAACACCTAACAACGGGTTATGGTAATACCGTTATTATGGAAGATATTTCTTTTGAAGTAAACCGAGGAGAAATTTTTGGAATCCTTGGTGGATCCGGTTGTGGTAAATCAACCGTATTAAAAAATATGATTGGTTTAACCTCACCATTTAGCGGGCGTATATGGATTGATGAAGATGATATCGTTCTCGCAGAAGGAAAGAAAAAAATCGAAATCTGGAATCGTATTGGAGTTATGTACCAACAAAGTGCTTTGTTTGGTTCCATGTCTCTTTTGGAAAACATTCGGTTACCATTGGAAGAGTTTACACAACTACCAGTAACCATCATGAACGAAATTGCCATGACCAAGTTAAAAATGGTAGGGTTATTTCCTTTTGCCCATCTTTATCCTTCCGAACTTTCTGGTGGTATGAAAAAACGTGCGGCCATTGCGCGTGCGATGGCAATGGATCCAGAAATTCTCTTTTTAGATGAACCAAGTGCTGGTTTAGATCCGATCACTAGTGTGGAATTGGACCACCTAATCATTCGTTTGTCGAGAACACTTGGTGTTACCTTTGTGATTGTGACACATGAGTTACCATCTGTATTTACAATGGCCGATCGTGTTATCGTATTAGATAAATCCAAAAAAGGTATTATTGCGGAAGGAAAACCTAAAGATTTAAAAGAAAAATCGAAAGACCCTTTTGTAAAACAATTCTTTAATCGTATTCCTCAGGAGAGTTCCCAGTTATGAACCAATCAAATAAAACTTATTTCAAAGTTGGGATTTTTGTCCTAGTTAGTTTTTTTACACTCATTTTATTTTTGATCATTTTTACAGCAGGGAATATCTTTCAAAGATCGGTGAGTTTGGAAACCTATTTCGACGAATCCGTGCAAGGATTGGATATCGGATCACCTGTCAAACATCGCGGTGTTAAGGTCGGAACAGTCCAAGAAATTACCTTTGTGCAAAATGTATATTCCGAGAAACTAAACCAAGATACTGAACTTCGGTATGGAAGATATGTTTTGATTAAGATGTCTGTTCCTGACTTTGTGAAAGGAGTTTACGGTGACGACTTAAAGAAAACTGTACAAAGAATGATTCAAAGTGGGTTACGTGTTCGACTCGCCTCACAAGGGTTAACCGGGACTGCTTATTTAGAAGTAGATTATCTAAACCCTGAAAAAAATCCTCCTTTGTCTATCGAATGGGAACCAAAAACTATTTATATTCCTTCGGCCCCAAGTACCATCTCTCGATTCACTGCTTCTGTGGATAAGTTTTTTGATAAAGTGGAAAAGGCAGATGTAGATAAAATACTTTTAGGTGTTGGGGAGCTCATTAAGAATCTTAACCAAACCATTCTTGATGCAAAACTTGGTGACTTAGCACGGGAATCGACAGGTTTACTTGTGGACCTTCGTAAAACAAATGCAGAGGTTAAGGCTCTCATTGCCAGTCCCGAGACACAAGGTTTTCCAAAAAAATTGGATACATCCATGACACAATTACAAACTACCCTAAAACGTTTGGACACTCTTCTTGCTTCCAACCAAGGTGATATATCCACTTCGATTGAAAATTTGAGAATTGCTTCGGAAGACTTAAAAGAAGTCACTGCCAATGCAAAAAAATACCCATCTCAGTTTCTCTTCGGAGAGGCACCAAATAAGTCTAAACTTTGGAAATAAATACAATGAAAGTTATAATCCGTTTTTTTCTTTTGGTTGGAATTGTTTTTTCACTCACTCATTGTTTTGGCGTTAGTAAAACGTTTCCTGAAAAAAGATTTTATTTAATCGAAACTTCAGAAACCAAACCAATGTTTGTTGTTCCGAAACCTAGAACTTTTGTTGTGCGGAAGGTATTTATTTCTCCCAAATTTGAGGGAAAGGAATTTGTATATCGCAAGGAAAATGCAGTTTATGAATCCGATTTTTACAATGGTTTTTTTATTCCACCAGCGCATAATTTCAAAGAAGAGTTTGTTCGTTCTCTTTTGAAATCTGGAAATTTTGAATGGGACGCAAGTGTTCATACTCGGGTGACAGTCACCCATTTCATTGAATTAAACTTAACTCAGTTGTATGGCGACTTTCGAACTAAGGAACCAAAAGCGGTCATTGAATTTGAAGTTGTAGTTTATGAAGATAAAGATTTTATATCTTCACCAGTATTTAGAAAAACCTATAAACAAATTCAACCCATTGACAAAAAAGAACCAGAAGCTTTAGTACTTGGTTGGAATTTAGGCCTTACCAAGTCCTTTGAAGAATTGAATTTGGATTTAAGTAAACAATTGAAATAATCATTGGATTCGAACTTTCTAATAAATAACAGTTCCGCTTCGTTGTTTCTTTTTGAATACTCTCAAGGTAGGAATATAAGAAACTAGGTTGCTTTTTCAATATGATCAGTATAGAAAATAGGAACGAAAAGGACACCCTATGAGACTAATAGAAACTATTGCTCCTATCTATATTTTACTGATGTTGGCCGAGGTGCTTTATACTCGTTATAAAAAGCAGGATTACTATTTTTATGAAGATTCTTTAGCGGATCTTAGTTTAGGAGTTCTTAGTCGTATTTTTGATGGTCTTATTCTTTTAGGAATAGTTTATGTTTATCAACATCTATACCAAATCTCTTGGGGAGTTGAATTTCTTTCAAAAATATATTTATCTCCAACTTCACCCATTCATTGGATTGTATTGTTCATTCTTTTGGATTTTTTATTTTATTGGGCCCATCGTTATAGCCATGAAATCAAAGTTTTGTGGGCCTCACACGTAGTGCATCATTCAAGTGAAGAATTTAATTTATCAGTGGCTCTTAGGCAATCCTTTGTTCGTAACATTGGTATCGGTCTTTTTTATTTGCCTCTATCATTATTAGGTTTCCCTGTTGAATCGTATTTAATCATTGATGCACTCAATCGAACTTACCAATTTTGGGTTCATACCCGTGCAATCAAAAAGTTACCGGCTTGGTTTGAATTTATATTTGTGACTCCTTCGCATCATAGAGTACACCATGCGATGAATCCTGAATACATTGATAGAAATTACGGTGGCGTATTTATTTTTTGGGATCGAATGTTCGGAACTTTTTGTGAAGAAACCAAAGAACCTCGGTATGGACTTGTTTCTCAATTACATACTTATGATCCAGTCACTGCGGAACTACATGTCTTCCGTGATTTATTTTCTGATTTGTGGAAAACTAAATACAAATGGCAAGGGATTCGATCTTTTTTTTCTTATCCATCAGTAAGACCGGATGACCTTCAAAGTACAGTCGACCGAGGAGTGACAGACCCTAAAGTCTGGTTAAGTCATAATAAATGGGAGATTGACA
Source organism: Leptospira bandrabouensis (assembly GCF_004770905.1). Classification (NCBI taxonomy): domain Bacteria; kingdom Pseudomonadati; phylum Spirochaetota; class Leptospiria; order Leptospirales; family Leptospiraceae; genus Leptospira; species Leptospira bandrabouensis. The sequence goes on along the minus strand of NZ_RQHT01000014.1, from coordinate 141,096 downwards.
GAAAGGCAAAAATGCCACAATACAGGCGCAAGGCGGGGAATACTTTTTACAGGTTTTATCTTTTGGTTTCTTTTGTGGTTCCAACAGTTTTGACTTTATATTTTTTGAAACGAATGCATCAGTTTTCTTTCGGAGAAATTAGTTCTGTTTTTTTTCTTTTGGTTTTTTCCTTTGTGTCTTTAGGAAGACTATTGGAAGGGAAAAAAGAATGGGCCCGTTTTGAGATTCCTAAATATATTTCTTGGTTTGTGCTTTTGGTGTATTTTTTCCTATAGTAAAAAAAGATGAAATATTTACATACGATGATTCGGGTTTTGGATTTGGATAGAGCCCTCTATTTTTTTGTTGAGATCCTTGGGCTGAAAGTGACGAGAAGGAATGAACATCCAGAAGGAAAATTCACACTCGTATTTTTGTCTACAGGTGAAGAGGGTGCACCAGAGGTAGAACTTACTTATAACTGGGGACAAACAGATCCTTATTCCTCTGGTAGAAATTTTGGTCACTTGGCTTATGAAGTAGATAATATTTACGAAACTTGTGAACGAATTCAAAAGATGGGTGTTACCATCAATCGTCCTCCCAGGGATGGTCGTATGGCTTTCGTTAGGTCACCAGACCAAATTTCTATAGAACTTCTTCAAAAAGGAAAAGCTCTCCCGCCTTTGGAACCTTGGGTTTCAATGCCTAATACAGGTGAGTGGTAGGAATTGCAAAAGAATCCAAAAATTGCCATCATTGGAGCCGGTGCTTCCGGCTGTTTTGCCGCCCTACAAATTTACGAAGAATTACGAGGGTTATGCGATATCAAAATTTTCGAAAAATCAAAAGAACCTCTTGCTAAACTAAAGATATCTGGTGGAGGAAGGTGCAATGTCACTCATAATCTTTTTGATCCAGAACTCCTTTCTTTGCGGTATCCAAGGGGAAACAAAGAACTACGATGGGCTTTCGAAAGTTTTGGTCCCAATGACACTATCAATTGGTTTAAAAAAAGAGGAGTGGCACTAAAAGCGGAAGCAGATGGAAGGATATTTCCAACAACTGACAGTTCTGAAACCATAATCCAATGTTTTTTGGAGGAATTAAAATTGAAAAAAATTCCGATTCATTTCGAACAAGGATTAGTTGGTATTTATGCAAATCATACACCTAACCAGGATTCAAACCAAAAAACCGGATTCAGAGTTTTATGGGAAGGTGGAATTGAGGAAAACTTTGATATTGTAGTGGTTGCAACAGGTTCCAACCGAAAAGTTTGGAGTATACTAGAAAAGTTAGGTCATACAATTATAACTCCTGTTCCTTCCCTTTTTACGTTAACTCTTGAAAATACAGATCTTATGGAATTGACTGGCCTTGTCATTCCCAACTCTGAAATTAAAATTTTACCAAAAGGCAAACCTCAGAAAGGACCAATGTTAATCACACATTGGGGACTCAGTGGTCCTTGTGCCTTAAGGCTTTCCGCTTGGGAAGCCCGCACTTTGTTTGAAGCAGATTATAAAGTGGATTTATCTGTCAATTGGATCGGTGGAGAAAAGTCTCAAACCATTGAAGAAATATATTTAAACAAAAAAGAAAAAACACCAGGAGACAAGTTGATACCAGATCCTGAGTGGAAACTTCCAGTTAGGTTCTGGGATTGGATTTTAAAGGAATCAAAAATCCAACCAAACAAACGTTATTCTGATATTTCTAAATCTGAAATTAGGAATTTAAGCCTAACACTTACGCAGACCAAACTACGAATGGTTGCTAAAGGAGTCTTTAAAGAGGAATTTGTAACAGCTGGTGGAGTTTCAAGAAAAGACATCCAATTCCAAACTATGGAAAGTAAACAAATTCCCGGTCTTTTTTTTACTGGCGAAGTAATTGATGTGGATGGAATTACTGGGGGATTTAATTTCCAAAACGCCTGGACTACCGCAACACTGGCAGCCCGAGGTATTCGTAAAACAATGGTTACTTGATTTTATGGATTTGTATAAAGTCAACAGTCTGAGCTACAGATCCAGGTGCTCCCGATAGAATTACCACAGTATCTCCCGACTTTAACTTCCCTTCTGACTTTAGAGTTTTACTCATAAAGGCAATCATATCTGGAAATTTATCCATCATTGGCATGACGTATGCATCAACACCCCAATACAATTGCATTTTCCTTGCTGTACCAAGAAACGGGGTGAAAGAGTAAATTGGTTTCAGAGGACGAAACTCTGAAGAGAGAAGGGACGAATATCCTGATCTTGTAAAGTTGATGATGGCCTTTGCATTGATGGATCTAGAAATAGATTCCGCGGCACTACCGAGAGCCGTTCGTTCTACTTCAAATTCTGAACGATCCATGTATCTTAAATGAGATAAATAAATTTCTGATTCTTCGGCCGCTTGGATGATACTTGTCATGGTTTTCACGGTTTCGATAGGAAATTTTCCAGAAGCAGTTTCTCCTGATAACATAACTGCATCAGTTCCATCCATCACAGCATTGGCAACATCACTTGCCTCGGCTCTGGTTGGACGAGGGTTATCTATCATTGTCTCTAACATTTGTGTGGCAGTGATGACTGGTTTTCCCTTTTGGTTAAGTTTTGTTATCATTTCTTTTTGGATGATAGGAACATACTGTGTGTCTAACTCGACTCCCAAATCACCGCGTGCAATCATGATTCCGTCACAATTATCTATAATCTCTTCGATATTTTGAATGGCTTCAGGTCGTTCAATTTTTGCAATAAGACCTGCATAACTATCTTTCATAAATTGACGGGCCATCTCTAAATCGCTTGCTCGTCTAACAAATGATAACGCAATATAGTCAACTCCGAGTGACAAGGCAAATTGTAAGTCTTCGATGTCTTTTTCTGAGAGGGCTGGTGCCGATATAGGTGTACCAGGAAGGTTAATCCCTTTGTTATCTTTTAAGGTACCTCCGATGATTGTTTCCAAAATTGCTTTTTCTTTTGTTTTAGATTTTACAACAAAAGAAAGTTTTCCATCGTCAATGAGGATTTTGTGTCCAACATCAATGTCGTTTAGGATGTACTGATAGGTACAACCGATTTCCTCTTTTGTCCCAAGGAAATCTGATTTATTATTAATGGCGATTTGGTCACCTGTTTTGAGTTCTAAGGGACCAGTTCCTAATTTACCGGTTCTTATTTTAGGGCCTTGTAAATCGGCAAGAATGCCAATGGATTTGCCGGATTCCTGTTCACATTCACGTAATAATTCAAATATTTCCTTGTGGTAATCATGAGTGGAATGGGAGAAGTTCATCCTTGCCAAATCCATTCCTGAATAAATCAATCTTAAGATAGTTTCTCGGTTTGCGGAGGCAGGACCAATGGTACAGATAATTTTAGTGCGTTTGTTTGGGATTTTTTCGTCTACCGGCATAGTCTCTATTTTTGTCTTTTTTGATTTTTCCTGCAAGTAAATTGTACGGTTTGAATTGACTTGTGTCTTTTTTCACAAAAATATCAATTTAATGGCATCCAATGCACTCGCTCTTATCTACCATTCTTCGTACAATCTCGAATTACCGGGTCATGTATTTCCAGCTCATAAGTATTCTCATCTTTACAACCGAGTCAAAAGAGATCCGGTTTACGCATCCTGGGACATTTTGTTACCAAAAAAAGCAGAAGAAGCTGATTTGGAGTTGGTACATACCAAAGAATATTTAGACGATTTGTTTAGTTTTGAGCATACATCCCGAACCATGTATTCAGAACTTCCACTTAATCGAAGTATTGTGGAAAGTTTTATGTATGGTGTTGGTGGAACGATGATGGCGGCGGAGCTTTCAAAGAAATTTCAATTTGCCTTTAATATGGGCGGTGGTTACCACCATAGTTTCCCAGACAAAGCAGAAGGATTTTGTTATCTAAATGATGTAGCGATTGCTATACGGAAACAAAAAGAAACAAATCCTAATTTAAATGCTCTCATCATTGACTTAGATTTGCACCAAGGGAACGGGAATTCCTATATTTTTCAATATGATGACAAAGTTTTCACATTTTCGATGCACCAAGGAAATCTTTATCCAAAGAAAGAAGTATCTAACTTGGATATTAACTTAGAACCTAACACAAAAGATGATGAATATCTATCTACCTTAGAAACAGCACTAAATCAAATTCGCAAAGATTTTGATTCCAATATAATTTATTATGTTGCAGGTGCTGATCCTTATGAAGATGATTCTCTTGGAGAATTGAAAGTTTCCATGAAAGGTTTAAAGGAACGTGATTTGATAGTTCGTAAATTTGCTGAGTCTTTAAATGTGCCTTGTGTTGTCACTCTCGCTGGTGGTTATGCACGTGACTTTCGTGACACAGTGGAAATTCATTTTAACACTATCACTGCATTTGGTGAAAAATAATGGGAATTTTTTCATCTACAGACAAAAAGAAAAACCAGTCTGATTGGTTAGATTTAGATGATTTGTCTTTAGTAGATGTATCTAAAGAACTAAATACTTCATTAAATATGGAACCAAAATTATTCAATCGGTTCACTCATTATGAAGTAGAACAGATGTTAGTAAATTCTGGACTCATCAAAGCTGTTGAAAAACGTGGTTTCCATAACTCTATCATTGAATTAGAAATTCTCAATGATTACGATAATCGAATTTATATCAAATCAGAGAATAAAAAAATCTTAGTTCACACTCGTTTGAAAGTTTCGCAATTCCAACTAAAAGGTGATGATGAACAGTTCCCAATGATTTATATCGATTGGTTACTCACTCAAAATATTAATTTTGAACCAGGTGATATTAAAAAAGAATTATACTTCGGACAAGAATATCCTGGTTTAAATGTTCTAAATGAATTTACTGATTTTATTCGTGATTTATCCAAAAAATTAGGTACATCAGGTGCTTTCAATGTTCCCGAATATTTTCACGATGCAGTTTTGTTCTCACGAAAATTTCGATTCATTGATCCTGAAAAAGAAGGAACCTTTCGTGCTCTTGTAAAAAATTTTCGAGGTACAAACCTCCGTAATTTATCTTCTCAAATCCATCAGAACAGAGTTCGTTATGAAAGTGGCGAACCATACGAATGGAAATACGGAGAAATGATATCCTGCACCGATATCTATTTGGAGAAAAAAGTATTTCATGAGGCGTATTTTAGAAAAGTGGAGGAAGTGAAAGAAAAACTAAAATTCACATTGGTCTCAAAATAACCATTCACCATGCCGATAATCTAGTAGATGTCCGAATATTCTTTTAAACCTGAGATTCTAATCATAGATGATGATACAGAAATTTGTGAAACCCTTGAACTCATCATCAATGGGTTGGGATATTTTGTACGGTATTTTACGAATCCACTCCAAGGTCTGGAATACTTCGAAGGGGAACGAAATCCAATTGTATTTTTAGATGTCAATATGCCGCAATCTTCCGGTTTGGATCTCTTACAAAAAATCAAAGCCTATGATTCTAAAACCCAAGTCCTTATGATGACAGGGGAGCATGACATTCAAACTGTGGTTTCTTCTCTTTACCATAGAGCCTCAGATTTTATTTTAAAACCTTTCCATACTAAATCTATTGAGGCAGCCATTTCACGTGCATTCGAATATTACAATTTTCTAAAAGAAAAAGAATCGATGGATGAATCCATCAAACGTGATCTTAGACTCGCAGCAAAAATTCAAACCAAAACAATGAACTTGCCACTTTTAGATCACAAAATATTTGCTGATATTAAACCTGTAAGCTTTGTTTCAGGAGATTTTTTTCAAGTTTTGCCTTTGGATGGGGAGAGGACTTTGATTTTAATGGGTGATATCGAAGGTCACGGTGTAACTTCAGGACTCATCGCCATTCTTATGACAACGATCCATAGGGAATTGGTTCGAACTACAACAATCGCTCCTTCTGAATTACTTTCTCGTTTAAACCGAGAACTTTGTAATGAAATTGGAACGCATAGTATGACAGCCATTAGTATCATTGTGGACCATAAAAATAAAAAAATTATTTATGCCAGGGGTGGTTTTCCTTTCCCGTTAGTATTTCAAAAAGAATCTCGTGCACCGTTAATTTTACACGACCAATCAGGGCAAATTTTAGGGATATTAAAAGATATGGAATTTGCAGAAAATGAAATTCAGGTAGAGAACGGAGATGTTTTATTTTTATATTCTGATGGGTTACTTGCTTCCAGCACCCATCCTTTGGTCCAATCTCTCGTCCAACTACCTGCAGGTGCCAGTCGCGTTGATAGTATGAAAACTGAGATTACAAACTATATCCAATATTTAGAAACATCATCTAAATCTTCGGATGACATATCTTATTTACTTCTAGAGATTTAATATATTCAATGTTTGTTTTTGTGGCTTCGGTCAAAAATTGACCGAGCTTTTCTTTCGATAAAAAACTTCCAGTCTCAAATCCTTGTTTCCAATCTTTTCTATGTGATTCCATTTTTCTGATGATTTCGTTTTTGGTTGGGAAATCACATAACTTCTTTGTAATTGTTACACCTTTATAAAATAAAAAATCTCCTTTGGCAAAGAACTTCTTATCTTCTTTAGGTAAACTATCTATGTATTTTTTATTTTCAGCCAAATAACTTTGAATTGTTGTTTTAGTTACATCCCAAAGAATTTCTTTGTCTGGATTGGTTCTATTTAATGTGATCGCAGATATCATAACAATCGTTGTTCCAAATAAAAAAGGAGGAACCCATTCTATTTTGTTTTCCTTGGATTGGATCCAGAATTGGTGGGCCAAAAATACAATAGGTAACCAATAGAATCCCATGAGGTCCCAGTCAGCCGGAAAACCAAGTTGTGGATTATGGAAAAAACCGTGAAGAAAAAAAGCAAAGATGGAAACTGCAATGACTTTTGATTCGGGTCTTTTGATAAAATTTTTCCATTCAGATTGGTAAAAGATAATTTGATGCAGTAAAAATAATGTGGCAACCGAAGCATTCCAATACAAAACCGATAAAATTTCTTTGATATGGTTGAGTGATACCAATCTATTTTTGGGATAAAAAGGAGGATGGATTAAATGAGTGCTATTTCTGTCGATTGCCGGGTCGTGAAAGAAAAGAAAATAAACAAACCAAGGAATTAGAATGCTGAAACCAATTAGACCACAAAGTAATAAGTGTTTTATTTTTTTTTCTTTGGGAGAGTGTTCATACCATAAGTAAGCTAGAAGTAAAACTAAATATCCTGAAACCAAATGAAATAACATGGAAATGGCGACAAGAGTGGTAGCACCATATAACAATAATTTATTGTCTTTTGGGTTTTTTACATATTCTGAAATAAAAATGTATAAAAGCAAATGGGATGCTGTCACTAGAGTATAATTTTCAGCATAACCAAAGGTAAGTAAAATTCCACCTGATGAAAGTAAAATGAGTATCGATAACGAATTTGATTTTAAATTTTCTTTGGCAGTCCATAAAAATCCAAAGATAACTCCGATCCCTGCCACTTGAGATAAAAAGGTATAAGAAATTCTCGGATCATCCGAGAAACCAAGTTTAGAAAGAACGTTGGAAACTTGGCTATGAAGTACAGTTTCAATAATTTCATCTAAGGTAAATTGAAATCCAAATAATTTTGTTTCTAATAGATTGGTTTCTAATAGAAGAAGGCCATCACCCCAATCCATATTTCGAACAGGAAAGATGATTAAACCAACAAAAAAAAGGATAGCAATGATCCAATTCGGTGGAGTGTAGGATTTCCAATTTATAACAAAACGATTGTTATTTGATTTTAAATAAAGTATTATGAATTGTAAAAAAAGAAACAAGATGGATGTGGTTATATAAACATTTCGATCACCTGGAAAAAACCAAGGTTTTGTTTGTAAAAATTGAGACAAAAAAACGAAAAGATAGGGGATGTAAAAAAAAGCAGTTTTCATAAGGATTCTTTAATGTAATATTCTTTTGGGATTTCTTCAGCGGAGATGAATGGAAAATGTCCTTTACGGATATTAAAAAACACAAGTTCTGGAAGGCTATAAAATACGGTTTCTGTTCCTTTAGAAAACCGATATCCTTTATCAAAAGGTGAGGTGAATACTCCTATACTTGTGTATCCAATTCCAAAAACTGTATTTGCCAAACCTAAGATTGGGCGGTTCCAAACAGCCTCTTCGGTGAAAAATAAAAACGGATGGTCGATTGGATTTGTTTTATAGATTTTAGAACTGGGAACAAATCTTTCTTTAAAATGTTTTTCGGTAAATCCTTCAATTTTCATTCTTTTCAGATTTCGGTAAGATAAATATCTTTTCCTTTGTTTTGTTCCTAAATTAGATTCTAATTTCCAGGCTGCTACAGATGGAATAAAGTTAAAACTTACCACCCGACTTGATAAAGGATCCCAAAAAGTTTCATTTCCTATTTGCCCATCGGGAAACATTTCGTTCAAATAACGAAACAGTTCCGTTGTACAATTTTGGTGAGTTAGGTGATACGAATATAGATTTTGGATTCCTTCTGTGTAAGTTATTAAATTGTTTTGTTTGGTTATGGGTTCGAATTCATCTGAGTCATCGAATTCCTTTAGGTTCTGTTGATAAGGGTTGTATCCAACTAAATTGAATTCAATTCCATCTGGAGCCACACCCGATTCTAAAAAACTTTGGTAACGAACCAAAAAAGATTCCCAGTTAAAAAAATGGGTTGGACCATAATCTGAGACAAACTTTTTTTTCTGTAGAGTAAATAACTGCGCATATTCTTTTTGTTTGGTGGCAAGTACTGAATCTGGTAATGGGACGATGGGTAGGTATTGAAATCCGTTTAACTGTTTTTTAGGAAAGACTATCGTTTTTTTTTCTATGGATTTTTGTATATAGAGGATTCGTATGAGAATTGTCATTTCTTCCCAATCGTTACATTCGGAGTTAATTAAACAAAATCGTAAATCCTTCACTAATCGGACTAAGTGACTTTTCCAAATTTTTATTTCTTCTTCACCTAAGTGAAATTCGGGTCCATCCAATGACAAAAAAGAATCCTCATAGATAAGAACTGGATCTAAAAGAAAGTTACGGATAAAACTTTTTTTCTCAGTGTTAATGATTTGATTTCTTTTAGTTTGAATTAAATGGATGAGACGATACGGTGAATCTGTATTTGGTAAAGAAATGTCTTTTGGCGTTAGTTGGTTTTTATTTGTAAGCTCTGCCAAAGAAAGTATAGATTTTTTTAAAATATCTTTTTCTTTCTGAGAAAAGGAAAACAACTTAGGGATGGGGGAATCGGGATCCGAAATATTTGTGAAATACCCAAACCCACTAATAGGAACTGATGTTAGGTTCTTTTTTTTTCTGTTTTCTGAAGCGATCCATTCGTCTTCCAAATTTTTCTGATTTTGAATATGAGTTTCTTGGATCAAATAGAGTTCGTTCCATTTTTGACGTAAAATCTGTTTTGCTTTTTCGGAAAGTTCCCACTCGTACAATTCAATATTACGGTTTTGGACAACTCCATATTGAAAACGGAAATCATGCCAAGATTCTCTAACGATATGGAAGATTTTGTCCTCAAAGGAATATTGTAAATGGTACACTCGATCCCCAAAACGTAGGGCAGAGTGGCCTCCACTGGATTGTCCCGAATTCGAATCTATATATAAAAACCCATAGGAGTTCGGGTTCGAATGTAAATGTTGGGGGAAAAATAGAAAGAGGTGAATTAGTAAAAATAAATAATGGGCGGTGTAATTCCGCCCAAAGCTGGTCCGAATTATAGATTGTACCCGTTTAGTATTAGTTTTGCGACCGTAACATTTTGTTTTGCAACATCAGCTGCCACCACTTTCATTTCAGAAGGAGAGAGGTTTGCTTGTTTCAAACCTTGGCCAATGGCAATGTAAGTGGCGCTGTTTGATCTCCATGCGACGATTCCATGTGATTTTGCAATCAAAGATAGTTGGTTTTCTAACTCTGGTTTTTGGCTTTCGTAACGAATTTGTAAAGCAACTGTTGCGATTACATCTTCTTTGTAATCTTTCATAGCTTTTTCATCGCCACTATCAGAAATGGAAGAAATACTATTCGAAACTGATTTTACAAGAGCAGAAGTTGAATCAGAGATTGACATAGTCAAACGGCTAATGCTACCAGAAGCTGAATCTAAGAAAGAACAATTGTTAAGTGAAAATAGGGCCGCAATTACGGAAACCACAGCCAAATGTTTAGTCAAACGCATAAAAAACCTCTTACGACGAATTGCAAAGATTCTAAGTCCAAATTAGAAACCGTCAATTAATTTTCTCAATTAAACGGCTACTACAACTGAACCAAACGCAGGAAGAGTGGTTTCAAAATGTCCATCCACAATTCGAAGATCCACCATGGTTCCGGTCCAAAAATCTAAAAATGGAGCTTTTGATTTTAAACCTTGTGGGATGACAAAACGCACTGTTTGTTCTTCTTCCGTTGGATTCCAAATTCCCAAATAACCAGCTGGATTGTACATTGCCGTAGGGAATTCTTCTTCAAAAATTCCGATGGGAACCGGTGTATAAGCTTGGCATTCCCGGTTCAATTGGAAGGCTTTTTTCAAAAGATCCAACCTGTCCATCTCCAACTTAGTGAGGTCATCAGAAACTAGTAACATCCCACCTGACACTGCCATGACGGAAGCCATCAGTTTTGTTTGGGCTTCGTTCATTTTGTTTCTTTTTTTGCGAACTAACAAACAATCTGGATCATTCAGCCAAAGATGTCTATGCATGGAGGAACGTGTGATGTCGTTGATGAGAGCCGTTCTTGTACAGAGTGCGTCTCTGTCTTTTAAGAATACACGTAGTTTTTCGGGATACCAAAATGGTGCCACATCACAAGAGATGCGCATCCCATCAAAAATTCCCACCGATGGTAACATTGGAGCACCACATCCAAGTAAAAACGTGTTTTTCCCAACGACTTTACGGATGAGTTCCAATGCATTCCTATAACGAGCTTGAGGCGACAAACTTTTGTTATATACATCGCCAGGTAGAAGGCCAGCATAAAGAAAGTCCAATTTCAAATAAGGGTATCCCCAATCTTTGACAAGAGTTGAAAAAACTTTTTCGATATAAGCTAAAGCTGTAGGATGAGTGATGTCGAGAGCATAAGTATACCCTCTTCCCCAAAGTGGTTGGTAAATAGCAGGAACTGGTTTTCCATTTTGGTCTTTGAGGATAGCCTCTGGATACTTACGAAAGAATTCTGATTTTTTTCGAACAAGGAAAGGGGCAAGCCAGATCCCCGGTTTTAATCCCACACGTTTGATTTCATCAGCAAGGATTCTCATCCCTCCTGGGAACTTTTCGTTGGGTATAAGCCAGTCTCCAATTTCTCTTTGGTATCCATCATCAATTTGAAAAAATTCAAAAGGAAGATTTAATTCTCTAACTTTTGCTAGGTTGTCCAAAATTGTTTTTTGATCAATTTTTGTGTAATAATAATACCAAGAACACCAGCCTGTAGGAACTTTTTTTGGTAAATTTCCTGGACCTTCTTTATTTCCTAACTCTTCGAAGTATTTGGCAAGTTTTCCTTCTGGGTTTCCTTTGAAAGGTAGAACTTTGATTTTAGCAATACTTAGTTTTGCATTTGGGCGAAGGTCAGGCAAACAGTGGATATCATAAATGGCTTTAACGGATGTTATGTTGGCTGATTCTCCAAAAACCACTTCAAACTTGGTTCCAAATTCCCCTTGTTCGATCGGAGCATATAAAACTCCGTTTCCATTTTCTTTGTTAAAAACAAGAGTGAGGTATTCCGAAATGAACTTCCCAACTTTTGATTCATGTTTTGAATAAATATTTTCTTGGGAGTATTGCAGAAAGGATAAAAAAGGCGGCCTGTCTACCGATGTATTTTCGACTTTCCTTGAAATCGACCAGGATTGGTATCCATGTTGGAATAATGAATATCCTCCGCCTTCTGGCAGGATTGATAATTCTAACTCTAAGTAATCTACAGAAAATCCCACTTCGGGTCTTGTCGACTCTCGCCAAATGAGTTTGGGACTGAGGATGGTACCCGTTTTGGTGTCTGTTGTGGACGTAAGTAAAAGTTCGAATTTTTTACATTCGGATTGGTAAACCCCTGCCTTAACGGGAAGGAAGTTCGAAATAGTGACGGAATTGTGAACTCTGTATTGAATTTTCATCTTGGAAAAATCTATTTGATGATTTTGATAGGGTGGTTTCCATAGTAAGCCATTATGACCCAAAAACGTTCAACTATAAAACCAGTCGTCCTCCAGGGAGATCTGAACGAAGATTTCTTTGATGCCTTCAAAAAGGATGACAGGTTGGCTGTGGATTGTGAAATGATGGGGCTCAATCCCAGACGGGACAGACTCTGTGTCGTACAAATTTCCGATTCTAAAAATAAAGTCGCACTCGTTCAAATTCTCCCTGGGCAAACCGAAGCTCCCCACATCCAAAAACTATTTGAATCCAAAGATATCACAAAGATTTTTCATTTTGCAAGAATGGATATGACCTTTCTTCGTGCTAGGCTCGGTATTAAGGTTCAAAATGTTTTTTGTACCAAAATTGGTAGTAAACTAGCAAGAACTTATACCGACAAACATGGGTTAAAAGAACTAATCCGTGAGTTTTTTGAAGAAAACATCGATAAAAAAAATCAGAGTTCTGATTGGGGGAAAAAAATTCTCACCAAAGACCAAGTGGATTATGCTTCCACTGATGTTCGATTTTTAATCGCACTTGAGTCTATCCTCACTGAGATGATGATTCGTGAAAATAGGTTTGCCCTTGCCGAACGTTGTTTTGCTTTTTTAGAAACACAAGTAGAGTTGGATCTTTTAGAAGTACCCAATCTTTTTGAACACTGATGGCCAAAAAACAACTTCCCCAATACCAATGTAAGTCCTGCGGGGATAGTTTTGTGCGTTGGGCTGGGAAATGTCCAACTTGCGGGGAATGGAACCAAATTGAAGAAGTGACCAATACTTCTTCGGGAAGATTTGATTCTCCCGTTTCAGGGAAACCAAAAGACAGAAAATATACCGATCCTAAATCAATAGGTTCTGTGGTAAGTGATGTCCATACCCGCACGTACACTGGTTTTAGCGAACTGGATTTAGTGTTAGGTGGTGGAATTGTTCCCGGCAGTTTGGTGTTAGTTGGCGGGGAACCAGGAGTGGGTAAATCCACCCTCGTTCTAGAAATAGCCAAAAACATTGCAGAGGAAGGAAAGGTTTTATATATTTCTGGTGAAGAGTCTGCTTCACAAATTGGTTTACGTGCCAAACGAATGGGAGTTACCTCAGAAAATATTCTCTTATCTTCGGAAGTGTATGCGGAAAATATTTCTCAAATGATTTCGGATCTACATCCTAAAGTGGTTTTTATTGATTCCATCCAAACCATTCTCAAAGAAAGTTTGGTGAACCAAGCCGGAACCATCACTCAACTGAGAGAGTCTTCACAAATCTTTTTAGAGACCGCCAAACGTACGTCAGTTCCTATTTTTCTCATTGGTCATATTACCAAAGAAGGTCAAATTGCAGGCCCCAAAGTTTTAGAACATTTGGTAGATACAGTTTTGTATTTTGAAGGGGATAGGTTTAACTATTACCGCATCCTTCGTGCTGTGAAAAACAGGTTTGGTGCGGTAGGGGATACTGCCATTTTTGAAATGGTATCGGGTGGACTCAAACAAGTACTGGACCGTCATCGTTTGTTCATTTCCCCTGAGTCAGAAGAAAGGTCGGGTAGCGTTTTATCTTCTGTGATGGAAGGATCTCGTGCGATTAGTGTCGAAGTACAGGCGTTAGTTACCAAATCATCCTATGGGCAAGCCAGACGAATGGCAGAGGGCCTTGACAACCGTCGTGTGATCTTACTTTCAGCGGTTCTTGAAAAGTATTTGGGATTTCCATTATCCGAGTCGGATATTTTTAGTAATCTCGCAGGTGGACTTAGCATTGATGAACCAAGTCTTGACTTAGCCATTGCCGCATCCATTGCATCTTCTTTTAAAGACAAACCAGTTTCCAGAGAAATGGGATTTCTTGGGGAAGTGGGGCTTTCTGGAGAAGTGAGAAGTGTAGGCCAGATTAGTTTGCGACTCAAAGAACTTGCTGGTATTGGAATTTCTAAGGTCTATATCCCACAAGGAAATTTTAAAGAAGTGGATGGTCTTTTTCCTTCTTTAGAACTTACCCCTGTTAAACACTTACAGGAGTTAGGTTTTTAGCCTTATGGTTTGCATTCGACTAAAATCAGAAATACAAACGCTCAGGAAACCGACCTATTAGCAGTCCGTGGAGGGCTATCTTACAGCGTTAGCTAGGAACATCGTTCTGAAACATTTGACCTAAATTTGCCATAAGTTATTGACTAGTGTCACTGATCTGAGCTTATATTGTAAAAAACATAGAAAGTTCAGGTGAAATATGAAAAAGAAAATCGCAATCGGGTTTTTAGCAACCCTCCTCTCCGTTCCTACCTCCGGTTTGTTTGCCGGACCATTAGATGGTCAGTGCATCGCACTGGTTCATGGAATCCTTGGTTTTGACGATACCCAAGGTCTTGCAGGTGGACTCGTAAAGTATTGGGGAGGACTCGACGGTTATCTTCGTAGCCAAGGTGCAAAAGTCACCACTCCAGGAAGTTCTGCTACCAATTCCATTCCCACTCGTGCAAGCCAAATCCAATCAGCAGTATCCACATGGATGACAGCAAACGGTTGTTCTAAGGTGCATTTGATGGGCCATAGCCAAGGGGGACTTGTCATTCGTTATATGGTTTCCAATTTAGGTTTTTCTGGAAAAACACAAACGGTTACTACCATTAACTCCCTCCACCAAGGGGCTCCAATGGCAGATATCGTTCTTGCTGCCATTCCAAGTTGGTTACAACCTTTTGCAAATTCTGCACTTAGTTTACTGGCAAAACTAGTTTACCGTGATGGTCGCCCACAAGATGTAATTGCTATGGGAAAATCGCTTACTGTAAGTTATGTGAAGACTTTTAATACAAATTCCCCTAACAAATCGGGAATCAAATACTACTCTTATGGAAGTGAAATGGCTTGGGCTGATCTCATCCAACACCCTATTATGGCACTCACTCACCCAATTACTTGGGCAGGTGGATTGTATTATGGTTTAGGTGGTGGTAATGATGGTGTGGTTCCTTTGAATTCCCAAAAATGGGGAGCTTGGAAAGGAACACCTTCTTCTTATTGGTTTGCCACTGGAATTGACCACTTACAAGCAACCAATTTAGCTTGGAGCGGACAAAACTATTATGATGTGCAAGGTTGGTACTTAAACATCGCAAAAAACGCAAAAGCTGGTTTATAAAAAACCATTATCAAAAGCCGGATGCCCATCCGGCTTTTTTATTTCGAAGCAATTTCAAAACTCCTCATTAGGTTCTAATACATTCAGAATGGATTTTAAAAAAATTATTATCATAGTAGTTATATTTATTATATTTTTCTTGGGTTTGCTATATTTTCTAAAAAAAGACGGAAACACAAACTCTTCCAAACAATCATTCACTCCAGAAGAACAAATGGCTATGGATCGAATTTCGCCTCTGGGAACTGGAGAGGGATTTTGGGACGAGGCAATCTCTCCTTTTCGAGAAGATCGAACCAAACCTTATTTAGAGTTATTGGAAGATTTGAGAACGGGTAAGGTTAATTTTGTTTGGGAAGTTTGGGCCTTACGTCGTAAATGTAAACCTGAATATACTCCAGACCAATGTAATGCGACCATCCTTGCCTATATCGATTCTGAATATGAATCACCTGATAAAGAAAAAGTAAAAGACCTCTTTACTTCTTATTTTCGTTATGAAGAAGAATATCGAAGGTGGGAACAACCAACGGATTTATCTTTTGTGGAACTGTATGAAAAAATCAAAACAAAAAGAAGAGAGGTTCTTGGTGATAAAGCAGACTTAGTATTTGGAATGGAAGAATCTCAAGTTTCATTTTTAGAAGGAACTCAAAACTTTATCAAACAAACGACAAATCTTCCCGCAGAACAACGAGTAAAACAATATGAAGATCTAAAAAGAAAAACCTACGGTGCATATTACGATGCCTTAGTTTCTAGAGAAGATAAATATGATCATTACCAGTTGGAAATGAGTCTTCGAGATAAAGAGCTCAGTGCCATTACCGATCCCAAAGAAAAAGAAAAATATCTGAACAAAATTGAAACTAAATACTTTGGAAAGGAACGTGCTGCGAGTTTGTCGGAAGAGCGAGCTAAAGAAACTAAAGTTTTTGAATCCATCGCCAAGTATGAATCCAAAGAAAAAGAATTTTTGAAAGAGAATCCAAACCTTTCTGTAAGTGAAAAAGAAAAGAAACTAAAAGACTTAAGGATTCAGTTTCTTGGTTCGGAAGAAGAAGCAGATGCTTATATTCGGCGTAAAAATATAGAAGAAGCGGGAAAATAAATTCCCGCTTTCCTTTCTACCAATCACCAATAGTTAACTTTAGTTTTTGGTGATTTCCTGGTTGTTAGGAGTTGGCTCCGATTTGTATTTTTCGTAAGCTTTCATAGTTTCAAAATATTCGTTTCCTGCATTCCAAACAATGAACCCATGACCTAACGAATCTTTTGCACCTTGCATTTGCACTTTGATATAGTCGGTATAACTTAATTTACTTGGACCCACCATCATATTGAATCCTTGTACCCAAGCGATGGCTTTGGTTCCTTGTTTGGCACGTTTGACTGTGAAATCAAGTCCGTCTTTGATGGTTCCGTAAGGGTCTGCGACTCTTTTGGTTAAACCATAAAAATGGGATGGGTATAACATAGGATAAAGCCCATTCAGTTCTTCACTAAAGGGTTCTACCTTTTGACCAATCACATCATTTTCAATAAAAGGAACTCTGCCAAATACATCTGCAGTCCAAAGAGTATCTTTGGAACAACTGTCTTTGGTTTTTTCTTTATGTTCTTTTATGATTCCAAGGATCGATTCGTAACGTTTTTCATAACTCATACTAAAGTTAGTGCCACCGTCTGCATATCGAATATAATCTAACTGGATTTCTGGAAAACCCAATTCACATGCTTTGCGAATTGATTTTTGAATTGAAACCATTAAATTAGTGTTAGGCGTTTTTTCTGTAAGACCACCTTCAAAGTTTACTACTCTTGCCACCATATAAAAGCCGAGTGCTTTGGCTTCCGCTACTTGTTCTGGTGTTGGTGGATATGGTTGCATATCCACAACAGCAGTGTTCATACCTGCTTCTTTCATTCCTTGGAAAATTAGGCTCCACCGTTTTTTATCGCGAATGGTTTTGGTGTTGATGTAGAGTCCTTCAATAAAATCAGGAGTGATTCCCGAAGAATCTGCGTTTTGCCGTCTTTCGGTTTTGGATGCTGACTGGCAGGATAGGAAAAATAAAAGTAGGAGGAAAAAAGTTGCCTGTTTCATGGTAGTAATGACAAGAATTTGGTTTGGTTCTGAAAATTCAAATCGAATCGATTGACGAAAATGGCTAGCTTTCAGAAAATTTGGGCATGTTAGAAATTTCCAACGACTTCAATTTAAAATCTTACGGAAGGTTTCCTGAAGAATTATCAGATCCAAAAAATTTTAAAGACCGTATGGTGGAAGTTTCTCGTCTTTTCCAAGGAATGGGGGAATCTTATTTACAACATCTTGGTGATGATTCTAAAATCAGTGGTTCGGAAAAAAAGAACCTCATCGAGTATTTAGAAAATATTTTACTAGTCCTTGTGATGTTGCGTAAAATCGATTTTTCGCCTGTCGACGAAGAAACGTATATCCGAAAGGATCGAGGTTTGTTTGAACTTAGACTTAGGTTCACCGAAGGATCTGTATGGGAACTTACTGGATCCATCAAACCCGAATACAAAATGAAACAAAGAACCTTTAAAGAATGGTTTAATTCCTCTTTTTCTGCTGATATCAAAACATTTTATGCCATTTATGGGAATGCAGGAATGGACAAAGTCATTTCTCCAGAAGAAAAAATTCAAATCACAAAACAAATCGATCGTATCATTGCTGAAATTGTGGAGATGATTGTGTTTATTGAAAGGTTTATGTTGTTTCAATAAACTTTTTAGATATAAGAACCAAAGGATTGTTTATAACTCATAATTGGTCTTTAAAGAAATAAAACGGAATCGAATTTAGGAATCATTGAGGGATAAGTGGAATCATTAAAAACCGGAATTACCTTCCATGAAACATTTTTAAAACACAATACAGGCCCAGGACATCCCGAAACTCACGGAAGGTTGGAATCTATTTTGGACCATCTTTCTGATTTACCTTCTAAAAATTTTCTTTGGAAAAAAGATTTTAAGGAAGCACCACTATCGATCATTTCCTCGATTCATGATCCAAATTACATTCGTTTGGTGGGAAGGACTTGTGAAGAAAAGGGTTCTGGGTATTTGGATGGAGATACCGTTTTTTCTTCGCATTCTTTTACGGCGGCAAGTCTTGCCGTTGGTGCTGGACTTTATTTAGCGGATGAAGTCCTTCTGGGAAACTTAAAAAATGGAATGGCCCTCGTTCGCCCTCCCGGGCATCATGCTGAGTCTGACCATGCTATGGGTTTTTGTATTTTTAATAATATTGCCATCACTGCAAAATATCTACAATCCAAAGGGATCAAACGCATTTTGATTTTAGACTGGGATGTCCATCATGGAAATGGCACACAACACCAGTTTTACGAAGATGATACTGTTTATTTTATTTCGCTTCATCAGTATCCGTTTTATCCGGGAACAGGAGCTATGTCCGAACGAGGTAGAGGGAAAGGGCTTGGGACCACTCTGAATCTACCTTTGGCTCGTGGGGCAGGGGAATTCGAATATTTATCTAGTTTTCCTTCTATCCAAAGAGAAATGGAAAAATTCCAACCAGAATTTGTTTTGGTATCAGCTGGCTTTGATGCCCATAAAAAAGATCCACTTGGTGGAATGAATTTGTCTACGTCCTCATTTGAAATCCTTACTCAGGAAACACTAAAAATAGCTAATACATACGCCAATGGTAGAATGATTTCCTTTTTAGAAGGAGGATATGATTTGAATGCTCTTGCCGAATCGGTCAAATTGCATTTGGAATCATTAGCATTCTAACATCTTAAAATCAAATCTTCGGTGCCACACCAAAAACTTCCTTTACCCAATGGATTAAGGGCCTTGCGCTAATGATAGAAAAATGATTTTGTTTGTTTAACTCAAGTGTTCGTAAGGCGGGGTTTGATTTTCTGGTGAATACCTTATCTGTTAAGTAGGTAAGACTTTTTTTCTCTACAATCCCATCCCCAAGAAAGTTTTGTAACGGGTTTTCTACTCCTTCCATAAGTGCATAAGCTTGGTAAACATCCATCTCGTCCAATTCACCAAAATAAGTTTCGCCGAAGTAACCAGAGATGGTTTCCATCCACCCTTTTTCTTCTTTGCGTATGAGTCCGAAGGATAAGTCTTTGATGGCATCACTGCGAAGGTTGCCTATCATTCCGATAATTTTGAGTGCTACGTTGGGACTTTTTTCAAATAAAAATCCAAGCCAAAAACCTATTTTTTCTAAATACGAACCTTTGTTTGGTGCAGCGATTAGTATGATTTTCCCAAATCGAGGAACCCATTCTTTGTTCTCTAGTTTTGCATGATATAAACAAGAGCGAAAGATCAAACAACCTAAACTATAACAAATGATATCTGGTTTTATGTTTTGGTCTTCATTAAAAAAAATATCTAAAAGATGCATTAGCTTTTTCCCATTTTCATGGATGGGAAGACCGTGGTTGTATCTCAAATAAAATGGATAGTATCCTTGTTCTTGTAATTCCGTGGCAAGCCCAGGAGAGGTAATTTTTCTATCTTTGTATTCGACCGTTTGTTCCTGCCAAACAGTTTCATCTGTAAATAATCCAGGAAGGAAAAGAACAGATTTAGTTTTTTTGGATTCTTTATATTCTGCTATGGTTTCCTTTGCGGTGATGTCTTTCCCAATCGTTCTAAAACTCATATCTATCTTTGTGAGTTTGAATTTTTGATCATGAGAACTACCGAGGATACTAGATACCATTCTATTATCAAAAACCATATCGTCACTTTTTTGTGCGGTAAGTTCTACCTTAAAAAGTGCTTTGTCAAAGGCTTGGTTCGTTTGTTCAATAGTCTTTTGTAAACTATCATTTGATTTTTGCCCGGTCTCTTTGACTTGGACACCGGCTTTTTGTAATGCCTCTCGCCATTCTGGTTTATAAAAAAAAGCATTGGAAAGTAGATCTAATCCTCCGCCTGTACTCGTTAGGCTTCCTTTGACTAAAACTTGGATTCCTTTTAGAAGGGAATCTGTGGTTTTTTGGGTGAGGGCTACGGTTTTTCCTGCAAGGGAATTGATGAGGATTTGGATCACGGGGAAAGATTGTAACTCAAATATTTCGGAAAGCGAGTGAAAAAACAATGAAACTTTCTTTTTGGTAAAAGAATTGAATTGAAGAAACTAGAAACAGAATCGATCGAAATAGAGATAAGGTCGGTTATTGTTCTACACAGAGAAGATGGTATAAGAGGTCACAACTTCTACCTGAACCATTTCGAATCGATGAATAATTTGTACTATCAGATGTACCTACTCTTCCTCCATCCGCCACTGGCGCATTCGAAGTCCAATCTGAACAAGTAAATGACAGCGTTGGCGAGGCTTTTTGCCAATAGCTTGTTTGCGCAAATCCCGTCCAATATTCCTTGGCAGGGGTTCCTGAATCAAACGAATGGTTTAACATATTTGCTGCTGGTGCAAGGATAATTCCAGAAGCATTCGCTGTAAAAAGAGAGGCAGAATCAGTCGATCTTACATAAATCTCTCCCGGTTGGAAAACCCAATAATAGTTTTCCCCAGCTCCGCCACCGCAGTTATCTGTAGTACAAGCCCTTCGGTTGGTTCCATCGGTAAGCATTGCTTTATAAGTTCCCGTCGACGGTTTGTTTGCATCCGCATTGCATTTTAGATCAGCCCCGGCTGGACCATCCGCAGCGGCTCCTTTTAAGTCGCCATTGAATGTGGCAGCTGTAACAAATACTTTATATACTGCTGTTTCTATTTGGATACTAATGTTATGGGTATCTGAGTCGGTTCCGTTTGTCGCTGTTACGGCATAAGTAGTAGCAGGTAGTGTACCGCCAGTTGGTGTTCCTGAAATCACACAGTTACTTGCATTCAAACTTAAGCCAGTGGGAAGAGCCGGAGTTACCGTACAATTGGTGATCACAAAACTGAGAGTCGGAGTGAGTGATGGTATTGCTACATTCTCTTTAAAGATAAATGAATTTCCCGTATATGCCAAATAGATCCGTTGGTGGCTTATGGAAACCGTGCCACTTGTATTATAATAAGGGTCTGCACTTGTCGCTGTGATCGTGAGCGAGGAGGAATCTAAAACTTGGGTGGTTGAATTTAAACTGATTGTTTGAACCACATTATAATTTGCGGGAGTAAAGGTAAGTGGCGTAGGAGTGGGAGAAGTCCCAGAACCATTTATAGTTAATTTAGTATTGGTAAATGTAAAAGTGATATCCACATTAGCCGTTGGTTGTTTGACCAGTGAAATTCCAAAGTTTTGAGGGGTTCCATATTTCAATAGAACACTTGTACTCGATACGTTTATTTTTGCAGAAGAAGAAACGGAAACAGAAGTGGTTGCGGGACTAACGGGATTTAGGCCACTAATGAGCGTAAAAAGCAACTCATCTCTTGGGTTCACCTGGTTACAGGAAAGGAACCAAACGAAAAAAAGGAAAGAAACGAACCAATTCCGACGCAAGTTGTTACCCTCCCTTATCCTCTAAAACAATTTAGGGATTTACCTTTCTCAAGTATCGGAAAAGAAAAGAGTGTTACAAGTGAAATTCTTGGCTTAGGTAATTCGACGACCTTTCTTTCAGTACATCTCCTAGAAGATTACGTCCCATCTCATTGTCTTTGAAACTCACAACCGTACGGATGGAAAAAACACGCAGGGCATCGGAAACAGAAAGTGTTCCATCAGCAGAATCTTTACGTCCGGAAAATGGAAAGGAATCTGGCCCCCTTTGGCATTGCGCATTCCAATTGACCCTTGCCACTTGGTTCACAAGGATGTCGATGAGTTTGCCGATAGTTTTTGGATCTTTTCCGAAGATACTGGCCTGTTGGCCCAAATTGGATGCATAGATATAGTTTAACGGTTCTTCTACGGAAGAAAAAGGAACTATCGGTACGAGTGGCCCAAATTGTTCTTCCTGATACAAACGTGCGTTTGGTGGAATGGGGGAAAGGACTGCTGGAAACATAAAGGACTCATTGATTTCTCCACCACCAGGATTCAAAATTTTTGCACCTTTTGTCAAAGCATCATCTAAGAGTTCTTTTAACCATTTGGTTTTTCCTTCTTCAGGGAGTGGAGTAAAATTGACTTCCGTTTCCCAAGGCATTCCCGCTTTCCATTTGGCTAACTCTTCTAAGTAAAGTTTAGTAAACTCATCTAAAATGTCTTTGTGAACAAAAAGAATTTTGAGCGCCGTACATCTTTGTCCATTATAAGCAAGGGATCCCGATAGAATTTCCGGGACCATTGTTTTTAAGTCGGTGTCAGGTAAAACAATTGCTGGGTTTTTTGCATTCAGTCCCAAAACGGATCTTAGGCGATTGAGTTTAGGATGTTTTTTTGTGATGAGGTTAGCCGTATGACTCGAACCAATAAATGCAAAAACATCAATTTTGCCTGACTCCATAATCGGAGAAATGACTTTGGAACCATCACCATACACGGTGTTGATGACACCCGGAGGAAAAGCTTCCTTGAAACATTCAAGGAGTGGTTGTAGTAATAATACTCCATATTTTGCCGGTTTAAAAACGACAGTATTTCCCATAAGAATGGCTGGAATCAGTGTACAAAATGTTTCATTCAAAGGATAATTGAACGGACCCATACAAAGGACCACTCCATAAGGAGAACGTTTGATTTGTGCAATGAGACCTCCTTCTTTGATATAATTGGAGGAAGTTGTTTCCAGTTCTTGTAAAGATTCGATAGTGTCTTCTAAGTATTCGATCGTTCTTTCGAATTCTTTTGTAGCATCTTTTTCTGTTTTACCAATCTCCCACATAAGAAGTAAGATGATTTGGTCTCTTTTCCCTTTCATGAGTGTAATGAATTTTCGAACGGCATCGATTCGTTCTTTTGTTGTGGCAATAGGCCAAACGCCTGTTCCGTGGTTGAAAGCCTTCACTGCGGCATCTAGTGCGAGTAAACTCTGTTTTTCATCAAAATTAGGATAGGATCCTAAAACCACCTGTTCCAATTTCCCATTTTTGTTTAAAAAGATCGGAGATTTGACAATTTGTGATTCTCCTTCCCAGATTCGAATTTCCCCATCTAGGAGGTATTCTTTTTGGTGGATCGGTTGGATCCTGTATTTTTCTGGAATGGAATCTTCGGAAGGAAAAACAAAGCTCATGATCCATGAATCGAATGGGGAGGTGACTAAAAAAGCAACATTTTACAGAAAAGAACGGCCGATATAAAATTTATGGAACCATGGATGGACCAAAACAAAGAAGAGTGGGAGGCTTTGACCTTACGACTATTCCGCCGTGTCGAAGAATTAGAATCACTTATGTTAGAAGTTCGAAGTGATTTGGTTCGTTATCGTGCTGTGCGTGAAGAATGGTACCATTGGCATAGCGCCTGGAAGGAGGAATACGCAAAACGAGCGACCGGATGAGCCTGAAAAATCGTTTTCGGTAAGACCTCTCTTGGAAAATTAGTCCTATCCCATTCGAAAAAGGAATTCCCATGGCCGAAAAACCTATGTCCCCCTTTGGTGAGTTAGCTCCCAGCACACCTGCTTCTCTTTCTGATGTCAAAAAGAACATTTATGGTCGATACCTCGAAGAATTCAATGTAGGTGATATCTATGTTCACCCTCGTCAATTCACTGTGGACAGAAGTTTTGCCCAAGAATTTGCCACTGTGTTTATGGATGCAAACCCACTTTACCTATCTGCAGAATATGCAAAGGCACATGGATTTGCTGATTTACTCGTTCATCCACTGATGGTGTTTAACTTAGCACTTTCGATTGGAGTTCAAAATAACAGTGAGAAGGCGCTTGCCAACCTCGGTTATTACAACGCACAATTTTTATTACCTGTTTATCCAGGTGACACTCTTTCTTCTCGTACAAAAATTTTAGCAGTTGATGACAAAGGTCCAGACAAACCAGGAATCGTAAGTGTAAGAACCCTTTGCCTCAACCAAAAAAACGAAGTGGTTTTACAATACGAACGTAAAATCATGATCTACCAGTCCAATGGAAAACCGAAAGGCAATCCAAAACCTGGTGACGCTTCTGCATTCTTCCCAGAGTCAAAAACTCCGACACTCAAACTTCCTAACCTCAAATTTCCAACAGAGATGAAAGATGTGACTTGGGGCCATACTTACTTTGAAAACTTCAAACCAGGTCAGATTTATGTTCACCAAAATGGAAGAACCATCACTGACGAACATTACCAATGGACTTTCCGCGTAGGAAATACTCATCCACTTCATTATGATAAATTGTATTCTGCAGGAATCTCTGGCCCAATGGGTGGAGAACCAGTAGTATACGGTGGACTCGTATTTGGTTGGTTAGCTGGTATGGCTTCCCGTGATATTTCTGAAAACGCAATTTGGGAACTTGGATTCACAGAAGGATACCATACACAACCAGCATTTTCTGGTGACACTGTGACTTGTATTTCTCGAATTCTGACAACAGAAGACAAAGGAACGGAATATGGAATCCCTGCTGGGGAAGTACAAATCCAGTTCATTGGTTTGAAAAATATCAAAGCAAACGATGCACTCGATAAATTTGGTGCAGATCTTTTCCTCAAAGAAAACGATAAAAAGAAACTAGGGAAAGAAAAAATCCCAGAGAAAATCTTCGAAATCGAAAGAAGATTGATCATCAAAAAACAACCATAAGGTGAAAAAATGAAAGTTACCATCCCCAAACGAATTCCTGAGATGGAAGATATCGGGGATGGTGTCTTTAAAATCATTCTTCCTCAGCCTTTTTACGCACCTAACAATATTTATTTATACCAAGGTGATGATGGATTAACCCTCATTGATTCTGGTTATATTGAATCTATCCCGATGTTACAAGCATCGTTAAAAACTAAGGGATTTTCGTTTAAAGATATTCGCCATATTATTTATACACACAATCATTTGGATCATATTTCCTCTTCTTTGGTTCTTAAGTCTTATGCAAAAAACGTAACCTATTATGGGTATCGTGCTATGGCCGACGGGGTGGGAAATTATTTAGAATCGATGGTGCTTTTTGAAGAAGCAACAGAAGACTTATTTCATAAAGCATTTGGGGATAAGGAAGAACTGGATCGGATTTTGGAAGAATCACGCCAAGGTTGGAGACAGTTTTATAGTAAATTTAGTGAAACCAAAAAAGGGGATCCTGTTTTACGAATTGATGTCAAAATTGATCATAACGACAGTTTAGAGTTTGGTGGAAGACTTCTAAGGTTTTTACATACACCTGGTCATAATTTGTATCATATCACACCTGTAGATCCTTCCACGGGAATTTATTTTTCGGGAGATTTGATCATTGCCAATCTTACTGCCATTTATTCTGAAATGGATGGGAATTTAAGTGATTATTATTTTACACTCGCCAAACTTTTAGAAGAACCCATCAAACGTATGTTACCTGCTCATGGTAGTGAAATTGAAGATCCGAAAAAAACCATCACTCTTGTGAAAAAAACATTAAGCATTCTGGAAAAAGGCGTTCTCCGAAGGCTCAGAGAAGGGGAATCCGACTTAAAAGTCCTTATGGAAGCTGCCATCGGAAAAAAAGTCCATAATGGGGGCCACTTGCCGACAGCACTTGGACTTGTATACAGTATCATCCAGAAATTAGTTTTAGAAGGCCAGATACGTATCGAAAAACGTGAGAATGGATATGAAATCTTTCATATTGTAGATTGAGCGGTCGTTATGCGGTGGTTTGTTTTAATTTTTGAAATGATTTTTTAAATATTTTCCTTTTAAGTTTTTGTAAATCGAAAAATTTGAATCAATGCTAACAATTCGTTCGATTCTCATTCTCTAAGAGAATCAGCACGAACCTAAGTCATCCAAACTAGTTTCTTTGAGGTAACTTCCTAACTTCTACTTGTTCTCCTTCCCATACAAAAACTCCCTTTTGGTTTTCTAATTCTTTTTTATATTCCAAAATCCTAGATTTCGGCCAGAGAATTTCATCAGTAAACTCTGGGGCCATTACCACATAACAAACATTCGCCTTTTTGCAAATGGAGGAGGAGTTTTGGATTTGTTCTAATGGAAAGGTTGTCGCTTTGTCAGTGATATAGAAGGAAAGATTGTACTGAGTGAATACAAATATTCGGTTTGCGTTATCTTTTAGATCCAAAGGCTCATTTGGGTATGTGGGATTTTTAGGATTTAGTTTCTCTTTTGGCTCACCAAAAATTGGTCCCTTAAAAATGGAGAGAAGAATCAAATTTACTTTTTTTAGATCTGATTGGATTTCCTTTTGGATCGTAGGAATTTTCCAAGGACTTTCGATTTTGGGATCCAGTGGATAATTTTGGTCTAGTGAGTTTTTCCAAAAGAGACAAGTTAGAATCAAAAAAGCAAAGGAAAGAGTTAATTTTTTATCTGATCGGATCCATAAAATTCCACTATAAAGTATAAAAGGAACTAACGTATAACTGTAATACGTATAAACCTCATGGTGCCAAGGCCTTGAGGAAAATATATGTGTAGCATATATTAGCCCGATTCCTATGACTTCGGGTATCATCTGAAAGATTCCGAGTCCCCCGCTGACGATTAACTCAAGAAAAATTTGAAATGATTTTTTTGCACCTGTCACTTGTTTGAATACGGAATGGTATTCTTGGGTGAGTGTTTGGGTCCAAGAGACGGATTCTGATCTATCACCAAACATTGGATAAATGAAAAAAACATAACCCAACCATACAAAGACAATACTGTAAACAAGAGTTAGTGATTGGATGGTTGCTTTTTCTTTAGAGTTGTCTCTTACCGATCCACTTGACTGTTGCGCATCCCTATTTTCATTCTTTTTCTTTTTCCAAAGATTATATGAAATTCCTAAAACAGTCGGTAGAAAAAATAGAAGAAGATAAATACCAATATCCTCTTTTTGCGAGAGATAGAGAACGATAGATAAGGTTAAAACGTTATAGTAGATCCAAGGGGAACGGAATGGACCCTTTTGTATCTTTTCTCTTTGTTCCCAAATATAGAAAAAGAAAAAACCAAAGAGGAGAACTAGCACTTCAAAATGAAAACTAGACCCAATCCGATACAAATACAATTGGTTTGCCAAAAGAATCCAAAAAGTTAGAAATTTGATTCCATTCTCTTTTAAATGGTGTTTGGAAATTTGATAGGCCCATAGTATCCACAGGATGGTAGCTAGTTGATAAACAAAAAACACTGCTACAGCAAGTCCCCACCGTTCGGGAACCCAACTCACAAACGGTGTCAAAACTAACATCCCTGGTGCGAAGTGGTGGTGGAGATAACTTCCTTCACCTGATGGGGAATAGTAGCCGCTGGTGAATCCTTCTCCACGAGAAATAGAGAGAAGGATATCCGAAATGCCAATATAATCCGCATCTTGAAACAAAAAAGCATCGGCTAATGACTTTGTTAAATGGAACGCATGGTAGGTGCTTGTGATAAAAAAGAAAATACAACTGACAAAAAGTAAATAGGGGAGAATGGTTATCTGTTTATCAGATAACAAACCAATATTAGTTGTGCTTTCATTCAGCTTTGCCTCAGATTTAGCTTTTTTTTCTTTCCAAAAGTTTAAGATGGTTAGGAAAAACAAAAAAAGAAACACCCCCTTTTGGAAGGGGGCATGAAAGTTTTTAGGAGAAATAAAGAGAAAAGGGGAAACTAAACTGAATAAAAAAAATAAATAAACCACTTAACGGATAAAGTACAATACCTTTCTTTCGCCGATCCGCTCTCTATTGATTTCCACTCGGTTGCGGTAATAATAACCTTTTTCCGGAAATGTTTTAGAGAAAAATTCAAATAAATCCATTTCGAATAACAACATACATTCTGCTACGTCAGTGGAACCAATCGACATTGCTTTTTTTGTATCTACCATCACATGACGTGAGTTGATAAAGTCGGGTTCAATTTCGTTGGCAATCAGTTCAAAATTAGTTTTGGTGATGGTTCCACCGACAGAAGTTTTTTTCCCTCTGCTTTTTGCTTCCGAAATGATTTTTTTAGAAACACGAGTGACTTCTTTGTCGTCTGGTTTTTTATCCATAGAAGCACTTAGATCTGATCTAGCAGCTGTTACTTGCTCCAAACTTTGGAATGGAACAGAATCAAAGATATCCATCAAGTTTCTATATCCTGTGATGGTTTCCATGTTAATTGATTTGTTATAAGATTCGTATTCCGAAGGTGTGAGGAGATTCTTCATGGTCTGGATGAAGTTTTTTAATGCATATTCGGATTCCACCATCGGTGCAGAAATCCCCGATACTCCGATTCTTTTGCAGATTCGGATATCGTTTCTAGCTTCCGGGCCACCAATTTTGACATAGAGTGGCAAAATTCCGGCAGTGATCGTTTTTAAGAGGGAGATTTCTTCTTCTCCCATGTCCTCGGTTTCCGTACCTGTTTTAATGCAGACAAAAGAGTAGTTTTCTTTCATCTCCAGTAAGGTTTTGCGTAAAACGTGGATTGATGTTTCCATAAGTAGAAGATCTCCATGTATGGTATCGTCGATTCCCGAAAATAGTACAAGTCTTTTGCGCTTTTTTTCCCCCTTTCTTGACAGAAAATTCCAATTCCTTAGCTTCGAACCTATGGGAATATTCTCCACCATCTTCCAATCCAAACCAAAACAAGATTCTAAGGAACCGCCAAAAGAGGGAGCCGCTGCCTCTGGAATTTCTTTCGGAATCATTGTGGTTCTTGTATTTGCTTTCAAATCATCTATATTAGATGCTAATAATATTCCTTCTGGTTCGATGATCCCGACACTCAAAATTGGGGACTTTTTGTTTGTGAATAAAATGCGTTATTCTTTTCGAATGCCTTTTACAGAGAAGGAACTCTTCCGTATTGATGATCCCAAACGTGGGGATATTGTTACTTTTATTCCACCGGCAACGGCCCTTGCCCAAGAAGAATCACGGACTGGAATTTTTGCCAAACGATTTGTGAAACGAGTTGTAGGATTACCTGGCGATACGATCCGAATCACTCGCAAATACATGGACACAAAAGATAGAGGACGAGTACACTTTGCACTCATCGAATACAAAGAAAAAGGTTCCGAAGAGTTTCGATCTTACGAACCAAAGGAAGTTCCCATTGGAAGAGAACTTTCTGATCTAGATAATTTAGAAGCCACACAAAGAGCACTCTTCAAAGAAGTCAAACCAGGGTTTGAACATTTTATTTTGGAGGGATTTGAGGATGATCGCCGTGCCCATATCTTTGAATATTGTGATTTTTTACATGGTTGTCAAATTCCAGAAGGCCAGTATATGGTGATGGGGGACAACCGAGATGACTCTCACGATTCACGTGCTTGGGGATTTGTAAAACGAGAAGATATTTTAGGTAAGGCACTCATTATTTATTTCTCCATCGATTGGAAAGATTCCACATGTGAATACAAAGATGGACAGGAACTTGCTGAGAAAGGACCTGAAATTGCAGAAAGATATGAAGGGGAAAAACTAGAAAACCGTTGTCATTATACAGAAATCTTTTCTTCACATAATACTCGTTATAGAGATGATGAGTCTCGGTTCGGATGGATTGAAAGAACTATTCGTTACCGATTGTGGAGACTTAGTGTTAGGTGGGACCGAATTGGTCGTATCCTCCAATGAGCGAAGAGCAGGAAAAACCATCTGCCAAAAAACCAGAAAAGTCACCTATGGCGATGGCTGGTGCTGGTTTTGAATTTGTATCTTCCATCGCACTTTTTGTGGTGGGAGGATACTACCTTGATGACTATATGAAAACGGAACCACTTTGGCTCCTGGTTGGTTTTTTCCTGGGTTTTATTTTTGCTTTTTATTCTCTCATCAAACGAGCCAAAGAAAACGAATAAAAATTCGATCCATTCTGCTGTTACATCTGCATCTATCAATTCCATCCTTAGGCTTGCGAAATGTTTGCAGAAAATCACTAAGCCACTCCAAATAAATTCTTGACGGATCACAAGTTTACAAAAAACTTTTTACTGTAATGGCCTCTCGGACAACCACAGACAACGAATTCATGGATTCCATGCCCGTTCTTGGATTGTCTAGCTATGTCCTCTCTACTCTCGTCCTAGTCGTCGTAGTCTCCTCATACATACGTAGCTTTCTGTCATAATTCTCACTTGTTTCCTCGGTCGACAGAAAGCTGAAAGCCGACGGGGAAACCAACAAGGAGAGGATCTTTATGTCGGAACAAATCACCGTAAGTCAATACATCATACGTTTTTTAGAATCAAAAGGTATCACATGGATTCCAGGAGTACCAGGGGGAACCATCTTGCCATTATACGAAAGTTTGGCGGGGTCAAATATCGAACATGTGTTAGCAAGACATGAGCAGGGTGCTGGATTTATCGCACAAGGTAGGGCAAGGAGCACTGGAGAGGTGAGTGCCGTATTTGTTTCCTCTGGACCTGGTGTGGCCAATCTCATCACTGCTGTAGCCGATGCGCAAAGGGATTCTGTTCCCTTGCTAATTTTTTCGGGACAAGTTCCATTAGGGTTAATGGGAACCGATGCTTTCCAAGAATTACCAACAGTAAAGATTGTTTCATCAGTCGTGAAAAAGGTTTATTTGGTAGAAGAACCAAATCAAATCACTGAAATTTTAGAGGAAGCATTTTTGTTATGCGGGGAAGGGAAAAAAGGACCAGTTTGGATTGATTTACCCAAAGATATACAAACTCAAAAGATTAACTTACCTGAAAATAACATTCCTTTTGGTGGATCATCTCATTTGGATTTTTTGGAACAGGTAAGTAAGGCAGATCCTTTGTCTTTTGAAAGTTTGGATATTTTTCTAGATGAGTTCAAATTCTTGTTAAAGAGTTCTCGGTTCCCCTTACTATATATAGGTGGTGGTGCAAAAAAAGAATATTTGCGATTAAGAGAATTTGTTTCTCGTTTTCAAATTCCCGCTGTGACCACTCTTATGGGACTTGGGATTTTTGAAAAAGACGATCCGATGAATTTAGGGATGATGGGGATGCATGGAACTGTGGCTGCCAATGAAGCTCTGGGTGTTTGTGATCTCTTGATTGGCATAGGAGTTCGTTTTGACGATCGTGCGACAGGTGCCATAGAAAAGTTTTGTAACCAAGCAAAAATCATTCATATAGATATTGATGCCCGTGAAATTGGCAAAAATAAATCGGTAACTTTAAGTTTACAAAAAGATATTTCAGAAGTTCTTCCTTTTTTATTAGAAGAGGATTTTCAGGTCCAAAACAAGGAATCATTGTTGCAGGTTGAAACTTGGAAACAGATTCCAGAAGAACATCCGATGAAATCTATTCTTTTGGATTTTGCTTCGGTTTTACCAAGTGGCGAACATTTTGTCCTAACGGATGTAGGCCAACATCAGATGTGGGTGGCACAATATTTTCCATTTCATCAACCATTGTCTTGGATCACCTCAGGTGGACAAGGAACTATGGGGTTTGGTCTTCCAACTGCTATTGGTGTTGCATTAAGCCATAGAGATTCTCATGTGTATTGTTTTACAGGTGATGGATCGATAATGATGAACTTACAAGAATTGTCTACACTCAGAGAACAGAATCTTAATGTAAAGATCATTCTAATCAACAATGAACATTTGGGGTTAGTGAAACAACAACAAGACTTGTTTTATGGAAGTTTGTATTCTGGTTCTAAATTTCATTTCCATCCCGATTTTTCTATGTTATGTGAATCATTCGGAATAGTATATTATGAATGGGATTGGAGATCGGAAGTTCAGGACTTAGAAACAGTTTTAGAAAAGAAAGGCCCGGCTTTGGTTGAAGTAAGAGTCCCTTCTAGTTGGGGAGTGTATCCATTTGTTCCTGGTGGAAAGTCCAATCAGGAATATATTCTCGGCCAAGTAACAACTTGAGTTTTGACTCCGAGGGAAAAATTCCCTCGGATCATCAAATTTTCGTTAGATGGCTTTGCTTCCTCGTTCTCCGCTACGAATGCGAATCACCTCTTCAAGTGGCATTACAAAAATTTTTCCATCTCCTATTTTACCTTCTGGTCCTGTTTTTGCTGCTTTTAAAATGGCATCCACAGTTGGTTTGACAAACTCATCGTTAACTGCGATCTCTAAGCGCACTTTTCTAAGAAGATTCACTTGGTATTCATGCCCACGGAAAACTTCTGTTTTTCCTTTTTGTTGGCCATAACCTTGGACATCACTTACAGTCAAACGATAGATTTCGTTTTTGGTAAGTTCGTTTTTTACTTCTTCTAACTTATGTGGTTGGATGATTGCGACTACTAATTTCATACTGATTACCTTATATCATATCCTTTTTCACCATGAATCTCTTGGTCGAGTCCGGTGATTTCTTTATCTTCTTCGATTCTGAAACCGATTGTTTTTTCAATTACAAGTGCAAGTATATAGGAAACCACAAAAGAATAAATTCCTGTTGCGACTACGCTAATGACTTGCGCGTTCATTTGATTTCCTAAGGTCATTCCTTCAGCTAACTCTAAAGCAAAGAGTCCAGTGAGAATGGCACCGAATGCTCCTCCGACACCGTGAATACCAAAAGCATCAAGAGTATCATCGTAATTGAGTTTTCCTTTAAGTAAAATTGCCATATAACAAATGGGTGACACTAAAAATCCCATAATGATGGCACCTTGTATGCCCACATAGCCGGAAGCAGGTGTAATGACAACCAAGCCTGCTACAATTCCTGAGGCAGCTCCTAACGCTGTTGCTTTTTTAGTGTGTAACCATTCGATCAGTAACCAACTGGCTCCCGCAGCGGCTGGCGCAATGAGTGTTACAGAAAATGCGCGCGCTGCAAGTCCATTGACAGAAAGACCAGAACCGGCATTAAATCCAAACCATCCAAACCACAAAAGTCCTGAGCCAAGTAACGTATAAGTCATATTATTGGGATGAGTTAATAATCCAGGATCACCTTTTCTTTTTCCAATAACAATGGCTGCAGCAAGTCCAGCGATCCCTGAAATTAAATGGACGACTGTTCCTCCAGCAAAATCAAGTGCATTCATTTGTAATAACCAACCTGAATCGGACCAAACCCAATGTGCTACCGGATCATAAACTAACGTTGACCATACGAGAATAAAAACTATATAAGCTGAAAGTTTGATTCTCTCGGCAATGGCACCTGAAATTAATGCTGGAGTAATGAGTGCAAACATACCTTGAAATAAAAAATGTACGTATGTGGGAATACTTCCTTTTACTGAATTAATATCGATTCCATTCAAAAAGGCTAAATCAAAATTACCTACGTAAGGGTTATCTCCCGAAAAAGCAAAACTATATCCAATGATGGTCCATTGTAATGTCATCACGATGATAGCCACAAAACTATGCATCATTGTGGAGAGGACATTTTTGGATCTGACAATACCACCATAGAACAAAGCAAGGCCTGGGATCATAAAAAACACAAATGCAGAAGAAACTAACATCCATGCGGTGTCGGATTTATCGATAGCAGGGGTGGGAGTTAATTCACCTTCTGCTGCCAAGAATCCGGGCAAAAGGAAGAGTATAGATACCAACAAAGGCCTTAAGACCAATTGTATTTTCATTGTTTGCTCCAAATATCTTTTGAAATGAGAAATAAAATTCGTATCATTTCGAATGCCTTCCCTCTGAAAGCTAGTAAATTCTGCAAAACTAGGAACTTTTTTGTAAAAAATAACGGGAAATTGGGAAGGCGATGGCTGGATTCGCTCGGTTGTGGTAAGGCGGTGGTATTGGGAGGCGGGTTCAGTTCCCCACCCAAATTAGGGCGGGGTTATAAATATCCACACTCACCCGGTTCCTTTCATTCAAAATCCGAATTATTTCTTAAAAAAGATTGAACAAAATTGAATTGTGCACAATCTAATTTGCAGTAAGGGAGAGAACAAATGTCAGATGAATTTTATAAAATCAAAGTAAAACGCGGATCCGAGGAAGTTCCTTTGGAACAATTTAAAGACAAGATACTTTTGATCGTAAATACAGCGAGCGAATGTGGTTTCACCCCTCAATACAAAGGTCTTCAGGAAACTTATGATCGTTGGAAGGGGAAGGGTTTGGAAATTTTAGCATTTCCGTGTAACCAGTTTGGACAACAAGAACCAGGAACAGACGCAGAAATCAAATTGTTTTGTGAGAGAACATTCTCTACTACTTTTCCTATCTTTTCAAAACTAGAAGTGAATGGTCCAAATACGGATCCACTATATTTACACCTTAAAAAACAGGCACCGGGAATCTTCGGTTCCTTGGATATCAAATGGAATTTTACAAAATTCTTGATTGATAAAAACGGAAACGTTGTGAAACGATATGCTCCGATTACAAAACCCGAAGATATCGAAAAGGATATCGAAAAACTTGTCAAAGCTTAAGAATCCAACAGAGGAGGTTCTTCTATTGAAGAACCAAATTTGTTTCTCCTTATATTCTTCGATGCACCGACTGATGAGAATCTATCGGCCTTTGCTTGAATCGGTAGGGCTAACATACCCGCAATATCTGGTTATGTTAGTTCTCTGGGAGGAAGGTGAAAGTTCTGTTAGTGGATTAGGAGAACGTTTGCAACTGGATTCCGGTACATTAACCCCGCTACTCAAACGATTGGAACAAAATGGATTGATCCAACGTAATAGAAATCCCAACGACGAACGCGTTGTGATTGTTACTTTAACCAAGATGGGAAAACTATTAAGAGAAAAAGTAAAAGGAATCCCTGAACAAATTTTTTGTTTATCCGGGATTAATGAAAGTCAGGCGAACCAATTAAAAGAAATTTTGGATGGCCTTGGTGCCAATTTAAATCAAATTTAGTTGTTTTTTAGGAATTAATTTCCTAATTTATGATTGACTATTAAATTATCTTTTTTAAATAATCTAACATCGTTTAGATACTAAATCGCTTGAACAAACGAAAGCAAAGGTAAACTGCTCCATGCTGAAGCCATATTTCAAATTTTGCTTTTGTTTCTCACTTTTTTTATTTTCCTGTAAAGATCCTTTTTCTGAAAATTTATGTGACCCCAATGGAAAGCGATTTATAAACACTTTGCTGTTAAAATGGGCAACTACAGATGGCAGTCCAACTTGCGGTAAAATCTATGTTCCATCGGTCGCAAAAGAATTATTGGAGTATTCGATTCCTAGTTTAGGTGTTAAGGGAATCATCACAGAAAACAAAATAGTCATCACCTCTGAAACAATCGTTTCTATATCTTCCTATATTGCAAATTTCAAAACAAACGGTGCCTCTGTTACAGTGGATGGAAAGGAACAAATTAGTGGCGTTACTTCTAACTCTTATTCAACTCCTTTAAAATATATTGTGACTGGAGTGGATGGTAGTACCAATGAATACACTGTCCAGATGGTAGCACCCAGGGTTTTGGGTTCTGGTTCTCTCAGGCTTTGGTTCAAGGCAGACCAGCTAACATTAAATGATGGTGATCCCATTGCTACTTGGTCTGATGTCAGTGGTTATGGAAATCATATAGTTCAAGCACCAGCCCCGACTATACATACACTTTATAGAAAAGGTCCAGCTGATGGATACCCAGTTGCAGAATTTAGAAGTGTAAATGTATCAAAGATGAATTTATCAGGCGGAGTCGGATTGTATGTTAATAATAGCGGAAGCGTTTTTTTTGTGATGAAGTTAATCAATACTATTACTGGTGGGATCACTCTAATTAACATACATGGTGGCCAAGGAAGAGAGATTTCTATAGATCATCCAAATTCAGCATATCTTGTCTGTCGAAATGGTGCAAGTTGCTCTACCATATCAGCTTTACCAATTCCAAAAAATGAATTTCTGGCAATAGGTTCAGTGCAAGTGTTGATGACTTCTGGTCGTGAGTATTGGAATGGTAATTTGAAAAGTCAAGTACCAATTTCCTATGATTATTCAGGTGGTGCTAGTCCAAATACAATTTATTTAGGCAATGGAAATCTTGATGCAGATATAGCTGAAGTTCTTTACTTTAATACGGACCTTTCAGAAGCAGATGTAGAAAAAGTTTTCTTTTATTTGAATACCAAATACAAACTTTCGCCAAAGTAATTGTAGTTTTCTTTTCAGAATCGGCAAAAAGATGAACATGATTCAATTAAATTTGTGAACCTACAATTCCTCCTACACAAACCAGCAAACATGTGATATATGGTAGTCATTGGGTGGCGGGTGGATTACCCCACCCAGTTCGATACGGGCGGGGATCTATACCTTCCAATCCCCCACGCACCCCCAAACCTACTTGCCCCCAAACCGCCACTATGCAAACTACAACCAATGGATCTAAATACCATCAATCTGAAAAGGTTCCATCTCCACTATTTTACTTATTTACTTTTTATTTTCATTCTAAGTCTCCCCCTAACTGCAGGTTTGGTGGAGGATGGTTATCGTGTGATTTTCTATTTTGGAGGTGCTATGTCCTTTGCGATCCAAATGGCTGTCTTACAACTCCGGTTTTTGCCGCGAAAAATCCCCGCACTTGCTGACTCAGGGTTCCCCTTTTTTACAGTATTTCTCTCCTTTTTTCTAAATCTGGGCATATTGACAGCTTTGCAGGTCTTAGATTACCCTTTTGAGGCAACTTCTGGATTTTTAATTGCCTATTTCGTCCACCTTCTTTTCCTTGTATTTGCGAGCTATTTCAGTGGAAAATAAGTCTAAATATCGGTTTTTTTTATCATTTTTATTAGTTTTTTCCCTTAGTTTTACGAATGTTTTTGCAAACGATTCGGAAGGGCACGGCTCTGAAGAGGGCTTCGATTTCAGCGAAGTGATGGCACACCACTTAGGTGATGCTCCGATCTTCCCTCTGAACTTCGGTGGCACAATCGTAACGGAAGGCCAACCTGGTTTCGATGCTGAAAACCACGATGTCTTCGTAAACCATGACGGTGTGAAATACCACTATGTTGGTGGCCTTGACCTTCACATCACCAAACGAGTGACCATGATGTGGATCGCTTGTTTTTTTATGTTCCTCGTTTTTATTCCCGCAGCCAATTTGATTTCTAAGAACCCTAAAAAGGTTCATAACAAATTCACATCCGGTGTAGAGGCTTTTGTATCTTATCTAAAAGAAAACGTTGTAGATTCTTCTCTTGATCACCACGGCCATTCTTACTACCATTATATTTTCTCATTGTTTTTCTTTATTCTATTCTGTAACTTGTTTGGCCTTATCCCTTCAGTAGGGGAGCTAACAGTTGCCGCTTCTGATGCTCTTGTGGCAGTCGGGGCAGTGGATCACACACCACATTCTCTCCATACATTCGGAGAAATCTGGTCTGGGATCACACCAACAGGTGATATCAGTGTCACACTTTCTCTTGCATCAATCACCTTACTAACGATATACGGCACAGCATTCTCTTACCAAGGAATTTCATTTGTAGCACATGCGGTTCCTAAGGGAGTTCCTCTCCCACTTTGGCCACTGATGTGGGTTCTTGAATTTATCGTCACTCATATCGCACGATCTTTTGCGTTAACCATGAGGTTACTTGCCAACATGACTGCAGGGCACGTTATGATCCTTGCGTTACTTGGGTTTATCTTTATGAGTGAAAATTGGCTCATAGCACCTGTATCTGTTCTCAGTTCAGTGCTTATTTACTTTTTAGAACTACTTGTAGCCTTTCTACAAGCGTTCATTTTCTCACTGCTCACAACCGTGTTCATCGGAACTGTGATGCATAGACATTAAGATTGGTTTTATTTATATTATAAAACACACAGGAGTGAAACGAAAACAATGGAATTCGGTTTAGGATACATCGCAGTAGGACTCGCAGCAGGACTTGCATTACTTGGTGCAGGAATCGGTATTGGTAGAATTGGTGGATCAGTG
The DNA here is from genome assembly GCF_004770905.1 of Leptospira bandrabouensis. Taxonomy (NCBI): domain Bacteria; kingdom Pseudomonadati; phylum Spirochaetota; class Leptospiria; order Leptospirales; family Leptospiraceae; genus Leptospira; species Leptospira bandrabouensis. Next base: position 102,843 of record NZ_RQHT01000014.1, on the reverse strand, counting down.
GCAGAAAGCATCAGCCGCCAACCAGAAGCAGCGGGAAAGATCCAACTCGTTCTTTACGTAGCAGCAGGTATGATTGAAGGTGCAGCACTTTTCGCAGTGGTAATCGCTCTTCTTATCGCGCTCAAACTCAATGGCTCAATTGACAAAACAATTGGTGCTGGTGCCACTAAAGTAGAACAAGGACAATAGTCTTGGTTATCCTTGCGGCTTCCGGCTTCAATTTGCTGAAAGTCAATCCGGGTCTGGTCATCTGGACCCTGGTCACTTTCTCAGTTGTTGTCTTCGTTCTTAAAAAATTTGCATGGGACAAGATCCTTCATGCTCTCGAAGAACGTGCTTCCGGCATCCAAGGCGATATCAACAAAGCTGAAACCCTTCGCGTAGAAGCAGAAAAGTCTTTAAAAGAATATAAAGACCAACTCTTCAAAGCGACGGAAGAAGCTCATAAAATTGTAGATGAAGCTAAAAAAGATGCAGTTGCTCTCCGCTCTCGATTGACGGAAGAAGCACACAACGAAGTGAAAGGCATTAAAGATAACGCAATTCGCGAAATCGATTTAGCGAAGAGCAGAGCATTATCTGAAATGCAAAACCAAATTGTGGAAATGTCCGTTCTCATCGCGAGTGAGATCTTGGAGAAACAATTGAAGAAGGAAGACTATGCTTCCTTTGTCGAAAAAGAGATCGCAAAACTCGATAAACTTAAAATCAAATGAGTCTGAACCAAATTTCAAAGGTTTACGCAACGGCAATTTTAGAGTTAGCTCAAGAAACTAACTCACTTGAGTCAACAGAAGAGGAACTTTCAACACTCGTTGATGTTTTCTTTTCTGATGAATCAATTCGCCATTATTTCCTTTCTCCATTAGTTGATCCTTCTGAGAAAGAACGAACTGCTGAAAAGTCAGTTCAAGGGAAGGCATCGGAAATCGTTGCCAACTTCATCACACTTGTGGTTCGCAAAAATCGATTTCTATTCCTCAAGGATATTTTGGAAGATTATAGAACAGGAGTGGACCGACTAAAAAATCGTAGTTCTCTTCGCATTGTTTCCAAAGATTCTCTTGGCAAAGAAGCTGTAGATCGAATCACCAAGTCTATCACTTCCAAGTTTGGACGCGATCTTCGTGTCACAGAACAAACGGATCCAACCCTTATTGGTGGATTCAAACTCTTTATAGACGACTTTTTAATCGATGCCTCGATCCGTGCAAAACTTGCAGGAATAGAAGAGGCTCTCCTCCAAAAGAAAATCCCAGTCGGAGCATTTGAATGAAAATTAAAACAGACGAAGTAACGTCGGTACTAAAACAAGAAATTAAAAACTTCAAAAAAGACCTTCAAGTTGAAGAAGTCGGAACAGTTCTCGAAGTTGGGGACGGGATTGCGAGAGTTTACGGACTCACAAACGTAATGTCAGGAGAGCTTGTTGAATTCCAAAACGGAGTTCGAGGACAAGCATTCAACTTAGAAGAAAACTCCGTAGGGGTTGTAATCTTCGGTGATTATATTAAAATTGAAGAAGGTTTTTCCGTTAAACGTGTGGGAAAGATCTTCGAAGTTCCAGTAGGACCAGAACTTCTCGGTCGAGTACTTAACCCTCTTGGGGAAGTGATCGACGGAAAAGGACCTCTGAACGCAAAAAAAACAAGACCGGTTGAGTCTCCAGCTCCTGGAATTGCGATGAGAAAATCGGTTCATGAACCAATGCAAACAGGAATCAAAGCGATCGATGCAATGATCCCAATTGGACGTGGACAAAGAGAGCTTATCATCGGTGACCGTGGAACAGGAAAAACATCCATTGCGATCGACACCATCATCAACCAAAAAGGAAAAGGTGTAATCTGCGTTTACGTAGCGATTGGACAAAAAGCATCTACTGTTGCTTCCACCATCGAAATGTTACGCGAAAAAGGTGCTCTTGAGTATACAATCATCGTATCGGCAAACGCATCGGAACCTGCACCAATGTTATACATTGCACCTTACTCTGGTGCGACTATGGCTGAATACTTTATGTATGAAGAAGGAAAAGCAACACTCGTTGTTTACGATGACCTTTCCAAACAAGCCGTTGCTTACAGACAAATGTCATTACTTCTACGCCGCCCACCAGGTCGTGAAGCATATCCTGGGGACGTATTCTATCTTCACTCTCGCCTTCTTGAAAGAGCAGCAAAACTCGATGATAAATTTGGTGGTGGGTCTATGACTGCACTTCCAATCATTGAAACGCAAGAAGGGGAAGTATCCGCCTACATCCCGACTAACGTAATCTCCATTACTGATGGTCAGATTTACCTTCAATCCAACCTTTTTGCATCGGGACTACGCCCTGCGGTGGATGTAGGGATTTCTGTATCACGGGTTGGATCTGCAGCGCAAATCAAAGCGATGAAAAAAGTAGCGGGAACACTCAAGTCAGACTTGGCACAGTTCCGTGACTTAGAAGCGTTTGCACAGTTAGGAACAGAACTTGATCCAGTCACACAAGCACAGCTTGATCGTGGATACCGAGTTCTTGAAATTCTAAAACAGCCAAATAACTCACCATCTCCAGTAGAAGAACAAGTAATTTCCATCTTTGCTGTAACAAAAGGATTTATGGATACAATTCCTACCGCTAAAGTTAGAGAATTTGAATCTTTCCTTTTGAAAACGATGAGAGAGCAACACACTGAAATTTTGGAAGAAATTAGAACTGCTAAAGAAGTAAAACAAGAAGCAGCTCTACAAAAAACAATCAAATCGATTGTTGAACATTTTCTAGCAAAGAATAACTAAGGGGAAAGATCTTGGCGACACCGCGTGAGATAAAAAAGAGGATTAACTCGGTTAAAAATACGAGAAAAATCACTCGAACCATGGAGATGGTCTCCACGGCAAAGGCAAAAAAAGCCACTAACAAGGTTAATGCGGCAAAACCATATGCCGAATTAACTCGTGAGTTAGTTTCTTCTTTGTCTGGCCTTGCTGGGATCATCCACAGCCCTTACTTAAGGAAGCCGGACAAAATCCGAAAAGTGGCTATCCTTGCAATTGCCGCAAACCGTGGGTTATGCGGTGGTTTTAACTCCAATCTTCTTCGTATGGTCAAAAACCGTATCGAAGACTTGAAGTCAAAAGGTGTGGAAGTCGAAGTCCATGCTGCAGGGAAAAAAGCCATTGCTTTCTTTAAATTTGCAAAAGTTGAATTGGTAACAACATATACCAATATCGATGACAAAGCAGGAAGTAAAGAAGCAAACGACCTTGCAACTTACTTTATGGAACGTTTTGCAAATGAATCAGTGGATTCTGTTGAAATTATTTCCACTCATTACTATTCGGCAGCGACTCAAAAACCTGAGATCACAACGGTTCTTCCATTATCAATGGAAGAAAAAAGTTCCAAAGGATCTTCTGGCCCTGAAGTTTTGTATGAGCCGGATCCAAAAACAATTTTGGAAAACCTTCTACCAATGGTGATCAAAACAACTTTTGTTAAAATCATTTTGGAGTCGGTAGCTTCCGAACACATTGCACGAAGAGTGGCGATGAAAGCGGCAACAGACGCTGCAGGTGAGATGATTAAACTTCTAACTCGCGGTTACAACCGAGTTCGTCAGGCAAAAATTACGCAGGAAATTTCAGAAATCGTAGGAGGAGCGGAAGCCATCTCCTAACAAAGGTCTTTCGGAGTATATATGAATAAAGGTAAAATTAAACAAATCATCGGTTCGGTAATGGACATCAGTTTTGAATCCGGGAATATGCCTGAGATCTACAATGCCGTGGAAATCCAATCGAAAGTTAACGGCAAAGACGTAACAATTACTGCAGAAGTGCAACAGCACATTGGAGACAACACGGTTCGGGCGATCTCCCTTCAATCCACTGATGGATTAAAAAGAGGATTAGAAGTCATTGATACGGGAGCTCCCATTTCTGTTCCTGTAGGAACAAAAACTCTTGGTCGTATCTTTAACGTTCTTGGTGAGGCTATCGATGAACTCGGTGATCTTCCTAAAGACGTAAAAAAGATGCCAATCCATAGAAATGCACCTTCTTACGATGAAATTAAACCAAAAACTGAAATCTTTGAAACAGGGATCAAGGTTATCGATTTACTCGCTCCTTATATCAAAGGGGGAAAAACAGGACTATTCGGTGGTGCCGGGGTAGGAAAAACCGTTCTTATCCAAGAGCTTATCAACAATATCGCAAAACAACACGGTGGTTACTCTGTGTTCGCTGGTGTGGGTGAAAGAACTCGTGAAGGAAACGACCTTTGGAACGAGATGAAAGAATCTGGAGTTATCGACAAAACCGTTCTTTGTTTTGGTCAGATGAACGAACCACCAGGTGCTCGTCTTCGTATCGCACTTTCTGCATTAACAATGGCAGAAAACTTCCGTGATGAATCCGGATCAGACATTTTACTTTTCGTAGATAATATCTTCCGTTTCTCGCAAGCAGGATCTGAAGTATCGGCCCTACTTGGTCGTATGCCATCTGCGGTAGGATACCAACCAACTCTTTCTACAGAGATGGGGGGATTACAAGAACGAATCACTTCCACAACTAGAGGTTCCATTACTTCTGTGCAAGCGATCTACGTTCCTGCCGACGACTTAACTGACCCGGCTCCCGCAACTGCCTTTGCTCACTTAGATGCAACCACAACCTTATCTCGTGCGATTTCTGAAAAAGGGATTTACCCTGCTGTGGATCCACTGGATTCCACTTCACGGATCATGAACCCACAAATTGTTGGGGAAGAACACTACAACACAGCACGTGAAGTACAAAGAATTCTTCAAAGATACAAAGACCTTCAAGATATCATCGCAATTCTTGGTATGGACGAACTTTCTGAGGACGATAAAATCCTTGTTTCTCGCGCTCGTCGTTTGGAGAAATTCCTTTCACAACCTTTCCACGTGGCAGAACAGTTCACTGGTCGACCAGGAAAGTATGTAAAATTGGAAGATACCATTCGTTCCTTCAAAGGAATCATTGAAGGTAAATATGACACCCTTCCAGAACAAGCCTTCTATATGGTCGGTTCGATTGACGAAGCGATCGAAGCGGCAAAACAACTCAAAGGTTAATTCGGATGAGTAAAGAACTGACTTTAACAGTCATCTCTCCCGACAAAATCCTTTATCAGGGCAAGGCAGAATCAGTGATTCTGCCGGGTTCTGTGGGTTATTTTGGAATTTTGCCAGGGCACGCAACACTCGTTTCCCAACTCGATTTTGGACTCATCAAATTGCATTCTGCAGGAAAAGAGTTCCGAATCGCCATCGATGGGGGATTCTGTGAAGTAAGAAATGACCAAATCCGAGTGTTAACCGAGGGTGGGGATTCAGAAGACGATTTGTCTCATGACCACGCCATTGAACTCTTACAGGAAGCAGAAGCCCTTCCCGTTTCAAAAGAGAAAGAAAATCTCCTAAAGAAAGCAAAAGTTCGCATTTTACTGCACGAACGTTAATTTTTTTCCCCCCTTCTTGCCGAAAATAAACCAGAGGGGGAATTCCTTTGGCTATAGATTGGATTCGACGTTCTGTATTGGTAACGATACTGGTTGCCGGATTCTATTACTTAAAGGAAAACCCTGATTTGCGAAAAAGAATCTATTCTGAAGAACCAATTCGTGTTAAAATTGAGGGACCTGTGGTGAACCCTGGGTTTTATTCATTAGATGCGGGTTCCAATGGAAAAGATTTGATTGAGATGGCAGGTGGGTATGTACCTGGAGCGCAAATCAAAATGGAGGACAGTGTCTTGGACCAACCTTTAGAGGATGGCCAGATACTAAATTTGGGAAAACGGTAATCGAGGCGAATGGCGGATCAAGAACAGAATAAAAACGAAGATCTAGAAAACATCGAACCTATACTCGATGAAGACTCGTTTTCTTTGGATTTGGATGATTTTGATATGGGCGATGATGACTTAGATGTATCGCCAGGGATTGAAGCCCCAAACCTCGATGATATCTCTGCCTTCGATGAGGAAGACGATTCCATTTCGGATATGGTTGCTTCTTCCGATTCCTATGATGATTTATTAGATATAGATTTAGATTCTGATTTAAACTTACTTGGGGAAGAAGACCCCATTTTGCATGATGAAGACATTCATGCTGATTTTTCTGACTACGAAGAAGATTTAGAAAAAGAAAATTCCAAAAGCCCCGCAAAACAATCATATAACGATACCCTTGACGAAGATCTTGAATTAGAGTTTGATGATGATTTGATTGACCTGGATAAAGAAATCGAATCAATTCTTAACGGTGAAGACGGAATTCTCACTCCTAAGAAAACCAAGCAGGATGAAGACGAAGAAGAAGGTCCTATCTCTTTATCTTTAGAAGAACTTGAGAATATTACAGGTAACTTAGAAGAGGAAGATCATACAGGAGAACCTGCACGAACTCAATTTGATGAAGAGGAACATGAACACAATTTAATTGATGAACATTCCGATTTAAATCTAGATTTAGATGATTCTGAAATTGATACAGACCTTGCGTTCGATGAAGAAGGTAAACCGCAATTTGATTTAACTGACCATGACGAAGAAGATTCTTTTATACCTAAAGATGACTTAGGTCCCGACACAGAGGAAGAGGATACAAGTTTCAAACCTCTTGTTGATCCAGAAGAAGAAGAATTATTCGGAAAAAACAAAGAAGATGAAAACCTCACGCTTTCTGATGAAGAACTAGGAAGTATCCTTGGAGCAGGCGGTGAAGCAAGTTTAGAGGAAACTTTAGGTTCGGAAGAAGAATTCCTAACATCCGATGATGAATCAGACCTTCCTAGTTTCACTGATGAAGAAGGCAGCTTTGACCTATTAGGCGGCGAGTTTGAAACGCATGAAGAAGAAAACGAAACTAAGGACAATGACGAAGAGGAAGGTCCTCTCACATTATCATTAGAAGAATTAGAAAACATTTCTGGCGAAGCTATTGAAGAGGATTTTGAAGAACCTACTTCAGACATTCTAAACGAAGAATTAGAAGACGAATCTATCACTTTAAGTCCAGACGAACTTGGAAATATCATTGCCAGTGATCCAATCGAAGAAACAGAAGATTCTGAAACTTCTGAAATCGAAGGAAGTGACGAATTAGAAACGGATCTCGGCGACGATTTCGGTTTTGATTTAGGAGAAACGGAATCTGACCTAGAAGGATCGGAAAGTTCGGAAGAAGGGCTAGAAGGTCAAATGGAAGGTTTTGAATCTTCCGAAGAAGATGAAGGCCCCATTGCTCTTTCTATGGAAGAATTGGAATCCATTGCTTCTGATGCTGAAGAAAATTCGGAAGAAGAACTTGTTGATAGTTTTGACCGCGCACCACTCCCTTATGAAGAAGAACTGACTCCAAAATCAGATCTAATGGCAGAAGATGAAGAAGATGAATCCATCGCTTTGTCAATGGAAGAGTTGGAAAACATTACTGCCTCGGAAGAAGAAGAGGTTTCAGCTGATGAAATTGCAAACTCTCTAGAAGCAGAAATTGAAACAGATGATGAAGATGTAACTCTCTCGCCGGAAAGTTTGGATGAAATTTTAGGGGAAGAACTCCCCGGAGAAGGATTAGAAGATATCGCTGACCTTCCAGTTGAGGAAGAATTTGCGTTATCGGAACAAATTGGTGAAGAAGATGCATCAGAATTTGATTTTGGCACTGTCGAGGAACAAGACTTAGTCGAACATGAATCAGATACGGATTTTGGAGATTTAACTTCCGATTCTGCGGTTGATGATAGCTTTGATTTAACAATCAGCGAACCACCTAAAGAAACAAGAGTTCCGACTTTAGCTTCAGATGATTCGGAAGAATACGAAGTTGATTTAGATGAATATGCAATGGAAGGAAAACTTTCTCCATTGGAAGAACTTCGTAAATCAGATGTATCCGCACCAGAGGGAAAACAAACCCCTGCAGAGGAAGCTTTTGCCGAGGTTGGTAGCGAAAATTTATCCGCTGGTGATCGCAAAAAAGTGTTAGGTTATTTGGATAACTTACTTGGCAACCTTCCTGATGAAGTCATTCGTGAATTCTCGAAATCCCAATACTTCGAGTTATACAAAAAAATGATGAAAGAATTGGAGTTATAAAGTGGGACTTCTCGATAGAGCCGAAGAAATTAAAAAAACTTCGGATTCCCCAACTCCTAAAACAATTTCCGACTTTCAAGATAAACCTTCATTACTAAAAAAAGCGGAACACTTTCGGGAAGAGATAGAACTAACTCAAAAAGAATCTTCACCTGCCGTCGACTCAGACTCGGAATGGTTAGACGATGAATTTCAAGAAAACCTTCCCACTGAAATTGGGGATCTACCCAATCCTGATGGAGAGGAAGAGTTTGATTTAAGTGATATTCCAGAATTGACAGATGCCGATTTTGGTGACTTAGCAGATGAGGCATGGGATGAAAATCCTGTCTCACAATTAGAAGATGATTTTGAAAATGGACCTAATGATTACCAACCAATTGCGGATGAGGATTCTGAAAATGATTCTCTTGTAGAACCTGATTTAGATTTTGAATTGCCCGCAGAGGAAGAATTATCTCCCGAGTTAGAAGGAGAATTACCACCTTCCGATGAAAATCCTTCACCAGAATTAGAAGCAGAATCACCTGAAAAGACAACGCCACCTAGCAAAGGAACGGAACCAGATAAGACCAGTGAACTGGAGTTTGGTGACGATTTAATTGATCGTGATTTTCATGACGATACAACGGAACCGGATGCACCACTGCCAGAAGTAAATCTTTTTGATGAGTGGGAAAACGACGCAAAAAAAGAAGCTGCAAAACAACCTCTTAGACCTACGAAAGAAGATCCGACTCCGATTGGCGAAGATGTCTTGTTTGACGATGAGTCTGATTTTGGAACAGCACCGATGTCATATCATCTTGCTTCCAAAAAACGAATCGAAAATTACCAAGCTATATTTGAAATAACAAAAGAAATCGCATCTTCCAAAGAATTTTCTGATTACTTTGATAATTTAGTTTATAGTTTAATTGGACAAGTGGGATGTAACTCAGTCGTAGTTCTCACTTCCACAAATCCTAAAAATCCAAAATGGGAAGCAGTTGCTGCTCAAGGAATTCAATCCAAAGATTCTTGGTATTTGTCACCTAACGATGAAATCTATTCTCGCATTTCTGATTCGGAAACTGTGATTTATGCAGGAGAGTTTAAATCTGCTCGTTTGCCTAGCCGAGAATTGAACCTATTAAATGAAATGGGTTCTGAAATCCTCGTTCCGATTCGACATGGAGATAAATGTTTTGGATTATTATCCTTAGGAAAACTCATCAATGGGGAAGAATACATTACCGACGATTTGGAATTTGCAAAAATAGTAGGTGATATAGCAGGTTCTGTATTTGAAAGAGTCTCAGAATTTGAATTGATGAATGATAGTTTGGTGCAAGCCAAAGAAGTTATAGAAATCAATGAATCTGTTTTAAAATCTGCGCGTGAATTTGCTCGTGTTCGTAAGATGGATGAAGCATTTGATCTTCTTGTTGAAAGCATTAAACAAAAATTAGGTGTAAAACAATTTTCCTTTTTGGTGTTAGATTCTGAAACTCGTTCTGATTACATTGTATTTGGTTCTAATTTTATACTTCCGGAACGAGCTAAAGATTTTAGGCTGAGTAAAGATTCTGACATTGTTGGAATGGTTTCCAACGTTCCTGGGGTTTATAAATTAGAAAACTTCAGAGAAGATTCAGAATTGAAATCCATTTTCACAAATGATGAGCTAGGTATCATGAGTGAATTTACAATTCTACCTATCATTAACTTAAATTGGCTTGTAGGTATGGTGATTGTTCATTCCACCGGATCTTCTTGGACCGATACTACTAGGGATGTAGCTGTTAGCCTTCTTGAAACATCGGCTCCCGTTTTTGCCAATCTTTTGATTTTGCAAGAGAAAGAAGCATTATTCAGAAATCCATTTAATCCACTAGAAAATAGAATTTTAAGTGAAATCGAAAAAGCATCTCAGATGAATACAAATTTCACAGTTTCCTTATTCAAAATTCAAAATGTGTCTCGAATGGTTCACTTAGTCGGGACAGGAACATTTGCTCGTTATGCGGATGCTTTACGAAAGACTATGATGGATCATATTGGCGAGTTAGACTTTTTTACGCGAGTAGGCCAAGGAAAGTTTGCAATGGTCCTTCATGGAAAAGATAAAGAGGAAGCAGACATTGTAATTAAAAAAATTAAGTCTTCTTTTGCCAAAAAAGAAGATGCCATCATTGGATCCTTCCGAGCTACATATCGTGTATTAAACTTATCCTATCCTCATGATACAAAGGACAAAAATCAGTTTTTGGAAATGGTTGAAGAAGCCTAAGTAACTACCTGTGTTATTTAACTCTCTTCCTTTTCTCTTTCATTTTCTTTTATTCTACGCTATTTATTATTTTGTTTCCGATCGAATTCGGAAATTTCTTCTTTTGGCTTTCGGAATCTATTTTTATTCTAAGTGGAATGTAAACGCTACATTTCTTTTGCTGTTTTCTGTGACTTTTAACTTTGGTTTGGCAAGGTTTTTGTCACAACTCTCCGGGAAAAAGAGGAAAGTCCTTTTCGTATTCGCAATTTCTTCTAACTTATTATATCTTGGGGTGTTTAAATATTTTATTTTTGTTTGGGATTTGTATTCTGATCTAAGGATAAGTGTTGGTTTGAGTGAGTTAGTATGGAAACCAGAAATTTTATTACCCATAGGCATTTCTTTTTATACATTTCATAATATTAGTTATTTAATTGAAGTGTATGATAAAAGAATCTTTCCTTGTAAGAATTTTTTTACCTTTGCTATTTATGATTTGTTTTTCCCATTATTGTTACTTGGGCCAATTGAAAGACCTGGGAATCTTATCCCACAAATAGAATCGAAACAAACCATTACAAAAGAAAAAATTTGGAATGGCGTATCTTTGTTTATGTGGGGAGTTTTTATAAAATCAACCATTGCGGATCCCTTTTCCCGGTATGTAGAAACCCATGCCCAATCCTTTCATTCCTTGGAGCTTGGAATTTTGTGGATTGTGGCACCTGTGATTGCATTCCAAGTGTATGCAGATTTTTTTGGTTATTCCCTTTGTGCAATGGGTCTTGCTGAGATGATGGGCTTTCAGCTTATGAACAATTTTAAAAGGCCATTCTTTTCTTCGAATCCATCAGAGTTTTGGTCCAAATGGCATATTTCTTTATCTACTTGGTTACGTGATTATGTTTATATTAAGTTAGGTGGGAATCGGCATGGTTTCCTTCGTGAAAATTTGAACTTAATGATTGTTTGGTTTCTTGCGGGTATTTGGCATGGAGCCGGATATGGTTTTTTAATTTGGGGAGTATACCTAGGTCTTTGTTTAGTTTTTTATCGCTCTTTAAAACATTACGGGTTTGTAAAGGAAACAAGTCATATCCAATCTATCCTTGGGATATTTTTTACCTTTTATAGTTTTTCATTAGGACTATTATTATTTCGTATTCAATCGCCAAAGGAAACCAAGTTGATTTTGGAAAATTTAACTCATTTCCCGAAAATTTCTTCCATTCCACTAATGATTCTAATGACAATCTTGCCGTTGTTAGTATTCGATTTATGGCAAGAGTGGAAAAAAACGGACCGACCCGACTTTTTTATTTCATCGAAACCCTTTTCCTTTTTGGTTGTGTTTTTTTTCTTATTTCTTTGGTTTTCTTTATTTTCTCCCTTTGGGAAACAGGATTTTTTTTATTTCCAGTTTTAGTTTAATTTATGAAACCACTTTATCTTTTATGCACATTCATTCTTCTTTCTCTTTTTATGCATCTCACTGTCGACTGGATTGTACCTTTTTGTGAAACAACTTCTTCTTATTGGTTTCTATCAAACGAACGAAAAATTAACTCAAATGCAAAGATATTAGTATTAGGTGATAGTCAAATAGTTACCGGCGTAACTCCTCAGTTAATTGCAGAAATGGAAGGTGTTACCACTGATGAAGTTTTGTATCTTCCGAAGCCAAGCCAACAACCTGAAGGGATTTTATTGGAATCTTTGGAGGTCCTTCAAAAAGTACCAAAACTAAAAAAAGTTTATGTTAACCTTTCTCCACTAAATACGAGTAAAAATTCAGTTACTGATGCCAATCGGCAACTTTTCCTTTCCTTTGGAAGTTTTTCCTTAGACACAATCACTCATCCATTATTACGTAAGGCTTATTTTTCTAATGTAACCGATTTGAGTTGGAAGATAATCATCAAGATCTTCCCATACTTTGGACTTAGTTCCAATATCAATCGTTTGGTGTATGATCCCATCGCACAGTCAGATGTTTTACGTAGGCAAAAGGAATTTGTATACATAAAGGATAGTATGGAAAAAAACCAAGGATCTTGGGTTTGGAAATTCATTGGTGATGATCCAACCTTAGATGTGAAGGAAGAATTTCCGCCTAACAGTTCACAAGTTCTTTCGGGAAAAAGGGATTTATCAATGCTTTTATGGTTCGATTTGATTCGTCTTTGGCAAGAGAGGGGAGTAAAAGTAGTTTTTCTTCGTATCCCATTTTCTCCCAAGATGGAAAAAGATATTTTGAAAACCAAAGCAAACTTAGTTGCCGATGAGTTTTTTAAAACGATTACAACTGAAGAGAGGCTTAAAGAGAGTGTGGCAGTGTTTGATTTTAAATCAGAATTTTTAGAAGAGTATCAGTATTTTGGTGATTTGACGCATCTCAACCAAAAAGGAAGAGATGCTTTTGCAATCATTTTGAAAAAAGCTTTATTTGATCACACCCACTCTTCGGCCCAAGGCATGTAGGTTGATTCCCCAACCGAGTCCAAAAAATTGTTTTGGTGTTAGGATTTCTTCTGTACTAGGATCCCAGATATCTTTCACAAATGCTTCTGCTGAAATTTCTGTTCCGTATGGGATTCCCCAAAAATTTTTATCTTCACCGTATGACATGAATCACCTCGCTATTTAGCCAAATCTTACGATTTGCTAGATTCTACCATAGTATAAAATTCTTGAAAATGATAAGCGGAATCATGAGGACCTGGACAGGCTTCTGGATGGTATTGGACTGCCATCACGGGAAGGCCTTTGGTTTTTAGGCCGGCAACTGTATGATCGAACAAATTGATCCTAGTGATTGGCATCTCACTTGTGGACTCACCGAGTACATGAAATCCGTGGTTTTGGGAAGTGATTTCAATTTTGCCAGTTTCTTCGTTTCTGACCGGATGGTTTCCACCTCTATGACCAAACTTGAGTTTGGCGGTCTTTTTGCCTAAAGCCAATCCAATGATTTGGTGGCCTAAACAAATCCCAAACAGAGGTTTTTTGGCATCCATAATGGCTTTTGCTGAGGAAATCGCATAATCCAAGGGAGCTGGATCTCCAGGACCATTGGAAAGGAAAAAAGCATCAAATCCTTCTTTTAATAAATCTTCGGCTTTGGTTTTGGCAGGGAAAACATGAACATTGAATCCAGCTGCATCCAAAAGTTTTAAAATGTTGCGTTTGACCCCAAAATCATATACAGCAAGTTTAAACTTACTTGGAGAATGTGCTCCAAATACATATGGTTTCTCACAAGTGACTACTTGTGCTAGGTCTTGGCCTTCCATAGTAGGGGCATTTTTGACTGCTTCAAGAAAAGAATCATTGTAAGTTTCGCTAATAAAAATCCCACAAGACATGGCACCTGAGTTTCGTATGATGCGAGTTAGCTTGCGAGTATCGATACCTTCTATGGCAGGGATACCGAATCGGATTAAAAAATCGCTTAAAGTTTCTTTCGATTGAAAGTTAGAAGGTCGTTTGACATATTCTTTGACGATGAGTCCAGATGCCTGGATCTTATCTGATTCCATGTCGTCTGGATTGATACCGTAATTCCCAATCATAGGGTAAGTGAGTGTCACGAGTTGGCCTTTGTAAGAAGGATCAGTAATGATTTCCTGATATCCCGCCATAGAGGTGTTAAAGACTACCTCACCAATCGAATTCTTATTTGCACCGAAAGATCGGCCCTTCATGACCGTTCCGTTTGCTAAAACCAAAAAAGCCTGCATCCAGTCCATTCCAAAGAAATGGCCCCTTATGACGAACAAAAATTCATCAATCTTTTATGTAATAACGTTTTATCCTGTCGTATCTGTAGTCCCCATTGATTTCCACTGTTTGCATCTGTGAAAGGGATTCGGCCATTTCCTGTGCCAGTTCTGGTGCAATGGTTAAATAAGACCTTTTACCTCTTACCAAATAGACAATTTGGCCCGTGTTGGGATCGGCTTCGATGACTTGTCCTTGGATCCTTTTTAACTGAGAACCTGGGGTGCTAATAGAAACTTGAAATTTCTGAAAAATATGAGGTTTCCCCAAACAAAGCCAAATATCAGAAGTGGGGTTCAATTGCGTGGCTTTGCCCTCAATATTGTGTTTTTCAAAGGACTGGTTGCCAAGGGCCAGCTGCATCGTATCCGCATCACAATAGATGGTTTTTTCTCGTAAATTGGTAGGGTCGATAAAACGAAACTGTGGTTCGGGTCCTTTTGTATCCCAATGCACCAATTCGCCTGAAAAACGAATGATTTTGCGTTCCCGACCAAAGGCCTCGCCGGAAAACAGAACAAAAAGCAAGAACAATCTGCAAATAAGGAAAGATTGCCTAGATGGCATTAGACTCATTCGAATTACCACATTTAACACAATTTTCGTTTAAATTTAACAATTTTATTTGACAAATCCTAGAAGAACGACTAGTTTCATTGCAATTGTCGGTATGAACGGTTGCTCACTTGCATTCGTTTGTCCACAGGAATGAAAAAAAATTCAGGAAACACTCACTAAGGAGTAATCATCAAATGCTTAAATCTCTTCGCTTTGGAATGATGGGGTTCTTACTTTTGTGCTTAGCTGGCAGCTTAAGCGCACAATCCGGTCCTCGTTCGTATCTTATGATCGGTCTAGGTATGCAATTTGACCTAGCACAACTCGGCGGAACCATCACAAAAGATGGTCTCGATTCTCGCCTTCCAGTAACTAACAGCTCTGGCGCTTTGACTGGTGGACAACAAAAAGCTATTTATGCAGAAAACACTTTGCTCAGCTTAAAAAGATCTACTGGTGGAGTGATTGGTGGAAAAAACAGCGGAGCGATGACTGGTGGTAACATTAACGTAGGTTACGAAAAAGAAGGGATCTTTGGACTCAACAATCTCTTTTTCCGTATCAATGCAAACTATACTACTAAAATTGCAGGTGGTGATACTACTTCTACTGTGATGGGTTACAAATGGTTAGACCAAGAGTGGAATTATACTGCGGTAACAGTTCCTACTTACATTGGTGTTAAGTTATACAATGCAGCTAACGATACAGCTGTTTACATCGGTGGTGGTGTGAACTACTTTAAAGGTATGTGGAACGTTTCAGGAACTATCAACGCTCCTGGTTTAGAGTTAATGACTGCTGGACTAGGTTCTAATGGTTCTCCACTACTTGGTCGTGGGGGCGCTCTTTTGGGTGATGTTCCAAGTCCAGGTGTTGCAAAAGAAAATGCAAAATTTGGTGCTAGTGGATTCGGTTTCAACTGGATCGTAGGAGCGCAAACAAAAGTGACTGATAAAGGTCACCTTTTCTTCGAATTGGAAACTATCCTTTCTGCAGGAATGGGTGTTGCGGGTGTAACATCTGTTGGTGGTGCTAGTGCACTTGCTCCTTGGGCAGCTTACCCAGTAGTAGTGGGTGGACAAACTTACCGTGTAGGTTACAAAATCGAGATTTAATCAGTCTCACTGATTGGATCAAAAGCCGGTGTTGGAATTCCGACCCCGGCTTTTTTTATTTCATCACGGATCGATAGGATTTTTGTTTAGTCCATCAGCCTTGTAATGAAATCTTTATCTCTAGTGGTTAAAGAATTAGTTTCATGAGTGAATAGTTGCAATCGTAGTTTGTTGTATACATTCCAAATCTCTGCATGATGATTTATGGATTCAGAAACTAACGCTACTTTTGTGATAAATGAAAAGGCTTCTGTAAAATTATGGAATTCTTTTTCAAATTTTAAAATAGGGATTCCTTCTTTTGAGTCCAATTTCCAATCTTTTTGGAGAGTTAAGAGATTCTCAATTTCTTCATTGGATAGACTAGTAGGTTTCTCTCTCATGGTTTCCCCTTTCGTTTGTGAAATACGATCAAATACAATCCCGTTAGAATGATACCAGCACCAGCTAATTTTTGTTCGTCAAATGGTTCTTTCATGAATAATATACCAACAAACATTAAGAAGATGGGTTCAATGAGTAAAGTTGCATTAAGTTTACTTATAGGTAAATAATTATGCGCCTCAAAATAAAAAGCTCTACCTAAAAAATAACCGAGAAGTGAAAATAAACCAAGAGTCACTATAATAGAAATTTCAGGAACATGAAAACTCCCAATGTATAGTGAATAAACTAAGAAAAACAGACTCAAAAGAAATAGTCTTAAGTAAGCATATTCTAAACCCAAAATTTCAGGAATATATTTTTTAATCATATAACTTTGGATTGCGAAAAGAAAGGCACTGAGTAAAATACAGAAAGTAGATAAAAAATTAATTTGTCCTTCCAAAGTTGAAATCATATAAATTCCCAAAATGGCAATTGCGATTCCAAACACTTCTGTTTTACGTAATCTTTCTCCTAAGAAAAAAACTCCAAGTAATACATTGTAAAGAACAGTTGTTTTGATAAGGATGGCAGCGGGACCTAAATCGGTTTGTTTAAGAGCAAAGTAGTATAAAACGATTCCAATGGCATTGGAAATAGTTCCTAAAGTTAGAATAAAACCATCTCGTTTAATCGTTGTGGTTACTTTGAATCTTCTTCTTTTGGAAATTAAAAAATAGGGAGTCACTACCAAAAAAGAAAACCCAACTCCAAAAAAAGCGGCAATTTCTGGTTCTAATTGGTATTTCCTAAATATCTCTTTAAAACCAATTACCTCAAAGGCAAAGAATACCCCTGTCAGAAATACAAAGAAATATCCTTTTTTTTCGTTACCAGTCAATGGGTTTCTTCCCTTGTGTTAGTAAGTATTCGTTTGTTTTGGAAAAATGTTTATTTCCTAAAAATCCTCTATAGGCGGAAAGTGGGGAGGGGTGCGCCGATTTTAAAACCAAATGTTTGTTTGGTGGGATTAAAACTTCTTTTTTCTGAGCAAAAGATCCCCATAACAAAAATACAAGATTCGATTTTTTTTCTGCCAGGATTTTGATCGCAGCGTCTGTAAATTCTTCCCAACCTTTGTTTTGGTGAGATCCGGCTTTGTCTTTTTGTACAGTCAGAGTGGCATTGAGAAGAAGGACACCTTGGTTTGCCCAATGCGTTAAGTTTCCTGATTTTGGAATAGGTTTTTGTAAATCGTCTGCAATTTCTTTAAAGATATTTTGTAAGGATGGTGGGAAGGGAACTCCTTCGTTTACGGAAAAACAAAGACCATGTGCTTGCCCTGGGCCGTGGTAGGGATCTTGCCCAAGAATCACTACTTTCACTTGTTCAAAAGGACAAGAATCAAATGCATTGAAGATTAGTTTTGCCGGAGGATATACGGTAGAGGTTTTGTATTGTTCTCTTACCCATTCGCGTAAGTTAGAAAAATAAGGTTTTTCAAATTCATCTCTCAGGACTTCTTTCCATCCTGATTCAATTTGGACGTCTTTCAATTCTTCCCTCCGAGTGAAAGTATAATACTCGTAAGTCGATTCCTCCATGTGTGACATGGATGGTTTTTTTAGAAAAACTTCGAAGTTCTCTCATACAATCGCTCCATTTTTCTTCCGTGGGACAAAGAATAAAACCAATAAGTTTGGGATGATTTTTGGTGAGTTTTAAAAGTTCTTCTAATCGTTTTCCAATTTTGGAATAAAGCTTTTCTTCGGATTCAGTTCGTTCGTTTTTACGAAGTCCATACGGCGGATTCAAAGGTAAAAAATAATGAGAAAATTCTGCACTCCCTTCTGGTAAAACAGGGAAGGTTCTAAAAAAATCAGAAATACTATGATCCCAATGAGATACTTGGATTATCTTTCTCCAACGTTTAAACTCTTCTGACCAATAACTCTCTAAAGCTGGGTCTGTATCTTGGATGATAATGGGAGTAGATGTGATAGGTTTTGTGGATAGTTGTTCTTTTTGTTTCTTTTTGAAATGTTCGAATGATTTGTCTGGAAACAAATTTAGTTTAAAAAACAAAAAGTCTCTAGGTAGGGAAAGAAGAGAAATGTTCTCTTCTTGTAACGCCCATTCGGTGGCGAATGTCAAAGTTCCAGCAAATGGAATGTATAAACCGATTACATTTTTTTTGGGAACTAAAAAGATATCAAAACATTGTTGAATTAAAATTTGTGTTAAGTCTTCAGGGACTGGGGCACTGGTGGGAAAATTGGCTTTGATACCTCGTTTGTATCCAGGTTCTCCTAGTACTGATAGGGAAACGGTAATTTCATCTTCGAAATAACTAATATGTAAGTTTTCTTTAATTTCGTAAAACCTTGTGTTTGGATCAGAAAACAAAGGTTTTGCGATTGTCACAGCCTCTGTTAGAATTCTTTCCCATTCTTCTTCTCTAACTTCAGAAGACTGATCCCAGTCTTTGGTACGCCCAATCACAAGACGAATGTCTCTTAAGAATAGACCATGAAACAAAAGATAGGCGATTTGGTGGGAATTTGTATTTTCTAGTTTGATTTTTTCAGAAAAAATGCGTATATTGGGTTCCGGTTGGTTGGGTAGTGGGACCGATTGTAAAATATCTTTGATTTTTTCTCCAGACCAAGTGGCTGTTCCGGGTGGAAAATACACCTCCCAACTAAGGGCAGTTCCAGTTTGTGGTTTTCGGATTCTAAATTTCCAATTCATCTTTTCCTTGCTCTGAACCTTTCTTTCGAAACATTGTCTTCTATATGTCCAGGATCTTCACTCCAGAACTCTTTTTGGTGATTGCCGCCATTCTTTGGGGTGGAACCTTTGTGGTCATCAAACTTGCGCTGGATTCGGTGCCTCCCTTCCTATTTTTGGCCGTTCGGTTTTGGCTCGCAGGGATTGTCACTTTACTCCTCTATAGAAAAACTTTGTTTTCAAAAGCCAATCGAAGGTGGGATTATATTTTCCCTGCCTTTTTGGTCGCTTGTTCCGCCCTTTTGGGTTATGCTTTTCAAACCATTGGCCTTGTTTATACGACTGCCACGCAGTCTGGTTTTATGACCGGTGCTTATGTTGTCTTTGTACCCTTATTACAAATTGCCATAGAACGTCGGCTTCCCTCACTACGAACTTGGATCGCAGTTTTGATTGTCGTGGTTGGATTATTTTTGATTTCTCAAAATGGAAAATCGTATGAAGAAATTATAAACTCTAGTGGCTTCGGAATGGGAGATGGACTCACTCTGATCGGCGCATTTTTCTTTGCGATTTACATTATACTCATTGATATATTTAGTAAAAAAATTCCTGCCCAAATCTTAGTGTCCTTTGAGATTCTTTTGATTGCGATTGTATCCACTACTTTGTTTCCAGTGGAATCTATGTTTTTGAATCAAACCATTTCCATACAATTTGATTTAAAATTTTGGGTCGGAATCATTTATACTTCTATTTTCGCTACGATTTTTACAACACAAATCCAAACAAAATACCAAAAGGCAGTTCCTCCGGCAAGAGCAGGGTTACTCTATAGTTTGGAACCGGTGTTTTCTTTTTTTCTCGCCTATTTAGTGTTAGGAGAAAGGTTGGAGACAGTTGGTGCTATTGGTTCCGGCCTTACCCTTTTTGGAATTGTATTTTCTGAATTAGGTAAGTGGAATCAAAGAGAAGAATAACAAACCATAAACTGTTTTTGATATGGTTTGTTTAAAAATTTCGTAAAAGTATGTACTCCCAGAGTATACCATCTTCGTTTAAATGATTTGGTGTTCTTTGAGTGCATGGTAAAGAATTCCTATTGTTACTTTGAGAATGGACAAAACTGGGATTGCGAGTAACATTCCAAAGATCCCAAAAAAGTTTCCCCCGACGGCAATTCCAATGAGAATCGCAAGTGGATGGAGAGAAACCGCATTGGCAATCACTACCGGTTGTACGATGGCATTATCGACTAGTTGAGCTACCACCACAACAGAGGCAATCGATCCAATCGATGGAGACATCTCAGGGAAAAGAATGGAAAATAAAATGGGTGGAACCGCTCCGATTAGAGGTCCCAAATAAGGAATGGAATTGGCAACACCCAAAAAGACACCAAATAGAATAAAAAACTTAACTCCCACGATATAAAAACCAACCGAAGCAACGATCGCCATTATTCCGCATTGGATGACTAAACTTTTTAAGTAACTAGTAATCTGTTGGTTCATTCGATAAAAAACCATTAGAAACATTTCAAAAAAACGATTTGGTATAAAACTTATCATTGTTTTATAAATCAAATTCGCATCCAAAAGCAAAAAGAAACTAATGATAGGTATAATTATCATCCAACTTATAAAAGTGGGGATCATCACAATCATTTCTCTTAAAAACGATTCTAAATTACTTGTTGCCATCTTTGCCACTTCTTCTGGATTTATAATTTTTTTCCAGAGTTCTGGGTTTTTGGAGAGAACAGGTAGTTTATTAAAATCAAATAATTGAAAATTGGGATCATCCATTTTGGCTGACCATTCAGATACGATGGGTTGTGTCTTTTCAAAAAGGTTTGGTAAATAAAAAGCCAAAAACCAATAAGCAGCAAAGATCAAAATAGAAAAGATAATGATAATTGTAATGGCTCGATGGATTCCTCTTGATTCAAAATAGTCAACGATTCCGTGGAAGATATAAAAATGGATCCCTGAAATTAAGAGTGGAATTGCTAAGAATTTTACTCCTACAACTCCAATCAAAACGGTAAGTGCAATGAGTCCAAAAAATGCAGTTCTTAATATTAAGGATGAAATATTGAATTCTTTTGGATTCATTTGGTTTTATTTTTTTTACTTTTGAAGTAAGCAGCTTCGAGTGTATCGTTTGTTTTGCGAAGCCTGTCGGCGATGATGGATGCAAAACTTAATAGTAGATCGTTTCCTACCCTTGGTTTCGTTTCCAATAGTGTTTTTAGTTCAGGTTGAAAAAAACCAAGTAAAATAGAATCAACAAGAGCCACGGCAGTCGCAGATCTTGGAAAATCTTGGAATAAGGCAAGTTCTCCAAAAAAAGCGCCTTTTTCCAGTTCGGCGAGCTTTAAGGTAACACCTTCTCTTTCTGAGAAAATTTCCACCTTTCCTTGTAAGATAAGATACACTCCTGTTCCAGCTTGGCCTTGGTAAAAAATGGTTTCACCAGCATAATACTTCCGCTTGTGAATGAGTCTTGCTACTTCTCGTAATGTCCTGCGAGACATTCCTTCAAAGATAGCGGTTTCACGTAAAAAATGTGAAATTTCGGTAATCGGATTTTCGTCACGTTTGAGAATGGATTTCCAAAGGGGAAGTTGCATAAAGCCTCTACTATATAAATCGGATAGACGAGGGTAAGAATTGATAAAACTTGATCCGTATGGGCCAAGCTTTTTACGTTGCAGGGACAGGGACCGATGTAGGAAAAACTTTTTTCTCCTGCCTCTTTATGGCCAAATACGCAGAAACGTATGGGTTCCGTTATTGGAAACCCATCCAAACTGGGGCTCTGGGCACTGGTGATACAGAACTTGTGCAGAAAACCACCAGTCTACCGGATTCCTATTTTCTAAAACCAGTGTATGAATTTCAAACTCCTGCCAGTCCACATTATGCCTCCAAACAAGAAGGAAAAATTTTAGATCCCAAGTTCCTTCTCGCGGCACTTGCCAAACAAAGAAAAACCAATACCCTTGTCGAAGGGGCAGGTGGCGTTTTTGTTCCTTGGACCGATGACTACTTAACCATCAGAGGAATTGGAGAAAGTAACCTTCCCGTTGTGGTGATAGGATCCACTGAACTTGGTACTATCAATCATACCTTACTCACTTTGGATGCGCTTACCAGTCGCTTTGTGGCGGTTTTAGGATTTTATTTAGTGGGCCCAGAAAATTCCTTACAAACCGACAACGCTGAAACCATACAAAGATTAGGTGGTGCACCTTGTTTAGGTGTTACCAATTTTCCGGAACAAAAGTTATCACCGGCAGAATTTATTTCTTATGCAAACCAAGAGTTTGACACCAATCGAAATGTCATTGATACCTTACTCAATCCAGACGATGAAATTTAATCCTCTCCAAACTCATACATGGGTTCCCTTAACCATTCAAGAAGAAGGGGAATCTTTAATCGATATTGTAAAAGCCGAAGGGGAATTTGTTTTCGATTCCGAAGGGAACCAGTGGATTGATGCCATAGCCAGTTGGTGGACAATGATATTTGGTCATCGTCATCCTAAGTTAGTATCCGCACTTAAAACACAAATCGATGAACTAGATCATGTGATGCTTGCAGGTCATATCCATCCTGCGGCAGAAAATTTATCCAAATCTTTATTGGAACTTACTCATCTTGATTTCCATAAAGTATTCTATTCGGATAACGGATCGAATGCAATCGAAATTGCATTGAAACTCTCAATCCAATTTTATAGAAACCACCCAGACTTCAATCCAAGATCAGAGTTTCTCGTGTTTTCCAATTCCTATCACGGCGATAGTATTGGAGCCATGAATGTTTCAGGAAAAAATTATTTTAATCGAATTTTTTCTGAACTTAGATTTCCCACAAAAGAATTTCCTGCTCCCAATTGTATGAATTGCCCTTGGGGAAAAAATGTAAGTAGTTGTTCTACAGAATGTTTAAACGATTTAGAACTGAGTATCAAACAACAAGAATATGTGGGAATTGTCATTGAACCCTTGGTGTTTGGTGCCAATGGGATGTTATTTTATGATAAAAAAGTATTAATTAAACTTAGGGAACTTGCGACACAAACCAATACTCTTCTAATTTTTGATGAAGTATTTACAGGAATGGGAAGGTTAGGTGAGTTTTTTGCTTACCAAGTGGCAGGGGTGAAACCAGATCTTCTCGTGATGGCAAAAGGACTAACCGGGGGAATGTTACCCCTCGGTGCCACCTTAGTTTCTGAATTCATTTATCAACAATTTTTATCTAAAGATCCTTATCATGCATTCTTTCATGCACATACGATGACAGGAAACCCTTTGGCATGTAGCGTGGGTTATGCGTCAGTCAAACTTTTGCAGGAAGACGGTATGGATCTTGTCAAAAAACTCGAAAGTTCTTTGCAAAGACGAATAGAAACATTCCAGAAAAAATTAGGAAAACGAATCCAGAATGTCCGTGTGTTTGGTGGAATCTTTGCTTTTGAATACAAAGAAACTATTGCAGAAGATGAGTATTTGAATCCTATCGGGAAAAAAATCCGGGAAAAAATGAGAGAGTTTCGCGTTCTTTTGCGCCCACTGGGAAGAACGATTTATATCACACCACCATATACTATTTCCGAGAAATCCCTCGATCAAATTTTTTTGGCAATGGAAGAGACCCTTCTTAGTTTTGTAGATTCAGATTGAGACTAAATATACGAAGAGATTTTCTTCGTTTACACAGGTTGGCGTCGAAAAGAATCTGTTCCCATGATTGCAGAAATCCAAGAAAAAACTGTTTCCACCACACCTTCCTTAATTACGGAAATGGAAGCCCTTGAAATCCTAGAAGGAAAAGTTCCTTTGCTTTCGGTTGTCGCTCGTGCCGCCGAAGAAAGAAATCGTTATTACACCAATCGTGTTCGCATTCATATATTAGATAATATCAAAAATGGTTATTGCCCTGAGGACTGCGGATACTGCGCCCAAAGAAAGGGTGGAGATTCAGGAATTCAAGAGTATTCACTCAAGTCTCCTGAAGAAATTTGGGAAGATGCCAAACGTGCCAAAGAAAATGGAGCTTACCGCTTTTGTATGGTAACTTCTGGCCGTGGACCAACAGATAAGGCTGTTGATAAACTTGCTGAGACTATCTCCAAAATCAATGGGGAACTGGGAATGAAGGTGTGTTTGTCAGCAGGGATCTTGGATGCAAAAAAAGCTCGGACCTTAAAAGATGCGGGCCTTGACCGATACAATCATAATCTCAACACATCCGAATCCAAATACAATGAAATCTGTTCCACTCATACCTTTAAAGACCGACTAACAACACTTGAGGCGGCAAGAGAAGCTGACATCGGGCTTTGTTCGGGGATCATTGTGGGTATGGGAGAAGAACTCAAAGATTTGGTACAAGTTGCTTTTGAACTCAAACGACTTGGTGTGATATCTATCCCTGTTAATTTCTTTATTCCTATCAAAGGCCATGCCATCCAGAAGTCATCACTTACTCCAGAATTTTGTATTCGTGTATTGTCTATGTTTCGATTGGTCAATCCAGATTCAGAAATTCGAATTGGTGCGGGAAGAGAAGGTCATTTAGGTTCTTTACAATCCATGGCTCTTTTTGTAGCCAACTCATTGTTTGCTGAAGGATACTTAAATGTAAAAGGCAGTGAAATGGCCCAAACGATGAACTTAATTCGTGATTGTTCTATGGTTCCTGAATTTACAGAAGGGGTACCAGAAGGATGGGAAGAATACGAGTCACAGTTCCTTTACGACGAGAAAAATTTTCCAGAACTCTATAAACATAAAAAGTAGTTTGCCTTTTTTACTTTTGGCGGTAGTATGCTCCTACTTTACTGCCTCAAGTGAAAAATATGCGAAAACCTTCTTTACCATTTCGAAAACAGATGAGTTATGCGATCGGCCAATTGGGTTGGTCCACTCTCATCAATATCATTGGTCTTCACCAAGTTTATTTTTATCTTCCCCCCGCACCGAAACCAGGACAGGAATGTTTCCCTGATCTAATAGAAAAGTTGGCCTTCTGGGGGCTATCCACCATTGGAGTTGTCGCAGCAGTTGGTCGTTTGTGGGATGCTTTTACCGATCCTATCATTGCTAATTCCTCAGACCGGTTTAGTTCCCGATTTGGACGTCGGATTCCCTTTCTTTTTCTAGGTGGAGTGCCTTCAGCCGTCTTTTGTTGGCTCATTTTTGTACCTCCACACAACTTTATCTCTTCTACCAACTTGGTTTGGATGACCGGATGTATGTTGTTATTTTATTTATTTTTAACAGTGTATGTCACACCTTTCTTTGCTCTCATTCCAGAGCTTGGCCATACTCCGGAAGAGAGGTTGAATCTTTCTACCTATATTTCTGTGACATACGCATTGGGGATCATTGTGGCATCCACCGAGCCCATGATAGCAGGTGTTTTAAAATCCTCTTTTGTTTTTGATGCTGATAGTGCCGTTCAAACCTTGGTATCTCGTCAGTATGCTTTGGGAATCCTTTGTATGTTTGCGGCGATCTGTATGTATTTTCCTGTATTTTCGATTCATGAAAAAACCTATTGTGAATCAGAAGCTTCTAGTGTTCCTTTCAAAGAAGCGCTTTTTCTTACATTCAAAAATAAGAATTTTCTATACTTCGCTTTGTCCGATCTCTGTTATTTTTTAGCTCTTACCATTCTCACCACAGGAATCTCTTATTATGTAACCGTACTTTTGGAATTGGAACGAGAATTTGTCACACAACTTCTCACTGTGATGTTACTGGTTTCGTTTGCTTTTTATCCTGTGGTCAACTGGATCGCAAGAAGGATCGGAAAGAAAAAAACCGTACTCGCTGGATTTTATATTTTTCTAATCCTCTTTCTTTCTATATATTTTGTTGGGAAAAATTCATTGCCATTATCACCACATATCCAAGGTTATTTGATTGTTGCCATTGCAGCCGTTCCCATCGCGATTCTTGGAATCTTACCGAATGCCATCCTTGCCGATATTGCTGAACTTGATTCGTTAAAAACTGGTTCAAAACGTGAAGGTTTGTTTTATGCGGGAAGAACTTTTATGCAAAAGTTGGGACAAACGCTAGCGGTTCTTATTTTTAGTTCCGTCATCCTTTTAGGACTGGATCGTGAAACAAAGAAAAATGTGACACCAAATGTAACAGGGATTCTTGCGCCTTCTGTAGCAGATCCTAAATTAGAATTGAAAAAAAATTCAGAAGGAGAGGCAAAAATAAGTATGGAATCTACCATTTGTAAAGTCGAAGAAGTAGAAGCGGGAGGGGAGCTTGGTGTTCGTTTGACCGGTCCTCTTGCCTCAGCATTCTGTCTACTCGCCATCTTCCTCTTTGGAAAATACAAGGAAGATGAAACTTTAGAAGAGATTGCAAAGATACGTGGTAATTAAATCCTGGTTTTTGGAGCTATTCAGATGAGATATCGCATTGAGACAACCAAGTTAAAGAACGGGTATATCGAAGCCAAACTCATCGAGACAACCACAAATAACCCGATTGAATTTCGGATTTGTGACACGGAAGAATATGCGCAGGCCCAAATCAAAGATTGGCAAAAGCGCTTCCGAATGAATGAACCGCAAGAACAGGATTAAATTCTTCCTCCGATGGGGCATGGCTTTTGCCCTTGTTTTGAGTGTTGCCGACTGTAAATCTTCCTCAAAACGTGATTATTTCGATACCAGTTTTCAATGTTTTGCAGAGCCTGGGTGGCGAGACGACTCAAACTTTAAAAAGTATATAGAGAAAGCTTGGCTCCCCACACGGCTGTTATATGCCGAAGACAATTTAAAAATCAAAAAATCAGATATTGTTTTTACTGGTGATAGTTTGGTTCATTTGTTTTTACCAGACTTGATGGCCAAAGAATTTCCCGGCCAATCCGTTACCAATCGTGGGATTGGTGGTGATATGACAGAGACTCTTCTTACTCGCATTGAAGAAGATGTCCTTGTCCTTCGTCCAGAAAAGCTAGTCATTGAAATTGGTGGAAATGATTTTATCCAAGGTAAATGCCTTAGTCTCGTACAAAACAATCTCCTTGCTATCATTCATAAAATCCACTCTCGGAATCGAAACACAAAGATATTTCTGATTGCTGTGCCGCCAACGCGAGTGAAGGAACTGAACCAAATTGTTCCTGTTTTTAATTTGTTTTTAAACCAAGTGGCAAGAACTACATCTAATGTGGAATATATCGAAGTTTGGGATAAAATGCGTAAAACCGATTCTCCTACACTAAGTGATGAATTCATACGCCCTAATGGGGATAGTCTTCATTTTAATGAAAAAGGATATGAACTCTGGGGTAAAAAACTAAGACCCTATCTACAAAAGTAAAAATGCATTCACTCCTACTGATTTCTCGTTCTCCCATCACTGATTCTATTCTTTCTGAAACTTTCACCAATTTAAAGTTTGGTGGTTCCGCTTCCCAATTAAATTCAAGTAATCCAAATGTAATTCGATCGGAGAAGTTTGGATTACACTGTGTGCGAATCTTAGTAAATGATTTGTTCGATCGAGAAATAATTTTGACGATTCGAAAGAAATTAGCCGAACACCAAATTGATTTTTTATTTCTTAAAACGTTGTTACCAAAAGATAAAGAGTCTCTTTTTGTTTTTGATATGGATTCCACAGTCATCAAAGAAGAGGTTATTGACGAGTTGGCAAGAAAACACGGCGTGTATGAAGCCGTGGCCACTGTCACCAAACAAGCGATGGAAGGTGGAATGGGATTTGACGAAGCACTTCGCTTACGAGTCAAACACCTGGCAGGTCTTTCCAAAGAAAGTTTTCGCGAAGTATATGATCTATTAACACTAAATGATGGAATGGAAAAAGTATTTCAATTTGTTCCAACAAATGGATCAAAACTCGGAATCCTCAGTGGTGGGTTTACTCCTGTATTGAAACTATTTTCCGAAAAATATCCCGTGGATTTTTATAGAGCCAATGGATTGGAAGAAGTAAATGGAACCTTTACAGGGGAAATTTTTGGTGAGATCATCAACCGAGAAAAAAAAGAAATTTATCTAAAACAATATGCAAAAGAACTATCAATTCCTTTAGAACAGGTTGTTGCTGTTGGTGATGGGGCAAACGACGCCCTCATGCTCATTGCCGCAGGAATTGGAATTGGAATTCACGCGAAACAAGGGTTAAAAGATCAAATCACCAACTGGATTGATTTTACCGATCTATCCGCTTTAGTTTTTCTCTTTGAGAATTCTTTTTAATTCATCCAAAATCGTCAACGCTTCCATAGGTGGAATTTGATTGGGATCGATTTGTTTTAATCTTTTTATGACCTTTTCTTCGTTAGGTGACATGTTGGAAGTATTGTTATCCATGAGACCCGCAAACAAACTCGGTTCTTCGTTTTTAATTTTAATTTCTCGTTTTTTAGATTCAAGTCCCGAAAGAATTTCTTTGGCACGATCAGAAACGATTTCTGGAATCCCTGCAAGTTTTGCTACATAGATTCCAAAGGATTGTTTTGATTTTCCACGTTTGACTTTTTTAAGAAAAAGGATCTCTCCTTCTTTTTCAAAGGTATCCAAATACAAATTAAAGATTCCATTTCCTTTTTCTAGTTCTGTCAACTCATGGTAGTGGGTCGCAAATATGGTTTTTGGTTTGGGAAACTTGGCAGATAAAAATTCCAAAATGGCCCAAGCAATCGATAAACCATCGTAAGTGGAAGTCCCACGACCAACTTCATCAAATAAGATGAGGCTATTCTCCGAAAACTGATTTAAGATGGTGGCTGTCTCTTTCATCTCTACAAAAAAAGTAGATTCACCCTTCGTTAGGTTGTCACCAGAACCAATTCGAGTAAAAATTCGATCCACTACAGCAAGGGAGGCTTTTTTAGCGGGAACATAAGATCCCATTTGAAATAGGATTTGGTTAATCGCAATTTGGCGCATAAACGTAGATTTACCGGCCATATTGGGACCAGTTAACACAGCTATGGCGTTTTCACTCGGATTCAGCTCTAAACTATTGGGTACAAAACGTTCGCCAATGGGTAAAAAAGTTTCTACAACGGGATGGCGAGATTCGGAATAGTTTAAAATTCCATCGTTACGAATCTCAGGCCTAATCCATTGGTATTCTTCTTTGGTTTCTGTGAGAGAAAGATGATAATCCAAAGAAGCAATTTCGTTGGATAAAGTTAAAAATTCCTCGTAAAGTGAAATACAGTGCGCAACTAATTCTTCGAATTTTTCTTTTTCAATCCTTTCGATGATTTCATCTGCTTGGAGGATGGCTCGTTCTAGTTCTTCTAATTCGGGAGAAGTGAACCTTTCTCCGGTAACTAGTGTTTGTTTTTTTAAAAAATGTTTGGGAACTTCTTTTGCTTGGGCTTTGGAGATTTCAATAAAGTAGCCAAGGATTTTGTTGTAACGAATCTTAAGTGAGGAAATGTTTGAAGCTTTTTTTTCCTTCTCTTCCAATTCCAAAATCCAATCTTTTCCTTTTTCGCGAGCAAGGATGGCATCATCATATTCTTGATTAAACCCGGATTTTAAGAACGGAGAGTTGCCGAGAAATACCGGAAGTTCTCCGTCATAAAGGGTATCCATAAACAGTTTTGATAGGGCATTTAGTTCTTTGGGAAGTTTGGAAAAATCATAACCAATTCCGTCTAGAATCGATTTGATATTCGATGTGGATTCTAAACTTTTTTCGATACCACGAAAGTCACGAGGCAGAGCTTTCCCCACGCGAAACCTTGTGAGGACCCTTTCTAAATCAATCAAATTACCTAACAAATCTTTTATTTTTTGTCTTTCTTTTTTATTGGAAGAAAGAATTTCTATTTTATCCCAATGGGCTTTGATTTTGTTTTCATCTCTTGTCGGAAATAAAATTCTCTGTTTGAGATACCTTTTTCCCGTGGCAGTGATACAACGATTTAAAACCCCAAACAAAGTATGGTTTTTATCATTTGGATTTTCAACGAGTTCTAAATGAGAAACGGTTTGTTCGTCCAAAACCAGATATTCGTTTTCATCAATTCGTCTAGGGGACTTAAAAACAAAGTTTTGTTTGCGATAGTTATACTGAAGATAGGCGTCGAGTACATGGACAACCGTATCAATTCCAGCTCCTTTCTTTTTGGGAAGATAATCGAGGGGGATTTTCGAGAGAATGATTTTAGATTCTTTTGCTAAGGGTGGAACTTCTTCTGTATAAATGATTTCTTTAGGAGAAAATCGTTTGATCGTATCGTTAATTCTTTCTGTTTCCTTTTCTGAAAAAAAGAAATACAAAAGTTCTGAAGTGGAAACGTCAGCAAACGCTAAGTAAACGGAAGTTTTTTCCCGGTAATACAAGGATAAATAATTGTTTTGGTATCCGCCGAGAAGGTTATCTTCCACCACAGTTCCCGGTGTGATGATACGAACCACTTCTCTCGACATGATTTTGGCTTTGGGATCGTCGGGTTTTGTTTGTTCACAAACAACTACTTTTTTCCCCGCAGCGATCAACCTTGATATATAACTTTCCGTGGCATGATACGGGATCCCTGCCATCGGAATTTGGTTTTGGCGTTTGGTGAGGGTGATGTCTAAAATCTGTGCGGCAATTTTAGCATCTTCTAAAAACATTTCATAAAAATCACCCATACGAAAGAATACAATCCCATCCGGGTGTTGTTCCTTCACCTCCATGTACTGGCGCATGACAGGAGTGTTCAATGCTTCATAGTGTTCGGACATTTTGTACCAAAGTTTTTATTTTATTAGGATCTTTTTTCCCGTCGGTTTCCACTCCACTGGCCACATCGATCCCATAAGGATGAACGGTTTCTAATGCAGTTTTAACATTGTCTGGAGTGATCCCACCAGCGAGTAAAAAAGGTCGTTTTACGGATGTTATATATTCCCAAGGGAAAGTATGTCCTGTCCCACCACCTAAATTTTTTTGATAACTATCTAAAATCACTAAACTAGATTTTGGTTCCAGGTCTTCATCACTTGTGACCTTGGTTTGGATCCTGATGGCAGGTAATAACCTTTTTGTTTCTGTAAATTCATCCCAAATTTGTGGCGAAATCAATTGGTCTCCTCGGATGAGTTGGATGAGGTCCGGTTGGAAACGTTCTGTGAGTGTTTTGATTTCTGTCAGATTGTTTTCAAAAAATAAAAATACAAGTTTTGGGAATCCGGATTTTTGTCTGATGCGGAGAAGTTCCTCGGCAGTTTGAGGTGTGATGGCACGAGGAGAACGTGGAGAAAAGTTGAGCCCAACAAAATCGACCTGGAGATCCACACAAAGTTCCAATGTGGCCAGGTCTTTGATTCCACAGATTTTGATTTTGTATCTGGTTCCCATTTGGAAACCAGATTGAATCAACTCAGATCAGAGGCAATCGATCCTTTGTACCCAAAGTGCAAAAATTTAAGGAAACTATCCTGATACACCAACATATCCTGTTTGGAAATTCCTTGGCGAACCATCTGCACAAAGATATTGAGAAAAAAAGAAAGAATATTGCGGACAACAAACTCACTCACTTCCCCTTTGTAACTCGGATTTTTTTCTTTAAAACTACTATACTGGTCAAAATTGATTTTGGTGAGACGAGTGAGAACCGTATCTGGAAATTCTTCTAAATGAGAACCTTGGGATTTGGTTAAAAGTAAAATAAAATCATCACGATTGGCATCCACATAATCAAGAGCAATATGAAATCTCTCTTGCCATGCCTCATAACTGTCGTTAAATCTTTTTTCAAAGTAATCAGGATGAGATACATAAGCAAAAGCTTTTTCCATTCCCGAAAGTACCGGCTGCAGTATCTCTGTTAGAAGGTGTTCTTTGTTTTCAAAGTAATTGTAGATATTACTCGTGGAAACCTTTGCCTTTTTGGCAATGGTTCTCATACTAGCTTTCTCAAAACCGAGTTGGATGAATTCCTCTCGAGCCGCTTGTAAGATTTCTTTTCGTGTATGTTCTTTTGGCGTTTGCATGGTTCTGAACAATGTTTCCTAAAAGAACAATGTCGTTCAGGATTCATTTGTAAAGTTTAATTTTACATGTTTGTTGTATTTTGTATTAATTTTGCCACAATTCCATAGAGCCGAAAACTTCCTAACACCAATACCGGAAATCTGCCTTGAAATAGAGGAGATAAATCTTCTTCTCTCTGGATTCTCTGGGTCACCGACTTAAGTGATTCCGGTAGGGTTGGGAAGGTTCCAAAACCGCTTCCTTCCCATAAAACCAGAGATTGGAGGGGAAGTTCCAACAATTGCGAAAGTATCCCTTCTTGGTCTTTGTCGGGGAGGCTACCGAGAAGCAAGGAAAAAGAAGGATGTGTTTTGGCAAACTCTGCTGTTGTCATAGCGATGGCGTCCGGGTTATGGGCCGGATCAAAAACAATTTTGGGAGAGTTTTTTAACACTTCCATGCGGCCCCGAGGTTTTGCTACAGATTCGAAGGTTATCGAATTTAGTTTTGGAGTTAGGTCGGGATAAAGACAGCTGAGTGCTGCTTGGGAAAAAAGAAAGTTTGTTTCTAAATACGTGGGTTTTCTTTCAAGGGGGAGGATTTGCGTTTTAGTTTTTCCTTTGGGAAAATTTTGAATGAGAGTTCTTAAGGAATCTTCTTCGGGATCCATCACCAAAAGATTTCGACAAGTGTCTGTTAGGATTCCTAGTTTCTCCAAACAAATTTTTTCCTTGGTATTTCCTAAAATTTCAGAATGATCCAAACCAATTTTAGTAAGTATAACATGGTCGGCATACAAGAGTTTTGTGGCGTCAAGTCTTCCTCCAAGTCCTGCTTCCCAAATTTCGAAATCTGTATTTTCTTTTGCAAAATAGAGATAAGAAAAAATGGTTAAAAATTCAAAATAGGAAAGTGATTTAAATTTTTCTAAATCAGGAAGGATTGTATTCTTAAAAAACGAATTTACTACCTCTTCTTTAGGAACCTGAGGTTTTCCATCTACAAAGATTTGAAATCGTTCTAGTGGTGTCAAAAGGTGGGGGGAAGTGTAAAGTCCAGTTTTGTATCCAAGAATGGACAAAAGTGATGCAAGGTAATGGGAAGTAGATCCTTTTCCATTGGTTCCAACCACACTGATACGAATTGGTTTCTTTAACTTGTGTTTAGATTGCACATATAAAAAAAGTTCAGAGAGTCCATCTAAAGAATAGTTTTTAAAAACATTGAAGTTCCTTGTTTTTTCTATGTTTTGTAAACTATGTAAAAAATCTAAAAACAACATATAGAGTTTTTTTTGTAATCCTTCCTTAAATGTGGGAATCGATTTAATTACGATTTTTTAATTGTTTGAGAAGGAGTGATTCTACCTTCCTTATCCATTTCTGTTTTGTTTGAATATTTGTAAATAGTTCAAATTGTCGAATCCCTTGGTAGAGTAACATATGGTAACCAGGAATGATCTCTGCTTTTTTTTTCTTTGCCTGTTTGACTAAATCGGTTTCTAAAGGATTGTAAACAATGTCGAATAACGTGTGTTTCTTGGTAAAAAAGTCGGAGTTTAGAATTGGTTTTCCACCAAATCCTTTCATACCAACAGGAGTTGTATGGATGACAAGGTCATAGTTTTCCGCTTCTTCTAAAGATTTTTCATTGGTAGTAACGCCAAGCCATTCTGGATTTCCTAAAGAATTGAGAATCTCTTTGGTTGCAAATTCATTTCTTGCAAGGATTTTGACCTTTCTTTGGATCTTTCCCAGCTTCGCCTTTTTTTGGAGCGATTCTGCGATGGAAAATATAATTCCTTTGGCACTTCCCCCACTCCCGAGAACTAAAATTTGTTTTTCCTGATTGGGATCTAAAAGATCGGGATTGGCTTCGAGAATGGACCTGACGGCACCCGTTCCATCTGTATTCACAGCCTCAATCCCTTCGCGAAAGAGTAGGGTGTTGGATGAACCCATCGTTTGGGAAGCCTTACAAACAATGTTCGCTTGTGAATACGCCCATTCTTTGAAAGGTATGGTTACAGATACTCCCCGGACACCTAATTCGAGTAAGGGACGAAGACCGATCTCGTTCCATCGTTTGTTTTCGAAAACCAAATACACTCCATCATATCCAGAGAGTTGGAAGAGTGTGTTGTGAATCCAAGGGGAAAGGGTATGGCCTAAGGGATATCCCAAGATGCCAAATAGTTCAGTGTGTTTTGAATACAAGGAAAACCTCTTTTTTTATCTTATGGACTAAACTATGGCTTACCGAAAATAGGTAATAGACAGGTACAAGATCAATGATTTCATTACCGCTTGCCGCACCATCAGAACCGTGGACCATTCTAGTAGATATTTTATTCTTTTTTCTCGCATCCGCAGCCTGTGCCTATTATTTTTATTATTATAAACGTAAAGACTTACTCGGAAAATTTTGGGGATCTACATTCGTTGCAGGGATTGGTGCCTTAATCGTTTTTGCAACCTTCCAAACTTACATTCGCGACATCATCATGTGGCTCATGTCACCCAAAATTGGATCCACTCAATTATCCAACGTGAACTTGGTTGCTATCTTTCTTGGTGGATTTACGGCTCTTTACATCATGAACCGAATCAACCATAACAAAGAAAGAAGAGATTGAATTCGACTTTTCATATAACTTTAAATACTTGAGAAAGTTATAATAAAATCCTAGAAGTGCCAAAACAAATCCTTGTTTCCCATCTAGGATTCCCAGCCGAATCCAATACATATAAAATCCTTTAAAACAACCTTTCAAAAAAGCCCAAAGTACTGAACTCGATTTTCCTTTTCGGAATTCTTCCTCAGCAAAAAGACTAGAATAGCGATCAATAAACTTTAAATGATCGGAAATGTTTTTATAGGAATAATGATAGAGTGGATTTTTTAGTTTGATTGGTTTTCCGATGAGTTTCACTCTTTCGTGCACCAAACCACCGCTAAACTCGCCAGCCGTTTTTTTAAACAAACGAATTTGGTAATTAGGGTAGTATCCACCAAATCGGATCCACTTACCCAAATAATAGGTCAACCGGGGAATTAGGAATCCTTCCGATTGTAATTTATTTTTTGTAAATAATTCTGTGATTTCTGCTTTTAATCCGTTGGATACCACTTCATCGGCATCGACTGCAAGTACCCAATCGTATTTAGTTTGTGCAATGGCAAAGTTTTTTTGATCCGCATAATTTACGAACTTACGATAGAATACACGTGCACCTAAAGATTTTGCTATCTCAACAGTTTTGTCAGTAGAACCAGAATCAATGACTACGATATCTTCAATAAAGGAAAGGGCAACGAGAGTGCGAGATATATTATCCTCTTCGTTCTGGGTAATGATGGCACAGGATAAAGGAAGAGGCATAAATTAAATTTGGTTTGGGTCGCGGACAGAAATGAATTTATCAGAGAGAGGAATTTCTAAACGAGCGATGGTAGAGTCTTCTCCGATGATGATACGAAAGAAATTGGGATCGATACCTTCCCCTTTTAACATAATGAGAATGAGGGCAAGTCCAAGACCTGCACCTTCTGTTGTATCCGCATTGTCCATATAGAACTGAGCGATATCATCATACACCATTCCCTTTTCCAATCGTTCACGGATGGCTTTTTCTTCTTCTTTGGCAATGGGTGTGTTGTTGATGACTTCGATGGTGATTCCATCGTCATTGAATTTAAAATTAATTAAGCAGTAGTATCCCTTCTTTTTGGCTTTCATTCCAAATTCATTGGACATTTCTTCCGAAAACATCTCTCGGTATTCTCTGACCCCTCTTGCATATTCAGAAGGATTTAACATACTGTAGCCACGTTCTTCAAAAAACACACGTTTTTGGTTGGCCTTACAAGCATTGATTGCTAATTCTTTGATGATGGTGTAAAGAGTGGGGACGAGGGTAGGATAAGTAAGGCGATCTAGGATGAGGCCTACCGCTTCCTTGATATGTTCCTCCACAGATTTGGAAACCCGGTGCGTTTTTAGCGAGAGAATTTTCCCATTTTCGATGTGTAATTTGATGTGATCAGAAATCTCGCTTGTTTCCTTTCCCATACCCGAAATCTTTTCCATTCTAGTCCTTACTGTCAAGGTAACTAAGACCGCTAGCATGAAAAACCGCAGGCTTCTATTCCTCTCCTTATTTTTATCGGCTTTTGCCCCTACGATACTTTTGTCTCAAAATTTGAAAATGAAATCAGTCCGAATTTGGGATAGTGAAAAATCCAATTTTGGCGGATTTGTCGATCTAGAGGTGGTCCAAGGCAAAATCATTTCCCTAAAGGCTTCAGCTCCCATTGTACAAACAAAATACTTATTGCCTGGATTTTGTGATGCTTCTGTCACTTTAGGTTCCAACGCACGGGGCGGAAAGACAGGGCGCGAGGAGATTTCCACTTATCTTTCCGGGTTTTTAGCGGCAGGATTTAGCCACATTGAGTCAGTCGGGGATCCAAATGCATCCAACTTACAAACCGAAATTTCCAAATCGAAGTGGTTGTCTCCTATCATCACCCAATCCCAAAAACCGGCTTTGTATCCAGAACTTGCTTTGAGGAAAGAAACTCTTTACCAATCAGGGCTTTCCGGATCCCCAGATTCGAAAAGGAACCGTCACCTCCCTATCTTTTTAAAAGAAGTGGAAAACCGGGGATTTTCTCAAACGGAACTTTTTGCCAAACGCAGAGAAGGAGAGGAAAGAGGGTATCTTCCTGTTGCTTATACCTTTGCGGATAAAACCAGCTGGGAGGATGCATTGGATACCGGTTTTGCGGTGATTTTCCATCCCATGCCAGAGGGAACCAATTTATACCGAGCTCAAAAACGGGACTTCCGTTGGGCCCCTATGTTGTCTATTATGTATCTCCAGGAATTAAAATCGAATCCAGAACTGGGAAAGGAAGAAGTCCAAATTTGGTCTCGTCTCCATTCAGTTTTTGGATCGCGTTGGAAGGACTCCCTTTCTTGGGAAGGCGATGAGGAAAGTTCAGAAAAAATTTCCTTTTCTCAATACAAGTCTACTTTCCAGGCAGAGGCCGAAGTGGGGAAAAATTTACTTTTTGCCAGCGGGGCAGGGCATTGGGGACTTTTCCCTGGACAAGCTGCCATTGTGGAAATCCGACTTTGGGAGACCCTTTTGGCTAAACCAGAGGAAAGGAAGGCCGAGTTTGTGAATGGGCAACCTGGGTTTTGGGCCTCCCTTTTCGGCAGTTTTTCCCCAAGTATTCTTTCCACAAATAGAGATCCGGAATCTGTATCACAAATCCGCAGGGAAATCATCCAAACCTTGACCCTTCGCACTTGTTCCTATATGGGCGCAGACCACGAGGGGAAAATCCGGGTGGGTGGACCTGCTCATTTCTCCATTCACGACGAAAATCCTCTGAAACGTGCTTCCGGAATATTTCCAATTGAATCCATGGTATTAGGAGGAAAATTGGTTTATACCCCAAAACCCACCAAGGAAGGAACCGCAAAATGAAAGGCCCATCCTCAGAATTTGAACGTTTATTAGAAGAAAGTTTTAAAAAAAGACAATCCATTGAACCTGGCTCTCGCCATGAAGCTAAAGTAACAGCTGTTAAAAATGATTATGTGTTCATTCGAACCATAGAAAATAAAATTACAGGAAATATCTCAGTCGAAGAATGGAGAGAAGAAGTTTTGCCTAAGGTTGGCGATTCACTTGTTGTTTATTTTTTAAAAGAGAACTCAGGCGATTTTTATTTTACCACTTGTCTCTCTGGAGACAACCTAACAGAAGAAAATATGGAGATGGCAGCTCAATATGAAATTCCTGTACTTGGCCAAATGCTTGTGGAAGCAAGTGGCGGATGGGATGTCAAACTGGGAAGTCATCAAGCATTTGTACCTTTCAGCCAATTAGATGTTTCCTTAAAAGGAAAAAATATCGCAGGCAAACGTATCAAATTTGTGATTTCTGAAATTGGGAAAAAACAAAATAAAATTGTTTTGTCTCAGAAAAAAATTGCTGATAAAGAAAGAGAAGCCAAAAAACAACTGTTACGTGATGAACTAAAAGCAGGTATGTTTGTGTCTTGCACAGTAAAAAGTATCCATAAATTTGGACTGATTGTGGATATGGACGGGTTTGATGCCTTGGTTCCTCAATCAGAAGCCACTTACAAAAAAAATGCTGATCTCACTACCGAGTTCCGTGTGGGAGAAACTTTGCGTGCCAAAATTCTTACGCTCGATTGGGCTACGAACAAAATCTCTCTCAGTGTAAAAGACTTTTTATCAGATCCTTGGTCCGGGAAACTTCCTTTTAAAGAATCTGATATTGTAACAGGAACTTTAGAGTCGATCAAACCTTTTGGCCTCTTTGTTCGGTTAGGTGATGATTTTTCTGGACTTGTTCCAAACAAAGAAACTGGCGTTCCGTCTCGCACTCCACTGAATACTGTTTTTAATCCTGGCCAAAAGTTAGAAGTGTTTGTAATGGAGATCAATCCAGAAAAAAGACAAATAGCTTTGTCAATTTCTAAGGCGGCAGAGGCCAAAGACCGGATGGAATACCAAGAGTATATGTCCAAAGAGGAAACAACAGGTGCCGTTTCTAGTTTTGGTCTTGCCCTTCAAAAATCTTTGGAAAAAAAGAATAAAAAGTAATTCACGAATTGGAGATCGCGCTTTTTAAACCAGAGATTCCACCTAACACCGGTAATATAGCAAGGCTTTGTGTGAATGCCGGTGTTCCCCTATCCATTGTGGGGGAACCCTCTTTTGACCTTTCGGAAAAGGCAGTCAGGCGTGCAGGACTTGACTATTGGAAAGATCTGGATTTACGTCGGTTTGCAGATTTTGAAGAATTCCGAACTCAAAAGGAAGCGGAAGGGAGTCGAATTTTCCTAGTATCCAAATTTGGGACCAAAGTGTACTGGGATGTAACTTTCCAAAAGACTGACGTTTTTTTGTTTGGCCGTGAAACCTCAGGACTTCCGGAAGAAATCCACAAGTCTTGCCCTCCAGAACATATTATATCCTTACCTATGGCAGAGGTGAGTCGATCGATCAATCTTTCCAATGCCGTTGCCATTGTACTTTATGAAGCACTGCGCCAAGAGAAAACACGGACTAATCCTTAAAGGATAAAACAATTTACAACTCTTCCGTTCCCCTTGAAATGGGAATATATGCCGTTCCCTCTCTCCAGAACTGAGTTAGAGAAAGAAGTGAAAACTTTGTTCTCCAATGGCCTCTCGGGGAATGTGAACGATTTCTATTCTTGGGTGTTTATGGAAACCCAAAGGAAATTTAAGGACAATCCAAATACAACTTTGGAAACCATGACCTCAGTCCTGGATGACTTTATCAAAGACGGAATCATCACCACAAACCCCTTGGACCCCAGGGAATATTTGTTGGCTGAATCTTCTCCTATCATTCGCAAGATGGGTACTTCCGAACAGTTTGTAATCCTTGGTGCACTACCTTACAATCCCATGCAATATGTTCGAGCTAGGCTTGATTATTTTCTAAAACGAAATGGGATCATTGAAGACCTACGTATGGATCTTTGTATAGCCACTGTTGAGGCTGTTGAGAATGCCGCAAAGTATGGTGATGGTGGAGGAGTGGAAGTTATATTTCAAATTGACAAACACAAAAACTTTACCATTGAAATGATCAATACAGTAAAAGATTTTAATCTAGAAGACGATATTCAAAGGGGCAAGTTTTCTTCCACAGCAACACTCATGCGTGGTATGATGGTTATGCAAAAACTTTTCGATTCGGTTGATTTAGAAATTAGCGACAATCGAAAACAAGCTATACTCAAAGCAACTCGTAAACTAACATAGGTTCCTATGGCAAATTTCAAAATGGTTTCTCCTTTTAAGGCTGCCGGAGACCAGGTCAAAGCAATTGAAGATATTGCAAAGTCCTTCGGTGAGGGTAAAAATAAAATTACCCTAGTCGGTGTAACAGGTTCTGGTAAAACCTTTACGATGGCAGAGGTCATCACTCGTGTCAAAAAACCAACTCTGATTTTGTCACATAACAAAACTCTTGCCGCCCAGCTCTTTCGTGAGTTTAAAGAATTTTTCCCTGAAAATGCTGTAGAGTATTTTGTCTCTTATTACGACTACTACCAACCAGAAGCCTATGTGCCTTCCTCTGATACATTTATAGAGAAAGATATGTCGATGAACGAAGAGATCGACAAACTTAGGTTACGTGCAACTTCCAGTTTGTTAGAACGAGATGATGTGATCATTGTAAGTTCTGTATCTTGTATTTATGGTTTGGGTTCTCCCGAAGATTATATGAATTCGGTGGTAATGTTACGCATCGGAGATAAAATTGATAGGGACCAAATCATTCGAAAATTTCTCCATATCCAATATGCAAGAAACGATATAGACTTTAGCCGTGGTAATTTCCGTGTACGTGGGGATACCATTGAAATTATGCCTTCTTACCAAGAAGAAGGGATTCGGATTGAACTATTTGGAGATGAAATTGATGGACTTTCCAAAATTGATCCACTCACCGGAAAGGTAAAAATGAAACTAGACCGAGTGGTGGTTTATCCTGCTAAACACTTTATCACTTCTGGTCCCAAAATTAAAGACGCTATCGAAAAAATTAAAACTGAGATGGCGGAACAAAAGGAAAAATTCCTAAAACAAGGAAAACATATCGAAGCAGAACGTATTGAATCCAGAACCAATTATGATATGGAGATGCTTGTGGAACTGGGATATTGTAGTGGGATCGAAAACTACTCTCGCCACCTAACGGGTAGACAGGAAGGCGAAAGGCCCGCATGTTTACTTGATTATTTTCCTAATATGGATTTTTTACTCATCATAGATGAATCCCATGTGACCCTTCCACAAATTGGTGGGATGTATGCGGGGGATAGATCCAGAAAACAGACGTTAGTTGATTTTGGTTTCCGTCTTCCTAGTGCTCTTGATAACCGTCCACTGAATTTTGAGGAATTTGAAACCTTAACTCCGATGACTTTGTATGTTTCAGCCACTCCGGACCAAAAAGAAATTGATAAAAGTGAAGCGGTCATTGAACAAATCATTCGACCGACGGGCCTACTGGATCCAGTTGTGGAAGTTCGTCCCACCACAAACCAAATTGAAGATCTGTTAAACGAAATCCGACTTCGTATTGAAAAAAAAGAACGTATTCTTATCACCACACTGACCAAAAAAATGTCGGAGGATTTAACTGACTATTATAAGGAAGTGGGATTAAAAATTGCTTACCTACATTCGGAAATTGATACCATCGAACGAACAGAGATTATCAGGGATTTGCGTAAGGGTGTTTATGATTGTATCGTGGGAATTAACTTACTCCGAGAAGGATTGGATATTCCGGAAGTTTCCCTTGTTGCCATTTTAGATGCTGACAAAGAAGGTTTTTTACGAAATTATAAATCCCTGATCCAGACCATTGGACGTGCCGCAAGGAACGTAAATGGGAAGGCCATTTTGTATGCAGACCGAATGACTGATTCCATGAAAAAAGCAATCAGTGAAACGGAACGCCGTCGTCTAATCCAGGAAGCACATAATACGGCCATGGGGATCACTCCTCAGAGTATCATTAAAGAAATTCATGATATCCTCCCACGGGAAATGGCGGAAGAGGATAGCAAAGAAGAAGCACTCAAGGAAATGGAAAAAGAATTTACCTTGAAGAAATATAAAACCAAAGACAAGTTACGCGATGCTTTAAAAAGAGAAATGTTGCGTTATGCTTCGGATTTGGATTTTGAAAAAGCGGCCATGTTTCGAGATAAGATGTTAGCACTCGGGCCCGATAAAATAGAGTCATAAGGTAGGATTTTGATTGGAAACAAATGAATTTTGGGAAAACTCAACAAAACTGGCGAGAATGGAAGACTCTCTTCCTAAACAAATTTTTCTTCTCCCCATTAAGGTAAGACCAGTATTTCCAGGAATCATCACACCTTTAATTGTTCCACCCGGTAGATTCATTCAATCCATTGAAGAGTCATCCAAAGGAGCTGGGTTTTTGGGACTTATCCTTTTAAAAGAAGATGAGTCTGACCTTCCTTCGGAAGATAATATATTCCAAATCGGTGTGGTGGCTCGAATTTTGAAAAAAATCAATCTACCCGATGGTGGAATGAATATTTTAGTAAATACCATTCAAAGATTTAAAATCAATTCCATTCATACAAAAGAGCCCGCATTGATAGCTAATGTAAGTTATCCGGAAGAGGAGTTGGGTACTAGTAAAAATAATATCAAGGCTCTGATGAGAACCTTACTTATTTTGACCAAAGAACTCGCGCAAAACAATCCTCTGTTTACGGAAGATATGAAACTGACTATGATGAATGTGAATGAACCAGCAAAAATGGCTGATTTTGTTTGTTCGATTCTAAACTTAGAAAAAGAAGAATACCAATCTGTCATTGAAGCGATTCAGATCAACGATCGTTTAGAAAAGGTTTTATTATTCTTAAAAAAAGAAATAGAGTTGGTAGTTCTCCAGAAAAAAATCCAAGAACAAATTAACGACAAAATAGATAACCAACAACGCCAATTTTTTCTCAGAGAACAGCTAAAGGCCATCCAACAAGAGTTAGGGGTCGGAGAAGATAAAACCGAAATCAAATACGACAAACTTTTGGAGCGATTGAAGGCCATCCCGGTGGCTGAAGAAATTATCGTAGAAATAGAAAGGGAAATTGATAAGTTTAAAAATTCAGATCCTATCTCCAGTGATTATAATGTCATTCGAAATTATTTAGATTTGGTAGATGCACTTCCTTGGGAAAAACCTGCCGAAAAAGATGTAAATCTACTTCATGCCAAAAAAATTCTCAATCGGGATCATCACAAATTAGAAGATGTGAAAGAAAGAATTTTAGAATTTTTAGCAGTACATAAATTAAATCCAAAAAGTAAAGGATCGATTCTTTGTTTGGTGGGCCCACCTGGTGTGGGTAAAACTTCCATTGCTAAGTCAGTGGCAGAAGCTTTGGGTCGTAAATTTTATCGTTTTTCTGTGGGTGGAGTCAGAGATGAGGCT
The DNA here is from genome assembly GCF_004770905.1 of Leptospira bandrabouensis. Taxonomy (NCBI): domain Bacteria; kingdom Pseudomonadati; phylum Spirochaetota; class Leptospiria; order Leptospirales; family Leptospiraceae; genus Leptospira; species Leptospira bandrabouensis. The sequence continues at coordinate 59,842 of NZ_RQHT01000014.1, read as the reverse complement.
GAAATCAAAGGACATAGGCGAACTTATATTGGTGCCATGCCTGGTAAACTGATCAGCGCATTAAAAATTACAAAAGAAAGAGACACTGTGATTCTTTTAGATGAAATTGATAAGATGTCGCAAGGATACCAAGGAGATCCACAAGCAGCCTTACTCGAAGTTTTAGATCCTGAACAAAATTCCAATTTTAGAGATCATTATTTAGATTTGCCGTTTGATTTATCTGATGTACTTTTCATAGCAACTGCAAACACATTTGAACCAATTCCTCGAGTTTTACTCGATCGTATGGAAGTCATTCAACTTTCTGGATATATCACAGAAGAAAAGGTACAAATATTCCAAAAATATCTTTGGAAAAAAATCTTTGAAAAAAATGGATTAAATCCTGATTCCTTTTCCATGAAAAAGGAAACAGTATCGGTCCTTATCAATTCTTATTCTAGAGAATCGGGATTACGTGGACTTGAAAAAACTTTCGATAAATTAGTTCGTAAAATTGCCTTAAAACAAGTGTTAAAGGATAAGTATTCCAAAGAAATTCGAGAAAAAGATTTAGTAGAATACTTAGGTCCCCCTCCTTTTGTGGATGATCGAATGACCATCCCAAAAGTCCCTGGAACGGCTCTGGGACTTGCATGGACTAATGCAGGAGGTTCAACACTCCTGATCGAAGCAGTCCTCATCCCAGGTAAAGGTGGACTGACACTTACCGGTCAGATGGGAAAAATGATGGAAGAGTCGGCAAACATAGCATTATCGTTTGTTAAAAATTATGTGAACAATGATAGTTTATTTGAGAAAAAAGCGATTCACTTACATGTCCCAGATGGTGCCACTCCCAAAGATGGGCCTAGTGCTGGGATTACAATGGCTACTGCACTTTTATCACTTGTAACAGATCGTGTGATTGCTCCTGGTTTTGGTATGACCGGAGAACTTACGTTAACTGGTGAAGTGCTTGCTATTGGCGGATTACGAGAAAAAATCGTGGCTGCAAAACGTGTGGGTGTAAAAAAAATCATTTTCCCTAAAGATAACGAAAAGGCATTCCAAGAAATTCCTGATTATGTAAAGAGGGGTGTAACTTTTTATCCTGTGACTCGTTTTGAAGAAGTGGAAGAGTTGGTCTTTCCGAAATCCAAAGGTAAAAAGAGATGAACCATCAATCCAATTCTTTTGTTCTCATCTTGGAAGTATTATACGGTCACTTAAAAGATCTAGTTCGCTTTTTTTGGGTTAGGCGAGTCCGTTTTTTGACTTTAGGGTTTATTTTTGGTGTTTTTTTATCTTTTTTCTTTTTGGGTGGGGCGTATGTGGTTTGGTCAGGCGAAGAAGCTCGTGTCCATAAATCGCTAGAAAAATATAGATCCGAAGTTTCTAACTTTTATGATAGTTTTCAACCGAAGTCAGTTAAGATTTTGGACCGCAGTGGAAAAGTTATGGGAGAGTTTTATAGGAGAAACTTCAGGCCCATTCGAACAGACAATTTAGGAAAACATAATGTCCTTGTTTGGGCCGTTCTTTCTTCTGAGGATCGGGAATTTTTTTCCCACTCTGGATTAAACTATACGGCCATTGGTCGTGCTGTAGTGACAAATCTAATCCAATTTCGATTGTCCCAAGGTGGATCTACCATCTCACAACAGTTAGCAAAACTAACTTTAAACTTAGGAAAACGTAATTTATTTAATAAACTAACTGAACTTTATTGCACTTTTTATATCGAGAGCCAATATTCTAAGGAAGAAATTTTGGCCATGTATTTAAACCAAATATTTTTGGGGGAAGGAAATACTGGTGTTGAAGAAGCTGCTAGATATTATTTTCGAAAACCGGCTTCAGAACTAAGTCCAGAAGAAGCAGCCTTACTTGTGGGAATTATCCCCGCTCCTAGTGTATACAATCCTGTTCGCAACTTAGGAATCGCACTTTCCAGACAAAAACGTGTGTTATACGATATGGCAAGGAATCCTGAGCTTCATCCCTCGCAAAAAGAGATTCCTCATAAGTTCTCAGATTCCATTGAACTTAATTTAAAAAAGTTTAGAACCATCTATAAAGTCAAGGAAACCAAAGACGAAGAAGGAAATCCGAAATATTCGAGTGAAATTGGAAAATATGGTGCAGACAAAGATTTTCGAGTTAACTTGGCTCCAGATTTTAATTCGGAAATCAGAAGATTTATATTAGAGCGATTTTCTAATGAAGATTTAGAAGAACGAGGTTTACTTGTATATACAACTTTAGATTTGGAAAAACAAAGATTTGCTGAAGAAGCTTTACGTGTTGGTGTTGATTCAGTAAGAGCAGATCTCACCAAACAAGAATCAGATTATCAAAGTAAAGGAAAAGCTGATTTAGCAGAAGTAACAAGGGCGATTTTACCACAACTAAGTGGATCAATGATTTCTCTTGATCCTGAAACAGGAGATATTGAAGCATTAGTTGGTGGATATAAAATCTCAAATGTTTTTCGATTCAATCGTGCAGAAGAAGCAAGAAGGCAACCTGGTTCCACGATCAAAGCTCTTGTTTATGCATTAGCCTTTGAAAAAAGAATCGTAAACCCTTCCTCAAAAATCAAAGACGAAAAATTAGACATCTCTGGTTATTCACCGAAGAACTGGTATAAGGGCTATAAAGGTGAGATAACAGTTAGACAAGCACTCGCACAATCTGTGAATACAGTCTCCGTAAAATTATTACATGAAATTGGGATTTCGTATTTTATCCAAAAGCTAAGTGCCATTCTTTCCATCCCTGAAGAAGAAGCAGAAGCTAGGTTTCAAAGAAATTTATCGTTAGCACTTGGTTCTGGGGAACTGAGTCCTATGGAACTTTCTGTGGTGTATGCAACTCTTATGAATGGGGGAAGGCGAGTCACGCCTAGAAAAATTTTAAAAATTACAGATTTAGATGGGAACGAGTTTTATAGCACAGTTCCTAATGAGGCCGCAGAACAAATATTAGATCCTGTTGCTTGTGCTATGGCTATCAATACTTTACAATCTGTCCTTACAGAGGAAGGAACAATGACTTTAAAGCGAAAAGAGGGAGAACCTTTTTTATACGCTGGAAAAACAGGAACTGTTCAATCTCCCAAACTTAAATCCTCAAGATGGAAAGGATTAAAAGGAGTTCGTGATGTATGGTTTGCTGGACTTACTCCTAGAAATGTAACCGTTGTTTGGGTGGGGCATGATGAAGGAGCACCTTTCCCTGGTTCAGGATCTGGGGTTTCTGGTGGGATTTGGTACCGTTATACACAAAACGTAAAATCAAAACTCGGAATGGGAAATCAGTTGATTTCTAATTTTGTAGGGGATTTTGTAAAGGTGGATGTTTGTGCTGATGATGGTACTATCATTGAACCAAATCCAGATTACGTCTGTAAGGTGCCTTTGTATGCGCAGTACTATTATATTGGAGATTTACCGCCGAAAAGAGCTGGTTTTGTAAAACAAGAGCCTGTAAATCAAAATGTTAATCTCAAACCAGAAGAGGTTGAGGATGATGATTCAGAAATTTCTACTTATGATGTGCAAGGAAGTCGAATTCGGCCAACTGCTGTGGATTCGGTAGAATTGGAACCTCCCGTTATAGAAAATCGACGAGTGCGGTATAACGAAGAAAATCCTTAGATACTAAATAGTTTTCCTGGATGGACCAAAGAAAAATCCAAGGTTTGTCTTCGCGAATTCTTTCAATAACTTGAAGGGCATCCTTATCATTTTTAAAAGGTTGGTCCAGAATTTTACCTACCTCCGCATTTTTATAGAAAGAGCGGTTCCCTCCATTACCAACTTTGTTCGGATGAAAGAGTGGATCTAAAAAATTCCAAACCGAATCAAAATCGGAATACCAAGTGAGTAATGTAAGGTCTCCTTTGCCTTCTCCATTTTCTTTATATAAGGGAGCTTTCTCAATTGGTTTGATTTGGATCTTTAGTCCTATTTCCTCTAATGCCTGTTTGATGGCTCTCCCTTTTGCTTGGTTTTCATCATCACCTCGCATTCTAAATTCTAATTTTGTCGTTTTCAGTTTTGAAAAACAAGTGGATCTTTTTAGTTCCTCTATCGCCAGTTTTGGATCATAAGTTTCTTTTGGGATAACTTGAAACTTTGATATTCCTTCCATGTAGGTAAAAGGAACAGGTCCATAAGTGAAATCTGCATGGTTTTCTAATAATTTCTGAATGATCATTTCGCGGGGGATTGCTAAATTGAGCGCTTTACGAAAATGAATATCAAAACATGGATTGTTTTGGTTGATTGCCACATACTGAACAGACCTTCCTCTTTTTGTCAGAGTGAATTCAGAATTAGCTTCGGGTAAGGAAAGTAGAAAGTCTGTAAGTTTGAATGCATCTAATTGGTGTTTTTTGTATAAAAATAAAGAAGTGGAGGATTGTGGTAAAATTAAAAATCGAATTTTTTTAGGAAACTCAAGATCTGTTTTGCTTTGTAACTCTAAGTCTAAAAATTCATTTTTTTTCCAAGTGCTGAGTTTGTATTTTCCGTAAGACTTTAAAATTCCCTTTTTCCATTCCTCTTTTCCAATGATGGAAGCAAAAGGCAAACTGAGTTTTTCTTTCCACTCTGTTTCTTTGGTACCTGGTTTGAATTCTAAATCGATTTGGTTTTCTTTAAACAAACGAACAGAAATTAAGAATTGGTAATCCCCTTTTCTCGGATAGGATTCAAAAATTAAACGGGATAAACTGTATTCGATATCGGAAAGACTCGGTGCATGGGAATGCAGTTGGAAGCGCCAGACTTCATTTTTTGCGTGTGGAAGTTTTTTGTAAGAAAGAATCCATGGAGAAAGAAAACCATTTTTCTCTCGAGTAAATAATCCTTGGTGGAGGAACTTTGCTAATTTTTGACCTGACAAATCAGTCAGGAAAAGGGGATCCAAATGTGCCGGATCAGAGGGAAGAGCAATTTTTAAGTCAAAATGGGGAGTTTCCTTTTGGCAAAAAGTGAGGGACAAGAGAAAGAAAACAAGGGATAAGGTTCTCATACGTGAAGATTTACCGAAAACTCTGGCCATACTTGGCAAAATACAAATACAGACTCAGTATTGGTATATTTCTGTCTATATTTGTTTCTATATTTAATGGGGCCTCCCTCACGTCTCTGATTCCTATTTTTGATTCCTTGGGTACTGGTGAAAATTACAAGTTCCAAATTGCTCTTACCAAAAAAGACCAAACCTTGCTTTCAGAATACAACAAACCAAACCAACTCGAGGGACTCAAATACTGGGAATGGCAATTTGCCAATCTCAAACAAAAAACAAACGAAGAACTGGCAGATAAAAAACCGGATGATCTTGTATATCTATTTTGTTTAATCATCCTTCCTATTTACTTTTTGAAACTCCTATGTCTTGCGGGAACAGTTTACTTTGTCAATTCAGCAGGTCTACTTGCTGTCAGTGATCTTAGACAAGCTCTCTATAAAAAACTGCAAGTATTACCATTAAATGAGTTCTATCGTGAAAAGACTGGTGTACTTATGAGTCGGGTGATCAATGACGTGGATATTGTTGGAAAAGTCGTTTCCAATGACTTAAAAGATGCGATCAATGATTTCTTTTATATAGTCACTCATTTGATCATCTTACTTGTATTAAGTTGGAAATTGTTTTTTTTATTATTTATTGTAATTCCGCTGATTGTGGGACCTGTCAGTACATTCGCTGATCGAATCAGACGAACCACAAAAAACCAACAAGAACAGCTATCTGAGTTGAATGGGGATCTTCAGGAAGTAATTTCTGGAATTCGAGTGATCCGAGCATTTTCAATGGAAGATAAAGAAGCCGACCGATTTTTTAAAGTAAACCAAAACCTTTCAGATAAAACTTTTAAAACACATTTTTACCACCAGATAGGTCCCGCCTTGACAGAGTTATCTGGTTCCGTTGTGACTATGGTTTTTTTAGGAATAGGGGCTTACTTATTAGAAGATGCAAGTTTTTCAAAAGGGATGTTCATTGCTTTTTTTCTAACCTTGATTTTTTTGATGCGCCCGTTAAAACAGATGAGTATTCTTGTGAATTTAATCCAAGCTTCTGTCATTGCAAGTGATCGTGTATTCGAAATTTTGGGAAGAGATGTTGATATTAAGGAACCGGAAGTCCCAAATTCTTTAGGTCCACTTTCTAAGTCCATTGAGTATAAAAACGTTTCTTATTTATATCCTAATACAGATATTTATGCACTGAAGAATATCAATCTTAGTTTGCCCCGTGGCGGAACCATTGCGATTGTTGGTTCTTCTGGAGCAGGTAAATCAACGTTAGTTGATCTTTTGCCAAGATTAATCGATCCCAGTGAAGGTGGGATTTTTTGGGATGGTGTAAACGCAAAAGATATCAGTTTAGATAATTTACGCCAACGTATCGGTGTGGTTTCGCAAAATATCTTTTTATTTAACGGTTCGATTCGTGAAAATATTGCTTTCGGAAAACCGGACGCATCTGAGGAAGAAGTGAGAAGAGCAGCCGAAGATGCCTTCGCCTCTGAGTTTATAGAAGCCTTTGAAGAAGGGTATGATACCATTGTCGGAGAACGTGGAGTGATGTTGTCGGGTGGTCAAAGACAAAGGATTTCTATTGCAAGGACTTTACTTGCCAACCCAGAAGTATTGATTTTGGATGAGGCAACTTCTGCTTTAGATACAGAATCGGAGCGCCTGATTCAACAAGCATTTGTTAGGTTGTATGAAAACAAAACGGTTATCATCATTGCTCACCGTTTATCTACGGTCAAAATTGCAGACACAATTTATTATTTAGAAAACGGTGAAATCGTAGAAAGTGGAAGTCATACTGATTTATTAAAAAACCAAAACTCTAAATACAAACGTTTGTATGATATGCAGTTTTCAGGTTCTAATAAATGATAACTTTTTTAAGCTAAACGACTTGTTCCACAATTAGGACAGAATTTTGCACCGGGAACGGCAACAAACGAACCGCAGTTAGCACAAGTCCAATTTTCGTTGATTTTGGGAGTGGGGAGAGTTGCCACATTTGCCTTTTTTTCTTTAAGTTCTGCTTCTAAAGAATCCAAAGCTTCAATATAAGGAAGGGATTGGGTTTGGAATTCTTCCTCTGTCAATTTGCCCGAATCAAAGTCGGAACGAATGTCTTTCAGTGAATCTAACAAATTGTTTTTCTTTTCTGTAAGAGGTTTTAGATAAGCTCCTTCATCTTTACCAAAGGGTGATTCATCCAGTCGGAATCTGTAATAAAAGACTAAAAAAGGCGCAACCAGAATGATTCCAAATAGCAAACAATACAGATATAAGAGAAAATCCATACGTTCAGAATTTGGACTTTTTATTTTTAGGCAATCTCTTTATCTTTGGTCAAAGAAGAGAATTTAAAATTATGGCCGTTACAAACCCTTTAATTGAACAAAAAATTAAAACAGCAGAAGAAGTGGCAGCACTTCTCCCCCAACATGTCACTCTAGGATGTTCTGGATTTACACCGGCTGGATACCCTAAACTCATTCCAGTAGCCTTTGCCAAACGAATTGAAGAAGAAAAAAAATTAGGCAAAGAGTTCTCTATTAATTTATATGCCGGTGCTTCCACTGGTGAGGAATTGGATGGTGCATTAGCAAAAACGGGTGCACTAAAATTAAGAATTCCATACCAATCGAATTCGCATCTGCGTAATCTTATCAACCAAGGTGAAACTGATTTCATCGATATGCATTTATCTCATGTTGTAAAATACATCGAACATGGAATTTTACCAAAAATTGATGCCGCTATTGTAGAAGCAATTGACGTAACCACAGATGGAAAAATTTATCTTTCTACTTCTTCAGGGATGAGTGCCACTTACATTCAAAATGCAGAATCAGTTTATATTGAATTAACAGATACTCATCCGTTAGAGTTAAAAGGTTATCATGATGTATATCTTCCCAACCATCATGAAAAAGGACTTCCTATTAATATTCTTACACCTGGGGATCGTATTGGATTACCGTACATTCAAGTCCCACCTGATAAAATCAAAGGGATTGTTCGATCTAGTAAACCAGATGCCTCTACGGTTTTTAAAACTCCTGATGAAGATTGTCAAAACATTGCCGCTCACGTATTGTCGTTCATCCAACATGAAATTAAAAAAGGAAGAATTCCTAAAGAATATCTTCCATTTCAAAATGGAGTAGGGAATATCGCAAACGCAGTTCTTTCTAGTATGGCGAAAGATCCAAACTTCCACTCGATACAAATGTATACAGAAGTAGTTCAGGATTCTGTATTTGATTTGATTGATGCAGGCAAATTAGAAATTGCATCTACCTCTGCGTTGACTTTTTCAGATGCAGGCCTGCGGAGATTCCACGAAAACATATCAGAATGGAAATCTAAGTTTATCATTCGTCCGCAAGAAATATCAAACCATCCAGAAGTGATTCGACGTATGGGACTCATTGCTATGAATACGGCAATCGAAGTTGATATTTATGGAAACGTAAATTCCACTCATGTAATGGGAACATCAATGATGAATGGAATTGGTGGATCGGGTGATTTTACTCGAAATTCCCATTTATGTATTTTTATGACACCATCGCTTGCCAAAGACGGAAATATTTCTGCAGTGGTCCCAATGGTATCACATACAGATCATAATGAACATTCAACTATGATATTTGTAACAGAACAAGGGTTAGCTGATCTTAGGGGTTGTCCTCCTAAAAAAAGAGCAGAACTCATTATTAATAACTGTGCTCATCCCATTTACCGAGATAAACTTCGTGAATATTATGAAAATGCCCTTCGCGTTTCAAAAGGAAAACATACACCTCACGATTTAGAAAGAGCACTTTCTTGGCATGTTCAATTCTTAAAAACGGGAAGTATGAAGTGATTGCAGTCGTTGGCTCTGGAATCACTGGACTTACAGCAGCATGGGCAATCGGAAAGTATAAGGATGTAACTTTATTTGAGAAACATCCAGAGATTGGTATGGCTGCTTTTGGAGCCATACAAACGATTGATGGGAAAAATATTGAATTTGATATTCCGTTTAGAACCATCAAACGCGACTATTATCCAACTCTCTTTCAAGTGTATGATAAGGCAGGAATCAAAACAAGGCCGGTGGATTATTCATTTTCTGTGGAATCGAATGGTGATTCTGTTTTTGGATTTCGTTCCCACCAAATCTTTGGTATTCCTTTTGGAATACCAACTATGGATTCTTTTCGAACAGGGAAAGGAAGGCAAATTTTTTCAGATTTACTGAAGTTTTATGCTAACGCTAAAGAAGACTGGAAAAAAGAAAATCCGTCCATTTCCATTTTAGATTTTTTAGTAAAATATGGATACTCCGCTGAATTTATTTATGAATTCCTTCTGCCAACATTTGCTTTAGTGAACACCTGCAAAACGGAGACAGTAGGTGCGTATCCTGCAGAAACCATTATTGGATACCATTCTCGTGGTTATTCTTATACTCCCCAGGAAACAGCAAGTTTAGGAACAAGGGATGTTGTGAATCGCCTTACTGAGAATTTAAAAAACCTAAACCTAAATGCTGGAATTCAAAAAATTTATAAACGAAATCATAAAACCATCATTCAATTTGCCAATGAGGAAAAAGAGTTTGATCATGTGATTCTTTCCACTCAGGCGAACCAAGCTAAAGATTTACTTGGTGAAGGTTTTGATTTAGAAAAAGAAATTTTAAACGAATTTCGTTATGAATCGAGTGATGTGGTCTTACATACCGATGAATCGTATTTTTTAAATCCTAAGGTATCTTTAATTTTTAAAATCAGAGAAGGTTTTGATAAACCTGAGGTAACTTTGGATTTAGGGAGAATCATCCCTGAGTTGAAAGGAAAAAAAATATTTCAAACTTGGAATCCACACAAACTGCCTAATGATGTTCATACATTGAAAGTGGCTAAGTTTGAAAGACCAGTGATGGATGAAAGAACAGCTAAAGCCATTCAAAGGATTGCAACATTACATTCTCAAACAAAATGTAATCTTTGGTTGTGTGGATCTTACTCTTTGTATGGGATTCCACTTTTAGAAGCTGGCGCAAAATCTGCGTTACAAGTTGCTTCTCGATTGTTAAACCAAAATATAGATGAATTGATACAAAAGTAATTCCTGCTTGGATTTATTTTTCGAAAACATGATAGTAGTAAGTAAGTCCAAGGTAATTCACAAACCAATCTAAAACCTTTGCAAATGCTCTTAAGGAAATAGGTAAATTTGTGGAATGATTGGTAAAACCCTTGATTACAAATAAGGTCCAGTTTTGGTTTTCTATTTGTTTCCATCCCATTGATTTTAATTCTAAAATTGTTTCTTCGTTCAATTTTAAATTTTCTTTGGGTATAAGAAAAGGCAGATAGAGCCATACAAATTTTTTAAATTTGTTTTCTGCGATTTGAAAATTTGTGAAAACAAACTTTCCTCCTGGTTTTAAGACCCTATAACTTTCTTTGTAAAATTCAGAAAGATTCTTAAAATGATAGGCTGCATCTAAAGAAAAAACATAATCGTAAGTAGAATCAGGTAACGATTCCAAAACTTCCCAACTACCTTTTAAGAAAGGTTTCACTTCTATATTATTAGAACCAAATAATTGTTCGGCGAACTCTGATTGTTCTCCAGGGAGATTGATTGCGGATAGGAGTTTTGGATGATAAAATTTCGACCAGTATAATAAACTTCCTCCAAGGCCCGAACCAACTTCCAAAATTTTTGATTCTGTTTTTAGCTGGCATCCCTTCGCAAATTCTGATACAAACCGGATCCCCGCATTTTTGTAGGAAGATTCCCCCTCCCAGTATCCAAAATTAGAAAGGTAGAAGGGGGGAGATTGGGGAAGGATAAACGCTGGTGATTTAGAAAAGGGGAAGGGTGTCATTTTTTACTTGCTGGATTCTTATACCCTGCCGGGTATGTAGTATGAGCTTTTCGGAAAACCAAACTAAACTGATCCACCGTATCAATCGAATCCAGGGACAGCTGGAAGCAATCAAGAATACAATCATAACAGAAGAAAAAGACTGCGAAAAGGCAATCTTACTTTTGAAAGCAGCCCACCAAGCCATGAAAAAGTTCGGAGAGGCCTATATCCATGAATATATGGATACTTGCTTCAAAGAAAAAAAATCCACACAAAACATAGAAACGGATGTAAAAAAAGCAATTTCTGCCGCCTTTTCTCTCTAACCCCCCTCTTTTTAAGTAAAAAATCCATAAATCGCTTGCCACATATACCCACAGGGGTATATGTGGATTTAGTATCTGTATACTATAGGGGGTATGGTAATGTTTCTAGCTTCAACAAAAACTTGGTATTTGGAACGAGTGGTATTTTTCATCGCAGGACTCTTCAGTCTCGTGGGTGTATCACTGGGATTCTTCGTTTCACCTTGGTGGTATTTATTGAATCTACTTGTGGGTGTGAACCTGGTTGTTTTTTCAACCACTGGCTTTTGTCCGATGGCCATTCTTTTGAACAAACTTGGTTTTGAACCAAAGGTTAGGGATTAAGAATATGAAATCAATCATTAGCTTTTTGCTTTTGGTCGGACCGATGGCTCTCTTTGCGGAGAGCGTCGGTTTTAGTGATTTGTGGAAACGAATTGAGGAAAATTCTTCAGCGAGAAAATCCAAGTATTTGGAATGGAAGGCAGGAGAAATTGCCAAAGATAGATCCGAAAAACACTGGTTACCTAGAGTATATACCGATTTACGTACCTTCCAAACAAATGATCCTACACTTAATTTTATGGGAAAATTGAGCCAACGAAGTGCAACAGATTCTGATTTTTCTACAGCTTCAACAAGATATCGGCCAGGAAATTTTTTAGATTCGAATAACCAAGCTTATTCGACATTAAACTCGGATACAATGAATCTATTTGCTAAAGATACACTCAACTATCCTGGAAGTCATACATATTCTCGCGGAACACTTGGTATGGATTTACCATTGTATGAAGGTGGGTCTGGAAAAACTCTCGCTGCCATGAATGAAAAAAGGTCTACAGGTCTTAAGTTTGAGTGGCTTGCTATCCGAGACCGGGAGTTTGCACAAACTGGTTTTTATTACCGAGCGATCCAAACTTTAAATGAATACAAACGTAGATTGGAACAAATTAAGAAAATTGAGTCTAGGTTCCAATCTAATTATTCACTTGGTAATAAAGGAAATCCCGTTGGGTATGCAGGTTATCTTGCATTAAAATCTATCAAAAACCAAATTGCCGTTTTAGAAAAACAATCTGATCTACAAATCAATGATTATAAAGAAACTTTATATGTTCTATCAGACCTCCCTCCATCTGAATTAGAAATTATTGAATCCGATTTGAATGTATTTTTAGATACACACTTCAAACGCCCTACCGGTTACGAAAGATCCAATCAAATGAATGCACAGATCAAATATGCGGAAGGGGAAAGACTCAAAAGCGATATGGAGATGGCAAAGTTTTTACCTAAAGTTGGAGCTTATTCGGAAGCTTATGGATACCAAGGGAGTCGTAACGTTTCGAATGCTTACCAAGCTGGTGTGTATTTACAAATGAATCTTTACAATCCAAAAGATATGGGAGCAGTCGAAGAATCTAAACTTAATGCAGAAGCTGCTTTGAAAAAGATCGAAGAGAAAACTAAGGAAGAAGAAGCTCATGTAAAATCTCTTTTTCAAAAAGAAATTTCTCTCAAAGAAAGTCTTGATTTGGTAAGAGAAACTGTAAAATACCAAGACGAACAAATTGTGAATATGCAGAGACTCTTTCAAAGTGGAGCCATCAATGCTATCCAATTTGCAGAAACATTAAATAAATCTCTTGAATTATCCCGTGTGCTTATGGAAACAGAAATCGCTGTTTTACAAGTAAGAACAGAGACGTCATTATTTTCAAATAAGGAAGAATCAAATGAATCCATTGGAAGAAATTAGAAAAGGGTTTGCTGGACGACTTGCAGAAACATTTCTGCATTCAAGACTGACTCCTGTTATTGCGGTCGCTAGTTTAATCTTGGGGTTATTTGCTGTATACTTAACACCCAAAGAAGAGGAACCACAAATTTCTGTTCCTATGATTGATATCCAGATTCCTGCACCTGGATTTTCACCAGAAGAGACGGAACGTAAGGTTACAGAGTTTGTAGAACGTGCCGTATGGGGACTCGAGGGCGTAGAATATATTTATTCCACTAGTAAGTGGCATGGAAGTTATATCACTGTTCGATTCAAAGTGGGAGAACCTATTGAACCTTCTTTGGTCAAAATCCATCATAAATTGATGGAGGTTAAGAATGTTCTACCTCCAAACACTTTAAGCCCTATTGTAAAATCGTATTCCATTGATGATGTTCCGTTTTTGGCATTGAGTTTCAGTGCAGAAAACATGAACGATTATGACTTACGACAATTGGTGGCACCATTAGCACGTGAACTCTCTTCTACTCCTGATTTAGCATCAGTGCAAATGTTAGGTGGTTTGAAAAAAGTCGTAAGGGTAAAAGTAGATCCTAATCTTTTGAATCGATTTGGTGTCACTGCAATTGAAGTAGCAATGAGTCTGAAACAAAACGATGCTTTGATCCCTGCTGGAAAAAATTGGTCCTCAGATGCCATTATGGATATTGAGGTAGGTGGAGTACTCAAAAAAATATCTGATGTCAAACGACTCCCCGTCGCGCAAAGGGGTGGGCGAGTAGTTCGGATCCAAGACCTGGCAACTGTCGAAGAAGGTCCAGAAGAACGAACCAAATCTTCTGCCCTGTATGATAAATCTTTAGGTGAAGGAAAACGAAATGCAGTTACCATTGTGTTTGCCAAAAGAAAAGGAACAAACGTAGTCAATTTATCCAAAGATTTATTGGAAAGAGCAAACTTGTTCCAAAAAGATTTACCAAAAGAAATTCGTTTGAGTGTGATTCGTGATTACGGAAGTACAGCAGAAGATAAATCACATGAGCTGATAGAACATTTACTCATTGCGACCATTTCTGTTACAGTTCTCATTGCGCTTTGGATGGGATGGAGGTCTGCTCTTGTCGTAGCCATTGCAATCCCAGTGACTCTTGCCCTTACTTTGGCGATTTATTATTTTCTTGGTTATACTTTGAACCGGGTGACATTATTTGCTTTGATTTTCTCCATTGGGATTCTTGTGGATGATGCCATCGTTGTTGTTGAAAACATTGAAAGGCATTTAGAAGAAAATCCAAAGTTAGGAATCATTCGTGCCACACTCGTGGCAGTATCGGAAGTTGGGAATCCTACCATCCTTGCTACCTTTACAGTAATCGCAGCTATTTTACCAATGGCTTTTGTTCGAGGACTTATGGGTCCTTATATGAAACCAATCCCTGTGGGAGCAAGCCTTGCGATGATTCTATCTCTTATCGTTGCTTTTGCCATCACACCTTGGGCTTCTGTTAGATTACTAAAGGAAAACCATTCTCATGCAGAAAACGGATCCGGTGAACATAAAGTTTCCAAACTGGATCAAATTTATATTCGTTTTATGAATTGGTTACTAGGTTTCAAAAAGAACGCTGCTGTATTTGGAGCTATTACCATTGGTTTATTACTGATCTCCATGGCCTTTGTAGGTTTCAAGTGGGTGAAGGTAAAAATGTTACCTTTTGATAACAAAGAAGAATTTCAAGTTTTGTTAGATTATAAACCAGAAACTACACTGACTCAAAGTATGAGGCATTCCGAAGAGTTAACCAAAATTCTTTTAAAAAATCCCAATGTGGAAAAAATACAAATTTTTGCAGGAGAAGCGGCACCGTTTTCTTTTTCGGGAATGGTAAAACATTCATTTTTACGTAACCTTGATTCGATGAATGATTTGCAGGTAATTTTAAAAAATAAAAATGAGCGTAAAGAATCAAGCCATGAGATCATCGAAACTTTAAGATCCGACATACAAAAGTTTGGTGAACGTTATGATGCCATTACAAAAGTATTGGAGATCCCTCCTGGGCCGCCAGTGATGGCCACTATGGTGGCAGAAGTGTATGGTCCAACGGCTCAGGAACGAAAAAAGGTAACTGAAGAAATTTACGAAGTGTTTCGTAAGGAACCAAGTGTAGTAGATTTGGATACATCTCTTAGAAATGGTCGTCCAAAAATGGTTTACCCAATCGATTTTGAAAAATCGGGACTTTATGGAATTAAAACTTCAGCCCTGGCTTATACAGGATCTATTCTTTTTTCCGAATCGCCTCTAGTCAGTTTGGCGACAGCGGAAGAACCTGAAGAAGTGACTGTGAATCTTTCTGTGATCCAAAGTTTCCGAGGTTCTAAAAACCCTTTTCAAAACCAAAACATCATGTCTATGGAATCGGGTGTTGTATCCTCAGAACGTGTTTTAGGCAAACCATATTTGGAAGAAGATCGGGCTCTTTTTCGTAAAAACTTAAAACCAGTCAATTATGTGATGAGCGAACTTTCTGGTGAAGAAGAAGCCCCTGTATATGGAATGTTAAAACTCGCACCTAAAATCAACTATGAAACACAAACTGCAGATGTTCCTTGGAATACAACAAAACCTGTGATTAAGTGGGATGGTGAATGGTTTATCACCTATGAAGTGTTCCGCGATTTAGGTGGTGCATTTGCTGTGGTGATTTTACTCATTTATGTTTTAGTGCTTGGGTGGTTTAAAAGTTATTCTGTTCCCCTTGTGATTATGGCACCAATTCCAATTTCGCTGATTGGAATTTTACCAGGTCACTGGGCGATGGGTGCTTATTTTACGGCAACTTCCATGATTGGTTTTATCGCTGGTGCAGGGATTATTGTCAGAAACTCGATCATACTTGTAGATTTTATCGAAGGTGAAATTAGGAAAGGTGTGGAACTTAAAGAAGCTGTTGTCCATGCAGGTGTAGTTCGTTTTCGACCTATGTTACTCACTGCTTCTGCCGTGGTGGTTGGATCCTTTGTGATGTTATTTGATCCAATCTTTGAAGGTCTTGCTATCTCACTTATGTTTGGTGAAATTGCTGCCACTGTCCTCAGTCGATTTGCTGTTCCTGTTTTATATTACTGGTTTATCGGGAAATCAAGACAAGGAGTGATTAAACACGCGTAAGGAATTAAGTGAATCACTTAATGAAAACAAAAAAAGGCTGAAATTACTTTCAGCCTTTCAGTCGAAACCCTTTGAAAAAAACCAAAGGGTCTTTTCTCAAACTAATGAATTAACGAGTTCCCTCGTTTTTAATCTCACTATGGTTCTTATACAATCCGGTTGCTGTTAGAGAAGGTGCTCTTAGATGACCAGTGTATTGTGTGTAAGTAGTGCTACCACTCACAATAGAAGATTGGCATTTATCAAGTCCACCAGCACGGTTGTATCCGCAAGAAGAGTGGTATGCCACAGCATAATCATCTTCTCCAGGTAGGATGGCAGAAGCTCCAAATGCACCTTTATAACCAGGCACATGGTTGATCTGAATTCCACCAGTGTTGTTGTGATTGAAAGCCCCACGAGCGGTTGATACGATGAGAGATTTGTCCATCGCATTTCCTGCAAATCCAAACGTTACGCCGTTGAGTGCAGAAGCAAGTTCCGATCCACCAGAAGCAGCAGCAAGTGCTGTCACTTTTGTGAGGTTAAATCCTTTTGCCGATGCCGTTGAACCTAGGTTTGACAACCAAAATTCAATCGCATAACATCCTGCTGAGTGACAAACGATTTTGCAAGAGTTGGACCCTTTGCAATAGTTTGTGAGTCCAGTTGCAATGTTTGTTTGTGCGCGGGCAGTTCCGTAAGTTCTAGGATCTGTGGTTCCATCGTAACCGATGAAAATTTTCGATCCAGAAACGGTATTGGCAGAGCTTCCCCAATACGAATTTACGTCTGTGGTTCCCACGCCGTTGTGGTTTTTGTCTGACTTACCGTGAATGAACACGGTGTATGTTTGTGCACTGAGCGATCCTGCAAACAGCATCGCAAGTATCGTTGTGATTGAGCTACGCATCTTTTTTTTCCTTTTTCTGATTTTCTATATTACGACACAAATTCCATAAATAAGTCAAATATGTCAATTTATATATAGTTGGGGCAAAAAAAAGGCCAGCCGATTGGCTGACCTATCCTTTTCTCTTGATTCAGAGAAGAGTGGGAGTTTCGGCGATTTACCGATATCCTTCTGATTTGATTTCGCTGTGGTCGAGGTAAAGTCCAGTCGCAGTTACAGAAGGAGCACGGTAATGTCCGCTGTATTGTGTGTAGGTTACGTTGGAATTAAAAGGCCAGATTCCTTCACTTTGAGTGAGAGAAGATTGGCATTTGTTAAGTCCACCTGCTTTGTTGTAACCGCAAGAAGAGTGGTATGCCACAGCATAGTCATCTTCTCCAGGAAGGATGGCAGAAGCTCCAAACATTCCTTTGTAACCAGGAACGTGGTTTACCGCAACACCGGCAGTGTTGTTGTGATTGAAAGCACCACGAGCGGTTCCTACGATGAGAGATTTGTCCATCGCGTTTCCTGCAAATCCAAAAGTAATTCCGTTTAGCGCAGAAGCAAGTTCTGATCCACCAGAAGCTGCAGCAAGTGCTGTTACTTTTGTAAGATTAAATCCTTTTGAGGAGGCAGTAGAACCAAGGTTAGATAACCAATACTCAATCGCATAACAACCAGCAGAGTGGCAAACGATTTTGCAAGAGTTAGATCCTTTGCAATAGTTTGTAAGACCTGTGGCAATGTTTGTTTGTGCACGAGAAGATCCGTAAGTTCTAGGATCAGTCGTTCCATCGTATCCGATGAAAATTTTTGATCCAGAAACGGAACTAGTGGAAGAACCCCAGTATCCGTTTACGTCTGTTGTTCCCACACCGTTGTGGTTTTTGTCTGACTTACCGTGAATGAACACAGTGTAAGTTTGGGCACTGAGCGATCCTGCAAACAGCATCGCAAGTATTGTTGTGATTGAGCTACGCATCTTTTTTTTCCTTTTCCTTTCTTTGAATGATACCGGTTAACTTATCTCCAACCTTCGGTTTTGATTTGTCCGTGGTCTAAATAAAGTCCTGTGGAAGAAACAGAAGGAGCACGGTAGTGTCCACTGTATTGGTTGTATGTTTTATTGGATCCAAATGGCCAGAGCCCTTCGTATTGAGTGAGTGAAGATTGGCATTTATTTAAACCACCAGTTCTATTGTATCCACAAGAAGAGTGGTAAGCCACAGCATAGTCATCTTCACCAGGAAGAATGAGGGAGGCACCAATCATACCTTTGTAACCTGGAACGTGGTTAACGGCAACACCAGCAGTGTTGTTGTGATTGAAAGCACCACGAGCTGTGGTAACTATAAGTGATTTGTCCATTGCGTTTCCACCAAATCCGAAAGTGATTCCGTTCAGAGCGTTCGCAAGTTCTGATCCACCAGAAGCCGCAGCAAGTGCTGTTACTTTTGTAAGATTAAATCCTTTTGAGGAGGCAGTTGAACCAAGGTTTGACAACCAATACTCAATTGCATAACATCCAGCAGAGTGGCAAACGATCTTACAAGAGTTAGATCCTTTGCAATAGTTAGTAAGACCTGTGGCAATATTAGTTTGTGCCCTGGAAGATCCGTAAGATCTAGGGTCAGTCGTTCCATCATAACCGATGAAAATTCTTGTTCCCCCTACCGAATTAACGGAAGAACCCCAATAGCTGTTTACGTCAGTGGTCCCAACGCCATTATGATTTTTGTCTGATTTTCCGTGGATAAAGACTGTATAAGTCTGTGCACTTAGGGATCCTGCTAAAAGGACTGCCGTTATGGTTGCTAGTAGAGTTCGCATCTTGTTTTCCTGTTTCCGAAGGTATGTTCTCCTTGTTTTATAAGTTTGGCAAAAGATTGACAAGAAATTTTTTTACATATTTAGACAAAATTTTAACATATTTTTGCCATTGTCAGGGTTTCTCTGACGATCTTTAGGGCAGATTCCTAGGATTTTGCTAGGGGAATGCGGATGGTAAAAAGGGTTTTGCCGGGACGACTTTCCACTTGGATGTTTCCATTGTGGTTCTGGATGATTTTCTGGACGATCGATAGCCCAAGCCCCGTGCCCATTCCTAGTTCTTTTGTGGTAAAAAAGGGCTCAAAGATTCGGGGAAGAATTTCCTCAGGGATTCCTTTCCCATTGTCTTCAATGCTGACAATTGCTTCTGTTTCTTCTTCTTTGAGGAAAATTTGGATTTTCCCTCCTTCTTTGGGACAGGCTTGGATGGCATTGTAAATGAGATTGGTCCAAACTTGCACGAGTTCGTCGGCATGCCCGAGAATTACGGGATCTCCACTGATTTTCCAATCAATTTCGATACTCTGTTTCCAACTGGTGGAATACATGGAAAGAACCGAATCGATCCCCTCTTTGAGAGAAAGGAGTTTTTGTGATTCCTTGGGACCAGCATAGGAATGATGTTTGAGTGCAAATACAATCTTTGAGGCCCGTTCCACTGCCGTTTCAATAATCCCCAAATGGAAACCAATGACAAATTCATTGAGTTTGGATTGGAAGGTGTTTCTTCCTTCTTCTGTATCGAATAATTTTTGGTATTCTTCTGGAATAGTTTCAATTTTAAAATCGAAACAAGTATCAGCAAGGGAGATGGGATCGGGAATCGATTTGGATTTAAAATATGCAATGAGTTCTTTTTTCCTTTTGAACCGTGACGTAACTTCAGATCGTTTTTGGGTTTTAAACTCTTCCAAAAATTGTTCTGCTAAAAGGACCAGTTCTGTTTTTTCTGAACTAACAACATTTGCCTGCCCATCTTTGATAAATTGGATACTTCCTTTAATAGCTGCTAGTGGGTTATTGATTTCATGTGCTACACTGGCTGCAATTTTACCTAGAGTGGACATTCGTTCTGCATGTAAAAGTTGTTCTTGGGTTTCTCTTAGTTCTAAGATGGTTTGGTTTAAAGATTCTGTGCGTTCTTTGATTTTTTGTTCTAATTGAAGCCTTGCATCCCGAACAATGGAAATCATTTCGTTAAAACTATTGGATAACTCGCCAATTTCATCTCTGCTTGATACTTTGACAGTAACAAACAAATCCCCTGAATGCATTTTTCTAATCCCTGCCAGTAATCTGGTTAATGGATATACAATACTTGTTTTATGTAATACGGGATATAACATAAAAATTGTAAATAAAGAGAATAGGAGAGTAACGATAAGCCAAACAACGGTTTGGTGTACTTTGTTTCTGTATTCAATATAAGGGATTGCGACTAAAAAATGATGGTTTTTCGCGTAAAAATCAGAAGTCCAGTAAATGCCACTAGGTTCATTTGTCAATGAATGTAACTGAAATGATTCGAAAGAAGATGAAACCTTTTTAAATTCTTTTATATTCTCTTTTGTAAAGTTAACTTTATTGATGCGGAAATTTTGATTCTGTATGTCTATGACTAGTTCAGAAAGATATACAAATGGATAAGTCGAACCAAGTTCCAGTTGTGTTTTAATGCTATGTTTTTCTCGACTCATTTCATTTTGAAAATCCACACGAAACCTGTTGAATAAAAAATTAGCAACGATGGAAAGGATCAAATACAAAATGGTTAAATTGAAAGTCATGATTTTAAATCCAACCGTGGAAGGTATTGTTTCTTGGTTTAGTGAAACCAAAATAAGAATCGTCATGATAATGATTGTTAGGTTAGTTAGTAAAAAAAGAAAGGTTGGTTTGCTGAAATAATTTAGATCCACAAGGATATCAGCTAATGCCAAAGAAAGAATCCCTAGGATGGCTAAAAGAAATCCTCCTGTATTTCTTTTTTGTAAACCTTGAAACTTTAAGTATTTAGCAAAAAGTACAACAATCGTATTTCCAAGAACCAAAAACATAGTACCTGCAATGGAAAGGATGGAAAGTTGGACTATCAGAGAGGTGGATTGTTGGTCTGGAACATAGAATTCCATTTTGGGATCAAAATGTACTTCACGGAAAAAAAAACCGGTTCCGTTGGCAAAAATCGCAAGGACGGCAAGTGTGATGTGTACGCGAAGGCTCCATTGTTTCCAACGCGGAAAACTATTTTCCTGAAATCCAAAGGCTAAATGGGAAGAGGCAACACCCAAAATCAAAATGACGGGATTTTTCAAAAAAACAAAAACGTAAGCGGTCCAAGGGGCAACAAAGGAATTGCAAATCGACCAAGCCACCGACCAGAAAAAAAGACAGATAAGGGGAATGAGAAGGCCTCGGAAAGTAGGGGTTAAATCCTCCTTTCGGGACATAAAGTAGACAAAGGCAATCCCGCTCACCAAACAGAGCCCAAAATAAAAAAAACTGTATAGATTCAGTAAGGGAGCCAAGCCAATCCAGAAATCCCTGAGATTTGACTTTCGGCAAGCATTTCGTTATCCCGGGAGAAATCCTATAGTGCGACGCACAAAATTCCCCTTGCCAACAGGACAGTCTCGAAAATCATGGACTTATTGTGCGATGCACAATTGAAAGTCTGAAAATGAGGACCCCATGCGAAAACGAAACACAATCACTCAAATTTTAGGAACTGGCCTACTTTTGGTTATTTTCCTCACAGAATCCTATGGAAAGATCAGCTCTGCCGGTCTTTCTGTTCGTAATGAATCTTCCAAATGGAAATTGGAAGTCTATATTGCCAAACACAGACCAAACCTTACTCCTAAGGAAAGGCGAGAATTGGTTTCTGCGATGGAAAATGCTGCCCTTAACCTGAGGTTTCCCGTAGGTAACAAAATGGAACGTTATGACAAATTGGGATTTTTGGTAGGCCTTGTGCAGACCGAATCGCAGTTCCATAAAAGAGCGAAGTCACATAAAGGCGCACTTGGACTCATGCAAGTAATGCCGGCAACAGCCAAGTGGTTGGCTGAAAAAGAAGGAATTCCTTTTTCTTCTGCTAAGAATTTGTATGAACCTGAAATTAATTTGTACATTGGTGTTCTTTATTTGAATTATTTAATGGAACGCACTGATTCCTTGGAGGCTGCCTTATTATCTTATAATGCAGGGCTTGGAGGTTATAAACGATTTGGAGGCATTCCAGAGTATTCGCGATCAGTGTACCGGTATTACGAAGAATGGAAATCGATGCCCGTACCAACACAAAGTCTGATTACTGAAACTGTAGCGAGTCTTCTTTCTATCTAAATTTTACTTTACATAGTTTTAAAACCGACAAGGCTCTTATCCGTTTTATAAAACAAAAGGATGGGAGCGTATGGATTTAATTCGTAGATACGGTGTGTATCTAGCAGTTGTTATATTGGTCGTGATTGGCCTTATCTTCTTTTTATTTAAGGATAATGTTGGATCGGATCAAGATGCTAGAGAGAAAGCCAGACAAGAAAGGATGGCAAGTAACTCTGATCCAACGCAAAATGATGATAGTTCTGGAAGTGGATCGGATGGATCAAGCGGCGTTCCAGACGATGGTGCCACTCCTGAATATATTTTAGAAAAGTATTTAGAATGGGCTGAATACCCACCTTTCTCAAGACCAATGTCCATCCTCAATCATGATTTGGCTTTCCCATTCATTATTGAAACTTCTCCCGATTATTCCATCGATCCAAAAACGAACGAACCAACAGGTTATGTATGTTTATTCCAACCAAAAACTTGGGCAGTCATTGGAAACAAAGACATGATGTATGTAACATTAGAATGTCGTGACAAAGCAAGGAATCGAGTAAAGGTATCCATTGATTCTCATCAAGTTTTTAAAGAATGGGAAGGGCAAAGATACGGCGTAGTCAGTGCCTCTGTGAATGACAACGGAACCGATGGGGACCAAACTAGAGGAGATAATATTTTTACATTCTCTTGGAAACCACAGAAAGGTGATTGGGGACAAATGTCTCTTGTTGCAGAAATTACTTACGGACCAGAAAATCTTAAAACAACTCTTACATCTAGTTTCTTTTCTAGTCCTTCCATTCCAGCTGAATTTAATGGAGTTTTTTCTGACTCTTTACAAGACGGATCCCTCATTGTTCGTGCAGTGGTGAATGTTTATCGAAAAGGAAAATACCATTTAGAAGCAAATTTAAAAGACGAAAAGAATGGGGAATATATCGCCTATGCCGTGTACGATGGAGATTTGGTTTCTGGTTCGAACGAAGTGGAATTTACTTTTTTCGGGAAAATCCTTCGTGATAAAGACTTAGATGGTCCGTATTTGGCGACATCTTTTCGTGGACACCGAGTCAACTTACCCATTGATCCTGAATGGTTCAACCAAGGGGCAGAAGGGCTCAGAAAAATCCAAGCGGCAAAAACAACAGAACCTGATCGTGAGCTTGTTGTTCCTTATAAAGATGAGTACAAAACAAAATATTATAAAGTGGAATCCTTCTCGAATGCAGCTTGGGATTCAGCAGACAAACAAAATCGCATTCGTCAAATCAAAGCACTACAATAACCTATGTTAGATAAAACTAAAAAATTCATCAGAAAGAGACCTTTTTTAAGTCTCTTTCTACTTTTCATTCTCACTCTACCTGTCACCTTACACTTTTTGTTTTGGGGACTTGTATCCTTAAAAGCACCTCGTTACAGCGGAGAAATTGTTTCTGATAAACTGACAACGGCCGTGACTGTGATCCGAGATGAAGCAGGAATACCTCATATTGTGGGAGGAGATGCCAAGTCCGCCTATTTTGCATTAGGTTATACAATGGCACAGGATCGCATTTTTCAGATGGAATTACAAAGGCGGATTGGGAAAGGAGAACTCACTGAAATTTTTGGTGATAAACTCATTCCTACCGATCAGTTTTTGAAATCTCTTCTTTTGAAAAAAACAGCGGAAGAATATGTAAACCAGAAGGAACATATTTATCCTGAAGCATGGAACCAATTGGATTGGTTTTTGGATGGGGTAAATCATTTTCTCTCCGAAGACAATTTGCCAATTGAATATACCATTCTTGGAATCAAACCGAAGCCATTTGATCGGGTAGATGCCATTTCCTTCCTATTTTATATGGGTTTTTCTTTTGCAGAAGGAATCAAATCGGACAGTTTGTACACCATTATGGAGTCGGAATTAAAGGCTAGGTCTGCAAATGAACTTTTCCCGCGGTATGATTTTGAAACAAATGCAACCATTTTGGAAACACAACCGGGTGTACAAAGGTTAGCGGATAAAAACAATTTTCAAAAAATAGATTCTAAACAAATCCAAAACTCAAGTTTCAATCGAGTTACAAACCAAAGTTATTCCTTTCCACCAGAAACCAAAGACCATTCAAACGGAAAAGAGGTTTTTGGTCTAAAACAACTAGTATCTTTTGTGGACCAATTGCAACTTCCGATTGAGCCACTAGAAGGTAGTAACTCTTGGCTTGTGGCACCTAGTCGTTCTGAGAGTGGTGGGGCAGTTCTTGCAAACGATCCGCACATTGCTCTTTCCAATCCAGGGGCTTGGTATGAAGCTTATATTGAATATCCAGGATATGAAAATTATGGTTATTTCCTTTCGATCATTCCTTTCCCTCTCATTGCACATAATAGAGATAAGGCATGGGGACTTACCATGTTGGAACAGGATGATGTTAACTTGTATTTGGAAACCGTTGAAGGTGGGAAATTCAAAACGGGAAATACCTGGAAAGATTTAACATATTATCGTGATCCCATCCGTAAAAAAGATGGATCCGAAATTCCATTTGAAGTTGGGATTACAAACCACGGTCCTCTCATAACAGAACATATCAAAGGATTTAAGGGAAGACCTGTAAGTTTGTATTGGGCTCACCACCATTTACCAAATCCGCTGCTTGATGTTCTTTTCCAAATGGGGAAATCCAAATCGTTCACCGAACTTGATTCAGCTTCTTCTATGATTGGAGCACCGGGACTTAATTTTAGTTATGCGGATAAAAATGGGAACATTGCCTATTATGCAGTGGGAAGATTTCCAATCCTAAAATCGGGAAATTCTCGTAAAATTTTAGAGGGTTCTACTGGTGAAAATGATGTGGTTGCTTATGTTTCGGTAAAAGACAATCCAAAGATCATCAATCCAAAAAATGGAATCATCGTCACAGCAAACAACCAAGTGACAAGTAAACCACTTCCGGGACTTGGAAAACCAGAAGGAAATTGGCAACCACCTGATCGTTTTCAAAGGTTAGTTGGTATTTTGGAAACAAAAGAGAAGTGGAGTTTGGAAGACCTTGCGGCAATCCAAAATGATACCGTTTCTTCCTTTGCACCAGAGTATTTAGAACTTATTTTGTCTACGGTAAAAGAAACAAAAACTCCCAACGGGAAAAAGGTTCTAGGGATTTTGAAAAAATGGAATTTTGAACATTTTCCCGAATCCCAAGGTGCGGCTGTTTACGATGTATTCTTTTATATCACTCTTCGGGAATTGTTAATTGATGAGATGGGTCCCGCCAATTTTGAGTTATATGGAGATATGGCAGAATACTGGAATGCTTATCGCCGATTTATTAGGAATCCAAGTTCTCCTTATTGGGATGACTTAAGAACCGAAGGGATCATCGAATCAAGAGAAGACATTCTCAAAAGATCGATTGAGGAAACTGGCAGATATTTAGAGGCACATCTCTCAGCATCGCCAAGCCTTTGGACTTGGAAAAACTTATACAAAATCAAACACCCACATCCGCTTGGCGTATTGCCAGTGATAGGTGGTATTTTTGATATTGGTCCGCTTCCTTCTGCTGGTGGTGCCGAAGTGGTTAATAATTTAAAATACAAACTGATGAAAGAAGATTGGACTGCGTTTGCAGGTCCATCCAAAAGGCGGGTGATTGATTATGGCCGTTTCGAAGAGTCTGTCACACAACTTCCCATCGGGAATAGCGGAAACCTTGCTAGTCCTTTTTACGGGAACTTAGTGGATGATTATATTAACGGAGTTCACAGGAAAATCCTCTATACGAAGGAACAAGTAGGGGCTGGAAAATTCCGATTGGAATTTCGACCTCGGTAATTTTTAAAAAAATCCCCACGGGACCTGTGGGGATTACTATTTTTCTACACCTAAAGATTCTCTTTTGGCCGATCTTTAAACCAGATGTTTCGTTCCTTCCTCCTCTGTATTTTGTTTGTTACAGCAACTTTTGCCCAATCGTCTTCCGATCGGTTGGCCTTTGCATTTCGTAGCCAGGCGTCGCTTGACCCACTTCGGATGATTGTTGTGGGAGAGGTTGTGGGAATTGAAAAAGCCAGTTATTATGAAGTGGATACACTTTCTCAAGAATTGGAAGTAGACACAAGACCAGATACTGTGACAATCAAAGTGGCTGACCCAAAAGGAATTCGTGTGGGTCAAACTTTGTATTTATTAGAAAAGAACCAAGACCACAAAACATTTCGTGATGGTAACATTGTGGGAATGATCACGGTGAAATCTGTTTATCAAACTACTTTTTTTGGATGGCAAGTCCGCGGGGAAGGGTATTTGCGACTCATTGAAGATCGCCCTGTAACAGCCGCAAGGTTACTTGATACCACAAAATACGATGAAGCCTTTATGGCCAAAAAGAAAGGTGACCATTATTTTGCCAAAGGGCAAATGGAAGAAGCCCTTAGAATGTATAAACATTCAGTTTCTCTCGATCCGGGGTCACCTGATTCCCATTATGCGCTTGGGAAAGCTCACTGGAAAGATGGGGAAGGATATGTATCAACGGCGTTTGAATACTCAATGGCTTGGAAAAATAGAGAACGATTTTCGAATTCCCAAGAGAGACTTTTATTCCTAGTCGATTATTTGCGGTTTTTAACTTTCTATTTTAAAATAGAAGGAAAAGAAAACAAAAAACAATTGGATCTGATGCCTTTGGTGGCAAAAGAAGCACGTAATCTTTATCCAAAAAATTATGAAGTTTGGTTATATAGTTTTGAAACTTCTTTTTTAAATCTTTTACATTCGAATATGGCCGATACTGGGATGGATGGTCGTAAAAAAAGAGATGAATGGTCCGACCGTTCGGAAGAATATTTACAGAAAGCCTATTCCCTCCGAAAATCTGATTATTATCTTCATAAACTAGCTTGTGAATTCTATAATTTGAAATGGAAAGAAACTCGGGGTTCTGTTAAAGAAACGGATTATCGTAATAAATTAATTGAACATGGAAAGTTGTTACGTCTTTATTATACGGGCGAAACCACTTTGTCAGAAGATCTTTTGAATGCAATTCGACTTGCTGAAAAACAGTCAGGATCATTCTGACAAAATTTTCATACTCTTTTCAAATAAATACGATTCCAAATACAACATATCATCTGGGGCTGAACTAAAATAGTTTACCCCAAGGTGGTAATGGTCTCCTTTATCTAAAAATCGAATGATCTCACCTCGGATGATCATAGTTCGTTCCTTACTTAAAGGGATAAACATTTTGATGATATTGTGGCGTTTCAAATATTGAAACAGACGTTTGTCATAAATTTCAAAGAGAAGCCCGTCGAGAGAAATATCCACAACTTTTGTTGTGGATTGCATGGTTTCATAACTCCCGTGTTGAATGGCAATTTTTGTAAATACATAACTTATAATTTCTGCTAGTTCGAAAACATATACAGCTTGGTTATGAGAGATGGTAAATCTTTCCATCGCCGTGGAATGTACTTTGATATAGCCAACAATATCTTCATACAATCGTATGGGTGTAATTACATAAGAAACGTAAAAATTACGCGACTCATGTTTACGCATAGATTCAAAAAAATCCAAAGCGAATTCTTCTCCGAATTCCTTCGTCATTTCTTTATGTTCATTAAAATAATTAAAAAGAACATCATCACCTGGATCATTGATATAAGAAGTGATTCGATTACAATCAGGAATATAAATTGTTTTTCCAGTCCTTAGAATGGTTTTTTTAATGAAGTCATCATACTCGTTAAGTTTTTCATCTGGTTGAAAAAAATGAATTTCATAGTCTTTGGAAATTCGTTCGATTGCTTCAGTTAACATCACATTGATGAGTTTACTATCGGGCCTGTCCTTTCGTACTTCTTTCATTAGGTGAGGGAATCGACTTTCTGCGTATAGGTTTTTTCCCACCTCTCTTGAACCACCAGTTAAACTTCTAAACAGAATGATAAAGTTCATAAACAAATCATCTACAGGAATCCGTTTATTGGTTCTGAGTTGGTAGGATTGTAACTCCGTAGGAGTTTTGATCACAGTTTTATCTTTTTGGATATCCAGGATCACTACCTCAAATTGGTAGTTGATGTTCATCACTTCAAAACGAACCCTTGCTCGTCTGGAACCTTGTTCCACAAGATCGGGAATCATGAGGGTGACTGTATGAGATTCAATTTCTTCGACAGCAGCGACAAGAATTTCTTCTTCATAGATAAATTCAAATTCTCTGTTATCGGCCTTTAGATAATAAAAGAGATGTTTTACGATATTGACATCGGATCCAATGATGGTTTCTTCAAATAACGATTCTAGAATCGTTATGAGTTCTTGCATCGAATCGGTTCTGCCAATTGCCATACTAAAATTATCGATTTTCTAAGGGTCAAAATCGATTTTCTCACAAGGAAAATATGCAAGGAAACGACAGAATTCGCCGAAATGGGAAGTATATGGAACTAACTCTCCCAAAACAAGTCAATCCTGAACTTTTGCCAATGATCCGCCAAGGGCTACTCAGTCCGGAGAAATTAGCCATCCTAACCGAATTACATTCACTTGTGGAACGATTTGCTGGTTGTTTGTATACGGATGAGGAAAGCCAAAAGAAAATTTTGGAACGAACAGGATCTTTGCCTGATCTCATCACTTGGGGTGATTATTTCCAAACCGAAGTGGCTTCTCGTTATTTTTTAGAGTCAGAAGACTCTTTACGACGAATTGTTGATACCATCCGTTTTGACCTTATCTCTGCCCATTTGATTTTTAGCGGAAAACCGGACCATTATAAAGATAAAATTAGAGCAGAAGTTTTGGTAAGCAAAGGAATCGATTCTGCGCTACCAAAAGAGAATTTAGAGACCCAACACCTAGAAATTCTACTCAACTACTTTGAAAATATGGAGATCGGAAAAAAACCTTTATCTTTACAAGATAAAGCCTGGTACGAATCCTTTCAGATAGATGAAATCGCGATTTGAATCCAAAGAGTATGAATTCCTAGAAGTTGAATCCCGTGAAACAGAAGATGGAAAGATTGTTTCCATCTTCCTAAACAATCCTAGTTCCCGCAATTCCATGACATGGAAAATGGGGGAAGAGTTTGCCGACCTTATTCATTCCATTAAAAAAGAAAAAGTCTTACCTCGGGCCGTAATCATTTCTGGTCGTAACGATGTATTTTGCGCAGGTGGCGATTTAAATTTATTAAGATCTTTTTCTGAAAAAACTTTCTCGCAAAACAGACGTGATATGAGGAAATTCTACGGTTTCTTTTTATCGGTCCGTAAGTTACCAGTTCCTGTGATTGCCGCTGTCAATGGGCATGCAATAGGTGCAGGTCTTTCCTTAACCTTTGGATGTGATTTGCGAATTTTTGCTGAGGAAGGAAAGTATTCTTTTAATTTTGTGAGACTAGGAATCCATCCTGGTATGGGTTCAAGTTTTCTATCGCCAGAGCTCCTTGGAAAAAGTTTGGGAGGAAGGTTATTACTCACCGGGGAAACCTTTGATGGTAAGTTTGCTAAAACTTGTGGCCTTGCTGTAGATAGTGTTCCCAAAACAGAAGTATATACACGCGCTATGGAGTTAGCATTATCCTTGTCTAAGGCTGCACCACTCGCCTTACAAGAATTAAAGAAGAATTTATACTCCTGGAAACACTTGGACTCCGCCCTAAAAAAAGAAGCAGAATCCCAGGCGCGGAACTTTATTTCGGACGACTTTAAAGAGACAATCAAAAGTATCTTAGAAAAGCGGGATCCCAAGTTTACCGGCAAATAAAAAATTTAGAAGGTTTCTAAATTATGGCTCGACAAGGATTTTTTAAGAGGTTACATCGAAGCTGAATGGCGGATCTTCCACTCAATCCTGATTGTTTTGCATGTGATTATAAAAATCACAATGTCCTACACTGTGCGGCACATGAGACTATAGAAAGAATCAATGCTGGTAAAGACTTCACTGTATTTCCACGAGGGAAACATCTTGTTTCCTCTGGGGAAAAGGCTCTGGGTTTTTTCTTCATTAAATCTGGTCTTGTAAGAAGTTATGTCCAACTTGCTAGTGGTAAGGAACAAACTTTACGTCTTAGTGGACCTGGAGATTGGGTTGGTTTTCGGGATTGTATTTCTGATTCCATTTCCCACCACAACGTGATTGCTGTAGAAGACACCCACGCATGTTACATCACCGGGGATCTTATCGATGCACTTGTGAAAGATGATATCAACTTTCAAAAAGAAGTATTTAAACAAATGGCAAAGGAATGGCAGGAGATGGAGGAACATGTTGTTTCTCTTGGAACCAAACAAGTCCACGAAAAATTAGCAGAAATACTCATTGTTTTGGACAATGCCCAAGGCCGTAAGAACCAAGTGGAGCTCAAAGTCACACGTGACGTCCTTGCCACTTTTATTGGCACAAAAACAGAAACTTTGGTTCGTGCCCTTTCCGATCTCAAAGCCAGAGAATTCATCTCCGTAGACAAAAACCGGATCGATATTCTGAACAGAGAAGCTCTGTATTCACTTTCAAAAATCGCCTAAATTTTTTCTAATAAACTATTAAGCCCCCACCTCGGAATTCCGATGGTAGAAATGATTGATAATCAAGGTAAGGTCTGTTGCCTGATTTTACCTTAAAATCACTCCCGGGGGGACTTTCCGAAAGGATTCCCCCTTTTTTTATTTCCCTTGTTTCTTTCCATGCTATCTAAATCTTGGAGGTTACATGTCTAGAAATCGAGGCCAGAGTCCTAGTTTATTTGGGAATCCCATCCTTCAT
Source organism: Leptospira bandrabouensis (assembly GCF_004770905.1). Lineage (NCBI taxonomy): Bacteria > Pseudomonadati > Spirochaetota > Leptospiria > Leptospirales > Leptospiraceae > Leptospira > Leptospira bandrabouensis. Next base: position 28,888 of record NZ_RQHT01000014.1, on the reverse strand, counting down.
CCCCTGAATGTAATTCTCATCATCAATTGTCTTATTTTTTTTCTGCAATATTTTGCAAACCAACAGTTAATTTATCGATTTGGATTAACACCTGATTTTGTGTTAGGTGGTGCTGTTTGGCAAGTTTTTACTTATGGATTTTTACATGCGGTGGATCTCATCCCTTTTCACTTACTGGTGAATATGTATGGGATGTATATGTTAGGTTCCAACATCATTCCCATTATTGGGAAAACCAAATTTACCATTTTGTATTTTGCTTCGCAAATTGGTGCGGGAATATTTGTGGTTCTTTCGGCTTATTTGAATGTGATGTTAGGTGGTAATATCCCATTTTTAGAATCCATGACCACTCAAACCATCGGTGCATCCGGGGCCTTATTTGGATTACTTGCACTTTTTGGAATTTTTTATCCCAATGCGGAATTACTTTTATTTATTTTTCCGGTGAAGGCTAAAAATGCCGTTTGGGTTTCCCTTGTGATTGGATATTTAATTTCACAATTGGGAAATGGAGCTATTTCCAATACCTGTCATTTGGGTGGTGCTCTCACCGCTCTCATCCTCTATAAAATTTTTCAAAAACAAATCAAACCGGGAAGTTTACCATACATCCCAGGGTTAGAATGGGAAGCCCCAAGAGAGTCCAAAATCCAACAGAAGGCCAAACCAGCTGTTGTTGAGGATCTATTTCAAGACCAAAAAAAGATCAACGAATCTGTTTTGAAACAGATTGATTCTAAAAAAGATAGAGACTCGGTAATAAATTATTTACAAGGAATCCAAGTGGCAGATGCAAATATTTGCCCTCCTTCTACGTATAACACCGAAGATCCGATTTGTTTGCGTTGTGAATGGTTAGCAAATTGTGCGCTTCGTAAGGCAAAAGAATAATTTTTCGTCTAATTCCTTGACAGACTCACTTGGTGGGGATAATGAAAATATGCCTGTAGAAAAGAAATCCTCTGTGGAAGAGGTTCTCAAACGCGAAAAATTAGCAAAAGAATTCGAAAAAGAAAAACGTAGCTCTGAGAAAAAGGCGATCGAACAAGCTGCCGCTAAATTGTCTTCGCAGAGTCTAGAAACAACAGATACTGCGAAACCTTCCAAATTCATTACGAATATTGATATAGCTTTTTCACAGGCTAAAACGGATCTCCGTTTCTATTTTTTAAACGATGGTACTTATGCCGATGACTTTAAGAGGATGTTCCTAGAGAACGAATCTCTCTTCAAACGATATGGAATCACAAGCCAAAAATACTTGGAATACATTCGTGAGTCTTTTGATCGTTACAAAAAAATTCATGATATGATGCCCTTGGATCCTATGAAACCAAAACATTTTAAATATGTGGAAGATTCCATTTCTGAGCTTGTGCGTATGTTTAACCAACGATTTGGGAAGTAGGGAGGGGCAGATACTCAGCCTGTAAAAAAATGGGATTTCCCTAAAAAAACTGGGAAGAACTCGATTTTCAATTGTTTCTTCCTTTAGAGGGACTTCTTTGCAAGAACATTGGAAACGCATTCTTATTTTTACGATCATCGCTTTAGTTTATATTTTCTGGGTCTTTGTGGGGTATGATTTGGCTGGGGTCCTAAGCCTCGCCAATTAAACTTCCTTACATTCTCTCTTGACACCTGGGTTTTCTACCAAACATGCTAGGAATATGGTGGAATCAAGAAAGACATCCGAGACAGACATCCGACTCGACCTCAACGTTCGAGGCACTGGGGTCTACCAGTTTGATACAGAAATCCCTTTTTTTGAGCATATGCTCTCTCATATCTCCAAACATGGTCTCATCGATATGGACCTAAAACTTCGAGGAGATATTGGTATCGATTGCCACCACTCGGTGGAAGACACCGCCATCCTTATGGGCCAAATGATCCACACGCAGTTAGGTGACAAAAAAGGAATTTTCCGATATGGTCATTTCACTTTGCCAATGGATGAAGTTTTAACCACAGTCGCTGTGGATTTAGGTGGGCGTTTTTATTTTAAATACACTGGACCTCCTTTGGACGGAAAATTTGGAATTTATGATGCAGAACTCACCCTTGAGTTTCTTCAGAAATTTGCCCTCAATGCGAAGATGAATTTACATGTGGTTGTTCACTACGGTGAAAATCGCCACCACATTCATGAGTCTATCTTTAAAGGCCTTGGTAAGGCTCTACGACAAGCCATTGCCATCGACACATTGGCTAAGGATCAAATCCCTTCTACAAAAGGAATGTTGGAGTGATCGCAGTTTTAGATTTTGGAATGGGGAATATCCATTCCCTATTAAAAGCAGTTTCCCTTTATACGAATGATTTTCAATTCACCAGTGATATCGAAACAGTAAAAAAAGCAGATAAAATTATTCTGCCTGGGGATGGCCATTTTGATAAAGCCATGCAAAACTTAGATGAAGCTGGATTTTCCTCTGTATTAAAAGATCATGTTGCGGCAAAAAAACCTTTGTTTGGGATTTGTATCGGCTACCAAGTGTTATTCGAAGACTCGGATGAAACTTCGAAAGTGGGAACCACCATTCCTGGCTTAGGATTTATCCGTGGTAAAATTAGAAAGTTTGAAGGTAAACAAAACTTAAAAGTTCCCCATATGGGTTGGAACAAACTATTCGATATCAAAGCTAAAAATACAAAATTACTGAAAGGGATTCCGAACGAATCCTTTATGTATTTTATCCATTCTTATAGACCAGTAGGTGTTGACAGGTTGGATATCACAGCTAACTGCCATTACTATGGAGAATCCTTTCCTGCCGTAGTAGAAAAAGAAAACGTATTTGGAACTCAGTTCCATCCTGAAAAATCAGATAAAACAGGTCTTGGAATCCTGAAAAATTTTATAGAACTTTAATATGTTAGTATTACCTGCCATTGACCTTTTAGATAACGAAGCTGTCCGTTTACTCCAAGGAGATTATTCTAAAAAAACAGTTTATTCTTCTGAGCCAGAAAAAATGATCCAAGTTTTTGAAGAACAAGGTGCCACTCTGATTCATATTGTGGATTTAAACGCTGCTAAAACGGGAAAGTCAGAAAATGAAGTTGCCATCCGCAAAATCAAAGCTAACTGCTCCGTAGAATTAGAGCTAGGCGGTGGGATTCGTTCTTTAGAGAACATGAAGTTTTATGATGGGTTAGGGGTGTCTAGGTTCATTCTAGGAACTGTGGCTGTGGAAGACCCGTCAGTGGTAGAACAAGGTTTAAAAACCTACGGCCCAGACCGCATTGTGATTGGAGTGGATGCCAAAGATGGATTGGTTCGCACCAAAGGTTGGGAAACTAACTCCGGAATCAAATACACTGATTTTTTAAAAAAAATGTATTTGATGGGAGTCCGGCATGTGATTTTTACCGATATCTCGAAAGATGGAATGATGGCAGGGCCTAATACTGCCGTGTATTTAGAGTTGTTATCACTGTTTCCTGATTTGCAACTTGTGGCTTCGGGAGGAGTATCCTCTATCGAGGATTTGGTGAATTTATATGAGGTTTCCCATGGGAAACTTTTTGGGGCCATCACGGGAAAAGCCATTTATGAAGGAAAATTAGACCTAAAAGAAAGTATCAGGATTCTAAGTAAGAAGAGGAATGAAAATTGATGAATCGTAAGAATTTAGCATTAGCAGGAGTGATTGGTGGAGCCATTGGACTCATCGTCTCTTTCCTATTGGCAATTGAATATTTTGGAATTGGAACTGAAAATGTTGCTAGTTCTGCCTGTTCTGCGTTAGGTGGAGGTGACTCCTGTTTAAAAGTAGCAGAGAGTTCTTATTCGGCGATTCCAGGGGTGCCTTTTTTAGGAAATGTTCCTATCGCCTTACTTGGATTTGGTTTCTACGGATTAATTACATATTCTTTCTTTTTGGTAACTAGAGCTAAATCGAATGAAGAAGTTTCAAATTTTATTTCTCTTTTATTTCCAATTTTGGTTTTAGGACTGGTTTTTGATTTTATACTTTTGGGAATCTCTGTTGGTATAATCGGAACTATTTGCCAACTATGTTTCATCACGTACATTGTTACCATTGCACTTCTTGTAATTTTGTTTTTACTTTGGAAAACAGAAGGTAAACCAACCCTTAATTTCCCTTTGGCAATCAAAGATGGAATGACAACGGCAGCTCTTGTATATTTTTTCACTTTTTCCCTTGGATTTGCGACAAGCAAAATGTGGGTAAGTGGATCCAATTCCAATACACTGGCCACTTCCAGAGGAATGGATTCGGCAGAAATCCAATCAAAAATTGCGGCTTATTTTCAAGAACCAACACTGGGAATCAAAGTGGAAGGTTATCCTTTTATTGGTAAAAAAGAGGCACCTATCACTATTGTAAAATATGCAGACTATAATTGTGGGCATTGTATGCATACAAGCCATATCTTACATACAGTTCTTTCCGAATATGATGGAATGGTTCGTGTCGTTTATAAAAATTTTCCTTTAGATGGAACTTGTAACCGTCTTATGCAACAACCAAGGCCAGGGGCAACCTCTTGTGTTGCAGCCATTGCAGCCATTTGTGCCGACAAACAAGGAAAGTTCGAACCGATGTATCGTGGTTTATATGATAACTTAGAAAAAGGTGTGGCTCACTCAGGATCTAGTGTTGTTAATTTAGCAAATTCTATTGGACTCAATGTCAATTCATTGAAAGCGTGTATGGCTTCTAAAGATGCACAAAACCAATTGAATGCAGAGATTGATGAAGCCGAAAAGCTAAATATCCAATCGACTCCTTCTCTTTATGTGAACGATAGAAAAATTGAAAGTGGAACTCCAAATCCAATTTTTCTAAAATCACTTCTAGAACAAATCATTCAGAAAATGTAATTTAACTTGGCGCCTACTTAGACCTAGGTGCCAATCGAATCGGTCCTTCTTGTAAAAGGGAAGGATCTCCCACGCGGTCTAACTCCCAGGAATTTAAAACATTTTGATCTTTTGTATGTAAAGCCGGTCTTAAACTAAGAACGGAATTTCCTTTTTTATATAAGGATCTTCTTCCGTAGAACCAACCACCGGTTTCTTCAGGATGTGTGTTTTTTCCATACACCCCACCCATTTCAAAACTTAGTTTTAAGTCATTTGCCAATTTTGAAAACGTCATTGGATCCATGGAAATTCCATGATCGGGGCCTTCTAAATTTCGATCTAAGGTAAAATGTTTTTCAAAAACCACGGCACCCAAACCGCAGGCTACGGAAGATGCCAAGGTTCCATCCGAATGGTCACTAAAACCCACAACATAGTCTGTTGTATCTAAATAATAGGGAATGGATCTAAGATTTACCTTATTGAGTGGTGTGGGATACATTGAAACGCAATGAAGTAAACAAACCTCTGTTTGGTTGGTTTGAAAAAGAGAAATGGCTCTTGTTATTTCTTCAGGCAATGCTGCACCAGTGGAAACAATCAAAGGTTTCCCTGATTGGATTGATTTTTTTAATAAAGGCAAATTAACTATATCGCCAGAAGCGATTTTTAATACAGGAACATTTAATCCACATAACAAATCAACAGCGGATTCACAAAGTGGGGTAGAAAAAAAATCAAGTCCTAAGTCTAAGGCAGTTTTTTGGAATTCCTTATGTTGCGATTCGTTTAATTCGTATTGTTTGAAGATATCAAAAAGAAATTTTACATCAGGGTTTGTAGAGTCAATGAACTCTTCTGTCCTATAGGTTTGGAATTTGACAGCGTGTGCCCCAGATTCTTTTGCTTTTGCGATTGTTCGTTTACCAATTTCCAAATCAGAATTATGGTTTAGTCCAATTTCAGCAACTAAATACGGTTCTGATTTTCTTGTAAGAGTTTTTGATCCAATTTTAAAATCCAAGTGTTCCCTTCTTTAGATCATTGTCGGCAATTTAAGAAAATCCTAAAATTTTTCCTAATTGGAAAATGAGAAAGGAGGAACCAATGGCAAGTGTTGTCATATATAAAAATTGTACAATCGGCCAAAAAATGGTTCCTGTTTCTTTTTTTGTCACAGCGAGTGTGGATATACATTGACTGGCAAAGGCAAAAAATACAAGGAGTGAAAGTCCAGAAAGAGGTGTCCAAACGAGGCTTCCATCGGCCTTTGTTTCTGTACGAAGCATAGATCGGAGGGATTCCCCTTCTTCGTTTTCTTCAGAACCATATAGCACAGCTAAGGTGGAAACCATTACTTCTCTTGCTGCAAAAGATGTTAAAATGGAGATCCCAATTTTCCAATCGAAACCGAGCGGTTGGATTGCCGGTTCCATTCCCTTACCAATGGTACCTATATAAGATGTTTCAATGGGACTTGTTTTCCATTCGTTATTTTTGTATTCAGCGGGGAAGTGACTTAAAAACCAAAGTAAAACAGAAATGTACAATATGATCTGCCCTGCGGTTGATAAAAATGATTTTACCTTTGCATATACTGTATGAAATAAACTTCTCGCAGAAGGAAGATTGTATCTGGGAAGTTCCATAACAAAATAAGAGGCATCTTCTTTAAAGACAGTTTTTCGGAAAAGAAGGGCAAACCCAAAACTAACAATCATACCAAGAGAAAACATAGAGAAAAGAACAAACCCTTGGATATTAAATATTCCAAACACAGGGGGAAAACTAAAAACAGTTCCCACAATTAAAATGTAAACAGGATACCTTGCTGAACACATAATGAGAGGTGATACCATAATCGTTGTAAAACGGTCTGATTTGTTTTCTATGGTTCTTGTTCCAAGAATCGCTGGAACGGCACAAGCGGCAGATGAAAGTAAAGGAATAAAAGACTTTCCAGATAATCCAAATTTTCCCATTATTCGGTCCATTAAGAAACTAGCGCGTGCTAAATAACCAGATTCTTCTAAAATCCCTATGAATAGGAATAAAAGTGCAATCTGAGGAATAAATACGATAACACTTCCTACACCACCAATGATCCCTTCTGAAATTAAAGATTTTAAAAGTCCATCATCTAGGAAACTTTCAACAAATGATTGTAAGTTTGTGATCCCAGATTCAATTAAATCCATAGGAAGTTCTGCAAAACTAAATAAACTTTGAAATAGAAGTCCCATCAAAAGGAAAAAACAAAGAAAACCAAGGATTGGGTGTAATAAAAGACGATCTAATTTTTCTTCCCAACTGCCGGGAATGGATTTTGGGTAGGTGATTACACTTGCCAAAACTTTTTTAATAAAAAAGGAGCGATGGATCATTTCTTCTTCGTAGTAAAAATGAAAACCTTTTCCCTCTACAGTGGATTGTAACCAGTTTTGTGTTTCTTCTGGAAACTTTGTGAAATAACGTTTGTCACTTAAGTGAGGATCTTTATTGATAAACTTGAGCGATTGTGATAAAAAGAATTCTGCTTCATTTGTATTAATACCTAGCTTTTGTTTTGCGGTAGACAAAAAAGTTTCTTCTTTTGATCCCCAAGTCCATAATCGAGGGCGTTTCTGAAAACTATTTGGATTTTTTAGAATCTCTTTTAAATTTTCAATCCCTTCACCAGATTTTGCATTGACCAAAACAAATTGAAGTCCAATGGATTTTTTTAAATTTTCTAAATCCAATTGAATTCTTTTTTTCTCCAACACATCTTTCATAGTCAAAACTACAAGTGTTGGAACACCCATATCAATAATTTGTAGTAAAAACTGAAGTCCCCGTTCTAAATTCAGAGCATCTAAAACATAAATTACTTGTTCTTCTGGTTTTCTTGAAAGTAATACTTCGTAAGCAATTTTTTTATCTTCCGCAACTCCCCCAAGACCGTATGTGCCTGGTAAGTCGGTGATAGTCCAGTCAACGTTATCTAGATTTAGAGTTCCTTCTCTTTTTTCGACGGTAACTCCACTGAAGTTTCCTGTTTTTTGTTTTAGGCCTGTAAGTTGGTTGAATAAAGTTGATTTCCCACAATTAGGATTTCCAACTAAATAAATTCGATTTTCTTTCATGATTGTTTTAATTTAATCTCTATGGCTTTTCCATCTTGGATTCGTAAGGCTATTGTGGTTCCGTTAAGATCACAAATCATTTTACCGAGTAGTGATGATTTTCCTTTGAGTGTGATTTCTGCACCGGGGAAAAAACCCAGTTCTAATAACTCGGTTAACATTGGTCTTGGCAGTTGTCTGGAATCTAAGGAAACAATCGCTGCTGTTTCTCCAATTTTTAAATCTTGTATTGTCATTATCTTTGGCTTATGAGATTGCAAATTTTTGTGTGTCACGGAATAAATTGATTTCTGGTGCAATCGACTTCACATATCTATCAAAGTATAACATTTGTTTCATGAGAAGAGCAAATTCTCTTGGGATTTTTAGTCCATTTTTTTCGGCAATTTCCTTCATCTCGTACATAATTCGATTTACCCTGGATTCGTCAAATATCTCATTATCGGTCAAATGAACATAAACTGATTCTAATTCATTAAAAACAGAATCTAATTCTTTTGCGAGTACAGTAGGATTCACTCCGCTATCAGTAGAATCCATTTCTACTAATCCTTTTGCCACTAACGTAGGTTCGCCGATGCCAATTCCTTGGGTAAATAACATAAGACCTTTCCAAATTTTAGGAGAAATTCTTCCCACGATTCCAAAATCGATAAATCCAATGGTTCCATCTTTTAAAATCATAAGATTTCCAGCGTGAACATCGGCATGAAAAAAACCTTGGTTGGATAGAGAAGAAAACCAAATTTCTAAGGCATCACTTAAAATTTTTCTTGGATTGTTTGTGAACTTACGAAGGCCGACTTCATCGGTGATAGGCACTCCATAAAATCTTTCCATAGTCAAAACTTTCTTTGTGGATAGGGTGTGGTATACTCTGGGAACTCTCGCTCTAGATTCTTTCACTCGCAAAAGGTAATCTTCAAACTCTTCAATATTTTTTGCTTCTTGTATAAAATCTATTTCCTGTAAGATGGATGTTTGAAATTCTTCAAACATAGCTGTAAGTCCTGATTTTTTAAATTCAGGAGCAATGATTTCTAAAATCTTTGTAAGGATTTTCAAAATCTGCATATCAGTTTTTAGCGTTAGGTGAACGTCAGGTCTTTGGACTTTTACTACTACATCCAAACCTTCCTTTGTGACAGCCGCATGGACTTGAGCAATGGATGCAGAAGCCAGAGGGGTTTCATCAAAACTATGGAACAAAGTTTCGAGTTTACCACCCAATTCTCGTTCAACGGAGGATCGAATGTCCCGAAATGCAACGGGCCGCACTGAATCCAAACAAACCTGCATTTCCTCTACGTACTCTTTGGGAAACAAGGAAGGGGCACTTGCAATGAATTGCCCCAGTTTGATATAGGTGGCTCCCAGGTCAGAAAATGCCTCTCGGAGGGTAATGGCGATTTCTCTATGGTTGGGGTTTCCTTTGGCAAGTTGGGCCAAAATCCCAATCGCCCTAGAAGTGAACACAAAACTGGAATGGGCGACTCGTAGGCTCGATTGCCAGCCGAAAGAAACGATTTCAGAAAGAGAATCCATACGTCCTAGTTTGAGACCTAAATCGGGATTGGAAACGAGAAAATCCCCTTCGATCCTGCAATTGAAATAGAGTTGCAGGAATAGGTCTCAATCAAAAACTTATCAAATCGCAACCATGAGCCAAGAAACTGTCCTGTACCAAGAGTTAGAGAAACTCGATCTCAACGAGATCAAAAAAATCGCAAGCCTTTGGAACATCCAAAAGATCCCAGGAAAGGACAAAAAATCGACTATTTTGGGCCTCATGGAGATTTTCCAGAACGAATTTTACCTAAAAGGGATTCTGGAAAAGTTCACACCCCTCCAAGTCAACATTCTGACCTCCATTTTAAAGAACAAAGGGGTTATGACACTCGGTGAAATTTCTAGAAAGGTCAACATCCCTCCCATTAACGTGGAGATGGAACTGAACGTACTTAGAAAGTACTACCTTCTTTACCAAAGAAAGAACCGCGAACGTCTTACTAACAATTTAGATAAATATCATACTTATGATGAATACTTAAAACTCATCAAAGTAGAAACAAATCCTAAGGGTGAAAAGTTTAAATTCTCTATTGAGAAGGCCTTACACAAAGCAACACTAGCAGAACTTCCAGAAGAATGGAAAGAAGCTGTTGGTGCCAAAAAAGGCGAACACATTGAAACATTTTTAAAGAATGCTCTCGAACAAGAGTTCCTTCAAAAGTTAATCGATGGCCTTTCTGATTTTGATAAAGATGTCCTTCACCAAATATATATTCACGGTGGTGTCATTGAAGCAAATACCATTCGTAATTACATCACGGTGAATCGTGGTAGGTTTGAACAAACTATCCCACATCTTACATCTCTTTATTTAGTTCGTGATTTATATTATGTAGAAGATAAATTCATTCGGGTCATTGTGATCCCGAAAGAAATTTTGGAGTTTTTGCAGTTTTCTCCTATTTTACCTCCTGTAAAAAAAGGAACCCGCGTTCGTCAGGAAAAAATTTCTGCCAATGGTCTCGATTTTTTCTTAAACGTAAAAAAACTCATTTCGTATATTTCACGTAAGGGTTTGAACCTTGCAAAATCTGGAAAAATCAAACAAGCAGATCACAAAAGAACGGAAACGGAACTTTTATCTCCTGATATAGAAATTTTTCCTGAAAAAAGTCAGGTGTATCAAATTGAACTGATCCTTCCTATCTTAAAACTTTTAGGATATGTGGATATCAAAGGTGAAAACGTAATTCTCATTCAAGAAACTGATGAATTTCTAAAGAAAGACATCTTTGAAATCATGAAGCTCGTGATTCATGAAGTGAATGAAGCAAGGACTCGTCGTCTCAATCCAGCAGAAGTATTTACTGCCACCGAAGTTCCGTTCTACGAAAAAGGAATTTTGGATAAAACTGTAAAACTCATAATGGCACATGGAAAGATCAACAGTTCAGTGATTTTTTCTCATATCATTCGTGACCATTTGGTTTTTTCACCAACATTTCAGATCAAAACTTATGAAGAGGATTTAGCAGACTTACGTAAAGAAATCATTTCTGCTATCTTTTACTTACAACTCTTTGGTCTTATTGAAGTAGAATATCCACAAAGAAACCTTAGCCTTTCCGAGCTTGGTGCCCACTATTTCAACCACGAACCTCTGGTTACGGTGACTGAAAAAGGTGGAATTACCATCAACCCTGACTTCTCGATCATTGCTTTCCCTGATCGAGTTTCTTTACATGGAATTCATTTATTAAAAGCTTTCTGTGAGTTAAAAGATTACGATAGAGTTTATACTTTTTTACTAACTAAAGATAGTTTCCAATTGGGGATTTTGCTTGGTTATGATAAAGAAACGTTCATTCATTTTTTAAGAGAATCATCGAAAGCAGAACTTGCACAGAACTTACTCTTCTTATTGGATGATTGGGGTAATAACCTTCCTATCGTTACCATTACAGAAGACTCCGTTCTCCTTAGAACCAAAGATTCTCAGGTGATGGAACTTCTTTTGGGTCAAATCAAAGGCAAAAAATTTGTTTTGGAAGAAGTGAGCCCAACAGGAATCATTATCGAAAAATCGAAGGTGATGGAAGTTATAGCCATTGCAGAAAAATTAAACATGATCATTCGATTGAATCGTTAGTTTAAGATTCGATCCACCAATAAGAAAAAAGACCAACTAGTGTTGGTCTTTTTTTATGTACGGCAAATGTACCTTGAAGGAAGTAAATTCCAGTGAAGGAATTTATTTTTTTTCGCCAGCAGCAAGTTCTGGGTCGGTCACTTTGATTTTGTTTTTGAAATCCCATTTACGAAAGGGAGAAACTGCATCCAAACGTTCTTGTGTGACAAAGAACAACCTTTCTCCATATTTAACAAGTCCACCCTTATAATAAGCATACTTCGTTTTGTGGTCTACTGTTCCCACTTCTACGACCTTATTCCAATCTTCGCAGGTTTTTAAAGAAGGTACCTTTCTGAGATACAATTCCTTAATTGAATTTTCTTTCACCGCATCGCGAAGTATTTTTTCCCATTCCATATTCGAATAGCCTTTCTTTCCTTACCTAAATTTCAATTTCATTTTTCATTTTATTGATGAGTATAGGTCGAGGACTACGGAAAAATACAAAAAATATTAGAAAAACAGCCATGATTCGCCAAGGTCTAGGTCCGAATTGGAGATAGGGAGTCGTTCTTTCCTTAGGAACTAATGGCAAATCCAAATAACCGATTGCTTTTTGGAATGTTTGTAATTCTCCCATCATTTCTCTTCCCCATAAATCATAGGCTGTGGTAAGGCCAGTGACGGCTACGCGGACAACGGGTCTCCCAAGTTCGATCGATCTAAGTTTACCGGCGCCAGCATGTTGCATCGTTTCTGTCTGACTTTCAAACCAAGAATCATTGGTGAGATTGAGAATGAATTCCGATGGGGAATGTCCTATCATCTTGCGACCTAATTCGGGGTATAGGATTTCATAACAAATCAGCGGACTAAGTGTAACCATTTCTCCCGCTTTGGTTTGAAACCTTAAAGCGTCTGTTAGGTTGCCCGGAATATGGTGGCTTGTTTCTGGAAATAGGTTTCTAAGCAAAGGAAAGTGATTTTCTCCAGGTAAATATTCACCAAATGGTAATAGGGCCTGTTTGTATCTTCTATCTGAGACAAAAGATATTGGTTGCAGGAGGGTAAATGAGTTTCTAGACCCTCCGTCCCATACCAATTCATTAAATGCAAGAGGGGCATTGCTGAGTTTTACGAAACTTTCTGTAACATCCACAAAACTTTTGCTATACGTTGAATTGGGGTTTTTTGAATCTAAGGTGCCAAGAAATGGAATCGATGATTCAGGCAGTACCAGTAAATCAATTGGTTTGGGTGCGAAACGAATGGTTTCTAAACCGATATCGTAAACGGATTGGATGGTACTTGTCATCCATTCCTGGTTTTCCTGAATTTCTCGTTTCGCATATTTTGTGTTTGGTTGTATCAATGCAAGATGTACTATACCAACTTGAGGAATGGTTTCTGCGAGGAAGTATAAATTGATCGAGAAAAAACAAACAATGGGTAAAAGATAAGGAAAATAAGTTCGAAACCCCTTTGTCTGTTTTAAAAACATCAAATAAAATAAGGCGGCCGAGATGACCGAAACAAATCCTAAAACCTCTACCCCAAATCTTGCCATTTGCCTCCAAAGGATTTGGTTACGAAATAAGTCTCCCCAATAGACAGGAAAAATCATGGGGCAAATCCAATCAGAAACCAAAAAAAGGGAAGGTAAGACCAATAAAAAAAGATAAGAGTCTTTAATGATTTTCTGTTTGGTGAGAAAAACAGAACCAAAAAATATAAAACCTATTTTATAAAAGGATAGAAGTGCATAAACCAGAAATAAAAGAGAGGAAATTACAATCCCTTGTCCCGAAATATTTCTTATAGCATTCCAGATCCAATAGAAGCTGGTAAGAGTAACAAGGCTTGAAAATAATAAGCTCGCAAGTAGAGTTTGTTTCCAACTAGAAATAATAGTAAGTTGTTTTGTGATATAGAGTATTAAAAATATACAGAGAAACCCAGCGGATGATAAGCCGAAGGGTTCCAGTGCCAATGCAAATAAGATTGCTACTGGTAAAAGTAAAAGAAGTGGATGTTTAATTTTCGGAATTTTTGAGTGTTTTCTCATATTCCATTCTTCTTGTATATTCCTCTGCTAATTCCTTACTTCCTAAGGTTTGGATTCTAAGTTCCATTAATTTTTTTTCACGTTCCGACTCAGAAAGATTCGGATAGTTTTTAAGAAGGTTTTTTTCTTCTCCTTGGAGTTTAGAAATTTTTTCCTCTTCTTCTTTTATTTCCTTGAGAACTTTTTCCATTCGATCATTTCCATCTTTTCCAAAGTAACGAATGCGAACTTCTTTTTCTTTTGATTCTCTCTCTGAACCTGATAACCTTGAAAGTTCAGCCTGTCTTAAATCCATTTCGTTTTCGAATTTATCGAATAATGGTTCTCTGGCTACCACAGCATTGTAATAGTTTCCAAAAGATTTTTTTCGATAATCTTCATACAATCTTAGTCTTTCGTCTGCTTTCAGATTTTTGGTTTCATCGAGGAAATTTTTTCTGTTAAAACTAAAATCTGCGGTTGCTTCTTCTAATCCAAAAATAAGTTCTGCATCTTCTTTTGCAAAATACTTCCTACGAAGTTGTTTGATTTGTTCGTATCTTTCTTGGTTGGTGTATGACTTACTAGAAGGATCTAAATGAACCATGGCCTCCTCATATTTCAGATAATTGGAAAGCATATTGATGAGTCTTTTTGCGTCTTCTCCACCGTATTCGTTTTGAAGAAATGCTTTGATATATTCGTGACACTGCTCCCTAGTGCTTCCTTCCGGGCATTGTCTGCGTAAATTCCAAAGTTCAGAAACTAAATTTAATTCTCCTGATTTGGCACGACTTAATATTTCATCGAAACGAAGGAATTGGCCGTCTGGAGAAAAGATGGTTTTTGCTGATTCTAAGTAAAACGGATCCACAGAGAAACCATCACTTTGGGTTCGGAAGTATGATTCTGCTTTGTCATTGGGATTTTCCTCATTGGAGGTTTCTAATTCACTTGGACCAATGATTCGGTACACAATATAAAGAAGGAGGATGGCAACCAAAACATAACTAAGATAACGAAAGATTTTAAGATTCATAAGAGATGGTTCGTAGTAAAGGATGGAATGGTACTTCTGGAAACAAAAAAACCCAAGCGAGTGCTTGGGTTTCTAAAAAAATCTTCGGAAGTGAACTATTGATTGGCCTTCATGTTAGAAGCCATATTCAAATAAAAACCTTCAACATCATACCAAAGACTTCCTGAACGAAGAGTGTTGGATGCTTGTAAGTGATCGATTCCAGTGGTAAGGATTCCATAAGAAGGTCCACCTTTCCATGTTCCCCATTTTTGTGAAGAAAGTGGAACGAGTCCGTCGTTAGTAAAACCTTGTCCTTGGAAAAGTCCACCAGCACCACAAGCAGGGTGAAGGATACCCATGAGTGGGTGTTGGATGAGGTCAGGAATGGTGATAGAAGATCCGTAAGAGAAATATTTTACACCTGCTCTGTTAGGAGTATAAGAATTAAAAGAGGTAAGTCCTTCTTTGCTCAAAGAGGAAAGTGCCGCAAGTGCGTTTTGTTGGTTGGTTCCACCATAAACAATTTTCACAAGAGTTTCAACAATGCTTGCTACAAATGGTTGGATCCAACTAGGAAGAACTGTCTTCACGATATCAGCAATCGGTGATCCGTAGTGAGGTGTGTTCAGAGTAGTGAGTGTTGCTGTGCGGCCAGAAAGTCCTAAGTTAGAAACCATATAACGGCTATCAAGTCCACCTTGTGAGTGACCAAGGATATGGAATTTTCCAGTGTAGTTGGTAGCGGCTGCATAAGTAAGGATGGCAGCTTTGAGTTCCGCAGCACGGACTTCGTTTGAATTGGCTGCTGTTTTTCCTGGAGCAAATACAGTAGCACCTTGGCTTCTTAGATAGTCGTCTGTGCCACCCCAATAGTTTACAATGCTAATGATTCCACCGGAGTTTTCGCCCCAACCAAAAAGACCATGAGAAAGGATAATGGGATAAGTGCCTGAGAGTGGTTTGGACGAAGAACCGGAACTGGCAAGGACGGGAGTTGCAAGAGCAATTGTGATAAAAATGGCTAAAAGACCTTTACGAATCATATATATTTCACCTCTGAATTTTCTAAGATAAAACTGTGTCAAAATGCCTTATTTAGGGCAAGGATATTTTCGCTACAAATCGGAAAAAAAATCCAAAGTTTTTGTAATCATTATAAAACTTTAAAAAAGAATCTTTTGTTTTCAGTAGAGCCTTACCCAAATTAAAAACGAACAACCTGTACTGTTTAAAAAGAGCAGAAGGAAAAATCTCCTCACGCAGATATAACGGTTACCGATGGAATCCCAGGTCTTGACAAAACAAGAGAATAGAAAAAGAAAAATCTTTTCAAAAATGATAAATTTGGTAAGGTCTAGCGCTATGAAAAAGGGTCAGATTCGTTTCCAACAATTTCTAATCATTGGTTGTTTATTGTTTAACTTCAGTTTAAGACCGCTTTTTGCCAAAGAACCAATAGTCCTCACTTCCCCCATCACAGATGAAGTCGGAATTTTAAATTCCCATCATCTCACAAACCTTCAGTCGGTGATCTCTGAGATAGAAAATAAAACTAGTGCACAGGTTTTTTTATACATCATTCAAAGTTTGGAAGGTGAGTCTTTAGAATCCTATTCCTTACAAGTGGCAGAAATTTCAAAAATCGGCCAAAAAGACAAGGACAACGGTGTTTTGGTTTTGTTATCGGTAGGTGATCGAAAAGTAAGGTTGGAAGTTGGATACGGGCTTGAAGAAACTTTAACAGATGTTTTATGTAATCGAATCATCCGAAATATTATGATTCCTGAATTCAAAAAAGGAGACTTAGCAGGTGGGGTTCTACTTGGTTTCTCTGCCATCGAATCGATTTTATTGGAAAAAAGTCAGTCCAATCCAAATTTACAAACAGATTATCCGAATGGAATTGGGTCTGCGTTTTCTACAGATAACACATTAAGAAACATAGGAATTGCTATTGCTGTGATTGTTGTGGCACTCATTGTTTACTTTTTATTGTTCGAGGGAAAAAAATATAAACAGAAAATATGGTTAGAAGTTTTGTATGGCGGTGTTGTTTTTTTAGGGCTTTTGTGTTTTCTTCCAGATGCTGTGTTTTATTTTTTCTGTTTTGGACTGATTGCATTAAATCTATATTTATTGTATGGAATTTGGGAGTGGTTTTCTTATCCGCTCGCGATCCTCTCTCTTTTCTTTTGGATTCCTTTTTTACGGTATACATTCCATGCGGAATGGATCGTGCTTTTTTGGGTCTTTGGAATCATTGATTCCATTCTTCTTGTCATTAAACTCGCATTAGATGAAGTATTGATCGAAAAATTTGGAAAACTTGCGAAAAAGTGGGGATTAAGTCCAAGTGAACTTTTTGTTCATATCCTTGCATTTTTTAGTTTTGGATTTACACTCGATTCCCTCCTTCGCCACGAAAATTTCTTTTACATTTTGTATTATCAGGGACTCATCTTATTTTCTCTTTATGGATTTACCATTTCTATATTTGAAAAATATGCCATTCGGTACGGGACCGCTTTTCTCATTTGGTTATTTCTTGTAGCAGGATTTTTCTTCTTTTGGCCAATGAAACAAGGTGCAGATAACACAATTGATTTTGAATCCCTTATTTTTTCCTTTCAGTGGTTTGTTTATTTGGTGTTAGGTTTTGTTTTAGCAAAAACCATTCAAGTGAAGTCTTGGAAAATAAGATCTTTGAAATATGGCCTTATCTCTTTTGTTTGGACTTTAGGTTTTTCCATCGATCGAATTTTGGGTTTTACAGAAACCTTTTCCTTTTCGATCTTTTTCGTTTTTTATTTTATCATACTCCTTCTCCACTTTTTTTACACTGTATGGGAAGAAAGTGATGGTAGTTCTTATGGATCGAGTTCTTCCTCTTCCAGTTACAGCAGTTCTTCTAGTTCTTATCGTTCTAGCGCAGGCTCTAGCTCCAGTTCTGGTGGAGGAGGAGGTAGTTTTGGCGGTGGTGGAAGTTCTGGCAGTTGGTAAAGGAGATTTGACTTGGTAGTGAGTCAGGTAAAAAAAAGTCTATGGGATCTTAGTCCACACGTTTTCGGTAGCGAATGTAAAATCTTTCAAAGGAGGATTTGTCCCAGAACTTAACGGCTTCTTCGTTCTGTAAAATGGCTCTGAGTTCAATGGCGGAAATGGATTTTTCTTTGCACCAAAGATCGACATCTTTCAAAAGGGCAGACATATATCCTTTTTTCTTTTTGCCGAGTTTGGTGACAGCAAGATCGATAAAAAGACTTCTTTCTTCTTCTAAGTGAGGTTTTTCTTCTACCCTTCCAATGAGTAAGGAAACAAGTTCTTGGTCCTCGAAAAACCCCCGCATATAAACTTTGCCGGTTCCAATCAGTTTGAAATAGATATCAGTGAATTTTGTGGCAGCGCGGGGACGGATGCGAAACAAACCATCTAACTCGAGTTCGTTTACCTTCCGGTAAAATTGATTTACAAGTTCGATGGTTTGGTTTCTATCAGTTTCTGTTAAATCTCGAATCACCTAAACCATTCGATTGATGAGGTAATTTTTTAGCTCAGTGATTGAAATTCTTTCTTGTTTCATAGAATCTCTTTCTCTAATGGTAACGGTTCCATCGTTCATCGTATCATAGTCTACGGTGACACAGAATGGAGTTCCAATTTCATCATGACGGCGATATCGTTTTCCAATGGCGCCACTTTCATCATAGTCTACATACCAATGGTTTCTTAAATCGGAATATATCTCTTTTGCTTTGGCATCAAGTCCGTCTTTTTTCATAAGTGGAAAAATGGCCACTTTCATGGGGCTCACTCGTTTCCCAAATCGTAATACAGTACGAATGTCGTCTTTTTCTAATTTTTCTTCTTCGTAAGCATCACATAACACGGCTAAGAATAGGCGGTTTAGGCCTAGTGCCGGTTCCACAACATAAGGAAGGTATTTTTTCTTCTGATCCAAATCATGGTATTTTAAATCTTCAGAAGAAAACTTTTCATGTTGGGTAAGATCATAATCGGTTCTCGAAGCAACACCCCAAAGTTCTCCCCATCCAAATGGATATTTGTATTCAATATCACTTGTGGAATCACTATAAAAAGAAAGTTCTTCCTTTTCATGTTCTCTCACACGTAGGTTTTCTTTTTTTAGTCCTACCACATTCACAAGCCAGTCCATGCAGTAATCCACCCAATACTTGAACCATTCTTTTTGAGTGCCTGGTTCACAGAAAAATTCCATTTCCATTTGTTCGAACTCACGAGTCCGAAAGATAAATTGGCGGGCCATAATTTCGTTACGAAAGGATTTCCCAATTTGCGCAATTCCAAAGGGAACTTTTTTCCGAGCAATTTGAGTGACGTTTTTGAAATTAATAAAAATCCCTTGGGCCGTTTCTGGACGAAGATAAATGTCCGTGGCCCCTTCTTCCGAAGCACCGTGAGATGTTTTGAACATTAAGTTGAACTGACGTGCATCGGTAAAACTTCCGACTGTGCCACAAGTGGGGCAAGCGTAGGCTTTTTCTCGAATGATATTGGTAAGTTCTTCTAAACTTTTGCCGGTAGCCGCTCCGTCTCCCTCTTTATCTTCTAAGAACTTATCCACTCGCACACGTGTTTTACATTTTTTACAATCCATAAGGGGATCGTTGAAGTTGGAAATATGGCCAGAAGCCTCCCATACACGGGGGTGGAGGAGGATGGAGGAATCAAGGCCCAAAACATCGTCCCGTCTGTGCACAAAGTATTCCCACCACAGTCGTTTTAGATTGTTTAATACTTCAATTCCATTCGGACCATAGTCAAAGGTATTGGAGAGGCCTCCGTAAATTTCGGAACCTGGGAAAACAAATCCCCTTCTTTTGGAGACTGCGACGATGGGTTTGAGCGACTGTTCTTCTTTCTCTTTCGGCTGTGCCATATCCGCCAAATTTTTTGTTTTCCACGAAAATTCAAAGTATTTTCCTTGAGATAAGACTAAAGAATGGATTCGGCAAACGTAAAATCACTCTCTCCTTGGGCAAAAAAATCCTTAACCTTCTTTCTTTGGATGTCCCCACTATTTTCTCTTGGACCATTTTTGGCTTTGGGTGTTCTTTTTGCATTCCCTGGAGAATTTCGGCTACGTCTGCGAGCCATTGCTGTCGTGGCAGTTTACATCCTTTCTTGGGTTATCTTTTATCCGATTGAACTTTTGCACAGGTCGGGTTTGGAATGGGAAGCTTTGATCAACGAATTTCTGGCAAAAGATTCCAGGAGTTTCCAGTTAAAATTTGGATTTGTTTTACTTTGTTTTATATTTTTACTTACAAACTACATTCATAGTCGTAAGAGAAACCATAAAAGAGAATCGATACGATCGGCAAGGTTACAAACGATAAATCCGTATGATACGATCCGAACAGATATGCGGATTCGAGATGCTAAGTTCGATACGGTCTTACTTGTATTGTTTTTGGCTCTCCTTTTGAATTTTGGATTTCAGTTTCTCTCAGAAAAATTACATCCTAACAAATCACTTTCACCATTGGCACCTTTGGTGGATGTTTACCAATTTGTTTTTAATTATTCCATCTCTCTTTGTATTTTGCTTTTGAATTTCAATCGAAACAAAATTCCTTCCCTCGTTGCAAAACCTTATTTGCGTTATATGGAAGGAATTCGTATTCGCGAACGTTGGAAAAAAGCAGTAGTTTCACAGACAAAATTTCCTTTTCGTTTGGAACTGGTTGTAAAAGAAAAAGCCAAATTTCGCGACCATATTCTACCAGGTTTTGGACATGTATATGTTTATGAATACTGGCGTGGGTTCCCCATTTTATTTTTGACCTTACTTTTGTTTTTGTTTTCTGCAGTTTGGGTATTTTCTTATGTCAGTCCCATTTTTGGGATTCAGTTTTTGGCAGGATTTGGATTAAAACCCGGAGTTCCTGATAAAGATTTTTTTATCTCCTCACAAAACATTGCCTATGCGGTATTTTCGGTATCTGCCCTTGTTGGAATTTATTTTTATTCTTCTTACCTTCTAGAAAAGTCGTTTAGTTTAGAAAATTTAGGAGTAAAAGAAGACAAGATAGGAGATTCCGAACCTTTCTTTAAACCAGGTTTACGAAAAGGATTTAGAAATATCTTACCACTCTCCTTACTCTTTCATTTGGTATTGATTTGCCTTGTTTTTCTTATCCCTATCACACTCCAACGTAATAAAAAGAAAGACCAGTCTTCGCAAAAAAATAACCATTTCCAACCAGAAAAAATGGAATTCTATTTCATCGATCCGAATGTTCCAGATGATACGAAAGGTTTAAATGGGGGGATTGTTACCGGAAACGAAACAGAAAATAAGGAGAAAGGGGAAAAAGTCTCTAACGAAAAGGTCGCAGATAGTGGCCCAGTCAAAGGTTATATCAAAAAGATTCGGGGAAAAAAAGTTCCACCAACTTACTCCAATTATATTTCTGCAAAGATGCGCATTCCCGAAAGTTATATGGACTATTGGGCTAAGGCACCCCATCCTTATTCTTCTGTAGTGGCCTATACCATTACCCAAGATGGGGATGTGATTGATGTGGAACTAGTGGAAGCTTCTGAGTACCCGGACCAAGATTTACGAACCTTACAACTTGTAGAAAGTTTAGGGCCGCTTATGCCACCTCCGGGGACTAAAAACGACATTCGTGTGACCGAACTATTTTGGAATGGCCCAATCGACCCTGAATTTGTTCCAACACCCCTCCAAAAAGAAATGATCAATTTATTTGACGGCCGTTATATGGAAGAGTTATCAGAATGAAAGAAGTAGGCTTATTTGATTATTTTATTGGATCTCTTACTGTCCTTCCTTGGGCCATAGTGATTTGGAAGGCTTATCAGCCGAAAAAAGGATGGCAGGAAATTTTAGGGATACTTTTGGCTTTGTTCTTTGGTTGGTTGTCAACAGATTTGATTTTAAGACTCCATCCAATTCTTTGGCCAGAAACTGATTTTATGCCAAAGAAAAAAGTAAGTATGTTAACTCAAACTGCGCATTTGGCTTTTATTCAAGCAGGGATCATGGAAGAGACGTTTAAAATATTTTTTATCATGATTTTGTCTCTGCTATTAGGCTATGACAAGAAGACAAAATTGTTTTCACCCGCAGTTGTTTTGTTTGGTGCTTTTGTTGCAATGGGATTTTCTTTTATTGAAAATACTCATTATATTGCCAGAGAACCAGAGGAAAAAAAATTAGATTTATTTTTTGCAAGAACGATTCATTCCTCCAACATTCACTTACTGATCAACCTTTGTTTTTCTATGTTTCTACTCAAGAGTAATACTAAACAAGATAAAACGATGAAAAAATTTTATATTGGTTTTGGATTTGTTTTAGCGGTTTGGCAACATGGAGTTGTAGATTTCCTTCTCATACCAGGATCCACCATTGGACTTTGGATCGCCACTTCCATGTTTGTTGGAATTTGGGTTTGGGTAGTAAACGATTGGCGAAAATATGTTTATTTCGTTGAAAGAAAAACTCTAATTCCTGCTTCTGAATATTCTTCCCAATCGATTTTGTAGGTTCTGATTTTGGGAATTTCTGGATGGTTCCAAATTTCCGCCCAAAATTTTGGAACTACTTCTTCAGGTGCTCCTGGTTGGATTTGAAAATAACGACCGTTTTGTGGGGTTATCTCAATCTTTTCCATTCCTGGGAGCGGTTTTGCATCCGGTTCCACAGCATAACCTAACAAAAAATCGTAAGCCCCATTTTCATCAGACACATAGTTGAAATAGACACCAAACAATGGATCAAATTTTCTTAAAACTTCCATTTGTTTTGGTATATCTTCTTTATAAAACCTGGAATACACAGCGGGTATCTTCACATCGGCGTCACCAGGTGCGTTGGAAGTTCGAATCCGAAGTCCCATTACAGTGAAAGATTCAGTTTTTACTAGTGGCTCTGTCATTTCCGGCATAAAGAAAAAGTTTCAGTCTGATAAAAAAACGCAACCTTTTCTTAAAGAATGGTTTGACTAACTGAAGCTCTCTGTACACATGGTAATTACTCCTGGTGATTATGGAGAGAAGGCCATACCCGTTCCCATTCCGAACACGGAAGTCAAGCTTCTCATCGCCGATGGTACTATTGGGTTCGCTCAATGGGAGAGTAGGACGTTGCCGGGTTAGCACTTATAACTCAATAAAAAAAGCCAGCCGAAAGGTTGGCTTTTTTTATGTACAAAATAAAATCCATTGAGCGAACCCAATAGTATCCAGAACTAAATCGTTCGCGAAATGACAGACTTGCGACCCATAGGGAGCAAGGCTCGGACACTCGCCCGCGGAGCGGAAAAGCGAGTGGGGGTGGAAGTAGGACGTTGCCGGGTTAGCACTCATAAACGATAGGGAAGCGTGGACTTAGGTTCACGCTTTTTTTATTTGTGGCCGCACTGTTTTTGCCGGCTGCCGTCCACGACTATTCGCTAGGCAAGCAGAGCTTGCTCCGCGAATGTCGCCTGCTCGTTCCCTATGGGTCACTGCGCAGCATTGCTGGGTTAAAATCATTTCCATCAATAAATATAATTCTTTTTATCAATTTACAATCAGTTACCAATGGTTCGCGAAATGGGTGAGGCTTCGTTAGGAAGCCGAAGCATGCTAGGATTTTTCGGAAAGAAAAATAGGGGGGCGATAGCATTAGATTGAGCAAGGCGGATGGGTCAGCAGTATAGTTTTTTAATATAATAAGAGTTAGATGGTTTTATTAGGCTTCTGACAATTCGATTGTATAATTAATATTTTTTTGTGATTTGATTTTGAAATTTATTTTTCTGGAATGGGCAGGATTACATGATTGATCGAAATAAATTAGAATGCGTTTTCTTGGAAGCTCTGTGATTTCGATGTTAGCCATCTTTGGTTGAAATTCAAATTGGTATTTTTCTTCAGGAAATTTTGGATAAATATTTTCTCTTTTCCCGCGAACAAGGACGAATTTGATATAATCATAACGATAAATTACGTATTTGGTAGCTTTACAATCTGGATTATCAATTTCGATTTCTTTTAGTTGGTTTAAATCTTCTAATCCGTTTTCTGCGAATACTTCGATGATAAATGCGAAGTTGGTTATTTTAATATCTTTGTAAATTTCATCCAAATTTTTATTAAAGTTTGGATTTAGTGAAGAGAAGTTATTTATATCAAATAAAGCTAATTCTAAATTTTGGTCGCTAAGTTTAAAAACATACAATTTGTATTTACTATCGTCAGCTGGATTTTTAGACTCATGGATCGTGACCGATAAATCTGAATTGATGCCGGGTGAAAGTATAAATCGAGTGCAATTTGAGATGAAAACAAAAAACAAAACAGGATAAATTAGTTTCATTCAGTTTTCTAAAATATCCGTTGCTGTTTGGGTTCCGATTTGTTCTGCAAGCCCAATGAGGATTCCTTCTACTCCACGAATATAACAGAGTTTATATATATTTTCAAATATAACCACATCACCAACGACTGTGGCACCATGTTTTTCTAGGCGAGATAACAATTCGTCTAGGTTGTCCACTCTAAACATAATACGAAGATAACCAAGAGAATTGACTGGAGCTGTTCTGTGGTCAGCGATCGTTTTTGGTGATATAAATTGAGAAAGTTCTATGCGAGTGTGTCCGTCTGGGGTTACCATCATTGCAATCTCTACTTCCTGATTCTTGAGTCCTGTGACTTGCCCTGCCCATGCACCTGCAACGACCATTCTTCCTTCCAGTGTTAGTCCAATTTCTTGAAAAAAAGAAATGGCGCTACCGAGTGATTCCACAACGATTCCGACGTTATGCATTTCTAATAATTTACTTTTTGTCATAGTTTTTTTATCCTAGATCCACTGAGGAACTAACAGTTGCTTTGAATAATTGTATCACATCCATTCCTTTCGGAAGGACTAAATGTCCATCAATGGCAAGAGAAGCAATTCCATGTACAGTGGCCCAAGCTCCAAGTGCTCTGGCATGTGCTAACTTTTTACTAACTTTTTCATTTGCAAAGGCAGCAAACAACAAACGAAAGGGACGTTGTGAACTCAGCCATATTTCTCTTTCGTGTGGATCGGATCCCATTTTTTTTTCCAAATCAATTTGGTTCATCATCAATCGGTAAAGGTTGGGACTTGCGATTGCAAAATGGATGTATTCCACACCGTAATGATAGGCCATCATTCGACCTTGGACTTTCGGATGTTTTTTTTGGGCAGCAAGCATATTCGCAGCCAGTTCATCATACCCCGATGCGGCTACCGACTGTAGCAATTCTTGTTTCCCCTTAAAGTGAGCATAAGGGGCCATATGTGTGACACCTATGGCAGAAGCGATGGATCGTAAGGAAAGGGCATCGGCCCCTTGGTTTTGTAACAGACTTCGCGCAGCAGAAATGAGTGCAGGGCGAAGGTCACCGTGATGGTAGGAACTGGTAGGTTTGTCTATTTTCTCTTTTTTCCCGGCCATTACAACCTAGTAGGCCCCAATGCTTCCGTTGTAAATTCTTTTCAGTAAAGGTTTTAAAAGAGAAGTGACGTGAACTTTGATGCAAAGGGGTGGAGATTTAAAAAATCGGGACAAGAAAAAAGATTGCAATCTTTACAGTGTAAAGATTGGGTGTTCTTCATAAGGATTACCCTGGGGAGAATGGAAAATGTCTCATTATGACACTGTTGTAATTGGTGCCGGTAACGCCGGTTTAATGGCCGCCACTCGATTGCAGCGAGAAGGTTCAAAAACATTGTTACTCGAGAGGCATAACGTCCCTGGTGGGTGCGCAACCTCCTTTGTGAGAGGAGATTTTGAATTTGAAGTGGCCCTCCACCAACTCAGCGGGGTGGGAACAGAATCAAATCCATTCATTATGCGCCGTGTTTTTGAAGAACTTGGTGTATTAGATAAAATAGATTTAGTTCAGGAAGAAGAACTCTATCGTATTGTGATGCCAGGAAAATTAGATGTTACATTGCCTGCCGACTGGGAAGAATTAAAAAACCATTTAAAGAGTCTTTTTCCAGAAGAAGGGAATTCGATTGATCGTTTTTTTACTCTAAGTGAAGCCGTTGTGAATGAATATTATTTTGTTTTGCCGAGAGTTAGGTTATCTAACGATCAAGAAAAAATTCGAACAAAATGTCCAAATTTTTCATCTTACGGCCTTCGTTCCACAACTGATGTATTAAATGAATTTTTTAAAAATGAAGATCTCATTAGTGTCATCACACCTTATTGGAGTTATGTTGGGATACCAACAACGGACTTGGTATTTGCTGAATTCATCGGTATGGTATATTTTTATTGTGTATATAAACCTTGGCATATCAAAGGCGGTTCCCAAATGCTTTCGAGTGCACTTCTTGATTCTTTTGAAGAAGCAGGTGGGGAAGTTCGTTTCCATTGCGCCGCAGAAAAAATTCTCACAGAGAACGGAGCTGTGCGAGCTGTTCTTCTCGAAACAGGAGAAACTGTCACTTGTGATGCTGTGGTATCAAACGCAAGTCCTCTTATCACTTACCATGAAATGTTAGATTTAGAAACGCCTCCTTCTGTTTTAAAAGATTTCCAATCAAGAAGGATGGGTGTATCAGCCGTATGCCTTTATTTGGGTTTGGATTGTCCTCCTGAAGAATTAGGCTTCACAACTGCTTCCACCTTTGTAATGACAACTTCTAATGCAGAGGTCAATGAAGACCGTATGTATACTTTGGATGCTCCTGATTGGGGAATGGTGACTTGTTATAATTTTATTGATTTGGAACTTGCTCCAAAAGGGAAATCGGTAGTCACTCTTGTGGCCTTACAATATGGGGAGGCTTGGAAGGATATACTTCCTGAACAATATATTTCCACAAAGTACGAGTTTGGTGGTAAACTAATTGATCTTGTTGAAAAAGCATATCCTAAAATTAGAGCACATATTGAAAAGGCAGAAGTTGCCACACCAATGACGATGATGCGTTATCTGAATACACCGGGTGGGGCCATATATGGTTTCAAACAAATGTTACAAGATGGGCATTTGTTTCGTGAATCTTTGGATGCAATTGATGGACTTTATTCTGCCAGCAGTTGGACCAGTATGGGTGGGTTCCAACCAACCTATTTGAATGGTTATTATACTGCACGGAAAATTTTAAAACGTTCGAACATCCGTCGTAAATTAAAAACAAATGTTACGGCTCCATGAAAAGTAAAGGATTCAACCAAATCGAACAACTCAACTTTAATTGATAGGAAATAAGATATGTTAGATAACAATAAAAAACTAGAAACAAACATTTTGAACTCTGTGGTTGGGTACAAGGAAGCGGTTTTAAAAAAAGAGGAATTGGAAAATAACGGTTCTAACTTTAAAGAAGAGAAGGGTCTTGTTCGACAAAAAATAAACAGTCTACATCCAAAGCGGCTGAACCTTCGTGTAGAAGAAATTCGTGTAGATACAGTTTCAACAAAAACCTTAAAAATGGTTTCGGTTGATGGAAAAAAATTACCTCCCTTCCAGGCCGGGCAGTATATCAATTTATTTGTTTCTCTTTCGGGTGTTCTCACTGCGAGACCTTATTCGATTTCTTCTTCACCAAATGATTTAAATTCGTATGAACTGACCATCAAACGAGCAGAAGGTGGATTTGTGAGTCCATATTTGTTGGATGATGTAAAGGTTGGACAAGAATTTGAATCTAGCGGACCAATGGGTTCGTTTCATCACAATCCTCTCTTCCATGGTTTTGATTTGGTATTCCTTGCTGGTGGATCAGGGATTGCTCCTGCAATGAGTATGTTAAAATCGTTTTTGGCATCGGACAAAAATTTTCGATTCCATATCATTTACTCTAATAGTTATGAAGATGATGTCATTTTTATTGATGAACTTCGTAACTTAGCTTCGGTTCATCAAAACTTTATTTTGACCGAGTTCCTTTCTCGGGAAGTCGGTCAAAATTTTAAAGGATACCGTGGTCGATTGGATTTTACAACATTACAAACCTTACTTCAAAACGCTCCATCAAAAATGTATTATGTTTGTGGCCCCACTCCTTTTAATGAACATGTAGGAAAACTTCTTTCTGAACTTGGAGTTAAATCGGGGCGGATCTTAATTGAAAGTAATGGCCCACCACCAAGACCCGACATAATGGAAGGTTGGCCGAATTCTATTCTTCTTACAAAGGAAGTAAAAGTCAAAGTAGGAGATCACCAAACTTTCCAAGCGAAAGTTGGAGAACCTCTTCTGAATAGTTTAGAAAGAAATGGATATTTTACCGAGAATGCTTGTCGATCGGGTGAATGTAGTTTGTGCCGAGTGAAACTAAAATCAGGAGAAGTATTCAGTCCTCCCGAAGCTAAAATTCGAAAGTCTGATAAAAAGTTCGGATGGATTCACTCTTGTGTTGCCTTTCCTGTTACCGATATAGAGATACAATTATAAAAACTTTTCACGAGTTTGTTGTTATTTGTGCAATGAAAAAAAACATATATCGTTTAAGGTGTATTTCCATTATTTAAGTAGAAAAATAGACTTCTCTATTTCCTGGATAGATGATTAATTTGTTCAGGATCAAACTCATTCGGTGATGCTAAAAAATAACAAATTCTATTCTGCTCTTGTTTTGTTGTTTCTGCTTTCGAAAAAGATATTTATCAAACCAGATCGAGATGTTTTATTTTCTTCTCGTTTATACAAGAGTGCAGTTTCTTTACGTATACTATTTAATATTTTATCTAATTTAGTATAAGACATGGGAAGATAAGGAAAAAAAAGAAATTATTGCCTTTTAAGATTTTTTGTATTCTTTTGGATTCATCATCATTTTTACTCATAATCCCTGTGACGGTACAAGGTCCTAGAATGCATTTTGCCAGCACTATGCGTTCTCGAATTTTGTGAGAAATCTTTATGTGGAAGCTCTTTGGATTACCTGTGATTTGCACTTTGCAAAGGATTTTGGAAATACAAAAAACTCTTAGACCTTTTGGTGTTGAATCCTAAACATTTCAGTTTTGTTTCAATACTCTTGTATATTCTTTGAGATCCAATCCAATTTGGTAGAATTCTATAACAACTAGAGACCAGTTTGAGCTAAGTCAATTTTCGTTATGCGCTAACCGAAAAATTTTATTTGGTAGGTTCAAGAATCTAATGCAACAAATCCCGATAATTTAAATGGGAGATAGAATGGCAGAATATACTAGAT